>NZ_NPFA01000015.1 GCF_002265875.1 Marinococcus halophilus
CATGTATTAGGCACGCCGCCAGCGTTCGTCCTGAGCCAGGATCAAACTCTCCGTAAAAAGTTTGATGCTGTGGCATCAGTGATGCCCTAAAAAAGTGTTGCTTTTGATTGGGGCTCTGGCTTGTCTTTCCTTTTCAAAGAACGATCTGCCGCTCAAAGCGACAATTAATATCATACCAAGTAGGCAAATGAAAGTCAACAACAATTTATAAATTTTATTATTTCCGGTTGTTGCTTTCCACTTCTCTCGGAAGCGCATGTATAAATATATCACCGTGGCTCTAAGCGGTCAACAATTTTTAATAATTTCTTTAAAAAAATTTAAAAATAAATTAAAGTACAATTATCTATTACCTTCTCTCCTTTTTTATAGGTCTTTCCTTTTTATTCTGATTACTAATTGCGCCGGATTTTATGCTATTCTAGTGGTATGTAAGGGAGAAAGGAGAGAATTGACCATTGGCTGATATCCACTGGAACGATAAAGAATTATTAATCTTTGATCTGGATGGCACGCTATATGAAGATACTGAACACTTTGACTACTATGCTGAACGACTGGGTGCTTTTATTCCAGAAAAAGAGAGGACCACGTTCTTTACCGAATACGACGCTGTTCAAAAAGGTGAACGGGCTCTGCAGATAGGTACAGCTTACGATGCAGAAAAAGACCGGGTGCTCTATCTCGATCCAGTGTCTGCCCAGCCAATCAAAGTGGTCAGTTGGTCCGGAAAAGAAATGGACCCTTCTATATGGAAAAAAGAGTATGCAGGCTTTCCATTCGATTTTGATAAAAAAATAGCTATTGGGGATGGATGGTGGACGCCCCACGCTACTGCCAGGCATTTTGGCGTTTCGAAGGAAGAAGCCTATGCTGCTTACGTAGAAACTAAAACATATATGTCATCTGAAGCTTTCCAGTTGTCCCACACGCCTTCACTCCGATCCGGCCTGCAATGGCTCCAATCTAACGGTAAGCAGATGGTGTTAGTTACCAATAGTGATGATGAAGATGCAGAAGCCATTTTGCAGCAATTAAATCTTCAAGACCTGCTGCCTCCTTACACTAGAATTACCTCCGCCAATAAGCCGGCAGAAACGAAGGATCATTACAAACAGCTAATGGAAGAATACCGGGTGAATCCCCAGGAAACAATGGTCATCGGAGATAACCTGATGAATGATGTGATGCCCGGGGTTCTCCTTGGAATTGAAAGCATTCACATCAGTCCGTTAACTGAGTTTTCTTCTAAGTATGTTTATACGGTCCCTTCTCTCCAGCAGCCGATGGAAGAGCTTATTCAATATAATAAATAGAAAGAAAAAGAAGCCGCCTGCAAATTTCTGCAGGCGGCTTCTTTTCAATTAACTTTTATTCAGTCGGCACTTTCTTCATAATAGTCGATGCCAGTTCATCATACAGCTCACCAATTGGGTGTTCCGGCTGATATACTGACGGAGCGAACACGCTATCGTCTTCAAGCGGCTGCCCGAGGGGAACCCGGCTTAGGATACCGACTTTTAACTCGTCAGCCAAACGGTCTGCCCCGCCTTCGCCAAAGACGTATTCTTTCTCACCGCTGCGGCTTTCATAATAGGCCATATTCTCAATGATCCCTAATACACGGTGGTTGGTTTTAATCGCCATCGCTCCGGCACGGGCCGCTACAAATGCTGCAGTCGGATGCGGAGTAGTAACAATGATTTCCTGGCTTTCAGGCAGGGTAGTGTGAACATCGAGTGCCACATCTCCTGTGCCTGGTGGAAGATCCAGCAATAGATAATCGAGATCGCCCCACTCTACTTCATTAAAGAAATTATTGAGCATTTTTCCAAGCATAGGGCCTCTCCAGACCACCGGAGCGTTGTCCTCCACAAAGAATCCCATCGATATAACTTTAACTCCAAAACGTTCTACCGGATAGATCCGCTCGTCTTGAACTTTCGGGCGTTCTTCAATGCCCATCATGTCCGGTACGCTGAACCCGTAAATGTCTGCGTCGATAATACCCACTTTTTTTCCGGCACGAGCCAGTGCTACAGCAGTGTTTACTGTAACCGTAGATTTACCAACGCCGCCTTTTCCGCTGGCAATCGTAATAAACTGGGTTTTATTATCCTCAGATAAAATCTTCGGCCCTTCTTCACCTTTGAGACCCCCGGCTTTTTCTACTTCTTCGGGCTCAAGGGTTTCAAAACGGAGCCCTACTGAGTCAGCACCAGCCTCTTTGATCGTATCCACCACCTGCTGCTGCATCTGCATCTGTTCAGGCGTACCTGTTTTCGCCAATGCTATCTTTAAACGCACTTTGCTGTCTTCTTTTACACTGATACTGCGAATACCACCGGTTTCAGCGATCGGCTTGCCCAAATCAGGATCTTCTATGGACTGAAGTGCTTCGCGCACCTGTTCTTCTGTAATCACATTGCACACCTTCCTTCTCTAGACTATAACTGTAACTATTGGAAACATTCCGTATCTAGCATACCGTTTTTAAGAAGCAGATTTCAAACGTTTACAACTATAACCTGCCGCTTTTCTCTACATATAAACAAATCAGGTAAAAAAACTCCCTCTGCTGAATGCAGAAGGAGTTTTGAGTGAAGAGATGAAATTAACGCTTCGAGAACTGTGGCGCACGACGTGCTGCTTTGAGACCGTATTTTTTACGTTCTTTCATACGTGCATCACGAGTCAGGTAGCCTTCAGATTTCAGTGTAGGACGGAAATCCGGGTCTACTTTCAAGAGGGCGCGTGCTACTCCGTGACGGATCGCACCAGCCTGGCCGGTGAAGCCGCCGCCTCTTACAGTGACTTTAATGTCATAAGAACCTTCCGTGCCAGTAGCAGCGAGTGGCTGCTTTACAACGAGTTTCAATGTTTCAAGGTTGAAATACTCGTCGAGTTCACGGTCGTTTACAGTGATTTTTCCATCGCCTGGCTCAAGAAAAACTCTAGCCGATGAGTTTTTCCGGCGTCCAGTACCGTAGTATTGTACTTGTGCCAAATGTAGTCCCTCCTTTTATTTTAACCGCGCAGTTGCAGTTCTTCTGGTTGTTGTGCGTGATGTTTGTGCTCTGGACCTTCGTATACGAATAACTTCTTGCCTTGTTCACGGCCAAGAGTGTTTTTCGGAAGCATGCCTTTAATAGCAATTTCGAGCATTTTTTCTGGTTTCTCACGGCGCATGTCGTCTGCGCGTGTAGATCTCAGTCCACCCGGATAACCGCTGTGGCGGTGATAATACTTTTGAGAAAGCTTTTTCCCGGTAAGGTGAATTTTCTCTGCATTAATGATAATTACATTATCGCCAACGTCAATGTGCGGGGTGTATTGTGGCTTAGTTTTACCGCGAAGGATTGCAGCGACTTCACTGGCAAGACGTCCGAGTGTCTGGCCTTGTGCGTCTACTACGTACCATTTGCGTTCTACCTCGCCTGGCTTAGCCATGTATGTCGTACGCATAGTTGTTTCCCTCCTAAATCAATTCTCTGCCGATTATATCATCGATCACTTGTCTTATTTACGCTCATCATTCCGTATCCCGGGGCAGTGGGACGTGAAATGCCAAATAACATCGTATAATAACAGGGACCAAATGTCAATGTTAAAACACCAGGAAACGTTGTTTTTTTGTAGTCAATTTCCTCCAGAGCCAAATAAGCTTTCAACTGACCTAAAAAGACTGTTAACGCACAACTTTAACTGTCAGTAATTTACCCGCCATAGATACAGCCCATGGCCGGGGGCCGTGTTACCCGCAGCCGCACGCTCTTTTGATTCAATAATAGTTTTTATTTCCTCTGGATGGCGATTCCCTTTCCCCACCTCAAGAAGCGTCCCTACAGCAATACGAATCATATTGTACAAAAAGCCTGACCCGCGGAACGTAAACCACAGCTCGTCTCCCTCAAGCCTGGCCTCGGCTTCATACACTGTCCGGGTCTTCTCTGTTACATCAGTATTGGAAGCACAAAAGGAAGAAAAGTCGTGCTCTCCTTTAATGTAGTAGGCAGCCCTCTGCACGGCTTCCACATCTGTAGGATAAGGGTAATAAAAAGCATGGTTCCGGCGGAAGACGTCCCTTTCTTTACGTAGCAGCACACAGTACCGGTACTCTTTTTCCACCGCGTCAAAACGTGCGTGAAAATCGTCATCGGCATACACAGAGTGCCAGACGTGGATATCTTTTGGCAGAAAAGTTTCGAGGGCCTTCCCCCATTTATGCTCCGGCAGCTGCAGCGGAGAATCGAAGTGGAAGACCTGGCCTTTTGCGTGCACGCCTGAGTCCGTCCTTCCCGAAGCATGAATTGGCACGTGAACTCCTTTATGCATTTTCTGCAGCGCCTCTTCGATTTCTCGCTGGACGGTCCGGCGTCCCGGCTGCACCTGCCAGCCTTCAAAAAACGTACCATCATACGCCACTGTTGCTTTCACTCTCGGCACCGGGCTCTCCTCCTTTCAATTACTGGCGTAAAAACAATAAAATAACTCCAAACACCGCGATCAGGCAACAACACAAAGTATCCCGCCATCCCCACACGAGCAGACGAAGTTTGGTGCGTCCTTCGCCTCCGTTATAGCCGCGGGCCTCCATAGCATAGGCTAAATCTTCCGCCCGGCGGAA
Source organism: Marinococcus halophilus (assembly GCF_002265875.1). Classification (GTDB taxonomy): domain Bacteria; phylum Bacillota; class Bacilli; order Bacillales; family Marinococcaceae; genus Marinococcus; species Marinococcus halophilus. The sequence continues at coordinate 4,628 of NZ_NPFA01000015.1, forward strand.
AGCACGTACAAATAACGGCACCAAAAGTGAAACAAACGCCTGCATCCGGTCCCGCATGGAGCCTTTGTTGAAGTCAGCACCGCGGGCCGTCTGGGCTTTAATAATTTTTTCTGTTTCCTGCAGCAGCGTAGGAATAAACCGGATCGCAATCGACATCATCATCGCTACATCGTAGGCGGGAAACTTAAAGCGCTCGAGTGGGGAGAACATTTGCTCCAGTGCATCTGTAAGGTCAATCGGGCTTGTCGTCAGCGTTAAGAGCGATGTAAAGTATACGAGCAGCAGCAGACGTAGAGAAATAAACAATCCCTGACGGATGCCTTCCTCATAAAAAGAAAACATACCAATAGAAAAAAGCACCTCGCCGTCTCTTGTGAAAAAAGCATGCAGAAAGAAAGTTAATATTACTAAAATGAATACAGGAAACATCCCCTTGCGAATATACCGAAACGGCACCCCCGAGAGAAAATAAACGGCTATCGCTGCACCTCCAAAAAGCGCGTACCCGTGCCAGCTGTTCACAAGAAAAATAACAATAATTAAAAAAACAACGGCGGCAATTTTCGCCCGGGGGTCCATGTGATGGAGATAGGAGCGCCCGGGCAGGTACTGGCCAATAATAACATTTTCAAACACGCGGCACCCCTCCATTCTGAACCGCCCGCCGCCAATAATCAGCAGCTTCGGCCGGAGAAAGCTGATAATGCGGAAAACGGATGCCGCTGTCCTGTTCAATTTGTTGGAGCACCTGTACCTGTTCCGGAATATCCAGATCCATCTCCTGCAGCTTTTTCCGCTGGGCATAAATAGTTTCGGGCTCTCCCTGCATTTTGATCTCTGCATCCTCCATCACGTACATATACTCAGCAAAGGCGGCCGCTTCTTCCATTTGATGTGTAATCATGATTGTGGTCGGCTGATACGTACGCTGCCAATTCATAAACAGTTTCAGGATTTCTTTTTGTCCCTGGGGATCGAGCCCCGCGGTTGGTTCATCCAAAATAAGAATATCCGGATTGGTGGCAAGCACTCCAGCAATTGCGACCCGCCGCATCTGGCCCCCGCTCAGCTCGAACGGGGAGCGCTTGAGCAGTGACTCACTGAGCCCCACCTGCTGCAGTAGCTCTGGAAGCTTCTTTTGGATTTCCGCTACATCCATCCCTTTATTTTTCGGCCCAAACAACAAATCCTTTTCCACCGTTTCCTCGAACAGCTGATGTTCAGGATACTGAAATACCATGCCGACATGACTCCGCACCGCTTTGACTGTTTTCCGTTTTGTTTTGGCTTCGAGATGATGTTCTCCTACGCTCACCACTCCTGCGGAAGGCTTCAACAGCCCATTGATATGCTGCACGAGCGTCGATTTCCCCGATCCTGTACGCCCTATTACAGCTGTTACTGAAGAAGCACGAAAATACGCATTTACGTTTTTAAGTGCCAGTGTTTCAAAAGGCGTTTTTTGCATGTACACATGGCTTACTTCCTGAAAATTCACATCCATGCTGCTACTCTCCTTCAACCATGGTACGGAGCGTTCGCATATCGATTCTCCGCTTCTTTACTTCCTGATAGAGCTGGTATTTATAGGGAAGTGGCATCCCTTCCGCTTCCATCCATTCCAGCTGATCTGGAATGTTTTTTGTCGTAATATCTTTTTCGATACGCCCTGCTTTCATGAACCAAATACGATCAGACTTAAAAGCTTCTTCGAGATAATGCGTAATGGAGATAATAGTAATACCTGATTCACGGCACAGCCGGCTCATTGTTTCCAAAATTTCTTTTCTGCCGTTTGGATCAAGCATCGAGGTTGATTCATCAAACACCATTACCTGCGGCCGCAAAGCAAGGATCCCAGCTATCGCTGCCCGTTGCTTCTGGCCTCCGGACAGACGGTGCGGCTCCATATGTAAAATGTGTTCAATGTTTACCCATTGGCTGACTTCCTTAATTCGTTCAAGCATCACTTCACGCGGAACACCAGCGTTTTCCATGCCAAAAGCAATATCGTCACGCACTGTCGGCGCCACAAACTGGTGCTCCGGGTTTTGAAAAACCATCCCAACCTCCTGCCGAATCATTTGCAAAGCCTTATCATCCGCGGTGTTTTTTCCTAACACATGCACTGAGCCCTCTGTTGGCTGAGACAGGCCATTAAAAAGACGGGAGAGTGTTGATTTTCCAGAACCGTTAGCTCCTATAATTGAAAGCCATTCCCCGCGATGGACATCTTTGGTTAATCCTTTTAATACCTTTTCATCACTCTCTTCGTATTGATACTCGAGCTCCCGGAGTTCAATAATTGCCATGCCCTCTCCCCTCCCTTTAATGTTCAATTTTTACATAGAAAAAAAGCAAGACGCAGTCTTTACAGACATCGTCCTGCCTCTTTTACCTATAACCTTCATTTGCAAATGAAAGAAATGTATAAACGAGGACTTCCCGTTTATACAAGTTCGATGATAGCCATTTCAGCAGCATCCCCACGGCGCGGTCCAAGTTTCAGTACGCGCGTGTAGCCGCCTTGACGGTCTTCATAACGAGGGCCAATTTCAGAGAACAATTTTTGAACAGCATCCTGTCCTTCTTCATTAGCTGTCTCCTTGCGGACAAATGCAGCGGCCTGACGGCGGGCGTGCAAATCTCCACGTTTTCCGAGAGTAATAATTTTTTCTGCGATCGGCTGTACCTCTTTTGCTTTAGCGTGAGTAGTTTCAATCCGGCCGTTAATAATAAGGTCGGTCGTCAAATCACGAAAGAGTGCTTTTCTTGCCGACGTGTCGCGTCCAAGCTTTGAGTATGGCATTACAATTCCCTCCTTTAATCAAACAAGTATTTATGCTTAGTCCTCTTCGCGTAAACCGAGGCCGAGTTCACCTAATTTTTCCTGAACTTCTTCCAGCGATTTGCGCCCGAGGTTCCGGACTTTCATCATATCTTCCTCTGACTTTTGCGTCAGTTCCTGCACAGTATTGATACCAGCGCGTTTCAGGCAGTTGTAGGAACGCACCGAAAGATCAAGTTCTTCAATCGTCATTTCAAGTACTTTTTCTTTTTGGTCTTCCTCTTTTTCCACCATAATTTCCGCATTCTGTGCTTGGTCGGTCAACCCGATAAAGATATTCAAATGCTCATTCATAATTTTTGCCCCAAGCGATACTGCTTCTTCGGGACGGATGCTTCCGTCTGTCCAAACGTCCAACGTTAACTTATCATAGTTGGTAATTTGTCCGACACGAGTATTCTCCACCTGGTAATTCACACGCTCTACTGGCGTATAAATAGAATCAATAGGAATAACACCAATTGGAAGGTCGTCGCTGTTGTTTCCTTCAGCCGGGACATAGCCGCGCCCGCGATGAGCGGTAAGGCGCATATGCAAATTGGCGTTTTTTGATAATGTGGCAATGTGAAGATCCGGATTCAGGATTTCCACGTCGCTGTCATGCGTAATGTCACGAGCAGTTACTGTACCTTCTCCCTGCACGTCCACCTCGAGCACTTTTTCATCATCAGAGTACACTTTTAAAGCAAGCTTTTTCAAATTCAAAATAATGGTTGTTACGTCTTCAAGTACGCCTTCAATCGTAGAAAACTCATGAAGAACTCCATCGATCTGAACCGTAGAAACTGCTGCTCCCGGTAACGAAGATAAGAGAATACGACGCAGGGAATTCCCCAGGGTAGTACCATAACCACGTTCCAATGGTTCAACAACAAATTTGCCAAACTTGGCATCCTCGCTCACTTCGACCGCTTCAATGTTAGGCTTTTCAATTTCGATCATTTGTTTGCGTACCCTCCTTCAAACGTCGTACATCCGGCAGCCGGTGCCGGAAATAAGGAAAACAGGAAAGCGGACTGAAAAAGCACTCCTTCTAACCTGCATCCTTTGCAATAGTCATGTTCGCTTTCAGTTATGCACGTGGACGTTTTGGCGGGCGGCACCCGTTATGAGGGACTGGCGTTACATCACGAATGACCGTAACTTCTACCCCGGTTGCCTGAAGAGAACGAATTGCAGCTTCACGTCCAGCTCCTGGACCCTTCACTGTAACTTCTACGCTTTTCAATCCGTGTTCCATCGCAGCTTTTGTTGCTGTCTCTGCAGTCATTTGAGCTGCGAACGGAGTGGACTTACGGGAGCCTTTGAAACCAAGCACTCCAGCGCTTGCCCATGCAAGTGTGTTTCCCTGCACGTCCGTAATGTTTACAATCGTGTTGTTAAACGTCGAGCGGATATGAGCCACACCCGACTCTATATTCTTGCGCTGGCGGCGTTTACGTGGTGCGTTCGACTTTGTTTTTGCCATAATAGGTAACCTCCTTTATAAATAAATTATTTGCGTTTGTTTGCTACTGTACGACGCGGGCCTTTACGGGTACGGGAATTGTTTTTCGTGTTTTGTCCGCGAAGCGGCAGCCCACGGCGGTGACGAATTCCACGATAGCTTCCGATTTCCATCAAGCGTTTGATATCGAGGGAAGTTTCACGGCGAAGATCCCCTTCTACCGTATGATTGTTATCAATAGCCGTACGGATACGGGCCAGCTCGTCTTCTGTTAAATCACGTACGCGGGTGTTCTGGTCAACATCAGCTTCATTCAGAACTGTCACTGCAAGCGACTTGCCAATGCCGTATACGTAAGTGAGTGAAATAGCAATACGCTTATCGCGCGGAATATCTACTCCTGCAACACGTGCCATGCGGGCACCTCCTTTTTATTATCCTTGTCTTTGTTTATGCTTCGGGTTCGAGCAAATTACCATTACCGAACCTTTACGGCGAATAACTTTACAATTGTCACAAATCTTTTTAACGGAAGGTCTTACTTTCATTTCCATTTACCTCCTTCACTGCATGCATGCCATGCATTGGTAAGAGTGCTCAAGAATAACTCTGCGGGTCTATTTATAGCGGTACGTAATACGCCCGCGGGAAAGATCGTACGGTGAAATTTCTACAGTTACTTTATCACCCGGGAGAATCCGGATGAAATGCATACGGATTTTGCCGGAAACATGCGCTAAAATTTTGTGTCCATTTTCAAGCTCAACACGAAACATAGCGTTTGGAAGAGGTTCAATGACCGTGCCTTCCATTTCAATAACATCATCTTTGGCCATGAATTAATTCTCCTTTTCAAATAAGGCTTCTTGTTCAAAAAAGGTGTAAAGAGCGTGCCGGATTTTCGCGTTAGTCACTCGACCGGTCTCAGTTAAACTTGACTGTACTTCCGGCGAAATATACGAAAGTAATTCTACGTGGGACGTGTTTTTCTTCTTTCCCCGATCGAACTTTCGTCTTTCCCCGTCAGCCAACATGAGAAACTTATCGTCCAGCACGCCAATTACTACCGCGTACTGACCAGCTTCACGCCCCCGGGTCACTCGAACGATTTGTCCCAGATCGGGTCGCCTTGACTCCGAATCTTTCATGCATGCATCCTCTTTTCCTTAGGCTTCGTTAGGATTTAGCAACCTGGCTGCTGTTTTACACGGCCTGGGCTGTCCAACCATCGGAGAGGGTGTATACGTGTTTGCTCTAGGCAAATTCAGTGTACCCCTAAAATGATGGTATTGCATCATGTTCCCGGATCGCATCCGATAAGCAGTTTCATAGTTAATCATGAAACGTTGCTGCCACATCGCACTTCCCGTATTATAACGAGTTTCCGACCCTTTTTACAAACAATCATGCACGAAGGTCTTTCAAGAGTGCTTCAATGTCATGAAATACGTTATCTATATCCTGATCTCCATCGATGTTACGGAGATATCCTTTTTCTTTATAGAAATCAATCAACGGCTGCTGTTGTTCAATGTTTACTTCCAAACGGCGCTTAACCGTTTCTGGTTTATCATCATCGCGCTGAACAAGTTCACTTCCATCTACATCATCAACGCCTTCCTGCTTCGGCGGGTTGTAAATAACATGATACGTTCTGCCGGAGGAAGGGGAAACGCGACGGCCGGTAAGACGTTCTTCAAGTTTTTCTTTTGGAACATCAATGTTCAGTACGTAGTCAAGCTGCCTGCCCATATCCGAAAGCATTTTTTCCAATGCCCCGGCTTGTGCCGGAGTTCTAGGAAAACCATCGAGCAAGAATCCGTTTCGGCAGTCTTCTTTTTGCAAACGTTCTTCAACAATACCGTTTGTGACTTCATCTGGAACTAAATCACCAGCATCCATGTAAGACTTTGCCTGTCTGCCAAGCTCGGTCTCTTCTTTAATGGCTGTGCGGAACATGTCCCCAGTAGAAATGTGGGGAATATTGTATTCTTCACTAATTGTTGCAGCCTGCGTGCCTTTTCCAGCACCCGGCAGCCCCATCAATATCAGATTCACGCTATCTCCTCCAACGACTATTTTACCCGAAGGGAAGCGGCATAGGCGAGCTTCATCTTCGAGGCCAATTCTATTTAATGAAACCGCGATAGTTCCGTTTAACTAACTGGCTTTCTACTTGCTTCATCGTTTCCAAAGCTACCCCTACAACGATTAGAAGGCCTGTGCCGCCAATTTGAATCGACTGTGGGAGACCCATCTGTGTGATGAAAAAGACTGGAATGATGGCAACCACGGTTAAAAACAGGGCTCCGACAAATGTAAGCCTGTAAAGCGTCCGCCGGATGTACTTTTCAGTGGCAAACCCTGGGCGTATGCCAGGAATGTAGCCACCCTGCTTTTTCAGGTTCTCCGTCATTTGTTCGGGATTCACCTGGACAAAGGCATAAAAGTACGTAAACGCAATGATTAAAGCTGCATATACGACCATTCCTATAGGCTGCGTATAATCAAAGTTATTTACAATCCAGTTGGCAATCGCATTTTCCTCACCAATAAAGCTTGCTGCTGTCGGCGGAAAAATAAATAATGCCAACGCAAAAATAACCGGGATAACCCCTGCAGCGTTCACTTTTAAAGGAAGGTGTGTGGACTGTCCGCCAACCGGGCTCCGTCCAACAGTTCGTTTTGCATATTGAATAGGAATTTTGCGCAGCGCCTGCTGTACAAAAATGACGCCTACAATAATAGCAAGAACTGCTACTGCCAGAAGCGCTATAGTGATAATGCCTATATATAACTCTCCGCCAGCATCCTGGATCTGCGTTGCATAAATTTGGTTGATCCCATTAGGAATACCCGCCGCAATACCGGCAAAGATCAGGATAGAGATACCGTTCCCCACACCTTTTGCAGTGATTTGCTCACCAAGCCACATTAAAAAAGCCGTGCCGGCTGTCATTATCAACGCAATAAATATATATTTAGCAACATTTGGGTTCGGAATAAGGCCTGGAAAATAGTTGTTAAACCCAACAGACATTCCAAGTCCCTGAACAAATGCAAGAACAATAGTGAAATAACGGGTGAACTGATTCAGTTTCCGTCTTCCTGTTTCCCCCTGTTTTGCCCATTCCGAAAATTTAGGCACAACGTCCATACGAAGCAATTGTACCACAATTGAAGCGGTAATGTATGGCATGACGCCCATCGCAAATATGGAATACTGCGACAGCGCCCCGCCTCCAAACGTGTTCAAAAAGCCAAATGCACTTGCTTCATCAGAGAAATTCAGCACCTGACGGTTTGTCCCAGGCACCGGAATAAAACTTCCGATCCGAAATATAATCAACATGACTAAGGTGAACAACACCTTGTTTCGAATGTCACTCACACGAAACATGTTGATAATCGTGCGGAACATTAGACCACCTCGGTTTTTCCGCCCGCTGCTTCAATTGCTTGCACTGCTGAAGCAGAGAACTTGTTCGCGTGCACTTGAAGCTCTTTCTCCAACTTGCCGTTGCCTAGAATTTTCACGCCATCTTTGTATTTGCTGATTACGCCTTTTTCAAGCAACGTCTCTGGAGTAATTGTTGTACCATTGTCGAAGCTGTTGAGCGTTTCCACATTTACAATAGCATAGTCTTTACGATTAATGTTCGTAAAGCCGCGTTTTGGCAGACGCTTGAAGATAGGGTTTTGCCCACCTTCAAAACCTGGACGTACACCACCGCCGGAACGGGCGTTCTGTCCTTTATGTCCGCGGCCGGAAGTTTTGCCGTTGCCGGAAGCCGGTCCCCGGCCAACACGGTTACGCTGTTTGTTTTTGCCTTTTGCAGGCTGAAGTTCGTGGAGTTTCATGATGCCACCTCCCTGTCATTTAGGAATGAGATTTATTGGTCCAGTTCTTTTACCGTCAGCAAGTGAGACACTTTATTCACCATACCGCGGATTGCAGGATTGTCTTCTTTTACTACCGTACGGTTTATTTTATGCAAACCAAGTGTACGGACTGTTACGCGCTGATCTTCCGGACGTCCGATCATGCTGCGGCTAAGGGTAATTTCCAATTGTTTGGCCATTTGCTTTCCCCCCTTATCCTAACAATTCTTCGACGCTCTTACCACGCAATTTAGCTACTTCTTCTGCTGTTTTCAAAGAAGTTAATCCGTCGATAGTAGCGCGAACCATGTTAATAGGATTGTTGGAACCAAGAGATTTCGACAGAATGTCCTGTACGCCGCCAAGCTCTAAGATGGCACGTACTGGTCCGCCAGCGATCACTCCGGTACCTTCAGATGCAGGCTTCAACAGAACGTTGCCTGCGCCAAAGTGACCAGTGATTTCGTGTGGAATAGTTGTTCCTACGATAGGAATTTGCACAAGGTCCTTTTTAGCATTTTCTACCGCTTTACGGATTGCTTCCGGTACTTCGAGAGCTTTCCCCTGGCCAAAGCCGACATGGCCGTTACGGTCTCCAACTACTACGAGTGCTGCAAAGCGGAAGTTACGTCCACCTTTTACCACTTTTGCCACACGATTGATAGTTACAACGCGTTCTTCAAGTTCCAGTTTGTTCGGATCAATACCTTGCATTCTTGTCCCTCCCTTGCTTTTTAGAATTTTAGTCCGTTTTCCCGGGCTGCTTCAGCGAGTTCTTGAACACGGCCGTGATAAACAAATCCACCCCGGTCAAAAACGACTGTATCATAGCCTTTTTCCGTAGCACGCTTGGCGAGAGTTTCCCCGATTTTACGGGCTGCCTCTTTATTGCCGCCATTTTCGATTCCGGAATTTCTTTCCATTGTCGAAGCTGCTACCAGTGTCACCCCTGCTTCGTCGTCGATCAGCTGCGCATAGATATGCTTTGCAGAACGGAAAACGTTCAGGCGAGGGCGTTCTGGTGTACCGCTGATTTTACGGCGGATACTCATATGGCGTTTTTTGCGTTTTTCATAGCTTGTTGCTTGAGCCATCGTACAGTTCCTCCTTTCGTGCTTGTTACGATGTTAATTAACAATTATTTACCCGTCTTACCTTCTTTACGGCGAACTTCTTCTCCTTCGTAGCGGATTCCTTTGCCTTTATATGGTTCAGGAAGACGTACAGAGCGAATGTTGGACGCTACAGCACCAACGCGTTCTTTATCAATACCGCGAACGGTCACTTTTGTGTTAGAAGGCACTTCAATATCGATTCCTTCCTCGGAAACGAATTCTACCGGGTGGGAGTAACCAACGTTTAGTACCAGCTTTTCACCGGATTTCTGCGCACGATAACCTACACCGACGAGCTCAAGATTCTTTTCATAACCTTTTGTTACGCCTTCTACCATGTTGTTTACAAGGCTTCGGGTCGTACCGTGGAGCGAGCGGTGCTCTTTATTATCAGAATGGCGTTCGAAAGTTACTTCCGACTCTCCAAGATTCACAGTGATAACCGGGTGAAGTTCACGGCTCAATTCACCTTTTGGTCCTTTGACTGTAACTGTATTTCCATCTTTAGCGATTGTCACGCCTTCTGGAATTTCGATTGGTTTCAGGCCAATACGAGACATACTGCACACCTCCGTTCTTTATAACGATTTTATTACCAAACGTATGCGAGAACTTCGCCGCCCACGTTTTGCTTTCTTGCTTCTTTATCAGACATAACGCCTTTAGATGTAGAAATTACTGCGATACCAAGTCCGCCCAGCACTTTAGGAACCTCGTTGGATCCTGCATAAACACGGAGACCTGGTTTACTGATACGTTTGATACCAGAAATAACTTTTTTGTTTTCTGTACCAGTTTTTAAGAATAAGCGGATCATTCCCTGTTTTTTATCATCGACATATTCAACGTCGCGAATGAAACCTTCCAGCTTGAGGATTTCAGCGATTTCTTTTTTCAGGTTCGATGCAGGAAATTCTACTTTCTCGTGGTTCACCATGTTTGCGTTGCGGATACGAGTCAGCATATCAGCAATCGGATCTGTCATGACCATTTGAATACCTCCCTCCCAGTTACGGGGTCGTGCGCCGGCTGCTGCCGGCGTTTACGTGAATAATTTATTTTTGAAACGGCATGCCCATTTGATTGAGCAGTTCGTAAGATTCTTCATCAGTCGAAGCAGTAGTAACGATAACGATATCCATTCCGCGTACTTTTTCTACCTGATCGTAGGAAATTTCCGGGAAGATCAATTGTTCACGTACACCGAGTGTGTAGTTGCCACGGCCGTCAAATGCTTTGTTTGACACCCCGCGGAAGTCACGGACACGTGGAAGCGTGACGTGGATTAATTTTTCCAGGAAGTCATACATACGTGCACCGCGCAAAGTTACCTTTGCACCGATTGGCATACCTTCACGAAGTTTAAATCCTGCAATAGAACGTTTTGCTTTTGTAATCAAAGGCTTCTGCCCGCTGATTGCTTCCAGCTCTTCTACTGCTTTATCCAATGAGCGAGGGTTTTGTACTGCTTCCCCGACACCCATGTTAATAACAATTTTATCAACCTTCGGTACTCCCATTACGGAAGAATAGTCGAATTTCTCGTGCAGACTCGGTACGATTGATGTTTGATACTTTTCTTTTAAAGCGTTCATTCGTGTGACCTCCTCTCGTCCTTTGTCTTACTTAGTTCAGGGTTTCACCTGATTTTTTGGCGACACGTACTTTTTTGCCGTTCTCTACCTTGTGACCAACCCGTGTTGGTTCGCCGGATTTCGGATCAAGCGGCATAACGTTTGATACGTGAATGGCAGCTTCTTGGTTTAAGATACCGCCTTGTGGGTTTTCCTGGGAAGGCTTCGCATGTTTTTTCACGATGTTCACACCTTCAACGATTACACGCTCCTGCGCAGGCATTGCTTTAAGGATTACGCCTTCTTTGCCTTTATCCTTGCCGCTGATTACTTTTACTTTTTCACCCTGTTTAACATGAAGCTTATTTTGGGCCATTTTCGCACCTCCTTAACGGGACATCACGACTTCGCATGATATTTGTATTACAGCACTTCCGGTGCAAGGGAGATAATTTTCATATACTGCTCGTCACGAAGCTCTCTTGCTACTGGACCAAAGATACGTGTTCCACGTGGTCCTTTGTCCGTACGTACGATTACGGCTGCGTTTTCGTCAAAGCGAATGTAAGAACCGTCTGGACGGCGGACGCCGCTGCGGGAACGTACAATAACTGCCTGGACAATCTCGCCTTTTTTGACAACGCCCCCTGGTGTTGCTTGTTTGACAGAGCACGTAATCATGTCACCGATGTTAGCAGTTTTACGGCCGGAACCGCCTAGAACTTTTATACACTGGACTTCGCGGGCACCAGAGTTATCCGCTACTCTTAAGCGTGATTCTTGTTGGATCATAGGTCACGGTACCTCCTTTCTTTAAAAACGATTTAAAGAATAACTGATTCTTCTATTACTTTCACGAGACGAAAACGCTTGTCTTTCGACAATGGGCGGGTTTCCATGATTTGGACGATATCGCCAACTTTTGCAATGTTTTCTTCATCGTGGGCTTTAAACTTTTTGGAGTCTCTGACACGTTTGCCGTACAACGGGTCTTTTTTATACGTTTCAACAACAACGGCAATCGTTTTATCCATTTTATCGGATGTCACGCGACCGTTATAAACCTTACGGTTGTTACGTTCTTCAGCCATATTGGTTTAACCTCCTTTTCCTTTTAGCCTTTGTTCATCCCGAGTTCACGTTCACGCAAAACGGTTTTGGCACGTGCAATATCTTTTCTTACGGTACGGATGCGGGCGGGATTTTCCAACTGACCGGTTGCTAATTGAAAACGAAGGTTAAAAAGTTCTTCTTTCAGGCTTTTCGTCTGATCTTCGATTTCAGTTGTGGTTAGATCTCTCAATTCATTAGCTCTCATTTGCCTCACCACCCACTTCTTCGCGTTTCACAAATTTCGTTTTGACCGGTAACTTGTGAGCTGCAAGTCTCAATGCCTCACGGGCAACCTCTTCGTTAACCCCGGCAATTTCAAACATGATTTTCCCTGGTTTTACAACTGCTACCCAGCCTTCAGGAGAACCTTTACCGGAACCCATGCGGACTTCAAGGGGTTTAGCTGTGTATGGCTTATCCGGGAAAATTTTAATCCAGACTTTACCGCCACGTTTCATATAACGGGTCATAGCAATACGTGCAGATTCAATCTGGCGGTTCGTAATCCAGGAAGCTTCGACTGCCTGCAGTCCGTATTCACCAAAAGTGATCTCTTTGCCGCCTTTTGCACGGCCTCTCATTTTGCCACGGTGTTCGCGACGATATTTTACGCGTTTTGGCAATAACATATTATTTGCCTCCTTCCTCTTGATTCGTTCCTTTCGTTGGAAGGACTTCTCCGCGATAAATCCAGATTTTTACACCTAGTTTACCGTACGTTGTGTCTGCTTCTGCAGTGCCGTAATCAATGTCAGCACGCAACGTATGGAGAGGTACTGTTCCTTCACTGTATCTTTCAGAGCGGGCGATGTCAGCGCCGCCTAAGCGTCCGTTTACTTCTGTACGGATCCCTTTTGCTCCTGCGCGCATCGTACGCTGAATGGATTGTTTCATAGCACGACGGAAAGAAATGCGGTTTTCAAGCTGGCGGGCAATGTTTGCCGCTACGAGACGGGCATCCATATCTGCCTGTTTTACTTCTGCGATGTTAATGTGTACTCGCTTGCCAGTCAAGTTATTCAATTCTTTACGAAGCGACTCTACTTCTGAACCTCCACGGCCGATAACCATGCCTGGTTTCGCAGTGTGGATCGTAATGTTTACACGGTTTGCCGCACGTTCAATTTCTACTGTGGAAATTGAAGCGTCCACGAGCTTCGTTTCGATGTGGCGGCGTACTCTGTAGTCTTCATGAAGCAAATTCGCGTATTCTTTTTCCGAATACCATTTCGATTCCCAATCACGGATGACTCCAACACGAAGTCCGATAGGATTAACTTTTTGTCCCACGCGTTATCCCTCCTTTTTTTCTTCGACGATTACAGTAATGTGGCTCGTACGTTTGTTAATGCGACTTGCGCGTCCCATTGCCCGTGGGCGGAAACGTTTGAGTGTTACTCCTTCGTCTACGAATGCTTGGCTGATGTAAAGATTTTCTGGTTCCATCTCATAGTTGTGCTCTGCGTTGGCGATGGCAGAGTTAATAACTTTCTCAACAATCGGAGACGCCGACTTTGGCGTGTTCTTAAGGATGGCAATAGCTTCTCCGACGGATCTTCCCCGGACTAGGTCTATCACAAGACGAGCCTTGCGGGGGGCGATACGGATCTGCTTTGCTACTGCTTTTGCTTCCATGTTTCTTTACCTCCCCTCAGGTCTTATCTTTTCGTTTTTCTATCGTCATTTTTATGGCCTTTAAATGTTCTCGTTGGTGCGAATTCACCAAGTTTATGGCCTACCATATCTTCAGATACATAAACAGGTACGTGCTTGCGTCCGTCGTACACTGCAATCGTGTGGCCGACAAATTCCGGAAATACTGTGGAACGGCGCGACCAGGTACGAATAACTTCTTTATTGTCCGATTCGTTCAGTCTCTCGATTTTATTCATCAAGTGCAAGTCGACGAAAGGTCCTTTTTTTAAACTACGACCCATGAGAGAACCTCCTTTCGCGATTAACCTGCGATTCCGGAGAACCGCAGCTTCATCTTTTTATTATTTTTTCTTACGGCGACGGCCCCGTACGATATATTTATTAGAATCTTTATTGCGTTTTCTTGTTTTATAGCCAACTGCTGGCTGACCCCAAGGGGATACAGGTGCAACGCGTCCGATTGGTGCACGGCCTTCACCACCACCGTGTGGGTGATCGCTAGGGTTCATTGCGGAACCACGAACGTGTGGACGTTTGTTTAACCAACGGGAACGACCGGCTTTACCGATGTTCACCAGTTCATGCTCTACGTTTCCAACCTGGCCGACAGTTGCGCGGCAGGAAGCGAGGATTAAGCGGGTTTCTCCGGAACGAAGACGCACAAGTACGTACTTACCTTCTTTACCGAGAACCTGTGCTTCAGCGCCAGCGGAACGAACGAGCTGTCCGCCGCGGCCCGGCTTCAGTTCGATGTTGTGAATAACAGTACCTACTGGGATATCACGAAGATCCAGCGCGTTACCAAGTTTGATGTCTGCATTCGAACCAGCCATAATTTCCTGGCCGATCTTCAGCCCTTTTGGAGCAAGGATGTACCGTTTTTCGCCATCAATGTAGTTGATAAGCGCGATATTTGCTGAACGGTTTGGATCATACTCGATTTCAGCAACTTTACCTGGTACGTCATTTTTATTACGTTTAAAGTCAATAACACGGTATTGACGTTTATGCCCGCCGCCCTGGTGACGACTGGTCATACGACCCTGGTTATTACGGCCGCCTTTTTTGTGAAGCGGCTCAAGCAGCGAACGCTCTGGTGTTTCTGAAGTGACTTCGCTGTGCTTGTTTACCGACATGTGACGGCGGCCGTTTGTGGTCGGTTTATACTTTTGGATAGCCATGTTCATTTCCCTCCTTCGTATCTATTTGTTAATTAAGCACCTTCGAAGAATTCAATATCTTCGCTATCAGCTGTAAGCGTCACGATCGCTTTTTTACGGTTTGGTTTATAACCTTCATGACGGCCAAAACGACGGAATTTACCTTTTTTGTTCATTGTATTTACCTGTTCTACCTGAACATCAAAGATTTCTTCAACCGCGTTTTTGATTTGGAATTTATTAGCTTTCACGTCTACTTCAAACGTGTATTTCTTTTCATCCATCAAGTCAGCGGAGCGTTCTGTAATAACGGGTTTTTTAATCACGTCACGTGCTTCCATTATGCGAACACCTCCTCTACTTTCTTCACGGCGTCCTGTGTAATAACCAATTTGTCATGTTTAACAACGTCTAGGACGTTTAAACTGCCTGCCGTGAGGAATGTTACATTAGGAAGATTGCGCGCGGACAATCCGACGGTTTCATCGTCGTCGCCGGTAACAATCAATACCTTGGTATCAATGGAAAGAGAAGAAAGTACTTTAACCATCTCTTTCGTTTTTGGAGCCTCAAATTTCAGCTCATCAAGCACGATAAGGTCATTTTCCTGTGCTTTGCTTGCGAGTGCTGATTTGATAGCCAGACGGCGAACTTTCTTTGGAAGTTTATAGCCGTAGGATCTTGGCGTCGGCCCGAATACGATACCACCTTTCACCCATTGCGGGGAACGGATGGAACCTTGGCGGGCCCGGCCTGTGCCTTTTTGGCGCCACGGCTTGCGTCCGCCGCCGCGACGTTCGGAACGATTTTTTACCTTGTGCGTTCCTTGTCGTAACGATGCTTGCTGCATGATTACTGCGTCATACAGAACATGCTCATTTGGTTCAATACCGAATACAGTGTCTGCCAGTTCGATATCTCCTACGCGGGAACCGGTTTGGTTTAGTAAATCTACTGTTGGCATCTTGCGCCCTCCTTTCTATTATGCTTTTTCAGTGTTTGCTTTTACAGCGTTTTGTACTGTTACATAACTGCGTTTCGCACCAGGAACGTTGCCCTTAACTAAAAGTACGTTACGTTCGGTATCTACTTTAACAATCTCCAGATTTTGTACAGTAACTGTGTTGTTACCCATACGTCCAGGGAGCTTTTTGCCTTTCAATACGTGGTTAGGGTCGATAACACCCATAGCACCTGGGGCACGGTGGAAACGGGAGCCGTGCGTCATTGGTCCGCGGGATTGGTTGTGGCGCTTAATGGCGCCCTGGAAGCCTTTCCCTTTGGATTTTCCTGTGACGTCTACGATGTCTCCTTCTGCAAATGTTGCTACACTGACCTCTTGACCAACCTCGTAATCCTCTGGGTTTGTCCCGCGGATTTCTCTAACGAAGCGCTTGGGGGTCGTATTTGCTTTCTCAGCATGTCCTTTTTCCGGTTTGATTGCGCGTGCTTCTTTTTTGTCGTGGAAACCTAGCTGAATAGCTTCGTATCCATCGGACTCAGTAGTTTTCTTTTGAAGCACAACGTTTGGTTCTGCTTCAATGACCGTAACTGGAAGCAGTTCGCCGTTTTCTTTAAACAATTGCGTCATGCCGAGTTTTTTACCCAAGATTCCTTTGGCCATGAGTCACACCTCCTAATAAATTTTAGTTTTCATATATTTGTTATTATAATTTGATTTCGATATCTACACCTGACGGTAAATCTAAACGCATAAGCGAATCTACCGTTTGCGGCGTTGGCGTCAAAATGTCGATTAAACGTTTATGTGTACGCATTTCAAATTGCTCACGAGCATCTTTAAATTTGTGCGTAGCACGAAGGATTGTATAAACAGATTTCTCTGTTGGCAATGGAATCGGTCCAGAAACACCTGCACCAGAACGTTTTGCCGTGTCTACAATCTTTTCAGCGGATTGATCCAACACTCTGTGATCATACGCTTTTAAACGAATACGAATTTTTTCATTAGCTGCCATTAAAAGCCCTCCTTCTCGTCCGATTTTACAGACATACTCCGCGAAAATTTCCTCACACCTGATCATGGCAATGGACCCGGGTGTGTCAGCAACCTTCCGCATCATCGCCTGACCGTAGATGAATATAGAAGTATTTCTATGTCTCCCATGGTCACACTTCATCTATTATAGTGATCGTTCGCCTTTTACGCAAGGGTTTTTTCAAAAAATCTTTTCCGGCCTCCCCCTTTTTCTTTTTCAGCTTTTAGAGTATTTATATAGAAGAAATAAAAAACCCCTAATGCTTTTCAGCATTAGGGGAGAATAACCGGTGGTTATTTTTGAATGGTAGAAACAACGCCGGCGCCAACTGTACGGCCGCCTTCACGAATAGAGAACTTGGTTCCTTCTTCGATAGCGATTGGGTTGATAAGCTCAACTGTCATTTCTACGTTATCGCCAGGCATTACCATTTCAACGCCTTCAGGCAGCTGGATGATGCCAGTTACGTCCGTCGTACGGAAGTAGAACTGCGGGCGATAGTTAGAGAAGAATGGAGTATGGCGTCCACCTTCGTCTTTGGAAAGTACATAAACTTCTGCTTTGAAGTTAGTGTGTGGAGTAATCGAACCTGGCTTTGCAAGAACTTGGCCACGTTTGATGTCATCACGGGACACACCGCGGAGAAGCGCGCCAATGTTGTCGCCAGCTTCTGCATAGTCAAGAAGCTTACGGAACATTTCCACACCAGTAACCGTGGATTTACGGGAGTCTTCATCGATACCGATGATTTCAATTTCATCCCCAACGTTAAGAACGCCACGTTCAACACGGCCTGTTGCAACTGTACCACGGCCTGTGATAGAGAATACGTCCTCTACAGGCATCATGAATGGCTTGTCTTTGTCGCGGTCTGGAGTTGGAATGTAGTTGTCTACAGCTTCCATCAGTTCAAGAATTTTGTTTTCGTACTCTTGATCGCCTTCAAGGGCTTTCAGAGCAGAACCGCTGATGATTGGTACATCGTCGCCAGGGAAGTCATATTCAGACAAGAGGTCACGAACTTCCATTTCAACGAGTTCGAGAAGCTCTTCATCGTCTACCATGTCAACTTTGTTTAAGAAAACAACGATGGATGGTACACCAACCTGACGGGAAAGCAGGATGTGCTCACGAGTCTGAGGCATTGGGCCGTCAGCTGCGGAAACAACGAGAATCGCTCCGTCCATTTGAGCTGCACCGGTGATCATGTTTTTAACATAGTCCGCGTGACCTGGGCAGTCTACGTGTGCATAGTGACGGGAATCAGTTTCGTACTCTACGTGTGCAGTAGAGATCGTAATCCCACGCTCACGCTCTTCAGGTGCACCGTCGATTGCGTCATAAGCCATAGCCGTTCCGCGGGAATATTTTTTGTGAAGTACTGTTGTGATCGCAGCAGTCAAAGTTGTTTTACCATGGTCAACGTGACCGATAGTACCAATGTTCGCATGCGTTTTCGAACGGTCAAATTTTTCTTTTGCCATTATAATTGTCCTCCCTTTATTTCAGGTAATTAATGTTGTATAGCAGCCAGGCGGGCGCTGCTATCAGTAAACGCCCTACCTTAGCTTACAATAAATCGGTCGTGCATACAATCATCAAGCTGCCGGATTTTTACTGTCCTGTTGCCTGCTTGATAACATCTTCAGAAACACTTTTTGGCACTTCTTCGTAATGATCGAAGAACATGGAATACGTTCCGCGGCCCTGCGTGTTGGAACGAAGAGTCGTGGCGTAGCCAAACATCTCAGCAAGCGGTACGAACGACCGGATAACCTGAGAATTGCCTCGTGCTTCCATACCGTCCACACGGCCACGGCGGGATGTTACATCGCCCATCACGTCGCCCATGTATTCTTCTGGAACCACGATATCTACCTTCATCAATGGTTCCAGCAGTACCGGCTTACATTTTTGCTTTGCTTCACGCAGAGCCATGGAAGCTGCTACCTTAAATGCCATCTCGTTAGAGTCGACATCGTGGTAGGAACCATCAAATAGAGTAGCTTTTACGTCGATTACCGGATAACCGGCGAGCATGCCGCTTTGAAGAGAATCTTCAATACCGGCCTGCACGGAAGGTACGTATTCACGAGGTACCACACCACCGACAATTTTGTTTACAAATTCAAAGCCGGCGCCTTCTTCGTTTGGCTCAAATTTGACCCAAACGTGTCCGTACTGCCCGCGACCACCGGACTGACGTACGAATTTACCTTCGCAGTTAGCTTCCTGGCGGATTGTTTCACGATAGGATACCTGAGGGGCACCTACGGTCGCTTCTACTTTGAATTCCCGTTTTAAACGGTCAACGATGATATCAAGGTGAAGCTCACCCATACCTTTGATGATCGTTTGTCCGGTTTCTTCGTCTGTTTCCGTCTGGAAAGTAGGATCCTCTTCTGCAAGCTTTCCGAGGGCGATACTCATTTTATCATGGTCCGCCTTCGACTTCGGCTCAACAGACAAGGAAATAACCGGTTCCGGGAAATCCATCGATTCAAGCACGATGTTGTCTTTTTCTGCCACCAATGTGTCCCCGGTGCTCGTATCCTTCAAGCCGACACCCGCTGCAATATCACCGGCATATACCGTTGAAATTTCTTCACGGGAGTTTGCATGCATTTGAAGAATACGGCCCACGCGTTCACGTTTGTCCTTGGTGGAGTTTCTGACGTACGAGCCGGAAGTGAGTGTACCCGAGTATACACGGAAGAAAGTCAACTTGCCGACATAAGGGTCTGTGGCCACTTTAAATGCCAGCGCAGAGAATTTTCCGTTGTCGTCTGCCGGGCGCTCTTCCTCTTCTTCCGAATCCGGATATTTCCCTTTAATTGCAGGAACATCCAATGGAGATGGAAGATAATCGAGCACAGCGTCGATCATGAGCTGCACACCTTTGTTTTTAAAGGCAGAACCACAAAGTACTGGATAAAACTCAACGTTCAGCGTTCCTTTACGGATAGCCAGCTTGAGTTCTTCATTTGTAATTTCTTCCTCTTCAAGGTATTTCATCATAAGCTCTTCATCAAGCTCGGATACAGCTTCTACCAGCTTCTGGCGGTATTCCTGCGCTTGAGCCTGATATTCTTCCGGTATTTCACGGGCTTCCGCACGGGTTCCAAGGTCATCGAGGTAGTAGTAAGCCTGCATCTCGATTAAATCAATAATTCCTTCAAAATCATCTTCAGCACCGATCGGAAGCTGAATTGCCTGAGCATTCGCTCCGAGACGTTCTGTCAGTGTGCTCAAGGAATAAACGAAATCCGCCCCTACCTTGTCCATCTTGTTAACAAAAACAATACGTGGAACATGGTAAGTAGTCGCCTGGCGCCATACAGTTTCTGTCTGCGGCTCCACGCCAGACTGAGCATCCAATACCGCAACAGCTCCGTCAAGCACACGCAGGGAACGTTCCACCTCTACGGTGAAGTCTACGTGACCTGGAGTGTCGATAATATTGATGCGGTGGTTTTTCCATTGGGCTGTCGTCGCAGCGGAGGTAATAGTAATACCACGCTCTTGTTCCTGCGACATCCAGTCCATTTGAGAAGCACCTTCATGGGTTTCACCAATTTTATGGATACGACCCGTGTAATAAAGGATACGCTCTGTTGCTGTTGTTTTCCCAGCATCAATGTGAGCCATGATCCCGATATTACGGGTCTTTTCCAAGGAGAATTCACGTGCCATGGACTTTCTTTCTCCTTCCATTCATCAAAGTAGTATTTTCCGCAGTATTGCTTACCAGCGGTAGTGAGCAAACGCTTTGTTTGCTTCAGCCATACGATGAGTATCTTCACGACGCTTAACAGCAGATCCTGTGTTGTTGGAAGCATCAAGAATTTCATTTGCAAGACGCTCTTCCATGGTTTTCTCTCCACGAAGACGGGCGTAGCTTACGATCCAACGAAGTGCCAGAGTGGTACGACGGTCTGGTTTAACTTCGATTGGTACTTGATAGTTAGCTCCCCCTACGCGGCGGGCTTTTACTTCCAATACAGGCATAACGTTTTTCATGGCCTGATCGAAAACTTCCATCGGATCCTGACCGGAACGCTCCTGTACGAGGTTAAATGCTCTGTATAGGATATTTTGCGCTTTTCCTTTTTTACCATCATTCATTACACGGTTGATCATACGAGTAACAAGCTTGGAGTTATAAATAGGATCAGGCAGAACATCACGGCGTGGTGCTGGTCCTTTACGAGACATAAATCCTCCTCCTTTCTTTATATTATGAATTAGCTGTTATTATTTCTTTTTCTTCCCGCGCTTAGTTCCGTATTTGGAACGGCTTTGCATGCGGTTTTGTACGCCGGCAGTATCAAGGGCGCCACGAACAACGTGATAACGCACACCAGGAAGGTCCTTAACACGGCCTCCACGGATCAATACTACACTGTGCTCCTGGAGATTGTGGCCAATACCAGGAATGTATGCTGTAACCTCGATTTGGTTAGTCAGGCGAACACGTGCATACTTACGAAGAGCCGAGTTTGGCTTCTTCGGGGTAAGTGTGCCTACACGAGTACATACACCACGTTTTTGCGGAGCATTTTGATCTGTTGGGACTTTACGCAAGCTATTGTAACCTCGGTTCAACGCCGGAGAATCAGTCTTTTTAGTCTTCATCTGACGGCCTTTACGAACCAGCTGATTAATAGTTGGCATAGTTGTTTTCCTCCTTTCCGACTAAGTTATTTCAAGACCACCGTTCCAGGTGGTTCATTGATAAGCAAAATGAAAGTTTTTGCCAATGAGGTCCGAAAACCCCACCAGCAAAAACTCGTTATTGCTTTTTTAAAGCGATCGTAGCCGCTCCTACATCAATTCCGCAAGCTTTTCCAAGTTTTTTCATCGAATCGACAAACTGGATGGAAACACTGCTTTCATTTGCCGCTTTAAGAATGCGCTGCTGAATTTCTACAGCTGCATCTGCTGCCACAATGATTTCGGAAGCTGTGCCATGTTCAATCGCTTTAAGCGTTTGTTTAGTTCCAATTAAAACTTCGTCAGCCTGTGTTACTTTTTCATAAGACATCATTCATCCTCCAAAGCACAGGAGCTTAACGCACCTTAGATAGCATATCACCGCGTTTTTGCGATGTCAACACTATTTCATTCCGACGAATATACTTCTTCGCCTGATTCCTGCATTTCCTGCACAGCTTCTTCCGGGACAACCTGTTCGAGGCTGCGGTAACGCTGCATACCGGTACCCGCTGGAACTAATTTCCCGATAATAACGTTCTCTTTTAAGCCTAACAGCTCGTCGCGCTTGCCACGAATTGCCGCGTCCGTAAGAATTCTTGTGGTTTCTTGGAACGAAGCAGCTGAAAGGAAGGAATCCGTTTCAAGCGATGCTTTCGTAATACCAAGAATGACCGGCTGGCCAACGGCTGGCTGATGGTGTTTTTGAAGTGCTTCGCGATTAGCTTTTTCAAACGCATGCACCTCTACCAGACTGCCAGGCAGAGCATCTGTATTACCAGAGTCGGTAATCCGGATTTTACGGAACATTTGACGAACCATCACTTCGATGTGCTTGTCGCCAATTTCCACGCCCTGCATGCTGTATACCTTCTGCACTTCTTTCAGAAGATACTGCTGCACCTGGTCGAGCCCGGTTACTTTCAACAGCTCTTTCGGATCGATAGAACCTTCTGTAAGAGCCTGCCCTACTTCCACTTGGTCGCCTACTCCCACCCGGAGACGGGCGCCATATGGTGTAGTGTAGGAACGGCTTTCAAGCGGCCCCTGCACCGTCACTTCTTTCTTATCCGTCAGATCTTTCACATCGACAATTTCGCCGGAGAGTTCAGAAATGACAGCCTGCCCTTTAGGATTACGGGCTTCAACAAGCTCCTGAATACGAGGAAGACCCTGGGTGATGTCGTCCCCGGCTACGCCGCCTGTATGGAACGTACGCATGGTAAGCTGTGTGCCCGGCTCACCGATAGACTGGGCAGCAATGATCCCTACTGCTTCGCCCACTTCAACGTCGGCTCCTGTAGCAAGATTACGGCCGTAGCATTTTTTGCAGACGCCGTGGTGCGTATCGCACGTAAAGACAGAGCGGATAACAACTTTTTCGACGCCGGCTTCTTCGATAATACGGGCCGAATCTTCATTTAGAAGCTCGCCCTTTTGAGCCAATACTTCGTCTGTTTCAGGATGGCGCACTGTTTCAAAGGCTACCCGGCCGATCAGGCGATCCTGAAGTTTTTCAATGATTTCATTACCTTCACGGAGCGTCGCTACCGAAAGCCCGCGGTCAGTGCCGCAGTCGTCTTCACGGATGATAACGTCCTGGGCCACGTCCACAAGACGACGGGTCAGATAACCCGAATCGGCAGTTTTAAGCGCTGTGTCGGCCAGACCTTTACGGGCACCGTGCGTGGAAATAAAGTATTCAAGCACCGTAAGCCCCTCACGGAAACTTGATTTGATCGGGAGTTCGATGATGCGCCCGGATGGATTGGCCATCAGTCCGCGCATCCCAGCAAGCTGCGTGAAGTTCGAGGCGTTACCACGCGCACCAGAGTCACTCATCATAAATATAGGGTTCCGTATATCAAGCGTACCCATAAGCTTGTCCTGGATAACATCCTTAGCGCCGCCCCAGATGCTGATAATTTTGTCATAGCGTTCCTCTTCGGTAATCAAACCGCGCCGGAATTGCTTCATTACCTTCGAGACCTGTTCTTCAGAATCCTCTAGTACATCCTGCTTGTCCGGAAGTACAACAATGTCGGAAATCCCAACCGTAATCCCAGCTTTTGTAGAGTAATGGAAACCGAGATCCTTCATGCGGTCAAGCATTTTCGATGTTTCGATAATCTGGAAGTTTTTAAACACCGCTGCAATGATGTCACCCAAAAAGCCTTTTTTAAACGGCGGAATGAGTTCTCGGTTTTTAAATTCTTCTTTAACATCTGTCGTGCTTGGCACTACATATTTTTCCGGAAGCTCTTCTTCCAGGTTCAATGCTGTCGGCTCGTTCACGTAAGGGAAGGACGTTGGAAGAATTTCATTAAATATAAGCTTTCCTGGTGTCGTTAAGACGAGCTTACTCATCTCTTCTTCACTGAAGTTAGTTTTATTTAACGCACGAACCGGCAAAGCAATACGGGTATGCAGGTGCACATAGCCATTTTGATAAGCAGTGAGCACTTCTTTTATATCGTTAAAGATAGAGCCTTCACCCATGGCGTTTTCACGTTCAAGCGTCAGGTAGTAGTTTCCAAGTACCATGTCCTGGGATGGTGTAACAACTGGTTTACCATCCTTAGGGTTCAAGATATTCTGCGCTGCAAGCATAAGCACGCGGGCTTCTGCCTGCGCTTCTGCTGAAAGCGGAACGTGCACAGCCATCTGGTCCCCGTCAAAGTCGGCGTTGTACGCTGTACAAACGAGCGGGTGGAGCTTAATGGCACGACCCTCAACCAGCGTCGGTTCGAATGCCTGAATACCGAGACGGTGAAGCGTCGGTGCACGGTTCAAAAGAACTGGATGTTCACGGATAACGTCCTCAAGCACATCCCAGACTTCCGGATGCACACGCTCTACTTTCCGTTTCGCACTTTTAATGTTGTGCGCGAGGCTTCGGTTTACGAGCTCTTTCATTACAAATGGCTTGAACAGCTCAAGCGCCATTTCTTTTGGAAGTCCGCACTGATACATTTTCAGGCTCGGCCCAACCACAATAACCGAACGTCCGGAATAGTCGACACGTTTGCCGAGAAGGTTCTGACGGAACCGGCCCTGTTTCCCTTTCAGCATATGAGAAAGAGATTTTAGCGGACGGTTGCCTGGACCTGTGACCGGACGGCCGCGGCGGCCGTTGTCAATTAAAGCATCGACAGCTTCCTGAAGCATACGCTTTTCGTTTTGCACAATGATGCTCGGTGCTCCCAGATCAAGAAGACGTTTTAAACGGTTGTTCCGGTTAATAACACGGCGATACAAATCGTTCAGGTCAGAGGTGGCAAACCGGCCGCCGTCCAACTGAACCATTGGACGAATTTCCGGAGGAACAACCGGGAGAACGTCAAGGATCATCCATGCTGGATGGTTGCCGGAGTGACGGAACGCTTCAAGCACTTCCAGGCGCTTGATCGCCCGAGTACGGCGTTGGCCCTGCGCTGTTTCAAGTTCGCCTTTTAAGCCGTGCACTTCTTTTTCAAGATCAATATCCTGAAGAAGCTTGCGGATGGCTTCTGCACCCATCTGAGCGGAGAAGGTTTTGCCGTACTTATCGTAATATGCCCGGTATTCTCTTTCGGAAAGCAGCTGTTTGTATTCAAGCGGCGTTTCCCCCGGCTCCGTTACTGTATAGGAAGCAAAGTAAATAACTTCTTCGAGGGAACGCGGGGACATATCAAGGACCAGTCCCATACGGCTTGGGATACCTTTAAAGTACCAAATGTGAGATACAGGGGCTGCAAGTTCAATATGGCCCATGCGTTCCCGGCGCACTTTTGAACGAGTGACTTCTACCCCGCACCTGTCGCAGACTACGCCTTTATAGCGAATACGCTTGTATTTACCGCAGTGGCATTCCCAGTCTTTTGTCGGACCAAAAATACGCTCACAGAACAGTCCGTCTTTTTCCGGTTTTAACGTCCGGTAGTTAATCGTTTCTGGCTTTTTCACTTCACCGTGTGTCCAGGAACGAATTTTTTCCGGAGAGGCAAGTCCAATTTTCATATATTCAAAGTTATTGACGTCTATCAAGAGGTCGACCTCCCTTTCAATCTTTAAAGGTGGCATGGCTGAAAGAGGGACAAGAGGTGCCTACAAAAGCCATATAGCTTTTAATTAGACACCCCGTCTTCTCCGTTTTACCGATGAGACCTTATGCGTTTTCCGTGGACTCGATTCTAAGATTCAAGTTATCTCCGGGTTGTTCATCTTCATCATCGAGCTCTTTCATTTCGATTTCCTCTTCATTGCTCGAAAGCATTTTCACGTCCATGCCAAGGCTTTGAAGCTCTTTAATCAGAACTTTAAATGACTCGGGAACGCCAGGCTCCGGCACATTTTCCCCTTTAACAATCGCTTCGTACGTTTTCACACGGCCGACAACGTCGTCGGATTTCACCGTAAGAATTTCCTGCAGCGTATAAGCTGCTCCGTACGCTTCAAGAGCCCATACTTCCATTTCCCCGAAACGCTGGCCGCCGAACTGCGCTTTACCACCAAGCGGCTGCTGGGTAACAAGAGAGTAAGGTCCGGTCGAACGGGCGTGAAGCTTGTCGTCCACCATGTGGGCCAGTTTGATCATATACATGACCCCGACTGAAATACGGTTGTCAAAGGTTTCCCCTGTACGCCCGTCATACAATACGGTCTTTCCGTCCCGGGCGAGACCAGCTTCCTGAATCGTTTCCCAAACATCTTCTTCACGGGCACCGTCAAATACCGGTGTTGCCATGTGAAGGTTCAGGGAACGGGCCGCCATGCCCAGGTGCATTTCAAGCACCTGTCCGATATTCATACGCGAAGGCACCCCGAGAGGGTTCAGCATAAGATCAATCGGTGTTCCGTCCGGCAGGTAAGGCATATCTTCCTCTGGAAGAATACGGGAAATAACACCTTTGTTTCCGTGACGACCGGCCATTTTATCCCCTTCATGAATCTTACGCTTCTGCACGAGATATACCCGGACAAGCTGATTCACTCCCGGTGGAAGTTCATCTCCGTCTTCACGGTTAAAGATTTTTACGTCGAGTACAATGCCGTCTGCCCCGTGTGGAACACGAAGCGAAGTGTCCCGTACTTCGCGGGCTTTTTCCCCGAAGATCGCATGAAGCAGACGCTCTTCTGCGGAAAGCTCTGTCATGCCTTTCGGCGTTACTTTCCCGACAAGAATGTCGCCATCCTTCACTTCCGCCCCGACGCGGATAATACCGCGGTCATCGAGGTCCTTCAGCGCTTCTTCCCCAACGTTTGGAATATCGCGGGTGATTTCCTCCGGTCCGAGCTTGGTATCGCGGGCTTCTGACTCGTATTCATCTACGTGAATGGAAGTGTAGACATCGTCTTTTACTACCCGTTCACTCAGGATAACGGCGTCTTCATAGTTATAGCCGTCCCAGGTCATAAAGGCAGTTAAGACGTTACGCCCCAATGCCATTTCCCCGTTATCCATCGATGGACCGTCTGCAAGGACTTCGCCTTTTTCTATACGGTCCCCGTCTTTAACGATCGGACGCTGGTTATAGCTTGTTCCCTGGTTGGAACGAACGTATTTCATCATACGATATTTATCGATATCTGTTTCTACTTCTTCTCCGTCCACATCTTCAATGCGGCGGATCCAGATTTCACGTGCGGACGCCCGCTCAACTACGCCTTTGTGACGGGCGATGATGGCAGCCCCTGAATCCTTTGCTGAAACGTATTCCATGCCGGTACCTACAAGAGGTGCTTCCGGCTCAAGAAGCGGCACTGCCTGACGCTGCATGTTCGCTCCCATCAATGCCCGGTTGGAGTCGTCATTTTCGAGGAATGGAATACACGCCGTTGCAGCAGAAACTGCCTGCTTCGGTGAAACGTCCATATAGTCGATTTTTTCTTTCGGCACGATGGTGTTGTCTCCTCGGAAACGGGCGATAACTTCATCGTCGGCAAACGTGCCGTCTTCAGCAAGTGAAGCGTTCGCCTGAGCGACTACGTAGTTATCTTCTTCATCAGCAGTAAGATAATCACACTGCTCGGTGACCACTCCCGTATCCGGGTCTACACGGCGGTAAGCTGTTTCGATAAAGCCGAACTTATTTACCTTGGCGTAGCTTGACAAAGAGTTAATCAGGCCGATGTTCGGTCCTTCCGGCGTTTCAATCGGGCACATACGCCCGTAGTGGGAGTAGTGCACGTCACGGACTTCAAAACCGGCACGTTCGCGGGTCAATCCGCCCGGTCCGAGCGCTGACAGACGGCGTTTGTGCGTCAGTTCAGCCAAAGGATTTGTCTGGTCCATAAACTGGGACAGCTGCGAGCTGCCAAAGAACTCTTTAATAGAAGCGATTACCGGACGAATATTGATAAGCGCCTGCGGCGTGATGGAGCTTGGGTCCTGGATAGACATGCGCTCACGTACCACACGCTCCATACGGGAAAGTCCGATACGGAACTGGTTTTGAAGCAGTTCCCCGACAGAACGGAGACGACGATTACCCAAATGGTCAATGTCATCAGTCCGGCCGACGCCGTGAAGAAGGTTGAAGAAATAGTTTACCGAGGCAATCATGTCTTCAGGCGTAATATTCTTCGTTTCAAGATCAATGTTCCCATTACTGATTACGTTAATTTCACGGTCTTCGCCTTGACCGTCATCTGCATAAATCTTAATAGATTGTACGTCCAAATCTGCATCTTCCACCACTCCACCGGAAACGGTGTACCGTTTAAATCCAAGGTTATTTTCCAGATACGGCATGAGACGGTCCAGGGCCCGGCGGTCGAGCATCGTGCCAGCCTCAGCAATGACTTCTCCCGTTTCTGGATCAGCAAGCGTTTCTGCTAAACGCTGATTGAATAAACGATTTTGGATATGGAGCTTTTTATTCATTTTATAACGTCCGACATTTGCGAGATCATACCGTTTCGGATCAAAAAAGCGCGTGTTTAATAAGCTTTTCGCGCTATCCACCGTTGGCGGTTCCCCAGGGCGGAGACGTTCATAAATTTCGAGAAGAGCTTTTTCGCTGCCTTCAGTATTGTCTTTTTCGAGCGTATTCCGCAGGTATTGATCTTCGCCCAAAAGATCGATAATCTCTTGGTCGGAACCAAAGCCAAGTGCGCGAAGAAGCACGGTAACCGGGATTTTCCGGGTACGGTCAATACGAACGTGAACGACGTCTTTCGCATCTGTTTCAAGCTCGAGCCATGCACCGCGATTCGGAATAACAGTCGCAGTGTAGCCACGCTTGCCGTTTTTGTCTACTTTATTGTTAAAATATACGCTTGGTGAACGTACGAGCTGGGATACGATAACACGCTCAGCCCCGTTTATTACAAATGTACCTGTGTCGGTCATAAGCGGGAAATCGCCCATAAATACTTCCTGCTCTTTTACTTCGCCAGTCTCCTTGTTCATCAGGCGGACCTTGACGCGAAGTGGTGCAGAGTATGTGGCATCGCGTTCTTTTGATTCATCGATTGGATATTTTGGTTCTCCCAAATTGTAATCGATGAATTCTAGCACCAAGTTTCCGGTAAAATCTTCAATCGGCGAGATGTCCTGAAACATTTCGCGAATCCCTTCATCTAGAAACCATTGATAAGAAGCCGTCTGAATCTCAATGAGGTTGGGAAGGTCCAATACTTCATTGATTCGGGCATAGCTTCTCCGCTGGCGGTGACGTCCAAATTGAATAAGTTGACTTGACAACAGATTCACCCCTCAAATCTCGCATGATATCCGCTCGTTTTAAAACAAGCGTTTTTCCAAGGCAATTATCGGTAATATAGCTAAATAGTGATAAATGCAGAGACGCGTCGTCATGTAGACGGACGGCTCTTTCTGCTCTGATGAATTCTTCAGCGTATCAGAACACAGAGAACAGTCCGCGTACACAAACGCCGTCGATGTAATTTTTTTCACAAACCGAATAGCTAGCTTGAGAACGATGACCGCTTCTCCCTGACTCATGTTGTTCATCTTAAATGAAATTGTTTTTCCTAATACTTATTACGATCGATTCTCCCATTTCTTATTCGAATGTGTTAGAATAAGAAGGAATCAAAAGCACAAACGTTCTCATTTTAATGGATAAGCTTGCTGCAACCGTAATCCAGCTCAGCCGTGAAGTGGCATATAGAAAAGAAATGGATGATACTTCTTACGGTATCACCTGATTTAATAAGTAGAATATTGCATGTAGTTTGGTACTAATGGATACTTATACGCATTAAATTATAATACCATATCAAAACAGCACCGTCAACTTCTGATGGTGCTGTTTATTTACGCGCACGGAAAATATAATATCCTTTATTTTTTTTTACATTTTTCACAACCGGAAACAGTTCGTTAAGTTTTTCTTTCGCTGAAGGAGCCCCCTGCTTTTTCTGGATGACAATCCAACATTCACCACCTGGCCTCAATGCTTCAAAAGCTTCCTCGAACAGTTGGTGCACCACTTTCTTTCCAGCTCTGATAGGTGGGTTTGTCAAAA
Organism: Marinococcus halophilus; assembly: GCF_002265875.1. Classification (GTDB taxonomy): domain Bacteria; phylum Bacillota; class Bacilli; order Bacillales; family Marinococcaceae; genus Marinococcus; species Marinococcus halophilus. The sequence continues at coordinate 34,610 of NZ_NPFA01000015.1, forward strand.
TCGCTGCTGCCCCGCCTTCATAGGCATTGAATAGATCGCTTTCTGCGGCTTCGGCATTTTCAGCCTGATGCCGCTGAATGTTTCTTTTTGCCAATTCTACCGCGCGTTGATTGATGTCAAAAAGCAGCACATTTCGGGCCGTTTCCTTAGCAAGAGTTACTCCCACTACACCGTAACCGCAGCCAATGTCTACAATGTCTCCATCTACATCCGGCCATTCAAAGGCTTCGAGCAGCGTTTCTGTACCAAAATCCACTGTTTGTTTCGAGAAGACTCCGCTGTCTGTCACGAATGACCAGTCTCTGCCCCTAAGCTTTGCGTGGATAACTTTTTCATCACTTGCCGCACTTGGACTTGCATGAAAATATTGTTCACCGCTCATAGCATCGCTCCGTTCTAATTATTGGAATATTATCATAGCAGGATCCAGACATTTATTGCAACAAAAAACTCATCCGCAGCTGTGCGGATGAGTTGATCGAACCCTTACTTCAATTCGATAGAAGCGCCTGCTTCTTCGAGTTGACCTTTCATTTCTTCAGCGTCTTCTTTAGATACGCCTTCTTTTAATGTTTCAGGTGCTCCGTCTACTAGTGCTTTAGCTTCTTTCAAGCCAAGACCGGTAATTTCACGGACAACTTTGATGACGTTGATTTTAGAAGAACCAGCGCTTTCGAGTACTACGTCGAATTCTGTTTGCTCTTCCTCAACGACTTCACCGCCGCCACCGCCAGCTGCTACTGGTGCAGCTGCTGTTACGCCGAATTCTTCTTCAATTGCTTTTACTAATTCGTTCAATTCCAGAACGGACATTTCCTTAATTGCATCAATCATTTCTTGATTACTCATGGATAATCCTCCTCTTAGTATTAATGTTTAACCTGTCAAAAACCCTAAATTATTAGGCGCTCTCTTCTTCTTTTTGCTCTGCCACTGCTTTTGTAGCCAGTGCGAAGTTACGGATTGGCGCCTGCATAACGCTAAGCAGCATAGCCACAAGTCCATCGTGGGATGGAAGGCTTGCCAATTCCTTGATCTGCTCCTGGGAAACAACGCTGCCTTCAATGACACCCGTTTTAATCTCCAGCGCTTCGTGATCTTTAGCGAAATTGTACAATACTTTTGCCGGTGCTACTGCGTCCTCTGCGCTTGTTGCAATAGCTGTAGGGCCTACCAGGTATTCGTTCAACTCGTCTTTCAGATTCACGTCTTCTGCCGCACGACGCGCCATTGTGTTTTTATACACTTTGAAATCAACGTCTGCTTCACGAAGCTGCGCACGTAATTCCGTAATTTCCGACACGTCCAGGCCGCGATAGTCTACCAATACGGTCGACACGCTGTCTTTCAGCTTTGCTGCGATTTCATCAACAACCGCCTGTTTTTGTTCGATAACTTTGCTCATCCGTTCCACCTCCTGCCATTCTTTATTGTTTGCCGTCCGCGACCGCAGACATTAAAAAATCTTCCTGTCTAAATTAGCAGACACGAAGACACTACTCCCGTAAAACGCTCTAAGGCGTTCAATGTATAGGAATGGTACCTCGGCAGGATAATTTAAGTGCAGTGCACTCCTGCTGTCTGCGGCAACAATATAAAATTGTTGGCTGATCCGTCATTTAGTATAAATGGAAGCAGCGTCCGGGTCAAGAGCTTTTTCAAGATCACCCGGGCGCTGCCGGCAAACAAAAATATTGCTGTTTAATTTATGCGAATTTTAACGAAGAAGTGCTTACTTTCACGCCAGGACCCATGGAAGTCGTTACAGCAACGCCTCTCATGTACGTTCCTTTAGCTGCTGCCGGCTTTGCTTTTTGAAGCGCGTCGGCAACTGTGTTGAAGTTTTCCACCAGGCTTGCAGTATCAAAAGATACTTTGCCAATTGGCGCATGGATATTACCGGACTTATCGACACGGTATTCCACTTTACCTGCTTTAATTTCTTCAACAGCTTTTGTAACGTCCATTGTCACCGTACCGGTTTTTGGATTAGGCATAAGGCCTTTCGGTCCAAGGGTACGGCCCAATTTACCTACCTGGGCCATCATGTCCGGAGTGGCTACTACTGCATCAAAGTCAAACCATCCTTGCTGCACACGGTTCACCAGATCTTCTTCTCCTACATAATCAGCGCCGGCCGCTTCTGCTTCCTGAGCTTTTTCGCCTTTAGCAAAAACGAGCACGCGCTGGCTTTTTCCTGTTCCGTTTGGAAGGACGATCGCGCCACGGATCTGCTGATCGTTTTTACGCGGGTCAATTCCAAGACGAAACGCTACTTCTACCGTTGCATCAAAATTTACGATCGATGTTTTCTTCGCAAGCTCAATCGCCTCTTCAGCATTGTACTGCTGCTCCTGGTCGATGAGCTGCGCCGCCTCGCGGTATTTTTTACCTCTTTTAGGCATTGTTTTTCCTCCTTGTTGTGGTTTAACGGTAAGACCTCCCACTAGTAAAGGTTGCGAGCCGTCCCTTCGGCAAAAGCGTCAGAGGCGTCCACACAACCTTCAGCAAGGCAAATCTTTCAATTAGTCTTCAACGTTTAAGCCCATGCTGCGGGCTGTTCCTTCAACCATACGCATTGCTGATTCAACGTCAGATGCGTTTAAATCCTGCATTTTCGTCTCAGCAATTTCACGAACCTGATCCCGGGTTACTGAACCAACTTTGTTACGGTTAGGCTCACCGGAACCGCCTTTAATGCCTGCTGCTTCTTTAAGAAGTACAGGGGCTGGCGGAGTTTTCGTAATAAAAGTGAACGAACGGTCTTCATAGACACTGATTTCTACAGGAATGATTGTTCCTGTCTGCTCTTGTGTACGAGCGTTGAATTCTTTACAGAATCCCATGATATTCACACCGGCTTGACCAAGCGCTGGGCCTACCGGTGGTGCCGGGTTCGCTTTACCAGCCGGAATTTGAAGTTTAACAACCTTCTCGACTCTTTTAGCCACGCGACACACCTCCTTCGTCCGTGATGTGGTAGCCGGATACAATGCATCCTCCCACTCATTCTAAAACACCATGTGCTTTAGGCTATGATATCTTTCAATACCAAACAGGATAATTTTATCACCTGAAACCAAAATAAGCAATGGTCAATTCATGAGAAAGAGAAAATACAAGCCGGACCTATATTTTTTCTACTTGGGTAAATTCCAGCTCAACCGGAGTTTCGCGGCCGAACATATTTACATAAACTTTGACCTTCTGTTTCTCGGCATTGATTTCTTCCACCGTTCCCGTGAAGTCGGCAAACGGCCCTTCAGTTACCTTCACCGCTTCTTTAAGTTCAAAATCAACTTCAGCCTTCGGTTCTTTCTCGCCCATTTGGCCGAGAATGGTATCTACTTCGTCCGGCAAAAGCGGCGTTGGCTTCGAGCCAGCTCCCGTAGAGCCGATAAACCCAGTTACTCCCGGGGTGTTGCGGACTACGTACCAGGAGTCATCTGTCATTACCATTTCAACGATGACATACCCGGGGAAAACCTTTTTGGAGACTGTCTTGCTTTTTCCGTTTTTGGTTTCCGTTTCTTCTTCCACCGGCACCAGTACACGGAAAATTTTATCCGTCATCCCCATGGATTCCACCCGTTTTTCCAGGTTCGTTTTTACTTTGTTTTCATAGCCCGAATAAGTATGGACTACATACCAGCTTTTTTCCATATCTAGAGTGGGAACTAAGCCCCTTCCCTCCTTTATTCCAAACGTTCAACCGTTGCTACTCCAAAAATATACGAACAAGCTCAGAAAGCCCTAAATCGATAACGGCAAAATAGATAACAAAAAAGATGACAGTCAGCACCGTGACAATTGTATATTTCGTTAGCTCTTTGCGTGTCGGCCATGTAACACGCTTCATTTCCTGTCCTACTTCTTTGAGAAAGCGGATAGGGCTTTTTTTCGTACCCCCAGCCATGCAGCCACCTCCATCAACCGGTGTTAACGGTCATAAAATTATTAGTATGAAGTCTCATATGAAGAACAATGTATCTGCATCTGTTTCTGTATCACATGTACCGTCAGGCTTCTTCCGTCCTGCTTGTTTTCAACCATTAAAAAAACAGCCGCTCCTAAGGGCTCTGCGGTCTGTTTGCTTTAGGCGCACATATATTTCTACCAATATCAATCATAAACAACTTCTGCGCTATAATCAAGGAGAAATTAACAGGCATATAAAAACCGGCGCCCCTGAGGAGCACCGGTCCTTTCATGATTTTTAATTAGCTGACTGGGCTGTGGTTTTCTTTTTTCCCGGCTTGAATGCCCTTGTGGCATCCACCGCTTCTTTCCAGCCGTCGTACAATTCTGTTCTTGTATCTTCATTAATCTGCGGCTCAAATTGCTTTTCTTTTTTCCACTGCTTTTTCACTTCTTCTTTACTGCTCCAGAAGCCAGTGGCGATCCCCGCTAAATAAGCTGCGCCCATCGCAGTTGTTTCAATCACAGCCGGACGCTCTACAGGAACGCCGACAATATCACTTTGGAACTGCATCAGAAAATCATTTGAAACCGCTCCGCCGTCAACACGAAGAGACTTCACTTCAATACCCGAATCCGTTTCCATTGCTCCGAGCACGTCTTTTGTCTGGTACGCAAGCGACTCCAAGGTCGCCCGTACAAAATGCTCTTTTTCCGTTCCACGGCTCAGGCCAAAGATGGCTCCGCGCGCTTCACTATCCCAGTAAGGGGCTCCAAGTCCTACGAAGGCCGGTACAAAATACACGCCGTTCGTATCATCTACACGCTCAGCGTATTTCTGGCTGTCCGGCGAGTTTGTAAACATACGCAGGCCATCCCGGAGCCACTGAATAGCCGAGCCGGCTACGAAAATGCTTCCTTCAAGAGCGTATTCAACCTTGCCGTCAATTCCCCAGGCAATTGTAGTCAGGAGTCCGTTATTTGATGGCACTGGCTTATCTCCAGTATGCATCAGCATAAAGCAGCCGGTGCCATACGTGTTCTTTGCCATCCCTTTTTCAAAGCAGGCCTGGCCGAACAGGGCAGCGTGCTGGTCTCCCGCTACCCCTGCAATCGGAACTTCCTGGCCGAAGAAGTGGTAATCTACTGTATTGGCATATACCTCGGAAGAAGAACGCACTTCCGGAAGCATGCTCTTCGGTACGGTAAGGACGTCAAGCAGCTCATCATCCCACTGCAGGTCATAAATGTTGTACATAAGCGTCCGCCCGGCGTTCGTATAGTCCGTTACATGCGCTTTTCCCCCAGAGAGCTTCCAGATCAGCCACGTATCGATGGTGCCAAACAGAAGATCTCCATTGTCTGCTTTTTCCCGTGCGCCTTCTACATTATCAAGTATCCACTTTACTTTCGTTCCCGAGAAGTACGCGTCAATCAGAAGACCGGTTTTATTTCGGAACATTTCCCCGTATCCCTGCTCGTTTAGCTCATTGCATATATCCATTGTCTGGCGGGACTGCCATACAATTGCATTATAGACAGGACGCCCGGTGTGTTTATCCCATACAACCGCTGTCTCACGCTGATTTGTGATCCCAATTGCGTTAATTTCTTCAGCCTGGATATCATTTTCCCCAAGCACTTCTGCAAGCACCGCTAGTACAGATGTCCAAATTTCCTGGGCGTTGTGCTCTACCCAGCCAGACTTCGGAAAGTACTGCTTAAACTCTCTCTGCGCCGTGCCTACTATTTCTCCTTCTTTGTTAAAAATAATGGCACGCGAGCTCGTTGTTCCCTGATCAATTGCTAGAATGTATTTCTTCTCCATCCGCTTCATCTCCTTTTTCATATATAAGTTGTATTAGTTTTTCACTTCAGGGTTGGACATGATCGATTTCGCAGAGCGTTTGCCCATGTAGTACAAACTTCCAAGGAAAACGGCTACGACAACCGAGTAAATCATTAATGCCATTGCGCCTTCTCCCAAGAAGAATGAACGGTAAACCATCGCACCGAACACGCCACCGGCAGCCGGGGCTACTACCGGGATCCAGGCATAGGACCAGTTGGAATCTCTTTTACCCGGAATTGGCAGCAGCGCATGTGCGATACGAGGACCAAGGTCACGGGCCGGGTTGATGGCATATCCTGTGGTACCACCAAGAGAGAGGCCGATAGCGAGAATCAGAAAGCCGACAATCAGTGGATTTAATCCTTCTGTGAACTGGTTGGCCCCAATACCTAAAATACCTCCGACAAGAACAGCTGTACCGATAAACTCGCTCAGGAAATTGTTAAACCGGTTCGGAACAGCAGGGTCGGTCGAAAACACTCCAAGCTTTGTATTCGAATCCTCTGTTTCCTTCCAGTGACCGAGAAAGTGAAGATAAACTACCACGCCACCTAATGCAGCACCAATTAATTGAGCAATAATGTAGCCCGGGACCTGTGCCCACGCAAACTCTCCAACAGAAGCGAGGCCAAGCGTTACCGCCGGATTAATGTGCGCCCCGGAGAACTGTCCTACTGCATAGATGGCCATTGCCACTGCAAACCCCCAGCCAAGTGCTACAACAATCCAGCCAGCACCCTGAGCTTTGGATTTATTCAGACTTACGTTTGCGACTACGCCGCCGCCAAAGATAATAAGAATCATCGTACCGATAAGCTCCGCTAAATAAACAGACATTCTTCTTCCTCCTTTTTTATTAAAGCTTACTTATCGTCATAACGTTAGGCGGTTCGTCTTATTATTTGTTACGGCGCCACAAGACCCAGACCTTTAATCCTGGTCACTTTCCAGAAAAACGCTTTCATAACAACGGATAAAAAGTAGCATGAATCCTCGGAAGTAACCAGGAAAGCCTACAAAAAGCCGCACACGTATCCCAATGGAATGAATGGTGTGCGGCTTTCATATACTCAACCTAACGTATTAACTTAAATAAATCTTACCACCGTGAGAAAACGCTGTCAATAACTTGTCACATAATTATTTTTGACTTTTCTGAAATTAAAAAGCGTTTAAAACCCGTCTTTCAAGAGATTAACGCATTCCATTCTTCACAATTTTCGAGTTTTCGCTTGATTCGCTGAAGGGCATTATCGATCGATTTGTTCCTTCTTCCAAGCAGTCCAGACATTTCCTGATAGGAACGGCCATCGATGTAAAGCTGCAGCACCTGCTGCTCCAGTTCGCTCAGCACGCTGCCAATTTTCGTTTCCATATCCTCATGCTTTTCCCGGATGATCAGCAAATCTTCCGGACTTTTGGCGTGGGTCTCTACTAAGATATCGAGCAGAGGGCGTTCCGAGTCTTCTTCATACACTGGTTTATCCAGGGAGATATATGAGTTCAGCGGCGAATGCTTCTGTCTCGTCGCCGTCTTTATAGCTGTAATGATCTGCCTTGTAATGCATAGTTCAGCAAAGGCACGGAATGAGGATAATTTGTCTCCCCGGAAATCTCGTACAGCTTTGTACAGCCCGATCATTCCTTCTTGTATGATATCTTCATAATCTCCCCCGATGAGAAAATACGATCGCGATTTCGCCCGCACTAGATGCCGGTACTTCTCAATCAGTCGTTCTAATGCCTGGTTATCGCCTGCACGTGCAAATTCAATCAGTATTTCATCTTCGGTTCGGGTAGTTTGACGTGGTTCCGGTTTCTTGAGGTCTGTACTCAATACAATCCCTCCGCCCATGCGCGTAGTAGTATAAATATAGGAACCATTATATCGGAGTGTTCATAAGAGCGTCAACTGCCTACAGATCCCTTTTGCGCCATTTGTCGAAAATTTCTGCCATTTCTTCCGTGATAGGAAGAGTAGTCTTATGAATTGCTTTTTTTTGATTTGCGAGCTGTTCTTCAATGCCCTTTTCGACAAGCTTCGCTTCATGCCGGAGCTCCCTTGCTGATTTTCTTAAGGCTCCGCTCCCAAACGTCATTGATTGCTCCGCATAATCCGAGGTGGCTACGTGCACTCTTGTTTCCACGTTTTTTAACTCTCCGACTAATTTTTCAATACGTTCGTCGGCCGTCTCGTGTTCCTTCGTGTATACGACTTCTACGCGCTTCAGCTGATAGTTTTTTCCGATTCCGGGGACCATATGGGCATCAAAAACAATGATAACTCTCCATCCTTTATACGCCTGGTACTCCGCCATCACATCAATGAGGCGGTCCCGTGCTTCTTCCAGGTGTCCGGCACGGAGCGGCTTCAGCTCCGGCCAGTCGCCAATCACATTGTACCCATCTACGAGAAGAATGTCCTTCATGGTGTATGCCTTCCCTTCTCCTGGCGCTTGCGCAGCACTTCATACATTAGAATACCTCCGGCAACGGAAGCGTTCAAGGAAGTAACCGGACCGTGCATCGGGATCTGGATCAGGAAGTCGCAGGATTCCTTTACGAGCCGGCTCAGCCCCTTTCCTTCATTTCCAATGACCAGCGCAAGCGGCATCTCCGCCTGCATCTCCCTGTAATCAGAAGCATTTTCTGTTCCCGTCCCGGCTACCCAAAGACCTTTATCCTTTAATTCATCGAGTGTTTTATTGATGTTTGTCACCCGGACTACCGGCACATACTCTACTGCTCCCGCCGATGTTTTTACCACGGTCTGGGTCACGCCGGCCGCACGTCTTTTCGGAATGATGACGCCATGTACACCGGAGGCGTTTGCTGTTCGTATCATGGAGCCCAGATTGTGAGGATCTTCCACACCGTCCAACACGAGAAAAAATGGATCCTCGTTCTGCTTTTCTGCTGTACGGAACAAATCATCCAGTCCTGCATACTGGTAAGCAGGGACCGCAGCCGCTACTCCCTGATGGACGCCTGCATCAAGCTCATCGAGTTTTTTCTTTGAAACTTCCTGAACCGTTATCCCCTTTTTTCCTGCCAGAGCACGAATTTCCTGTGCTGCCCCTTTTTTGGAGGTGTCTGCAATCATAATTTTTTCGATTTTCCGTTCGGCTTTTAATGCTTCTATAACAGGATTTTTCCCGGCAATCCATTCCTGGCTCATAATGACCGGCCTCTTTCTTGTATTTTGTCTATCGCAAATGCAATGATTTCACTTACCCGTTCCTGCCTGCCGGCAAAATATAGATACCCAAGCACCGCTTCAAACGCAGTACTCATACGATAGGTGGCGAGATCCGCATTCTTGGGCAGGCTTCCGGATTTTGCATTTCGTCCCCGCCTGGCAACTGCTGTTTCCTCTTCAGTTAAATACCCTTCGTCCCAAATGGCCCGAAGCACTTCCGCCTGGGCCTGAGCTGATACGTAGGAGGTGGCCTGCTTATGCAGCTCCTGCGGCCGCACTTTCCCTTCCGAAATTAAATAATGGCGGATATGGGTTTCGAGCACTGCATCTCCCATATATGCAAGCGCCAAAGCGTTTAACTGTTTTTCGTCTACTTTACTATAGTTTATCATGTTATTTCCTCTTCCACCGTGTTCCCTGCGGTGTATCTTCTAATAAAATTCCATCATTCTCGAGCTGGTCCCGGATTTCATCGGCACGGGCAAAGTTTTTATTTTTCCTTGCTGCCACCCGCTCTTCGAGAAGCTTCTCGATATCTTCATCGAGCATTACTTCTTCTCTTTCCAACGAAACGCCCAGCACGCTCCCCATGTCTGTCATCGTTTCAACAATCGCGTCCAGCGAAGCAATACTCGTCTGTGGCTGCTGCATATATTTGTTTGCTTCACGGGCCAGATCAAACAGCACGCTGATAGCGTTCGCTGTGTTGAAATCATCGTCCATTTCCTCCAGAAAACGAGCCTTGGCCCGTTCGGCTGCTTCCTGTCCTGCACTGCTGCCCCCGTTTACGCTTTCGCTCCGGCGGTGTTTAACATTTTCAAGCGTTGAACGCAGCCGTTCCAACCCGGCTCTTGCTGATTCAAGCAGATCGTTATCAAAGTTAATAGGATTGCGGTAGTGAGCCTGCATCATGAAAAAGCGGATTACTTCCGGGTCATGCTGTTGGATCATGTCATGCACAAGCACGAAATTACCGAGCGACTTCGACATCTTTTCGTTATTAATATTGATATAGCCGTTATGCATCCAGTAGTGAGCCATCGGTTTTCCGGTTAATGCTTCAGTCTGGGCAATTTCATTTTCATGATGGGGGAATTTTAAGTCCTGGCCGCCGGCATGGATGTCGATAGTGTCTCCCATATACTTTTTCACCATTGCAGAGCATTCAATATGCCAACCCGGGCGCCCTTCACCCCACGGGCTGTCCCAGGCAATTTCGTTTTCTTTCGCTTTTTTCCAAAGCGTGAAGTCCATCGGGTCCTCTTTCTGCTCGCCTATTTCAATCCGCGCACCCATCTGCAGATCTCCGACAGACTGCGAGGAAAGCTTCCCGTATTCCTTGAATTTCTTCGTACGATAATACACATCACCGTTTGATTCATAAGCAAATCCTTTTGCGATCAGCTGTTCGATGAATTCAACCATTTCTTCTACGGTTTCAGTTGCCCGTGGATGAAGATCCGCTTTTTCCACTCCGAGTGATTCGATGTCTTCAAGGTACGTATCGATAAAACGGTTAGCAAGCGTCGGTACTTCTTCATTCATTTCCTGGGCAGCTTTAATAATCTTGTCGTCCACGTCAGTAAAGTTCGACACATAGTACACGTTGTAACCACGGTAGCTCAAATAGCGGCGGACGGCATCAAAAACAATAGCAGGACGTGCATTACCGATATGAATGTAATTGTACACGGTCGGCCCGCAAACGTACATCGTAATCCGGTCCGGGTCTATCGGCTGAAACGGCTCTTTTTTATTGGTTAATGAATTGTATATATGAATGGCCATTACTGCTCTCTTCCTTTCACCGATTGTTCATTGTCTGCATTTTCGTGTTCCGGGAGTCGTTCTTTCAGCATTTCGATTTCCGCTTCGAGTGAACGAATCTTGTCTGCCACCGGGTCCGGAAGATTCTGATGGTCCAGGGAGTTTCTGTTGATTTTGACCCCGTCCTGAACGACCACCTTCCCTGGAATGCCAACAACCGTTGAATTTGGCGGCACTTCGTTTAATACGACCGAGCCTGCGCCGATGCGGGAGTGTTTTCCAATCGTCATGGAACCGAGCACCTTGGCGCCGCTTGCGATCAATACATGGTCTTCAATCGTCGGGTGCCGTTTGCCTTTTTCCTTGCCCGTACCGCCTAAAGTGACGCCCTGGAAAATCGTGACGTTATCACCAATTTCACACGTTTCTCCGATCACGACCCCCATGCCATGGTCGATAAACAGCCGTTCACCAACCACAGCGCCAGGATGAATTTCGATCCCGGTGATAAAACGGCTGAGCTGTGAAATTACACGTGAAAAGAAAAACATTTTTTTCTTCCACAGCCAATGGGCGAAACGATGAGACCATACAGCGTGTACGCCTGCATACGTGAAGACCACTTCGAGACGGTTCCGTGCCGCCGGATCCTGGTCAAACACGACGTCCAAATCATTTTTCAGCGTTTTCCACATGGTGCTTCCCCACTTTCTATGCCTGCTCTCAAGCTCTCATATTTATATGCTTAGTATATCAATAAAAAAAGCATCTCTGTGCGAATTCGCACAGAGACGCTTTTAAAGCGCGTTTCCACTCTGCTTAAGCGCCGGAGCCGGCACTTCTCTTTTCTGCCGTAACGGGGCACACCGCCGCTGCCTACTATGTTCAGCAGCGGGCTCCAGGAGGCATTTCAAAAACCAGCTCTATGCTCTCTCTCAGCCACTGGAGAGCATCTCTGTATAAAGCTTTTTGTTTTTTACTTCTTCCTGTCATAGTTTTAACGATATTTATTTTATGAAGATAGTACCTGCTGCAGCCTTGCCTGCACAACATTCTTTCCAAGAAGTGAAATGGCTACCGGCAGCTCCGGTCCATGCGTCTGGCCTGTCGTCGCCACACGGACCGGCATAAACAGCTGCTTGCCTTTATAGCCTGTCGCTTTCTGGGTAGCTTTTACCGCTTTTTTCACTGTCTCCGGTTCAAAATCCGAAGCTTCGTCAAGCTCTTTCGAGAATTGCTCCAGTACAGTGCTTACGTGCTCTTGCTCAAGGACTTCCTGGGCCTCCTGAGTGTAGTCAATCTCTGTTTTAAAGAACATGTCTGTCAATTCAACAATCTCTGCCGCATAGTGCATTTGCTCCTGATAGATTCCCACAAGCTGCTTCAACCACTCATACTGTTCTTCCGACAGCTCTGACGGCAGCTTTCCTGCTTCCTGCAGGTGCGGAAGCGCAAGGAGCGTCAGGCGCTCTGTATCTGCCTCTTTCACATACTGGTTGTTCATCCAGGCGAGCTTGTCCGTATCAAAGACCGCCGGGGCTTTGGACACCCGCTCCAGCGAAAACTGCTCTTTTAACTCTTCAATAGAAAACAGTTCTTCTTCGCCTTTTGGAGACCAGCCGAGCAGCGCCAGGAAGTTTACGATGGCTTCCGGCAGGTATCCAAGATCACGGTACTGTTCTACAAATTGGATTACCGAGCCGTCCCGCTTGCTCATTTTTTGGCGGTTGGGATTCAAAATCAGTGAGGCATGGGCAAAGCGTGGCTTTTCCCAATCAAAAGCATCGTAGACCAGTGCCTGGCGCGGGGTGTTGGAAAGATGCTCTTCTGCACGAATGACGTGTGAAATTTCCATCAGATGATCATCAATTACTACCGCAAAGTTATAGGTCGGTATGCCGTCTTTACGGGCAATAACAAAGTCTCCGATGTCGTTAGAGTCGAAAATGACGTTTCCTCTGACAACATCATCGATAATCACGCTTTTCCCTTCCGGCACGCGGAAACGAACGACAGGTTTAATCCCCTGGTCTTCGTATGCTTTTCGCTGTTCCGGGGTAAGGTCGCGGTCACGCCCGCTGTATTTCGGGGCTTCGCCGCGGGCCATCTGCTCTTCCCTTTCCTGGGCGAGCTCTTCTTCTGTCATATAATCATAATAGGCTTTGCCCTCATCAAGAAGACGCTGCACGTATTCTTTGTACAGGTCAATGCGTTCCATCGACTGATAGGGCGCATGCGGGCCGCCAACATCTACGCTTTCATCCCATTCGATTCCCAGCCAGCGCAGGCTTTCCATTAAACGAGAAGTAGCGTCTTCCACATTACGCTCCTGGTCTGTGTCTTCAATGCGTAGAATAAAATCGCCGCCCTGGCTTCTGGCGAATAAATAATTAAACAGTGCCGAGCGCGCCCCGCCAATATGAAGATGGCCAGTCGGACTCGGAGCAAACCTTACACGTACTTTTTCACTCATTTCCTTCACCCTCCGTAGAATTCCTTTTTATCTCACACGTTTTTTCATATATTTAATCAGCTGGCTGCAGAAGGACCACCGCATGAGCAGCAATGCCTTCTTTTCGGCCGACAAATCCAAGCTTTTCTGTAGTAGTCGCCTTTACGTTCACCTGGTCGTCTGCCTCTGCTTCAAGCAGTTTACTGATCTTCTTTTTCATCTCTGGTATATGTGGAGCCATTTTTGGTTTCTCGGCGAGTATGGTCGCGTCGACATTTCCCAGTTTCCATCCCTTAGCTTTTACAAGACTGCAGACATGCGCAAGCAGCTCCGCGGAATCAGCATCTTTAAACTCGGGATCTGTGTCTGGAAAATGCTTGCCGATATCGCCCAGACCGACTGCCCCCAGTATCGCATCTGTCACTGCATGAAGTAAAACGTCTGCATCCGAATGCCCCAGGAGCCCTTTATCATGAGGAATGTCTATGCCCCCAAGGATTAAAGGACGGCCTTCCTGCAGCTGATGTACATCATATCCATGTCCTATTCTCATTACCTTTTTCCCTCTCTTCGCTTCTGCAAAATCGCACGGGCCACCACCATGTCTTCAGGGGTGGTCAGCTTGATATTATCATAGCTCCCCTCGACAATTTTTACCGGCCGGCCCATATATTCCACCAGACTGGTGTCGTCTGTCCCAATAATCTGATGAGCGGCAGCGTAATCGTAGGCTTCCGTCACCACTGCAGCCTGAAACGCCTGCGGAGTCTGTACAGCCCATAAACTCGAGCGGTCAATCGTCTCAAGCACTTTCTCTCCATCTGTACGTTTAACGGTGTCTTTCATTTTTGTACCAAGTACTGCGGCTCCGGTCTGCTCTGCCTGTTCCACGAGACGGTGAATATCGGCCTGCTCCACAAACGGGCGGGCCCCGTCATGGACCAAAACGACCTGATGCTCAGGGATAAGGCATTTCAATCCTTCATGTACACTGTTCTGGCGCTCGTTTCCACCAACGACCACCTGCTTCACTTTCCTTATGCCCCACTCCTTAAAAAGCTCTTCCATATCATAAATTTCTGAAGCATTGGCAACAACAATAATTTCTTTACACCACGGATCCTGCTCGAAAACAGATGCAGTATGAATTATTAATGGCCGTTCTTCTAAAACGAGAAACTGTTTATTATGGCCCGCCTGCATTCGCTTCCCCTGGCCGGCTGCAGGAATGACTACCGCATAGTTCATAGTACCTCTCCAATTTCACGACATTGTGTTACCAGTGTATGTATCGCATTTGCTCCGCTCTTAAAGCAAAGTCCGCTTGTTAATAATATGCTAGTACCCATAAAACGCCCTTATTATTCTACCGTACCGCTTATCAAACATTAATTTTACCAAAACTTTCTCTGAAGGAAAAGCTGACAGTTCTGTATAACCTGGAAAAATCCGCACAAAAAAACCCTGTGCAGGCACAGGGCATTTCCTTATAAAGCTTTTTCGCGCTTTGATACCTTTGGTTTGGCAAATATCATCCGTCCAGCACTCGTCTGCAGGACACTTGTAACTACCACTTCTATTTCCTGGCCGATATAGCCTTTGCCGCTTTCGACTACAATCATCGTGCCATCGTCTAAGTATCCGATGCCCTGGCTCTGTTCTTTTCCGTCTTTGATTACCTGGACCAGCATTTCTTCGCCGGGAAGAACGACTGGTTTGACGGCGTTCGCCAGGTCATTAATATTTAACACACTAACGCCTTGGAGGTCGCATACTTTGTTTAAATTAAAATCATTGGTAACGACAATGCCATTCCGCACTTTCGCGAGTTTTACCAGCTTGCTGTCCACTTCATGAATATCTTCAAAATCGGTGTCCGTAATCTCTACTTCAATAGGAAGCTCCTTTTGAATGCGATTTAAAATATCAAGACCCCGCCGGCCCCGGTTGCGCTTTAACACATCCGAAGAATCCGCAATATGCTGAAGCTCTTCAAGCACAAATTCCGGAATTACCAGTTTTCCTTCAATAAACCCTGACTGACAAATATCCGCAATGCGCCCGTCAATAATTACGCTCGTATCAAGCAGTTTCTCCCACGCCTGATTTTCTTCCGAGGTTGCTGCAGCGTCCAGCGCTGCTTCTTCCTTCGCAGCAGCGTTTTTTGAGGTCGAAAAAAGGCCCAGCAGTTCATCACGCTTTTTAAAACCAATCTGAAAGCCGAAGTAGCCACAGAAAAAGGATAAAAACAAGGGCAGAACGGAATCAATTACTGGAATACGGATTGAATTAAGCGGAAGAGAAATGAGAAAGGCAACCACCAGGCCGAAAATCAGGCCTAGCGTCCCGAATAACACGTCTGTAACAGGTGCCTTCACGACTTTTTCTTCTAAAAAGCGCATGCCGTTGACAATTGGTCTTGCCACCCACAAACTAATAGCCCAAAGCACAAATCCAACAACAATAGCCCCTGCAATTGCACCGATATAGGCATTATACACCCAGTCAGGAAAAGTATAAAAAGGAAATAATGAGATAAGTTCAGGAATATAAAGGAAACCTAACGTAATACCGGCAAGAACAAAAAATAACTGTACAATCTTTTCCAACACTTTCCATGCACCTCCTTAAGGATATTATAAACATTTTTCTCTCCGTACAAACCACTAACGCCATATTTATCACAACTTTGGACAATTTGATACAATATATTCATAAGATTGTTGAATTTTCTTAATTATTAGGAAAAAGGATAGAGAAGATCCTGGAAAAAGAACAGGACCTTCATCTTCCTATCTATCCGAGCGGGGCCGGATCAAGCGCAGCGTCCAGTGCTTCTTCAAGCGTCTTTACGCCTATTACCTGAATGCCTTCCGGAAATGTCCACCCGCCAATATTTTTTGATGGAATAATCGCTCGCGAAAATCCGAGCTTTGCTGCTTCTTTCACGCGTTCCTCCACCCGGGAAATGCGCCGGATCTCCCCGGTCAGCCCGACTTCCCCCATTACGATATCTCCCGGATTCGTTGATTGATTCCGAAAGCTTGAGGCAACGCATATCGCAATACCAAGGTCAACCGCCGGCTCGTCGAGCTTCACTCCCCCGGCAACATTAATATAAGCATCTTGGTTTTGAAGAAGCATGCCGAGGCGTTTTTCGAGCACCGCCATCAGAAGTGCAATCCGGTTCTGGTCGATGCCCGTAGCTGTCCGGCGCGGGTATGCGTAGCTCGTAGGAGCAATTAGCGCCTGCAGTTCCACAAGCACCGGCCGGGTACCTTCCAAAGAGGCTACTACTGCTGAGCCTGACGTACCCTCGGTTCGTTCTTCGAGAAAGATTTCAGAGGGGTTTGTTACTTCCTTCAGTCCTGCTTCCTTCATTTCGAATATACCGATCTCATTCGTCGAGCCGAACCTGTTTTTTACAGCCCGCAAGATCCGATACGTATTATGCTGTTCGCCTTCAAAGTAAAGCACGGAATCTACCATATGCTCGAGCATTTTCGGTCCGGCAATGGACCCCTGCTTGGTCATATGGCCGACAACGAATACAGCAATGCCCTGATTTTTTGCGATATGCATAAATGTCGACGTCGATTCACGTACTTGGGCTACGCTCCCAGGGGCCGACTGGATTTCATCCGAGTGCACTGTCTGAATCGAATCAATAATTACAAGGTCAGGCTTCACTTCTTCCATCGCCGCTTCGATCCGTTCCATGTTTGTTTCTGTAAAGACAAACAGCGTATCTGCTTCCACTCCGAGCCGCTCCGCTCTCATTTTTGTCTGCTTTACCGATTCCTCTCCGGAAACATAAAGCACACGATACTTCTGGGAAGCAAGCAGGGCAGATACCTGAAGAAGCAGCGTCGACTTTCCGATCCCAGGGTCGCCCCCAACCAGTACTAGCGATCCCGGCACGATGCCTCCCCCTAATACTCTGTTTAATTCTTCTACAGACGTTGAAATGCGGTTTTCTTTTTCCCCGGTTACCCGGGTAATTGGTGTCGGCTTGTCGGCTTCACTGAACACATTTGCCGCCGGGCGGCGGCTTGATTTTGATGCCGGAGCTTCTTTTTCCTCTACCATCGTATTCCAGTTGTTGCAGGCCGGACAGCGCCCCATCCACTTTTGCGTTTCATACCCACATTCCTGGCAGACAAATTTTGTTTTCGTTTTTGCCATACGATCCTCCTCTTTTACTACGGGAAGCACCCGTTTTCGTTTCGATTTCACTCTAATTTGTATTCATAAAAAGAAAAACAGCTGCCCCCTGACATCAATATGCCACAAGGCAGCTGTTTCGATTATAACCTTATTGCGCTTTTGCCGTGCCTGATGTCGTTTCAACAATGAACTCATCGTCTTTCACATCAATGACAGCGGTACTGCCTTCTTGAAGCGTGCCTTTGAGGAGCTCATCGGATAAACGATCTTCCACGTGACGCTGCAGAGCACGTCTGAGCGGCCGGGCCCCGTATTCAGGATCAAAACCTTCATCAGCAATTTTATCGAGCGCTGCTTCGGTAATTTCAACGCTGATGCCGTGTTCTTCCACACGTTTTTTAAGCTGCTCGGTCATTAAGCGCACAATCTTTTTGATATGCTCTTTTTCCAAACTGTGGAAGACAATGATTTCGTCCAGGCGGTTAATAAATTCAGGACGGAATGTGTTTTTCAGCTCGCCCATGATTTTGTCACGCATATCGTCGAATTTCTGCTCGGTTGACTGAGCGGCAAAGCCGACGCTTTTATTTTGGCGGAGAGTGCTTGCCCCGACGTTCGATGTCAGGATCAATGCTGTATTTCTAAAATCGACCCGGCGTCCTTTGGAGTCGGTGAGAAACCCATCTTCAAGTACTTGAAGCAGGATGTTAAATACTTCCGGGTGCGCCTTTTCAATCTCATCGAGCAAAATAACGGAGTACGGATTACGACGCACTTTTTCTGTCAGCTGGCCGCCTTCTTCATAGCCGACATAGCCTGGAGGGGAACCGACCAGGCGGCTCGTTGCGTGGCGTTCCATATATTCGGACATATCAATGCGAATAATTGATTCTTCGTCCCCAAATAGTGTTTCCGCTACAGCACGTGCCAGCTCTGTTTTACCTACACCCGTAGGTCCGAGAAAGATAAAGGAGCCAATCGGCCGTTTCGGATCTTTCAAGCCTGCACGGGCACGGCGCACGGCTTTGGAAATAGCATTGACTGCTTCATCCTGACCGACAACCCGGTTATGCAGAATGTCTTCCATATGAAGCAGGCGGTCCGTCTCTTCTTCCGCAAGCTTGGATACCGGTACGCCTGTCCAGCTCGAAACAACCTGAGCAATATCCTCTGTCGTAATCGCAGAGTTCTCCTGTCCCTGCTTTTCTTTCCATTCATTTTTCATTTCTTCGACTTCTGCGCGCAGCCGCTGCTCGGAATCACGAAGGGAAGCCGCTTTTTCAAATTCCTGGCTTTGAACAGCCGCATCTTTTTCCTTGCGTGTTTCCTCGAGGTTTTGTTCAAGTTCTTTTAGGTTGGGTGGTGCTGTATAGGAACGCAGACGCACCCGTGAACCCGCTTCATCGATTAGATCGATTGCTTTATCCGGCAGGAAACGGTCTGAAATGTATCGATCAGATAATTTAACTGCCTGTTCGATGGCTTCGTCCCCGATAGTTACCCGGTGGTGGGCTTCATAACGGTCTCTCAGCCCCGCGAGAATTTGAATGGATTCCTCGAGGGTCGGTTCATCTACTTGAATTGGCTGAAAACGACGCTCAAGAGCAGCATCTTTTTCAATATATTTGCGGTATTCATCCAGCGTAGTTGCACCAATGCACTGCAGCTCTCCACGTGCAAGGGACGGCTTCAGAATGTTCGATGCGTCAATCGCACCCTCTGCACCGCCGGCGCCAATTAAGGTATGCAGTTCGTCAATGAACAGCAGCACATTTCCAGACTGGCGGATTTCTTCCATTACTTTTTTCAGGCGGTCTTCAAATTCCCCGCGATATTTCGTGCCGGCAACGACTGTGCCCATATCGAGAGTCATGACCCGTTTATTCCGAAGCGTTTCTGGAACTTCATTAGAGACGATCGACAATGCCAGGCCTTCAGCGATAGCTGTTTTACCTACACCAGGCTCCCCGATAAGAACCGGGTTGTTTTTTGTCCGGCGGCTTAATACCTGAATAACACGTTCAATTTCCTGGCTTCTTCCGATGACCGGATCGAGGCCTTCTTCTTTAGCTACTGCCGTCAGGTCTCTTGCTAAGCTGTCCAGGGTAGGCGTATTGGCGCTTCCCCCTGCTCCAGGAGCCTGCTGGCTTCCAGAACTCGAAGCACCTTCATTGCTTCCGAGAAGCTGAAGCACCTGCTGCCGGGCTTTATTCAGGCTGACGCCAAGATTATTCAGCACCCGGGCTGCAACCCCTTCTCCTTCACGGATTAAGCCAAGCAGAATGTGCTCTGTTCCTACATAGGAATGCCCAAGTTTTCTCGCTTCATCCATGGAAAGCTCAATAACTTTTTTCGCCCGTGGAGTGTAATGAATCGTTTTCGATCCCTGTTGCCCAGTACCAATAAGGGTTTCTACTTCCTGCTGAATCTGGTCTGTATCTAAATTCAATGCTTGAAGGGCTTTCGCCGCAATGCCCTCACCTTCACGCACTAAACCAAGAAGAATGTGTTCTGTTCCTATATTATTATGGCCAAGGCGGATAGCTTCTTCCTGAGCTAGCGCCAATACTTTTTGCGCTCGTTCTGTAAAACGGCCAAACATCATGTTGCATGCACCTCCTACGCATTGGTAAATCTATAGTTCAAGTTTTATTCTTTCACGGATCACACTTGCCCGTCTTATATCTGCTTCTTCTTGAGTCAGTGATTCTCCTGCATACTGCTCAAGAAAACCAGGCTGAGTCAGTAACATAAGTTCATTTAAAATATTACCCGAAATCCCTTTAATTAAATCCAGGTCGATACCAAGCCTAACGTCTGATAAACGGTTGGCAGCTTCTTTGGTTGTCATCGTACGGCTGTAGGCAAGGATGCCGTAAGACCTGAACACCCGGTCTTCGAGCTTTATTCTTGAAGAGCTGAGCAGAGACTCGCGTGCGTGGCGTTCTCTTTGAATCACCTGCATTACTACACCGCGCAGATCTTCAATGATATCTTTTTCAGATTTTCCTAATGTCATCTGGTTGGAAATTTGAAAAAGGTTGCCAAGTGCTTCACTGCCTTCTCCGTAAATGCCTCTTACGACAAGACCAATCTGGTGAATAGCCGGAAGAATACGGCTAAGCTGGTTGGTCCAGACTAAAGCAGGCAGGTGTACCATTACTGAAGCTCTCATACCTGTTCCTACATTTGTCGGGCAGCTTGTTAAGTAACCGAGCCTTTCGTCAAACGCATAGGTAAGGTTGGCTTCCGCCCAATCATCGAGACGGTCAGCTTCATTGTAACATTCTTCAAGCTGCATGCCGTTACTCAGACATTGAAGACGTAAATGATCTTCCTCATTAACCATGATACTGATTGATTCATCGTTATTCAAAAGAACAGCACTATGTGCCATGTTTTTTATTAAATAGGGGCTGACAAGATGCTTTTCCACCAGTACCTGCCGTTCATTCGGGCGAAGCTCATTCATATTCAACGCTTCAAGGAAGCCTACTTCTTTTGATTGATTCAATAGAGTGGAAGAAGCATAGCGCAGAAGTGTTGCACTTGCTTCTTCTGAAGCAAAAACAGGGAAGGGATATTGCTCTATGTTACGGGCAAGCCGGACCCGGGTGCTGAGAGCAATATCGCCTTCCGGCCCTGGACCTTCCTGCATCCACGGACTGATCGCTTCTGAAAAAAATTGTTCGGATGCCATCAGCTGTCTTCCTCCCTTCCTTGAAACTGCTTTTCAAGGGCACGGATTTCGTCTCTTAATTCCGCAGCTTTTTCAAACTCTTCATTTTGGACAAAAATGTTAATCTGTCGTCTTTTCTCCTCCAGCTCCCTTTGGGCATACAGCTTCTCATGCCTGTGTTTTGGAACCTTGCCGGTATGATGGGTATTGCCGCTGTGTACCCGACGAAAAACAGGTGTCAGTTTCGATTCAAACGCGTGATAACAATGAGCACAACCCAATCGACCGGATTGAGTGAACTGTTTATACGTCAGTCCGCAGTTGTCACATGTCAGCGGCCGGGTTGTGTTTGCTTTTTTCGGCTGTTTCTTCCCGGCGTTTCCAGTAGTACTAGGCTGATCCATGTTTAATAAGTCCGATAACAAGTCCTGGATTGTATAGCCACCGGCAGCTGACATGAAAGAATGCTCCGTTTCAGAAGATTCCCCTTGTTCTTTTGCACACTCTTCGCATAAATGAAGCTCTGTTTTAGCTCCATTAACGATTTTCGTGTAATGCAAAGAGGCCGGACGCTGACCGCAATTCTGACAGATCATATCTCTTCCCTCCCCTTATTCATAGCGCAGACTTTCTATCATAGCTTGCATGATCCGCGCACGAACAATATCCCTTTCTTCTGGATACTTCAAAGCCAGTATAGACCTATCAACTGCCGCAAGCATTAAATTTGCTTCACGCTTATTCACCACTTTTTCCTCAAATAAACGCATAATAACACTCTCTGCCGTTCTTTGATCAATACCGTGGCCCACAAGATCTGAAACTTGGCGAAGCAGCTCTGCGTGATCTGAAATTTTAGCCCTTGTAATTCGTATATACCCGCCACCGCCGCGTTTACTCTCTACTACATAGCCTTTTTCAATAGTAAAACGCGTGCTTATGACATAATTAATCTGAGAGGGGACACACTCAAAGCGCTTTGCAAGTTCACTTCTTTTAATTTCAATTAGATCCTGTTCACTCTGTGTTAAAATTTGTTTTAAATAATTTTCAATAACATCAGACATGCTTTTCATTCCCGCGACCTCCTCTCCGCCCCGGTTCGTCTTGCTATTATCAAAAAATTGATTTTGACTATCTTTGACTATAATATATAATATTATTCAATTGTTTTCAAGCTAGAGAAGGGCAAAATGAAAAATCCGCCCTGAGATATATTAATCATAGGACGGATTCAATTCTATTTCTTTTATGCTCTCCACTTTATATAAAGATTGATACAGTTCTGTTTCAGCTATACCCTCTGGTAGATGAAGTTTAATATAATAATGAAGAAGAGCTTCGTCTTCGTCGAATTCTTTCCCTTTTATTTTTTGAACTTGAACCTCCATGCTTTCGAGACGCTGAATCGCCTCGCCGAGCTCGTTTGCTTTTTTGTCCATAGCTATAAACAATACGTCCGTATCAGAAACGTTTTTAAACCATTTGTCTACGTGATTTAGAAAGATAAGACTTGTCAATACAATGACCGTCGCAGCAATACCAGCAAAAAACATTCCTGCCCCTATGGTTAGGCCGATAGCAGCGACTGTCCAGATGGAAGCAGCAGTAGTCAGCCCCCGTATAGAAGCTCCCTGAACTATAATGGTACCAGCACCGAGGAAGCCAATCCCACTTATTACATAAGAAGCCAAACGCGAAGGATCATAAGCAACCAGATCCCCGTTTTGGTTTAAATAGTCCTGAAAGCCAAATAAAGCAAGCAGCATCACCAAACAGGAACCGGTCCCAACCAGCAGATGGGTTCGAAAACCAGCTGGATGGCCTTTCGATTCCCGCTCAATTCCTATCACTCCCGCCAAAAAAGCAGCAAGAATTAAACGAATTAGTATAATGACTGATTCATATTCCAACCACTGCTCCATCTAAGTCACATCCTTTCCTTCATTATATCCTATCTTTTTTGCTTTGTTTAAAGCTTTCTCATATAAAAAAACCGCTCCCCTCCGAAAAGGGAAACGGTTTAGCTCGCCCGGCAGCGATCTACTTTCACGGGGGGAGAGCCCCCGGCTATCATCAACGCTGAAGAGCTTAACTTCCGTGTTCGGCATGGGAACGGGTGGGACCTCTTCG
>NZ_NPFA01000016.1 GCF_002265875.1 Marinococcus halophilus
ATGCAGGAGGAATATGATACGGTAGACATGAGGCAGAATCCTTTCTCGATGGTGTTTTCGTCGATGTCATCGTACCGTATCAACGGGGATTCTGTCTCTTTTTTATTTTTAATGGAAATAATTGTTAGCAAACCTGCAACATAAGAGGTCTTTATAATGATAATAGATAAAAAGGAGAAAATGCTGCTTTGAAGAAGGTCCTTTTTATAACAGTCGGGCTTCTGGTCTTACTTTTGGCGGGGGCAGGGGGATGGTTTGTAATGAAATCAAACGCTTCGCTTGGTAAAAATGCGGAGGAGACCGGACATTATCTCGGGGCTTCGGTGCGCTGGGACCCTCTTACAGAAAACGAAAAGTACGAAAGCCTGCTCGTTGAAGAATTCAGCAGCGTTACGGTGGAAAATGAGATGAAAATGGATGCTGCGCATCCAGCCCCCGAGGAATATAATTTTCAAAAAGCCGACGAGATTGTACAAGCTGCCGAACAGAATAACATGAAGGTTCGCGGCCATCCGCTCGTTTGGGGAGAAGCGCTGCCGGAGTGGGTTTATGAAACGGTAGTGGATGAACAAAGTGCCAGGAAGGTGCTGAAAGACCATGTACAGACCATGGCCGGCCACTACAGGGAACGTGTCAACGAATGGGACGTGGTCAACGAGGCATGGAATGATGATGGAAGCTACAGAGAAACAATCTGGTTGGAGCATATCGGGCCTGAATACATTCCTCTGGCTTTCGAGTGGGCACGTGAAGCGGCTCCGGAAGCAAAGCTGTACTATAACGATTACGGTAACGAAATGACAAATGAAAAAACAGAAGCCATGTTTGCAGCTCTGAAAAGGTGGAAAGACGAAGGTGTTCCAATTGATGGTATTGGCATGCAGACTCATATAGATGCTGCCGACCCGAGGTTTTCAAAGGAGAAAATGCAAAAAAACCTCCGGCGCTGGGGGGCGGAGGGCTTTGAAACAGCTGTAACGGAACTGGATGTAAAACTTCAGAACCTGGATGCTTCCCGTGAGGAACGCCTGGAGAAGCAGGCAGATATTTATGCAGATGTGACGAGCGCCTGTATGGAAGAGCCCTCCTGCAAAGGGCTTACCGTCTGGGGTGTCGGTGATACAGAAAGCTGGGTCACGGAGCAGGAGGCAGCAAGCGGCGAGCCGCTGCTCTTTGACAGCAGCTGGAAAGCAAAGCCTGCGTACGAACGGATCAAACGCACGTTTATTTTTAATCAAATGCTATAGTAGGGAGGCAGGACATGAACGACACATTCTGGTATATCATCACTGCAGAAATAATTGTACTAATGCTGCTGTATTTTTCAGCGAAAAGATGGACTTGGTCCCGGCACATACTGCTCTCCCTTTTTCTTATCGTTAATGCTGTTTATCTTTTTTGGCGGGCGGCTGAAACGATCCCGACAATTGGTGTTATCAGCTTCATCGCCGGGATTCTTTTACTGGCTACAGAAGTAATGGGGTATTTCCAGTCAATTGTGTTTACGATTTTATCCTGGAGACCATTCAAGCGAGAACATATTCCACTCTCAGAGCTGGAAAGCCTGCCTACAGTTGATGTGTACATTGCCACATATAATGAACCCGAAGACCTCCTGAAGCGAACCATGATTGCGTGCACAATGATGCGCTATCCTGAAGATCTGCTGAAGGTATACGTCTGTGATGACGGGAAAAGAGAATCAGTGCGCCGGCTTGCGGAAAGCTTAGGCGTGGGCTATATTTCCAGGCCCGGCAACGAGCACGCCAAGGCCGGCAACCTGAACGACGCGTTAACGAAAACTGATGGAGAAATAGTCGTCACGATGGATGCGGATATGGTACCGAAAGCCGAATTTCTGGAGCGTACCCTGGGGCAGTTTAAGGATGAAAAAGTGTCTTTCGTCCAGGCCCCGCAGGTATTTTATAACGCAGACCCTTTTCAGTATAATTTGTTTTTTGAAGACAATATTACGAATGAGCAGGACTTTTTCATGCGCAGGCTTGAAGAAGGAAAAGACCGCTTTAATGCCACTATGTACGTAGGCAGCAATGCTTTGTTCCGTAGGCAGTCACTTGAGGATATCGGCGGATTTGCGACGGGCGTGATCACCGAAGACATGGCTACCGGCATGCTCCTTCAGACCGGGGAACAAAAGACGGTATTTGTAAATGAAACACTGGCCGTCGGTCTTGCCCCGGAAACATATGCCGACCTTTTAAAGCAGAGAGACCGTTGGTGCCGGGGTAATATTCAAGTCACCCGGAAATGGAATCCGATGAAAATAAAAGGGTTGTCCTTCATGCAGCGGCTGTTGTATATGGACGGCATCAATTATTGGTTTTTCGGCGTGTACAAAATGATTTTCCTGCTTGCGCCACTGCTATTTTTGATTTTTTCCATTTACAGTCTGAATGCAGAGTTTGAAACGCTCGTGCTTTACTGGCTGCCGGCATTTCTTTCGTCCCAGCTGGCCTTCCGGTTAATGTCCGACCAAAAACGGACAGTTCTATGGAGTCATGTTTATGAAGTGGCAATGGCCCCGTATATGGCTATCTCGGTAATTACAGAAGCGTTTATGCGGAAAAACATCAAGTTTAATGTCACCGCCAAAGGAATTCAAAACGACCGCCGCCAGTTTCTATGGAGGGTCAGTATTCCTTATCTGGTACTGCTTGCGCTTACTTTTATTGCCCTGGCGAGAGTGCTATTGCACTTCGTTACACCACTGACACTTTTTCAAAATGAAGACGTGCTGTATATTAACATTTTCTGGATTCTTTATAATGCGATAGCTCTTGTACTGGCCTTGATGGTTTCCGTGGAACGTCCGCGTTTTCGCGGGGCTGAACGGCACAAAGTAGAACTGAATGGCACCGTTTCTGCCGGAGGAAAAAAGCTTCCTTGTAAAGTACTGGATTTAAGCGAGACTGGGGTGCGTTTTGAAGTAGCTAACCCGGAAGCAAAGGCTTGGCTTTCACAGGAAGAGCAGTTTACGCTAAGCGCCGGGCCGATTAACGGCCTTCGCGTACACAAATTATGGGTCGGCGATCAGGCAGAAAACGCTGCAGCTGCCGGAGGCAAATTTCAAAATGTGACCCTCGAACAGTACCGGAGCTTGATTCAGGTCATGTTTTTGGAGATGACAGATATTTATACGAAGCGAATTTACGAGCGGTCATCCCTCGGCAGAGCCTTCCTGAAATTTTTCAGGGGCACGGAAAAACAGCCGGCTCAGGCAAAACGAATGGCTGTCCGGGAGCAGGTGAATATGTCTGCCACTGTAAAAGTAAACAACGTTATTCATGAAGCAGTAGTTAAGGATTACAGTATGAGCGGCTGCCGGGTACAGGTGAAAAACATTAAAAGTATTCAGCCAGGGGATATTGTCTATATTTCGGGAAGCGAAGACCATTTTCCGGATAACTATGCGCGTACCCAGTGGATCCAGCAGCGTGGCCGCAAAACATGGGTGGGAATGCAGTTTTTACAGGAAAGCAGCACTCATCAGGCATCAGCTAAATAAAGCAAAAGAGGAAGGCTTCCTGGCAGCAGGAGCCTTCCTCTTGTTGTTTTTTACAGTAAAGGTAAAGCATATTAAGCTTTTAGAAAGAAACGGCAACTCCCGGGGTTACGTTTGTTCCGGGGACTCGGAAGAAGAGGAGGAGTTTCCTCGCCGGCGGTGGTAAATAACGTTCAGTTCAGCACCGATCATTAAAATCAACCCGGTCAGGAAAAACCAAAGCATCAGAATAATAATACCGCCAAGGCTTCCGTAAGTGGCAGAGTAGTTGCCGAAGTTGCTGACATAAAAGGAAAAAGTGAGAGATATTAGCTGCCAAAGCACGGCAGAAGTAATAGCACCGGGGAGAATTTCTTTCCATTTTAACGTTTTGTTAGGAGCAAAACGATATAATACGAGAAGCACAGCTGACATCACGGTCAAAGCTACGACCCACCGCAGAATTTGAAACAGCAGCGCCGTCTGTGGTGGAAGGCTGACAGTGGCATTAATAAAATTAATAATCAGATTGCCGAATATGGGAAGAATAAGAGCGGCAGCAAGCGCAATAATCATGCCGAGCGTCAGGGCAATGGAAAGGCCGCGGACTTTAAAGAAGGAACGTGTTTCTTCGACATCATAAGCTGTGTTGGAGGCATTAATAAAGGCGTTAATACCGTTTGATGCTGACCATAAAGCGCCGATCAGACCAACAGTGAAAAGCCCGCCCCGCGGTGTTTCCACGATACTCAGAATATTTTCCTCGAGAATAGATGTCATACCGCTTGGCGCAGTATTCTGTACAAGCGTGACTACGGCCTGGGAATCAATATTAAGGAAGGGGAGGATAGTGAGTATTAAAATCATCATTGGAAAAATGGAAAGCAGGTAATAGTAGGACTGGGCAGCAGCAAGTAAAGGGAGATCGTCCTTTTTAAATTCGCCCATCAGTTCTTTAATATAAGATTTGATAGTGTTCATATGTTTATACCCCTCTCTTTGCAGCTTGGTGATATATTATATACATCCTTTCCTTACCGTACCACCAGGAGGGCGGGCTTAAACTGCCGGGAAAGCAGAAGGGGCATATTTATTGTGCATAGGGGATTGATGGATCAAAATAAAGTGGAGAATGAAAGGAGGAAAAAGAATGATTTATATAGACAGCCGGGCGTTTCAGGAGGAAACGTTGCGGAGATACGATCGTACGGAAGAAGGAAAACAACTTGTTGAATTTACGTTTCTGGTCACCCATGAGGAATACCATGATGTAACGGTACTGCTCTACGAAAACGATTTTAACGTGCAGGTTGGGGAATCAGAACCATTCCAGGCTGAAATTCTGCAGTATTCTACGGATACGGTGAACCTGTACGAGCCCGGAAGCAGGAGCCGTTATACGCTGGCATTGATTGAAAAGCTAACCGAAGAGCCGCAGCTCTTCGGTTAGCTTTTAGAATAGTCCTTAATATGATAAGCTTCTGCAAGTTTTTCATTATCCTCCTGATACTTCAGCTGCAGCACTTTTTGAAGATTTACCGGAAGGGTGTAGCGTTTATAATGAAGAGCAAAGCTGGCGTTATTTTGAAGCAGCCGACGTGGAGACACAATGCCGATCTTTGGGATATCGGCGATGGGAATTTTTCCTTTTGGGTTCAGCGGCGTTTTAACGAAATAGTTCAGTTTGCGGGCGATTACCGCCTGCATGACGCCATAGCTCCGGTTCAGTTTGGAGCGGTTGTATTTTGGCACGCGGTCGATGCCCATATACTGAAGCAGCTGCAAAATCTGACCGTATTCATCATTGCGGAAATTTTCGTACTGGAGGAGATAATAATTCTCCGGGCCGAAAATCTCTTCAACCTTCTGAAGATAGTGGTAATAATGGTAATGATCCAGAATGCCGTGGTCTTCCCAATCTTTAAATAAGGTTTTGGCACTTTTGTACCCACCCTGATGAAGATATTGTACATAAAGGGAAGTTAACAGGTCAATCTGATCCCGGACGCCGACGATAATATGGGTGTCATATGTATCTGCTGGAAACGTGCGGCGGAGGTCTTCAAGCACCTTTAGATTATTTTTTGATTTCTTTTGGGAAAACGGGCTGCCCGAAAGGCCCTCATAGGAGATAAGCACCGGCTTGTCCGGCTCCATAAACGCTTCAATGTTCGTGCGGATCGTATGAATGTTTTCATCGTTCAGCCGTTTCAGCCGTAAATCATACAGTTCCTGATTAATTCGTTTTTTCCGTATGTATTTGATTTCCTGCTTTAGTTTAGGATATACATTCTGCTGTAGAAATGTAGTTGCTGTTTTATGAAAACCGATATGTATAAACACTTTTTTTCGCATAGGTTCCTCCGCATAATTTGTTTAATTATTATTATCATAACGAAAAAAATGAAGCTCCGCAAAGCGTTTAGCCGAGTGAAGTGCTAATGGAAAAAATGAAAGCGCAGGCCCGGCCGTGCGCCTGCTACTCGTAGGATTTCTTTTCAGCCCCGGCGCTTTCGCAAAGCTGTTGAAGAAGTTCCTTCGGAGAGGAGGAAACGATAACTTTATCGCGGTGGTCAGCGGGGAGGAACTGCTCTTGTTCCATATGATTGAAAAACTGAAGCAGATGATCGTAATAATGGTGAATATTTAAAAGGGCGCACGGTTTATGATGCAAACCTATTTGGGCCCATGTAAACATTTCAAAAAACTCTTCGAGAGTACCGGGGCCGCCTGGAAGTGCAATGAAACCATCGGCGAGCTCTGCCATCCTGGCTTTTCGCTCATGCATCGTAGATACCGTATAAAGTTTGCTTAAAGACGGATGGGCAATTTCGCGCTCGATAAGTTTATCGGGTATGACTCCAATAACTTCACCGCCTGCTTCAAGGGCGGCATCCGCCAACCGGCCCATGGTTCCGGCATCGGAGCCACCGTAGACCAGTACACAGCCGGAGGAGGCTATCTCCCGGCCAAGAGCTTCTGCCGAGTCTTTATACACAGGGTCGCGTCCGAGGCGGGAGCCGCAAAATACAGCAATGCTTTTCATCGGGCATTTCTCCTTTTATATCTCAATCACTGAATAGTATAGCACGAGTAAAAAAAGAGAAAGAACAGGCAAATTTTCATGTTAAGATAAAAAGGTAGATGAAAAGGGGGCGTAAATAACATGACTTCCCAACAGGATCAGCCTATTGTACGCATGGTACAGCAGCATATTAAGGGCCAACCGGCGTCCTTTCATGTACCGGGGCATAAAAACGGCGCTGTTTTCCCAGTATCATTGCGGGAATGGGAAAGAATACTTCCTTACGACCTTACAGAAATCACCGGACTCGATGATCTGCACGAGCCTGAAGAGGGGATTGCAGAAGCCGAGGGCCTGGCGGCGGAAGTGTTCGGAGCCGAAAAAACCTGGTTTTTAATTAACGGGTCTACAACGGGAAATCTTGCGATGGTGCTGGCCGCTTTTTCCCCGGGAGAGCAGGTGCTCGTGCAGCGTGACGCGCATAAATCAGTAATGAACGCATTAAAGCTTGCCGGTGTGCGAGCAGTATTTGCGCGCCCGGAAATAGACGAACGCACCCAGATGCCCATCGGTATTTCCCGGGAAATATTAGTGGAGGCATGGGATCGTTACCCGGAGCTAAAAGGGCTGATTATCACCTCCCCCTCGTATGAGGGATGGAGCAGTGATATTGCCTCCCTTGCAGAGTTTGTGCACCAGAAGGAGGGGGTGCTGCTGGTGGACGAAGCCCACGGAGCCCACTTTGCAGCAAGTCCGCTGTTCCCAAAGGGAGCTCTTGCCCAGGGGGCAGATGTGGTCGTCCAGTCCGCGCATAAAATGCTTCCGGCTCTTACCATGAGCGCGTATCTGCATGTCTCCGGCGCCCGCGTCTCCCGCGAACGTTTATCGCATTATTTGCGAGTACTGCAATCGAGCAGCCCCTCTTACCTGCTGCTTGCTTCCCTCGACGCTGCCCGTCATTACGTACATACGATACAGCATCAGGGCTGGAACGCTGAACAGCTTTCGTTTCAAAAGCAGCAGCTCGAAGCAGCCATTGGCCGCAGACTGATACAGCCGCCGGATGCTGTAGCCGCTGACCCACTAAAATGGGTGATACCAGTGCCTCCAGGATACACGGGATGGGAAGTGCAGCAGGCTCTCGAGCAAGAGCATATCTATTCCGAGCTGGCCGGAAGCAGTTATGTGCTCTGGACACTCCCTTTAACCAACGCTGACATTAATTTCCCCTGGCAGGCTGTTAAAAGGGTGTGGGAAGGACTTGAACGCCGGCCGGAACATCGGAACCAGGCTTCTTCTATGCTTGCATTATTTCCGCGGTTTTCCGAAGGAGTACGGGAAGAAAAGCGAGGTGAAGAAGAGTGGGTGAGGCTTGAAAACGCAGAGGGAAGAATCGCCGCAGCGCCGCTGATCCCCTATCCTCCGGGCATTCCTCTTTGGCTTGAGGGTGAAAGCTTGAAGGCGGAGAGAATCCGATATGTCCGTAATCGTTTGGAGGGCGGAGGACGCCTGCAGGGTGGCAGGAAAGAAGAAAATCGTTTTTTTGTAAAAGTGAAAATGACGAAGAAAGGATAGAGTTATATGCAGGATACCAGCAAAGGAAACTTTATTACATTAGAAGGGGGGGAAGGCTCCGGAAAAACGACGGTTATTACAGCTCTTGAAAAATGGCTTCAGGAAAACGGGTTCAAAGTGGTAAAAACAAGAGAGCCCGGGGGCATTCCGATTGCTGAAAAAATTCGGAGCCTGGTGCTTGAGCCGGAATATTCAGAAATGGATGCACGTACTGAAGCACTTTTATACGCTGCTGCAAGACGCCAGCACCTGGTGGAACGGGTTTTTCCGGCTC
Organism: Marinococcus halophilus; assembly: GCF_002265875.1. Taxonomy (GTDB): domain Bacteria; phylum Bacillota; class Bacilli; order Bacillales; family Marinococcaceae; genus Marinococcus; species Marinococcus halophilus. The sequence continues at coordinate 8,377 of NZ_NPFA01000016.1, forward strand.
TTGCCGAAGGTGCTGTAGTACTCTGTGACCGTTTCGTCGATAGCAGCCTCGCCTACCAGGGGGCCGCAAGAGGCCTCGGCATGGATGCAGTGGCAGCTGTCAATGAGTTTGCTATTGAAGGATGCATGCCGGATCTCACGCTGATGCTGGACGTGGATCCTGAGGAAGGGATAGCAAGAATCCAGCGGGCTGAAGAAAGGGAATGGAATCGCCTGGACAATGAAGCCGCCCGGTTTCACTCAAAAGTACATGAAGCGTATATGACGCTAGCAGAAAAATACCCGTCACGCATTAAAAGAATTGACGCCGAGCAACCGTTGGAAAAAGTGTTCCAGGACTGCAGGGAAAAAGTCCAGAATTACTTAAATGCAAAAAATTAAGGACGAATATAAATTCAGTACATACTATAAAATAAAAACGGGAAAAGGTATTAGGAAAATATCGCAAGAAAGGAGCCGGACAGATGATTGCTATTTTATATGTAAGTATCGCTATTATTGTTTTGGCACTTGTCTGGTTAGTTATCGGTGTAGTGCAGGCTGTTAAAGCAGCATCTTCCCAGATGAAAACCATCAATGAAACAATGGAGCGCATTCAAAAGAAAACAGATGGTTTAATTAATGAGTCAGAGACACTGACCCAGCGCCTGGAGGTTATTAATGATTCCGTCAATCGGGATATGGAAACGATCCAGGAATTTACAAATACGCTGAAGGAGTCCAAAGAAGCTGTAGGTAAATATCATATAGCGACGCGTGCAGTAGCTACAGAAACACTTCACGAAAATCAAAAGCGTACGAAAGAAAATGAACAGGTGGCCCAAATACGCGATATTGGCGACACGGTGGTCGACCTGTATGCGAAATGGAAAAACCGTAAGCAGGCATAGATAAAAGCAGCCGGAGATATTTCTCCTGGCTGCTTTTTTACTGGGAGGAAGCTTTATATTCACGGATATTCAGACGATACGACTGGATTAACCCGAATAGAAATAAGATGCCGGTGCAGATTAAAAGCGGCACTATCAGCCCTGAACAGACAGCAGCAAGCCACGGGTAAGAGGCTTCCCCGATACGGCAGAAGACCCACACTCCCAGGACAGCTACGGTGCTTGCCGCCCCGACTAGAAGCGGGCGGTATTTTTTATGCGCAGCAATAATGAACCAGCTGCCAAACAGGGTATAGAAAAAACCAATCACATATACATTAACGGCTTTCTGGGCTGCCCCAAGCCCTGCTGCAAGAAGCGAATCACCGGCTTGATTCATATTGACGGGCACCACTTCATCAGCCCCGGTTTCGCTATTTACGATACGCAGTTCAAACTCCGCCGGTTCCTCCGGCCAGTTTTTCTGGTGCATGTAGGCAATATCCTTCGAGTGATGAAAGAAAGAAGGAGATTCAATGTTACTTTCATGATTGGTCAATCGTTTAGCCTGCATCTCTTCAAGATCATACAAAAATAAATCGTACTGGTAGCTTGGCTCCTGACTCGAAGCGACATTGGTTGTGTAGGCATAGAGGCTTTCTGACGGCGAAGCTGTCGGGTTGTACAGTCCTCCGGGGAGGTTATTCGCAAATTCAATATGTTCTTCGTATACTTTGTTATTCAGGGTTTTCATCCCTACGTGTATTTCATCTTCAGGGCCTTCGGTGTATGTGTATAAAAGCATGTTTCCCGTAGCGTCAGGAGAAATATTCCCCATCAAATACTTGCTTTCACTGGTAATTTTTTTATAAGCTCCCCCGTCCGCGGGCATGGAGTAAATATTAAATCCTTCCTCCGTGTTTCGGCCTGCCGATTTCCATGCCTCCGCTGGCATGCCTAAGAAGTAAATGAGCGTGCCATCCGGGGAATAGGCAGCATCACGCACATGAAGTTCACTGCCGGTTAATCGTTCAACCTGGCTGCTTGGTGTCTCTGCTGTATAAAGAGAGCGAACCGAGTTTTTCTGTTCGGATAAGAACAGAATATCGTCCGGCGAATGCGGATGAAAAGAGGGCGAAAACTGCGGCTGATCAAGGTCAGTAACCGGTTCGGGGTTTTTACCGCCAGTGGTGGAAGTGTAAATTTTTTCCTGTCCGTCCTTAATGTAAGTAAAAGCTAATTTATCATCAGAAGGAGCAACAGAGACACTGCTTCCCATTCCATTAAAGGACCGGTAAGGGTCTTCGGCCTTGGAATAACCGATAGCTGTTGAACCTATTAATAAGACGGCAGTAATAAGGACGGCCCGGATCAGCCAGCGGGGAAAGCGCATGAGTCTAACTTCCTTTCTTCGTTAATCTAATAGATCAGCAATGTCATAAGTAGGAAACTGTTACTTGAAGTATTCCATATTTTATATCTGGCTTCAATTCTGGTGTATTTGTTCCTGTATATTGATAAAAAAGTCGTAGGCTTAAGGGATCGATCCCGTGTGTAAAAAAACGGCTGTTTTGCTGGCATGCTTCACTTTTTCCTGTATATACAGTAAAATAAAAGTAATAAATATTGTGGAATTGGACGAAATAGGAGGTACGGAGCATGAAGCTGTTAGTAGCTGTGGTGCAGGATAAAGATAGTAACCGGTTGTCTAATGCGCTCGTAGAAGCAAATTTCCAGGCAACCAAGCTCGCGAGTACTGGTGGTTTTTTGAAAGCCGGGAGCACTACGTTTTTAATCGGCGTGGAAGATGAGCAGGTGGATGAAGTAAAAAAAGTCATCCAGGAAAACTGCAAAACCCGGGAACAGCTCGTCGCTCCTGTTTCACCTATGGGCGGAAATGCAGATTCCTATGTACCGTATCCTGTCGAAGTGCAGGTTGGCGGAGCGACTGTGTTTCAATTAAACGTAGAAGAGTTTGAAAAATATTAAAGACGGAGAGATCAATATGAGTTGGGAAGCCATGCAGGAAGAACAGCCTACAGTAATGTCGCTGTTGGAAAGAAGCATGAACAAAGACCGCGTGGCCCATGCTTATATATTTGAAGGAAAAGCGGGTGCCGGCAAGCGCGAAACAGCGCTTTTAATGGCACAGCGCTTTTTTTGCGTGGGAAAAGACGTCCCTGCGCCGTGCGGAGAATGCCGGGAATGCCGCAGGATCACGCACGGGAATCATTCGGAAGTAATGTTTTTACAGCCGGAAGGTGCTTCGATTAAAAAAGCACAAGTGGAGATGCTTCAAAAAGAATTCACTTACAAAGGAATGGAAGCCCGGTTAAAAATTTATATTATCGAAGACGCGGACCGGATGACGGCAAGTGCGGCCAACAGCCTGCTGAAGTTTCTCGAAGAACCGGAAAGCCCGACACTGGCAATTTTATTAACAGAGAATGCGCATTTCCTTTTGGACACTATCCAGTCCCGTGCCCAAAAGATTTCGTTCTCTCCCCCATCCATTGAACGGCGGCGCCGTCTGTTTCAGGAAAGGGAGGGCACAGGGGAAATTGCAGCCGGCCTGCTTGCAAAGCTTCCTCATGTGCCAGAGCGTGAAAACGAGGCGGCACAGGCTGAGTGGATTGTACAGGGCCGAAATCTAGTGATACAATTAACGGAAGAGGTGCATCAGCGCCTTCACAGTGCATTATTGACACTACAGGATAAATGGCTTGGACATTTTTCAGATAGAGAAGAACTGGACATCGGCTTAGATATGCTGCTTTTTTGGTATCGCGACCTCCTGTCGATCACATACGGTTCGGATGACATCACATACTTCGATCAAAAAGCGACGTTGGAACGAGTAGCCCTTCGTTTTTCAGAAATGGAGGTCGTTGCCCGACTGCAGGCAATTTTAGAAGCAAAGCGCCGGCTCCGGGCCAATGCGAATGCGCAGCTTCTAATGGAACATCTGCTGATCCAGTTACAGGAGGGATCATGACATTGCATGATGTAGTAGGCGTTCGGTTTAAAAAGGCGGGAAAGATTTATTACTTTTCCCCAAATGGTCATGACGCACAGGTAGAAAGCTGGGTCATAGTAGAAACGGCGAGAGGAATTGAGTACGGAAAAGTAGTGCTTGAAAATAAACAGGTCAGCGGCGACGACGTCGTGCTGCCGTTAAAAAAAGTCATGAGGCTTGCCAACGAAGATGATCATGCTGCTGTTAAAGAAAATAAACAGTTGGAGCAAGAAGCATATGATCTTGGCTGCGATAAAATTGCCACACACCAGCTGGATATGAATCTGGTAAACGTGGAGTATACTTTTGACCGAAATAAAATTTTGTTTTACTTCACGGCTGAAGGGCGGGTGGATTTCCGCCAGCTGGTGAAGGATTTAGCTTCTCAGTTTCGTACAAGAATTGAACTCCGGCAGATCGGTGTTCGGGATGAGGCCAAAATGCTCGGTGGCATAGGCCCTTGCGGAAGAATGCTGTGCTGTTCGACGTTCCTTGGAGATTTTGAACCGGTTTCCATTAAGATGGCAAAAGATCAGAATCTTTCCTTAAATCCGGCAAAGATTTCCGGTCTGTGCGGAAGGCTTATGTGCTGTTTGAAATATGAAAATGATCATTATGAAACAGCTAAGCGTGAAATGCCCGACGTAGGAGAACATATCAACACTCCGGAAGGCAAAGGAAAAGTAGCCGGCATCAATATTTTAGAACGCCTCGTCCAGGTAAATTATGCAGAAGAAGAGAGAGTGTTGGAATTTTCGCTGGACGAACTGCTGGATGAAGGCTTCATCGCAGGATAACAGCCATACGGACGGAAAAGGGGGGGTGCGAGTGGATAAAAAAGAAATCTTTTCCCAGGTGATTCATATGGAAGAGCGGATCGGAAGACTCCATGATGAATTGGGGGAGCTCAAAGAACAGCTGGCGATGCTGATTGAAGAAAATCAGGCACTCGTACTCGAAAATCAGCATCTGCGCCAGCGCGTGGAGGACAGCGGCGAAGAGGTGCAGGAAAAGGAATTAGCCGGGGGTACCTCTCAGCCAGGCCCGAGCCGCATTCAGGCAAGCAGTATGGGAGAAGGGTATGACAACCTTGCCCGCCTGTACCATGAAGGCTTCCACATTTGTAATATGCATTATGGGAGTCTGCGTACGGATGGAGACTGTTTATTCTGTCTTTCCTTTTTGAACCAAAAATAAAGCATAAGCTATCTGAAACCGCCTGTCTGTAAAGACAAGCGGTTTCGTTTATATCTTCAGGACGTTCAGGAAGACGTTTCTTAAATAGGAGGACATAAAGTGATCAGGCTAGTAGAAGATGAAGATTATGAAGCGGTGCGCCGGGTAGCTGAAATAACGTGGGAGCACACATATGAAAATTTAATCCCGGCCTCGACAAGGCAGGCGTTTATGGAAACTGCATATTCTAAAAAAATGTTTGACGTTAAACGCAGGGAATCCATTTTTTTAGCGGCTGTTACCGGGAGCAGGCTGATCGGCTATATCAATGTGGTGCAGCAGGAGGAGGCAGAGCTTGCAGCTCTTTACGTACTGCCGGAGCATCAACGGGCTGGGTGGGGCCAGAAGCTGTTTGATGTTGGGAGGGAATATGTTTCTGTCGAAAAAAAGTTAATGACGGTTTATGTGGAGGAGGGCAATGCCGGCGCCGAAGCTTTTTACCAGAAGCAGGGCTTTCTGGAAACGGAACGCTTCACAGAATTGTTTATGGAAACGCCGTTAAAAACGATAATAATGAAAAAACAGCTGCACAGGTAAAAAGTTTGACTTGCTTTTAAAGAAGCTCCCGGTGGTACAAAAAACAGAGTGAAAGGATGGATGACCCATGAGCAGCACCTCGAATACTATTAAAGAATATGTACAGGCGTGTACGGTAACTCTCCGGGACGGCACTGTACTACCATCACTTGGCCAGGGCACTTGGCATATGGGTGATGATTCCGGTTTAAGGCAGCAGGAAATAGAGGCTCTTCGTACAGGTCTTGATTGCGGAATGACGGTCATCGATACAGCGGAAATGTATGGCGGCGGTAAAGCAGAAGAGCTTGTCGGAGAGGCGGTGAAAGGCAGGAGGGAGGAAGCTTTCCTCGTTTCTAAAGTTCTCCCGAATAATGCCGGCGGCAAAAAACTTGAAGAAGCCTGTGAAGGATCTCTCAGTCGTCTCGGTGTAGATCAGCTGGACTTGTATTTACTTCACTGGCGCGGGAGTATCCCTCTCAAAGAGACCGTACGGGATATGGAAAAATTAAAGGCAGACGGAAAAATTAAGCGTTGGGGTGTTTCTAACCTGGACGTAAGGGATATGAAAGAACTGCTATCGCTCGAGCACGGAAACAACGCCGTCTGCGATCAAGTACTGTACCATCTGGCTTCAAGGGGCATTGAGTTTGATCTGATGCCGTGGATGAAGGAGCAGCAGATGCCGGTAATTGCCTATTGCCCGCTCGATCAGGGAGGAGGGCGAACGCTTGGGGAAAGCCGTACCTTACAAGAAATCGCTGAACGCCGGAGTATGACGCCGCTTCAGATTGCCCTCGCCTGGACCATTCAATCCGGTATGGTGTTAAGCATTCCGAAGACGTCCAATCCGGCACATGTGCGGGAGAATGCCGGGGCGGCAAGTGTGACGCTGGCAAATGAAGAACTGGAAATGCTGGACCGCGCTTTTCCAAAGCCGCAGACAAAACAACCACTCGACATCGTGTAGCTGCCAGCCGGCCTTTTCTTAGGAGAAGGCCGGTTTTTGTGCCGTACAGAGAAGAAATTAATCATAGGCATGTGCTAAAATATAAATAATTCATTACGCGGGCAGAAATGTGCAAGGAGTCTTTTGATGAAAACTATTTTACGTTACGTTCGTCCTTATAAAGCAGCAGCGGTGTTGTCTTTTTTTCTGCTTTTGATTGAATTGTCGGTTGAATTGTTTCAGCCGCTTCTGCTTGCGCGACTGATAGATGAAGGTCTCGCAAACAATGACCTTGGCCTGGTTGTGAGCCTTGGACTTTCGATGGCAGGCCTAGCCCTGCTCAGCTTTGGTGTTGGGGTACTGAACTGTTTTTTCGCTGACCATGTCGGGCACAGTACCGGCTTTGATCTGCGCAATGAAATGTATAAACGTCTCCAGGAGTCAAGTCTGGAAAAGCTGCAGGGCTTCCCGCAGTCCTCTTTACTTACCAGGCTGACCAACGATATTACCCAGGTCCAAAACATGATTGTAATGCTGTTGCGGTTTATGCTTCGTTCACCGCTTCTGTTGGTTGGCGCGACTATCATGGCTTTTGTGGTAAACGCCCGTATGGCTCTCATTCTGGTGGTTTTTATTCCTTTTTTATTGCTCATACTCGCATGGCTGATGAGAAAAGGAATGACTTATTTCGGCAGTTTGCAGCAGCGTATTGATGCAGTAAACAGGGTAATGAAAGAAAACCTTGGTGGTTTGAGGCTCGTTCGGGTATTTGGCCGGGAACAGCATGAAATTAAACGCTTTTTTATGGAGAATGAAGCCCTTCAGGCGAGCGCTCTCAAAGCATTTCGCTATACCGCTCTTACCTCGCCAATTCTGTTGTTTTTAATGAATGCTGCAATTGTGCTCATGCTCTGGATTGGAGGAGCTGCTGTGCAAAACAATGAAGCTCAGGTAGGCGAAGTGGTGGCGGTAGTTAATTACGCCACGCGAATGACCGGGGCTCTTGGTGTTGTAGGTATGCTAATCACGTTGCTGGCCCGGGCAAGAACTTCTGCTTCCCGGATTGAAGAAGTACTTGAAGGAACCGAAAAAGAAAATTCGGGGCAGTATAACGTGAAGGATGAAGGAAGCATAGATGTTCAGTTTGAGAATGTAACTTTTGCTTATAATGAGAGCCGGGTTCCGGCTTTAAATAATGTGACGTTTCACGTGAAACGCGGGGAACAAATGGCAGTTCTTGGGGCGACAGGAGCCGGCAAGTCTTCTTTGTTTCAACTGATGCTTCGTTTGTATGAGCCGGCCAGCGGCCAGCTTCTCATCGATGATTCGGATGCCCGGGAGCTTAATATTACTTCTTTAAGAAACCAGATTGGCTATGTGCCCCAGGAGGCAAAATTGTTTTCAGGAACGATCCGGGAGAATGTAGAATGGGGACTGGAGGGAGCGGAAACTGAGGAAATAAACAAAGCACTGGAAACGGCCCAGCTCGGGGAAACGGTGCGTGCGCTGCCGGAGCAGGAGGAGACATTGATCGGACAGAACGGGGTGAATCTATCCGGTGGCCAGAAACAGCGGGTGACAATTGCCCGGGCGTTGCTTCGCAACCCTGGCCTCCTGCTTCTGGATGACAGCACGAGTGCGCTGGATGCGGAAACGGAAGCAGAATTTCTGGGCGCGCTTGAAGCGTATTCTTGTACTTCCATTTTAGTGACCCAAAAGCTTTCCACAGCGCTGAAAGCAGATAAAATGCTGCTTCTCGAGCACGGGGAAGTCATTGGTTTTGGCACCCATGAAGAACTATATGGAGAGTCTGCATTCTACAGGCAGCTGTATCAATCACAGTACGGGAAGGAGGCGGCGACATGAAAAAGCACTGGCTCACTTCACCGTTTCGGTATAAACACCCGGACATTGATCCTTCTAAGAAAGACAGCCATCCCGGGACCGACAGGGTACAGAACTGGAAACAGACGACAGCCCGGCTTTGGTCTTATCTGGCCATTCAGAAATGGCGGCTTACCGCTGTTTTTATCTGTGTAATTTTTACTGCTGCCTTTATGCTTTCCGGCCCGCTGCTCCTTGGCCACATTGTTGATCATTATTTAGTCCCGCAGCAGCTCGACGGATTTGGAACGGTTTTATTACTATTATTTGCCGTGTATATTGGCTGGGGAGTCATGAGCACCGTCCAGACCTATGTGATGATCTCTCTCGCCCAACAGGCGGTTTTTAAGCTGCGTTACCACCTGTTTTCCCACTTGCAGACACTTCCGATTTCGTTTTTTGATAAACGAAAGCACGGAAATATCATGAGCAGAATGACCAATGATATGGATAATATATCGACAACGTTAAACACTTCAGTAGTACAGATCATGACCAGCCTGCTGACGTTTACAGGGATTCTCATTATTATGCTGGTGATCAGTCCTTTACTTACCTTTTTTACGCTCCTGTTTTTACCGATCATGTTTGTTGGCCTTCGCTGGATTACGAAACGGACCAGGCTGTTGTTTCAGAAACAGCAACAGGCAGTGGGAGCAGTAAACGGATATGCTGAAGAAACCATTTCCGGCCAGTCGATCGTAAAGGTGTTTTCTAAAGAACCGCGCGTGATGCAGGAGTTTGAGCAGGAAAGTGAAAGCCTTCGCCATGCAGGTTTCTGGGCTCAGACATATTCCGGGTTTATTCCGAAGTGGATGAACTTTTTAAACAATATCAACTTTGCGGTCACCGCAGGCGCAGGAGGCATTTTGGCGTATTACGGTATCGGGACAGTTACTATCGGTACAATCGTTATTTTTGTGGAGTATTCCCGTCAGTTCACCCGTCCGCTGAACGATTTAGCCAACCAATTTAATGCCCTTTTTGCAGCGCTTGCCGGAGCCGAGAGGATTTTTTCGTTTTTGGACGAAAAAGGGGAGGATCACCGGATAAAAGAAGGAACAGCAAAAACTGTTTCTGGAGAAGTGAAGTTTCAGGACGTTTCATTTGGCTATGAAAATGAACAAGTGCTTCATGGCGTTGATTTTCACGTAAATGCCGGAGAAACGGCTGCGTTTATAGGTCCTACCGGTTCGGGGAAAACGACCGTCATGAATTTAATTATTGGTTTTTATACGGCAGAAGCCGGCGAGGTCTACGTGGATGGGACTCCTCTTTCCGAGTGGAATATCAAACGCCTGCGGGAGCAGATGAGCGTGGTGCTGCAGGATGATTTTCTGTTTGAAAAAACTGTAATGGAGAATATACGCTACGGTAATTTGGAGGCTTCAGATGAACAAGTCATAGAAGCGTCGAAAGCTGCCAACGCCCATGCGTTTATTGAGCGGCTTCCGGAAGGCTACCAGACGATGCTTGGAAAAGAAGGCAGCGGGTTCAGTCATGGCCAGCGGCAGCTGCTTTCCATTGCCAAGGCAGTGCTGTCCGATCCGAAAATTTTAATTCTCGATGAAGCAACGTCAAGTGTGGACACAGTAACAGAAATGAGAATACAAGAAGCGCTGGGACGCTTAATGGAGGGGCGTACATCCTTCGTAGTGGCCCACCGCTTAAACACTATCGAAAAAGCAGACACTATTTATGTAATGGATAATGGAGAAATTGCAGAACAGGGCACACACAGTGAACTTCTTCAAAAACAGGGGCGCTATGCGGCGTTTCAGCAAGCAAATCAGCAGAAGGTAGACATATGAGGTGGGTCCTGGGAATAAGTATAAAATCAGGGGGCGGAGGCAGTGAAAGAAACATTACAAAAGGGAGAAAGAATCGATCACACTCCCTCCAAAAAGCCTATTATCCAGCAGGACAATGCTTTTGCGTTCTCCATTGATTCGGTGCTACTTGCGTATTTTTGCTCTGCACCGAAAACTGTTGGAAAGATTATCGATCTTGGCACTGGAAATGGGATTATTCCTCTTTTATTGACAGAGCGCAGCCGCGTCCCTATTACAGGGGTAGAGAGGCAGTCCGTACTTTGTGATATGGCGAGACGAACGATGGCCATGAACGGGGCAGGCGGGCAGGTTACTGTCGAGCAGGCGGACGTGCGGGAAGCCCGTGCCAATTATCATGGAGATCAGTGGTCACTGGTAACATGTAATCCTCCTTATTTCGATACTCGTCAGGAAGCGCTGAAAAATAAACAGGCAAAAATGGCAAATGCCCGCCATGAAGAGCATGGAAGTCTGGAAGAATTCGTTCAGGCGGCTGCTTTTTTAGCCAAGCAGAAAGGCAAGGTGGCTATGGTTCTCCGTCCGGAGAGGATTGCGGAACTGTTTGATTATTACCGGAAATATCGTCTCGAGCCGAAGCGGATGCAGCTTATTCATCCAAAGGCAGAGCGAGCGGCAAACATTGCGCTGGTCGAAGGAATAAAAGCAGGGAAGCCTGGTTTGGAATGCCTGCCGCCGATTATTGTGTATAATACTTCCGGCGAATATACAGAGGAGTTTCAATCGTACTATGGAACAAAATAAGCACGTTGTCTATATGCTTCAATGTCGGGATGGGAGTCTGTATACAGGCTATACGAACAATTTGCGAAAACGTCTGGAGGCGCACAATGCAGGCCGGGGGGCAAAGTATACAAAGGGCAGGGGGCCGGTGCAGCTCGTTTACCTTCGGCGGTTTACGACAAAAACAGAAGCGATGCAGGAAGAGTACCGCCTTAAGAAGCTTCCGCGAAGTCAAAAACAACGATTAATAAAGGAGGCGCACGATGACCCAGCAGTTCAGCTTTCAAGCTTCTGAGAGAACGGGCATGCTCTATTTAGTGCCAACGCCAATTGGGAACCTGGAGGATATTACTTTTCGTGCTGTCCGTATACTTCAGGAAGCGGACTATATTCTGGCTGAAGATACCAGGCAAACGAAAAAGCTTACCCAGCACTATCAGATAGAAACCTATTTAGAAAGCTACCATGAACATAACAAACGCCAGAAGCAGGAAAAAATTCTGCAATGGCTCACGGAAGGAAAACAGGTAGCGATGGTAAGTGATGCGGGCACTCCGCTTGTGTCCGATCCCGGGAATGAGCTTGTGCAGGAATGTATAAAAAAAGAGCTGCCGGTGGTGCCTCTTCCTGGCGCAAATGCTCTTCTGCCAGCTTTAACCGCTTCCGGACTTGGAGGAGGCTTTTATTTTCATGGCTTCCTGCCGCGAAAGAAAAAGGATATACGTTCAGTTCTGCACCGTCTCCCATCCGGTGTGCCGGTTATTTTGTATGAATCGCCGTACCGCCTGCTCGGTACAATTCGTTTTCTCCATGAAGAATGGGGAGATGGGCCCGCTGTCGTGGCAAGGGAATTAACGAAGAAACACGAAGAGTTTGTCCGTGGAAGCCTGCTTGAAGCGGCGGCCGCATTTGAAAACAGAGAGGTCAAAGGGGAATGTGTATTAATTGTAGAAAAGCCTGATTTGCATGAACCTGAAGAAGATGTGCCGATGGAGGAGGAAGTTCGGAAGTATGTGGAAGAGGGGGCTTCAAGCAAAGAAGCTATTAAAAAAACAGCCCAGCGTCGAAATGTTAAAAAGCAGGAAGTATATGCGGCATACCATGGGTTAAATAAACCCTAAAAAAAATCTTTCCCCGAAAGGAAAGACTTCTTATGAACTTAAGCGTTCGATTTATGATTTTGCACGTATTCCTGAAGATCCTTAATAATGGACTCAGCTCCTTCAGGAGAAAGAATGATTTTACCGTCGGCAAGGGAAAGGTTGTCATCAGACACTTCTCCGGTTACCTGGCAGGTCATGTTTGGTTTGTATTTTTTTAATACAATGCGGTCATGGTCCACATAAATTTCAAGAGCGTCTTTCTCTTGGATTTCAAGTGTGCGGCGGAGTTCAATCGGAATAACTACACGCCCTAATTCGTCAACCTTACGTACGATACCTGTTGATTTCATTGGTAGGTCCTCCTTAATTTTAGCTTTATTCGTCAAAATTCGACATTTTCTATCTGTATGCTAACAATACCAATGTTTTCTAATACCGTCAACGAATTTGAATCATGATTTCTGTGAAATTTAACAAAAATTTCAAAGTGATTTATTTAAATAATTCAATATTATTTATCATTTTTATACTTATTTTTGAAATAAAAAACTATAATTCAGGAATAAGAAAGAAATTTTTCATAATAAGGAAATATTTACTGTGTTGAAAACATTTTTGTCGAATTGTCGAATAAAAATATTTTTGACGAAAAGGGAAAAAACACATAGTATATTATTGTAGAAAATATATGGTCTGAAGAATGGATAAGTATCTATGGAGGTCGGCACAGAGAACCGGGAAGGCTGGAAACCGGTGCGGCATAAATGGAGAAAATGGTCCGGGAGGACGTCCGTGTGAGCTGAAACAGTAAAGACGGGCCGTCGGCGGCGTTAACGCTGAACTTCCGGGGCCGGGTGTGCCTGGAAATAAGCCGTTATTTGTAAAAATAGCGGAAATTTGGGTGGTACCACGTGAGCGCAGCTTTCGTCCCTTTGGCGGACGGGAGCTTTTTTATATTGGAAGGACCTTTACACATTTTTAAAGGAGGACATAAACATGCCAGAAGAAAAGAACACGTTTTATTTAACGACACCGATTTATTATCCGAGTGGGAAGCTTCATATTGGACACGCATATACGACAGTAGCCGGAGACGCCCTTGCCCGCTATAAACGCCTGAGGGGCTACGATGTAAAATACTTAACTGGTACCGATGAACACGGGCAGAAGATTGAAAGAAAAGCGGAAGAAAACGGGGTCAGTCCGCAGCAGTTTGTCGACGAGGCAGCACGAAATATTAAACAGCTTTGGGATAAATTAAACATCACCTACGATGATTTTATCCGCACGACTGAAGACCGCCATCGTGATGCTGTACAGATCATTTTTGAAAAACTAAAGGACAACGGGGATATTTATTTAAGCGAGTATGAAGGCTGGTATTCTGTGCCGGATGAGACCTTCTATACAGAAACCCAGCTTGAAGACAAACAGTACGATGAAGCTGGCAGCGTGGTTGCCGGCCTCAGTCCGGAAAGTGGTCATCCAGTAGAGAAGGTGCGGGAAAAATCGTATTTTTTCAGAATGAGCAAGTATGCGGACCGCCTGCTGCAGTTTTATGAAGATAACCCGGAGTTTATTCAGCCGGAGTCCCGTAAAAATGAAATGATTAATAACTTTATTAAACCGGGGCTTGGAGATTTATCGATTTCGAGAACAACATTTGAATGGGGCATTCCTGTCAAAAGTGACCCTGAGCACGTGGTATACGTATGGATTGACGCACTGAGCAACTATATTACTTCGCTCGGTTATACGACAGATCACGATGAAGAATATCAAAAATACTGGCCGGCAGATGTGCACATTGTTGGTAAAGAAATCGTGCGCTTCCATACTATTTATTGGCCGATTATGCTGATGGCACTCGATCTGCCGCTGCCGAAAAAGGTGTTTGGCCATGGCTGGCTGTTAATGAAAGATGGAAAAATGTCGAAATCCAAAGGGAACGTCGTTGATCCAATTCCTCTTGTTGACAGGTACGGTCTGGACGCCGTGCGCTACTATCTGCTCCGGGAAGTGCCGTTTGGCTCGGACGGGGTATTTACGCCAGAGGGATTTGTGGATCGCCTAAATTATGACCTTGCGAATGATCTGGGTAATCTGTTAAATCGGACTGTAGCGATGGTGAATAAATATTTTGACGGCTCGATCCCGGCCTACGTAAAAGATGCAAGCCCATATGACGCTTCTCTGCTTGAATTGATAGATTCTACTGTCGTCAAAGTGGAAGATGCGGTGGAAGAAATGGAATTTTCGGTAGCTTTAACAGCTATCTGGCAGCTTATTAGCCGCACAAACAAATATATTGATGAAACCCAGCCATGGATTCTTGCACGAGACGAGAGCGAGCGGGAAGTGCTCGGTTCTGTGCTTTACCATCTAGCAGAGTCTCTGCGGGTAATCAGCATACTGATTCAGCCGTTTATGACAGAGACACCGAAAAGTATTTGGTCGCAGCTTGGAATAAATGAAGAAATTATGGACTGGGAGACGACAAAATCCTTCGGGCATATAAAAGAAAGCACCAAGGTAGCCACCAAGGCCACTCCGGTCTTCCCTCGTCTCCAGCACGAAGATGAAGTGAAGTATATTATCGAGTCGATGGGCGGAACGGTAAAAGAGGAAGAAGACCAAGAGGAAGAAGCGGAAGAAAGCAATGAAATTACGATTGATGATTTCGGAAAAGTCGAGCTGAAGGTAGCAGAAATCATCGAAGCAGAGCCGGTGAAAAAAGCGAATAAACTGCTTAAAATCCAGCTCGACGTAGGCGATGAGAAGCGCCAGGTCGTTTCCGGCATCGCAGAGCATTATGCCCCGGAGGACTTGAAGGGCCGGAAGGTGATCTGTGTTACCAATCTGAAAGCAGTGAAGCTTCGGGGAGAATGGTCGGAAGGAATGATTCTGGCTGCTTCCAAAGGAAAAGAGCTTACGCTTGCTACCATCGACCAGACTCTTCCAAACGGGTCGGTCGTAAATTAAGGAAAGGACGAGAACGTGATGCTTTTTGATACACATGTTCATTTGAACGTAGAACAATTCGAAGGAGAAGTCGCAGAAACCATCGAACGGGCGAAAGAAGCCGGGGTTGGATACATGACGGTCGTCGGCTTTGACAGGGAGACGATCCCTAAAGCGATAGAACTCGCGGAAACGTATGATTTTATTTACGCAGCAGTCGGCTGGCATCCAGTTGATGCTGTCGACATGACCGAGCAGGACCTGGTCTGGCTGGAAGAGCTCACCGCCCATCCACGGGTGGTGGCTCTCGGGGAAATGGGACTCGATTACCACTGGGACAAATCTCCGAAGGACGTGCAAAAAGACGTATTCCGCCGGCAGATACACCTGGCGAAGAAAGTAAATATGCCGATCATTATTCATGACCGCGAAGCTCATGATGATATTGTCGATTTGCTGGAGGAAGAAAATGCAGGAGAAGTCGGCGGTATTATGCACTGCTTTGGAGGAACCGCCGAAACGGCTAAGCGCTGTATGGATATGAATTTTTATATCTCCTTTGGTGGACCGGTTACATTCAAAAATGCCAGACTGCCAAAGGAAGTAAGCAGAGAAATCCCTATGGACCGGCTGTTAGTGGAAACCGACTGTCCATTTTTAGCGCCCCACCCGTACCGTGGTAAACGAAACGAACCAGCTTATGTAAAGCTGGTGGCTGAAAAAATCGCAGAATTAAAGGAAATTCCGTACGAAGAATTGGCTGAACAAACGACGAAAAACGCTAAACAGCTTTTTCGTCTGTAAAAGAGGATCCGGCCCGCTATTTCCATAAAATGGGAAGGCGGGCTGTATCATAGAAATAGACTAAAATGGTTTCAAAGGAAGGTAGCCGTGCGTATTTATGAATGTATCGTAGTGGAGGGCAAATCTGATACCGCAGCTGTCCGTAATGCTGTGGAGGCGGACACAATTGAAACAAACGGTTCAGCAGTAAGCGAGGAGGCACTGCGGCGGATTGAACTAGCTCAGAAACGGAGAGGAATCATCATTCTAACCGATCCAGATGTGCCGGGCGAGAGAATCCGCCGAATCGTCAGCCGGCGTGTGCCGGGCTGCAGGCATGCTTTCTTAACAAAAGATAAAGCATCCGGGCGCCCGGGCGAGAGCCTGGGTGTGGAGCACGCCTCGGCGGAGACGATCCGGGAGGCGTTAAGACACGTTCGTAGTGAGAAGGAGCACCCAGAAGTGACAGCCGCAGTAACAAGGCAGGAGCTTCTGGAACTGGGATTGTTTGCCGGAAGAGGCTCAAGAGAGAAACGGGCCCGCCTGGGGGAAATACTGAACATTGGTTATGCCAATGGGAAGCAGCTTCTAAAAAGGCTGGAAATGTTTCAGATCAGTCAAGCTGAATTCACTGCAGCTTATGAACAATTAATGAAAGAGGAGGAAAAGGAGTGAAGGATATAGCGACCCCCGGCCGCACAAAAGACATCTTGGAGCGACACGGATTTTCGTTTAAAAAAAGCCTGGGACAAAATTTCTTGATCGACGCAAACATTTTAACGCGTATCGCAGAAGCAGGAGGTATAGAGCGGGAAGACGGAGTCATAGAAGTAGGGCCCGGCATTGGGGCCCTGACAGAGCATCTCGCAAAACAGGCAGGCCAGGTGGAGGCGTTTGAAATTGATCAGCGCCTGCTTCCGATTCTGGAAGAAACGATGGCTCCTTACCCGCATGTGCACGTGCACCACCACGATATTCTGCAGGTGGACCTCGGGCCGTTTATTCAAAACCGCATGAGTGAATGCCGCAGTATATCCGTGGTGGGAAACCTTCCGTATTACGTTACGACTCCTATTCTAATGGCTTTGCTTGAACAAAGGCTGCCAATTAAAAATATCGTAATCATGCTGCAAAAGGAAGTGGCAGAGCGGATGGCGGCCGTGCCAGGCACAAAAGCCTACGGCTCCCTGTCCATAGCGGTGCAGTATTTTGCAGAAACAGAGAAAGTAATGACTGTTCCTAAAACCGTATTTATTCCGCAGCCGAGAGTCGATTCACTGATCCTTCGTTTGAAAAAGCGCGAGGCGCCGCCAGTGCACGTAGTAAACGAGGAATTCTTTTTCCAGGTGGTGCGGGCGTCATTTACGCAGCGTCGAAAAACTCTTTGGAACAACCTGCTTCACCAGCTCACTGGAACAGAAGGGAAAGACAGGCTGATGCAGGTATTTGAACAAACCGGCATCGATTCCGGCAGGCGGGGCGAAACGCTTTCTATGGAAGAGTTTGCGCTTTTAGCCAATGAACTTGCTCCTTTTTCTCAAGAATTTTAAGACCTTGCCAAAAAGAAAGATTTAGTAATTGACATTCAAATTAAAGAATTGTTATAATGAAAAATTTTTGACAACTAACCCGAGTTATGTTAACATGATTTTTAGTGAGGTGGGTTAGACAATGGGAAAAACATTGGTGGAGATTAAAGAAGCGTTGGATTTAAAAGTAGGTAAACGAGTTACGGTGATTGCTAATGGCGGACGCAAGAAAACCGTCGAACGTTCCGGTTATTTAGAGGAAACATATCCTTCCGTCTTTATTGTCAAACTAGACAGAGCCCAGCATCCTGTCGAACGTCTTTCTTACAGCTATACAGATGTACTCACCCAGACAGTCAAACTGTATCTAACGGAAGAAGAAGAGCTTCAGGCTTAACTAACACATACGAATGCAGTCCCCGGACAGCATACAGGCTTTCTGCGCTAAGCGGAAAGCTTTTTTGCGTGGGCAGAGCCCTGCTGAAGTGGGCGTAAGACTTTAGTTTCCCGCGCTCCATGCTCCAGTCGCATCCTGGAGAGCTTTTCCTGCTGTACATGCTGCTGTTTTTCCACTAAAATGTTAGAAGGTTGAAAGTACGGTAAACGTGGAGGAAGATGAGAGAAGGAGAATGATGGTGAAGTTATCAAAAAAGGCTCCGGCGAAAATAAATCTGACGCTCGACGTTTTAGGTAAACGGGCGGACGGCTATCACGAGGTGAAAATGGTGATGGCCCAGGTGGATTTGGCTGATCGACTGGAGTTTGAGCGAAGAAAAGATGGAAAAATTGTCGTGCAGATGTCAGAAGGTTTTCTTCCGGAAGACCACAGAAACCTGGCCTACCAGGCTGCAAAACTGTTAAAGGATAAATACCAGATTGCTTATGGCGTGTCGATCTTCATACATAAAAACATTCCTGTGGCTGCCGGGCTTGCCGGAGGAAGCAGTGACGCTGCAGCTACGCTGCGGGGGGTTAATGAGCTGTGGGAGATCGGTGCAGATACGGAGGAGCTGGCGGAAATAGGAGCGCTGATCGGATCAGACGTATCCTTTTGTGTGCACGGAGGAACGGCGATCGCTACCGGACGGGGTGAGCGAATTGAACACATTGATCCGCCCCCGTCCTGCTGGGTAATTTTAGCTAAGCCTCCTACAGGTGTTTCTACCGGGGAGATTTACCGCAGAATCGACGCGGCTAAAAAACGTAAGGAAATGACGCCGGCAATGGTGGAAGCGATTCGGAACGGCAATTATGAACAACTTTGCCAGTCTTTATCCAATGCCCTTGAAGAGGTCACTCTTCCGCTGTATCCCGAAGTGGGCCAGATCAAAGCCCGTATGCTTGATTCGGGAGTGGATGCTGCGCTGATGAGCGGCAGTGGCCCTACCGTTTTCGGGCTGGTAGATAAAGAAAGTAAAGTGAGCCGTGTGTATAACGCGCTTCGCGGCTTCTGCTCCCAAGTGTACGCGGTTCGACTGTTGAACAACCGAAATGCTTGATAAAATCCGTATAAAAATGGTATATTCTTGCTAAATATTCGGATTTTACGGAGGTAAGCATGAAAAAACTGAAACGAAGCGGCCGATTGGTGGATATGACCAACTTTTTGCTGCAGCATCCACATGAACTTATCTCTCTTGGTTATTTTACAGAGAGGTATGAATCCGCCAAATCCTCGGTAAGTGAAGATTTGACTATTATTAAAGAAATTTTTGAAACGCAGGGCGTGGGGGCCCTGCGGACGGTGGCAGGCGCGAGCGGCGGTGTGCAGTATGTGCCGAAAGTGGAAAAAAGCACTGCAGAATTGTTTGTCGACGGGCTGTGCGAGAAGCTTGAAAACAAAGAACGGCTGCTCCCGGGAGGGTATTTATACATGATGGATATCCTTGGCCGTCCGCGCACGATGAATGAAGTAGGAAAGATGTTTGCTTCTGTTTTTGCGGACCGGCAAATTGATGCCATTGTTACTGTGGCAATGAAAGGTATTCCGCTTGGCTATGCAATTGGTACATACTTGGACGTTCCTGTAAGCATTGTGCGAAGAGATCACCGGGTTACGGAAGGATCGACGGTGAGCATCAATTATGTATCAGGATCATCGAGGCGTATCCAGACGATGTCTTTAGCGCGCCGGAGCCTGCCGGAAGGATCCAATGTCCTTGTAGTAGACGATTTCATGAAAGCAGGCGGCACAGTAAGCGGAATGATAGAACTACTCCAAGAGTTCCGGGCGAATGTGGCAGGCATTGGTGTGCTCGTAGAAGCTGAAGGCGCAGGCGAACGGCTGGTGGACGACTATGTAAGCATTGCTCGGGTAGAAGAGGTAAACGAAAAGACGAAAAACATCCGCGTAGTGCCCGGAAACTTTCTAACAAAGCTGGAAAAGGAGAGATCGAGATGAAGGAAGTATTTACTAAGCAGGCACCAGAGGCCATTGGGCCGTATTCCCAGGGGATTAAGGTAAATAACGTATTTTACAGCTCCGGCCAAATTCCTCTGACGACCGCAGGCGAAATTGTAAGCGGCGGCGTGGAAGAACAGACGCACCAGGTTTTTCAAAACCTGCAGGCGGTACTCGCTGAAGCCGGCTCTTCGCTGAATCATGTTATTAAAGCCACAGTGTTTATAAAAGATATGGATGAATTTCCGGTTATTAACGAAGTGTACGGATCTTACTTCCAAGAACATCAGCCGGCCCGCTCGTGTGTGGAGGTGGCCCGCCTGCCGAAGGATGTAAAGGTGGAAATCGAAGTTATTGCTTTACTGTCTTCATAAAAAAACAGCGCTCTTTGCTGCCTGCGTGAATCGCGCTAATGGCAGCTGGAGCGCTGTTTTTTTATGATAAGGGTAGAAAAGGCCACAAGATAAGCCGATAAGAGTTATAACGAAAAAAATTTTGAATACAGGACTTTTAGCTCGCGTAAAAAGATGTGGTAACATAATTAAAACATCGTTATACTGGATATATGTTTATATACTTAAAAATTAAATATATTTGCGGGTGATTACAGACCCAGGCAGGATTTTGCAGAGCAATATAGAAGTCACTAATCATCCTCTCCATGTTCAGCTGGAGAGATACATAGAGACAGGTGAGTTAATAAATCAAAGGTGGTGAAAACATGCAGGTAACAGACGTCAGGCTGCGCCGGGTAAATACTGATGGACGAATGAGAGCCATTGCTTCGATTACATTCGATGAAGAGTTTGTTGTTCATGACATCCGGGTCATTGATGGAAATAACGGTCTCTTTGTTGCTATGCCGAGTAAACGCACCCCTGATGGGGAATTTCGTGATATTGCCCATCCTATTTCGTCAGCGGCAAGAGAGAAGATCCAATCCGCTGTATTAGCAGAATATGAAGAGCAGGATGAACAGCCTACAGAAAAAAATTTTAACGAAGCCGGCGCTTCGTAACATTATAACGTACCACCGCAGCAATAACGGTCTCAAAGAGGGACCGTTATTTATTTTGGTCTGTAAGCGAAATCAGGTGGATAGGCGGGCTTTCATTATGTAGAATAGGTAATAGTGTATTCTTGAAAACCTACAGCTTTTAAGATATTATTCTTAATGGACAAAAATGCGCATATGGAGGAACCTACATGAACAATCGCTATGCCGTTATTTTAGCTGCCGGGAAAGGCACCCGTATGAAATCCAGTCTTTATAAAGTACTCCATCCTGTTTGCGGAAAACCGATGGTGGAGCACGTCGTGGATGAGCTCGAAGAAGCCGGTGCCGATCAATTAGTCACAGTGACCGGCCACGGGGCAGAAGCTGTCGAGGAGCGTTTACAAGAGCGTACTTCTTATGTGCTTCAGGAGGAGCAGCTCGGAACTGCTCATGCCGTGATGCAGACTAAAAAGCTGCTTGAAGGCAAAAAAGGCACAACCATCGTCGCTTGCGGAGATACCCCTTTGATCCAGGGGAGTACGATGCGGGCACTGATGGACCATCATGAACAAATGGAAGCAAAAGCAAGCATCCTGACAGCCATAGCAGATGAACCTGCCGGATACGGACGGGTCGTCCGGAACAGCAGCGGAGAAGTCGTGCGGATCGTGGAACATAAAGATGCAGACGAAACGGAAAAAGGGATACGGGAAATTAACACAGGCACATACTGCTTCGATAACGAAGCATTATTTCATGCGCTCAGCCAGGTAGATAACAATAACGTACAGGGGGAATATTACCTTCCTGATGTCATCGGCATACTTCAGGAAAAGGGCGAAACAGTAGCCGCCTGGACCACTCCGGATTTTTCTGAGACAATCGGGGTGAATGACCGGGTGGCTTTATCCCAGGCTGAGAAAGCTATGAGGCGCCGCATTAATGAACATTGGATGCGCCAGGGGGTAACTATTATCGATCCGGAGAATACTTATATCTCTAAAGAAGCCGTGATCGGTGCTGATACAGTCATTGAGCCGGGAACAATTCTTCGTGGCAGTGTGCATGTAGGAACCTCCTGCCAGCTCGGCCCTCATTCAGAAATCAGCAACGCTGTCATCGGCAGCGAAACGGTGGTCCGGCAATCGACAGTGACAGACAGCGAGGTAGGGAACTTGGTACAAATCGGGCCTTACGCTCATGTCCGCCCGGCCTCATTAATTGGGGACGAAGCTAAAATCGGCAACTTTGTTGAAATTAAAAAAGCTTCTATCGGCCAGGGAAGCAAAACCTCCCATCTAAGCTACATCGGAGATGCAGAGGTAGGGAAAAATGTGAATATCGGCTGTGGTTCCATTACTGTTAATTACGACGGTGCGGGTAAGCATTTAACGAAAATCGAAGATGAGGTATTTATCGGATGCAATTCCAATCTTGTAGCGCCGGTAAACGTGGGGAAAGGCGCTTACGTAGCGGCTGGCTCCACGATCACTTCGGATGTTCCGGAGGATGCCCTTTCTATTGCGAGGTCAAGGCAGACAAATAAAGAGAACTATGTAAGTGAAAAATTAAACACAGGTAAAAAGCAAAACAAGTGACGGAGGGAATTAAAAAATGTCCACGATGGATCGCTCCAATTTGAAAGTATTCACCCTGAACTCGAATCCAAGGCTGGCCGAAGAAATTGTTGAGCAGATCGGCACAACAATGGGGCTTAGTTCTGTAAAACGATTCAGCGACGGAGAAGTGCAGATAAATATCGAAGAAAGTATCCGCGGCTGCGATGTCTTTTTGGTCCAGTCGACCTCAGACCCGGCCAATGAGCATATTATGGAACTGTTAATCATGATTGATGCCTTGAAGCGGGCGTCGGCAAAAACGATCAGCGTTGTGCTCCCTTATTATGGTTATGCACGGCAGGACCGCAAAGCCCGGGCTAGGGAACCTATTACAGCCAAGCTGATTGCCAATCTGCTGGAGACAGCTGGAGCGACAAGGATTTTAAGCCTGGACCTGCACGCAACACAAATTCAGGGATTTTTTGATATTCCGGTGGATCAATTGCAGGGAGAACCTATTTTATCCCGTCACTTCAACGAAAAAGGTTTGGAAGACCTCGTTATTGTTTCACCAGACCACGGGGGCGTGGTGCGAGCGCGTAGAATGGCAGACCGCTTAAAGGCGCCTATCGCAATTATCGATAAGCGCCGGCCGCGGCCGAACGTTTCAGAGGTCATGAATATTGTCGGTGATGTAAAAGGCAAAACGGCGATTATTATTGATGATATTATTGATACTGCCGGAACGATTACGCTCGCAGCAGACGCGTTAATTGAGTCAGGTGCAAACCATGTGTACGCGTGCTGCACTCATCCGGTACTTTCCGGCCCGGCCATAGAGAGAATTGAAAACTCTAAGATTGAAGAACTTGTAGTAACGAATTCCATTGTGCTTCCGGAAGAGAAAAATATTGATAAAGTAACTCAGCTCTCCGTCGGCCCGCTTATGGCTAAAGCGATTATTAACGTCTTCGAGCAGACTTCGGTAAGCCGTTTGTTTAATTAATCGACAAGAAAATCAATGGTTTGAATAAGCCATTGATTTTTGATGTGGATTCTGGTATAATTCTGTCTCAAGTGGGCAAAATTACGCGAACACGTGAAAATAAAATTTAACTTATGAGGTGAATACCATGGCTACGCAGTTAACTGCAGCTCGTCGTCCTGAGACAAAACAGTCAGTGACGAAAAAACTACGCAGAGAAGGCACAATCCCAGCCGTTATTTATGGCAAGAAAACGGAAAGCCAGCCTATTTCTGTCGACAACATTACATTTTTAAAAACGATCCGTGAAGCTGGAAAGAATGGCATCATTGATCTGACTATTGAAGGCGAAAACAAAAAACACCAGGTCATTGTGCATGATATGCAGGTGGACTCTATTAAGGATTACTTTATCCATGTTGACTTCTTTGAAGTAGACATGACTTCCGAAATGGAAGCAGACGTTGCTGTAAACCTCGAGGGCGAAGCGCCAGGGGAAAAAGAAGGCGGCGTTGTCTCCCACATGATGTTCAATATTACTGTCAGCGCACTGCCTGCTGAAATTCCTGACAGCATCAGCGTGGACGTTTCAACATTGAACATCGGCGACTCCATCCAAGTAGCAGATCTGCCAGAAGGTCTGAATTACACGATCACGAGCGAGCCGGAAGAAACGATTGTTACTGTTCTTGTACCGGAAGAAGAGCCGGAAGAGCCAGGCGAAGAAGAAGTAGAAGAGCCTGAGCTTGTAGATGCGGATGAAGAATCCGAAGAAGGCGGCTCTGAAGAAGGCGGCAACGACAATAACAATTCATAATTTCTGTATCAAAGCGACGGAGGGCTTCAGGCTCTCCGTCATAAATAAAGATCGCAGGCAACGCTGCTCGACAGGCGCCCTGCGATCTTTATTTATGCTATGCTGTAAAGCTGAAATATCTTAAAATAAGACAAGCACTGCAATCGTTTCGAACGTCAAAAATCAGTTTTTTTAGTATAATACAAAGAAGCAGTCCAACCTATATGTACGAGGCAGAGCGGGGGTCCAGCATGAAATTTATTGTCGGGTTAGGCAACCCGGGAAAAAAATATAAAAAAACACGCCACAATATCGGATTTGAAGCTGTAGAAGAGCTTGCTTCCATGTGGCAGCTATCATGGAAAAAAAGCAAATGGAAGAGCGAAACTGCCGAAACAATGGCAGGGGGCGAAAAAGTAATACTGGTAAAGCCGGTAACTTATATGAATTTATCAGGAGAAGCAGTAGGCCCGATGCTTGATTTTTACAAAGCCGCGCCAGAGGACATTTTAGTAGTATATGATGACCTGGACCTGGCGCCCGGTACGGTTCGCCTGCGCAAGAAGGGCGGTCACGGAGGCCATAATGGTATACGGTCATTAATTGAACATTTAGGTACGAAGGAGTTTAAGCGCCTGCGTATTGGTATCGGGAAACCGGAGAAGGCGTCTGTCATTGACTATGTTCTGGGTACTTTTCCGCCCGGGGAGCGAAAGCAGATGGATGAAGCTGTGAAGAAGGCGGCAGCGTCAGCAGAAGCGTGGAGCAGTAAATCATTTGATGAAGTAATGAACGAGTTTAATTAATAGAGGGCCGGAGTGGGACTGAAGCGTTCCGCTCTCCTTTTGCGTGATAAAAAAATAACATCATGAATAGGGAGGAATGAGCATGAAGGGTTTACCATCAATATTGGTCTCCAACCCAGAGATCGAAGCAGTTGTCAGTGATCTCCAAAACGGTGTGCCGGAGCAGCTGATTTCAGGGCTCAGCGGCTCGGCAAGAACACTATTTATGGCGCTTGCCCAGGATAAGACACAAAACCCTCAGCTGGTTGTGACACATACGCTGTATCAGGCGCAAAAACTGTACGATGATTTGTTGGAATGGTCGGAGAAGGAAGTGCTGTTATACCCGGTTAATGAACTGATTTCTGCTGAAATTGCGGTGGCGAGCCCGGAAATGAGATCGCAGCGGATCGAAGTGCTCGACCGTCTGGTCAGCGGCTTTGATGGAATTGTCGTAAGCCCGGTTGCCGGCCTGCGCCGCCTGCTGCCGCCTGCTGCCGTGTGGGAAGCAGCCCAATGGCCGCTGCATACTGGGGAGGATCTTGACCTGGATAAGTTTCAGCAGTTTCTTTATGCTTCGGGATATCAGCGGGCCGATATGGTAGCTGCACCCGGAGAATTCAGCATACGGGGCGGTATTATCGATATTTATTCGCTTACGGCGGATAACCCGGTGCGTCTGGAGCTGTTTGATACAGAAATTGACTCCCTCCGCTTATTTAACCCGGAAGACCAGCGAACAATTGAGCAGATCACCGAAGTGAATATCAGTCCTGCCCAGGAAACGATTCTTTATCCGGAGCAATTTCAGCGTGCAGCAATGGAGCTCGAAGCGGGACTCAGCAAAACGCTGAAAACGGTTAAAGACGAGACAGTAAAGCAGAAGGTGCAGGAGCGCCTTTCGGAAGAAAGGGAGCAGCTGCTGCAGCACGTACGTTTTCAAAGTTTATACAAATATATGCAGTTTTTCTATGAACAGCCGGCTACCTTGAGCGAGTACTTTCCTCAGGAAACAATCCTTTTTATCGATGAAGTGAGCCGGGTGCAGGAAACCGCAGAACGGTTAGATGAAGAAGAAGCCGAATGGCGTACAAATATGGTGGAACAGGGAGAGCTGCCAGTAGAGATGCAGCTTTCATTACCGTTTCATACGCTGATAAAAAATATTGATTTTCCGAAGGTGCTTTTTTCTTTATTTACCCGCAGTTTATCCTATTTTCATCCGCGCCGGGTGGCCAATATCACGAGCAAGGCCATGCAGCAGTTTCACGGCCAGCTGCCGGTGCTGAAAAATGAAATTGAACGTTGGCAGAATGGCGGATTTCGTATCGTCTTTGCTGCTGAGACAAAGGACCGGCTCGAACGGCTGCAGAGAATTCTTGATGACTACGGAATAGAGGCCGAACGGGCTGCGAAAGACGGACCATTTACACCGGGGCGCCCGGCCATCGTGCAGGGACGGCTCGACAGCGGGTTTGAGCTGCCGCTTGAAAAGCTTGCTGTTATCACAGAGCAGGAGACGTTTACAAAGCAGGTGCGCCGGTCAAGAAGACGGGAAAAGCTGAATAATGCTGAACGCATTAAAAGCTATTCAGAGCTTCAGGTGGGAGACCTGGTCGTTCACGTAAACCACGGCATCGGGAAATACCTGGGAATGGAAACGCTTGATGTTGGGGGCGTGCACCAGGATTTCTTAAATGTATCCTATGCGGGTAACGACAAACTGTATGTGCCGGTCGAGCAGATTGACCAGGTTCAAAAGTATGTAGGTTCTGAAGAAAAGGACCCTAAAATCTATAAGCTCGGCGGCAACGACTGGAAACGTGTTAAACGTAAGGTGCAGTCCTCGGTGGAAGATATCGCTGACGACCTGATCAAGCTGTATGCAGAGCGGGAGGCTACAAAAGGGCACGCCTTTAACCGGTACGAGATGGAGGAGCAGGCATTTGCTGCTGCGTTCCCTTACCAGGAAACCGAGGACCAGATAAAAGCAATTGAAGAAATCCGCGAAGACATGGAACGCGAACGCCCGATGGACCGTCTTTTATGTGGGGATGTTGGTTACGGAAAGACAGAGGTGGCGATACGGGCAGCGTTCAAAGCAGTGATGGATGGCAAGCAGGTGGCCATTTTAGTGCCGACAACGATTCTGGCCCAGCAGCATTTCGATACGCTGACAGAACGTTTCGCCGACCAGCCGATCAACATCGGCTTAATGAGCCGCTTCCGGACGAAAAAACAGCAGAACGAAACGACCCGCGGACTGAAAGCAGGAAGCGTTGATATTGTTATCGGGACGCACCGTGTACTTTCCAAGGACGTACAGTTTCATGATTTAGGGCTGCTGATCGTCGATGAAGAGCAGCGGTTTGGGGTTACTCATAAAGAAAAAATCAAACGGCTCAAGGCAAACATTGATGTGTTAACGCTGACGGCGACACCGATTCCAAGAACGCTGCACATGTCGATGCTCGGCGTTCGTGATTTATCAGTAATCGAGACGCCTCCGGAAAATCGTTTTCCTGTTCAGACGTATGTGATGGAATATAATCCAACGCTTGTCAAAGAAGCCATAGAACGCGAAATCAGCCGCGGCGGCCAGGTGTATTTTATGCATAACCGGGTAGATAACATCAGTCGGATGGCAGACCAGATTTCTATGCTTGTGCCGGAGGCGGAGGTTGCTTACGCTCATGGACAGATGAATGAGCAGGAGCTTGAGTCGGTCATGGTGGAATTTTTAGAGGGAAATAAAGATGTGTTGGTTACGACAACGATCATAGAAACAGGGGTCGATATCCCGAACGTAAATACGCTTATTATTAACAATGCAGACCGGATGGGGCTCTCCCAGCTATATCAGATCCGCGGCCGGGTCGGTAGATCTAATCGCGTAGCGTACTCGTATTTCACGTACCAGCGTGACAAAGTGCTTTCTGAAGTGGCAGAAAAGCGTCTGCAGGCAATTAAGGAATTTACGGAACTCGGCTCCGGTTTTAAGATTGCCATGAGAGACCTCTCCATCCGCGGGACGGGTAACCTGCTCGGCGCGGAGCAGCATGGCTACATTGAATCCGTGGGCTTTGACTTGTATTCGCAAATGCTCAAAGAAGCTATTGAAGAACGTAAGGGCGATCAGCCAAAGCAGCAGGAGCCGGAGATGGAAATGAATATGAAAGCAGATGCCTATATCCCTGATTTCTATATTGACGACTCCAAGCAGAAAATAGAGATGTATAAGCGCTTCCGGGGGCTTGAAACGCTTGATGATATGGAAGACCTGCAGAGTGAAATGATGGACCGCTTCGGGGAATACCCGGTGGAGGTGGAAAAGCTGTTTATTCTCAGTAATATTCGTCTGCGCGCGGTAGCTTCCGGAGTGGAATCCATTTCCCAGGAAGCAAACAAAACCATTATTCTGGTAGGAGAAGCAGCAAGCAGTGAAGCAGATGGCGCTTCGCTGTTCGGACTTGTAAATGAGCTGGGACGTCATATCGGTATTGGCACCAGCGGGAAAAAGATTCAAATATCAGTACAGCACCAGCGGCTCGAAGAGATGAAAATTCTCACCTCTGTGCAGGCGGTCGTTAAAGGCGTACAGGAAGCAAAAAAAGAGCCGGAAGAAACAACGTCTTCGAAGTAGAGCGGGAAGATTGAGGGGATAGAAGATGACAAACGACAGACGCTCGTTCGCCCATCTGCTGAAAAGCGTTTCTCTGCTGACAGCAGCTGCCCTGATTGGAAAAGTATTCAGCGCCGTTTACCGGATTCCATACCAGAACATGACTGGAGATATAGGGTATTATGTGTATCAGCAGGCGTATCCGTTTTATGGTATAGCAATGATTCTTGCTCTCTACGGGTTTCCGGCGGTACTGGCCAGGGAAATGGCACAGCAGAAAAAAGCATTTGACCGGCTGGAAACAATGAAAGCAGCCGGTGTGGTGCTGACTTCTGCGGGTGCTGCGGCTTTTATGCTTCTTTTTTTTCTTGCGCCGGCGGTGGCGGCCAGCATGGGGGACAGGCAGCTTACGCCGGTGCTTCGGATAACTTCGTTCGTATTTCTCCTCGTGCCAGTGCTTTCACTTGGACGTGGATACTATCAGGGCATAGGGAAGATGGAGCCGACCGCTATGTCGCATGTAGTGGAACAGGTGTGCCGGGTAAGCTTTATTTTGTTATTTGTTTGGGCGGCCGTGTCAGCCGGCCAGGGAGTATATGATATAGGAGCTGGAGCGATGGGGGCGTCCGTAGCCGGCGCTGGCGTCGGAGCGGTGATTCTGCTGCTTCTCTGGTGGTCTCACCATCGTCGTGCATCGTTGCCTTTTCATTTTCGGGACTTTGTCGCAGGTTACAAAACTATGGTAAAGAAACTGCTCGTGCCTGGCGTAGTCGTATGCCTTGGGGCAATGGTTTTTATATTTTATCAGTGGATCGATGCATTTACTGTAGTTCCTGGCCTCGAGGCGCACGGTGTTTCGGGCCGGGAGGCGAAAGAAACAAAAGGCGTACTAGACCGGGCACAGCCGCTTCTTCAGTTCGGCACGGTGGTATCTACGGCGCTAGCAGCAGCTGTACTCCCGTCGTTGCGCGGAAACGAAGGAGTTTTTCTTGGTGGACTTTCACTCCGGATCAGCCTGGTTATTGGTGGAGCGGCAGCTGTGGGCCTGTATATGGTGGCTGATTTTGTGAACGTGATGCTGTTTGAAAACAGCAAAGGAACGGAGCTTATGGCTGCACTCGCTGTGTCACTTTTATTTAGTGGATGGATTGTAACCGCGAACGCGATTCTCCAGGGGGCGGACCACGTCCGTACGGCGGCGGGGGCAATATTGGCCGGAGGCGGACTGAAGCTTGTGGGAAATATAGTGCTTATTCCGGCCTTCGGCGCTATGGGGGCAGCTGCGGCTACGATTGCCGGGCTTGCTATGACGAGCCTTCTGCAGGTAGTGCTTTTACAGAAACACCGGCTGGTCTTATGGCCTTCCAGCAGATGGTGCTTTCGATGGCTGGTTCTTCTAGTTTTACTTAGTGCTGTTCTATGGTTGTTGAAGCTGCCTGCCGAAAGCGTCCGTGGGCGTCTGGATGCAGGTGTATGGTCTCTTGGCCTTGCCGGGTCCGGAGTAGTGCTTTGTCTTGTTCTCGTCAAAGGCTTAAAACTGTTCGGGCACCAGGAGTGGAGCATGTTTTCCGCAGGGCAGAAACACGAATGAAACGAGGGAGATTTCCTAATGAATGATACAAACATACGACCGGTTATTACTGTCTTAGGACTTGGAGCCGGAGATGCTGGACAGCTTCCCCTGGACGTTTACCGTCGTCTCCGTGCAGCTTCACCTTTATATTTACGTACCAGAGAACACCCGGTGGTCAAGGAGCTTGAAGAAGAGCTTCCGGAATATAAAACCTTCGACCAGATCTACGAACAGACAGATTCATTTGAACAGGCGTACGGTTTCATGACGGAAGAATTGCTGAAGGCTGCCGGGATGTCCGGGGACATCTGTTATGCTGTGCCGGGTCACCCGCTGGTGGCGGAGATGGTGGTCCAGCAGCTGCTTGAGGCAGAAAAGGCAGAGAAGTGCCGGGTGGTTATCGCAGGCGGCCAGAGCTTCCTGGATCCGGTTTTTGCGGCACTCCGGCTTGACCCGAGTGAAGGGTTTCAGCTGTTGGATGCAACAGCGCTGGAAAGAGAGGACGTACAAGTCTCCACCCACCTGCTGCTTACACAGGTGTATGATCGTATGACGGCTTCAGAAGTGAAGCTGACGCTGATGGAGCTGTATCCGGAAGAGCATCCGGTGCACATGATTTCCGGAGCGGGCACTGCCGCAGAACGGCTTCGGGAACTTCCGCTGTATGAGCTTGACCGGGAGGATTTTGTCGATAATCTAATGTCAGTCTATGTGCCGCCATTGCCTTTTTCAGCCCGGTTCGGCAACTGGGAAAAACTCCGCAGCGTTATTGCCTCTCTTCGAGCGCCGGACGGGTGCCCGTGGGACAGAAAACAGACGCATCAATCACTGAAAAGGTATCTGCTCGAAGAAACCTACGAAGTATTAAGTGCTATCGATGCAGAAGATGACGACAACTTGCAGGAAGAGTTGGGAGATATTTTACTTCAAGTAATGCTTCACGCCCAAATCGGGGAAGAAGAAGGCTTTTTTACTATCGATGACGTAGTGGAATCAGTAACGGAAAAAATGATCCGCCGCCACCCGCATGTTTTCGCAGACGCCGCAGCGACGACCCCGGAAGAAGTAAACTCTCAATGGGAACAGATTAAAAAAGCCGAAAAAGGCAGTGAAAGTGGAAAAACTTCTATACTGGCCGATATTCCGCCAGCAATGCCGGCGCTGATGAGAGCCTATGAAATTCAGAAAAAAGCGGCAAAGGCTGGATTTGACTGGGGCAATGATGCTCCAATGTGGGATAAGCTCCAAGAGGAAATAGAGGAATGGAAAGCAGAGCTTCGGGCAAAGAATGAACAAAACAGTTCGAAAGAGTTTGGGGACGTTTTGTTTGTACTCGTTAATCTCGCCCGGTTCTTCCGCGTACACCCAGAAGAAGCGCTTGAACAGACAAATCAGAAATTCTTTCAGCGTTTTTCCTATATTGAACAGAAAATGATCGAAGAAAACCGGGATTGGAAGGAAAAAAATTTTCTGCAGACAGCGGAAGCATGGTGGCAGGAAGCGAAGAAGGAGGAGCGGTAGCATGAGAATAGATAAGTTTTTAAAAGTGTCCAGGCTGATCAAACGGAGAACACTTGCAAAAGAAGTAGCTGCTCAGGGGAGGATTACAGTAAACGGCAATCAGGCAAAAGCTGGCACAGAGGTTAAACCAGGAGATGAAATTGTCGTACGCTTTGCTTCAAAGACATTGAAGTTAAGAGTAGAAACTATTAAGGATACAACGAAAAAAGACGAAGCTGAATCTATGTATACGTTGATGGAAGAAGAAAGTAAATAATACGAACGGCCGTTCCTTTTGGGACGGCTTTATTAATTTATGTGGAAGAAAATCTGCGAAAATAGAAAAAATAAAGCGAAAAACTGGCATAAAGAGGAAAAACCGTGTTGAAACTCTTTCGCTGCTCCGTTATGATTAACATAACTAAAATTGTAAATAGTTTGTAAAGTCCGGGATTTACAACAAAGCTTGCATAGACGAGCGAAGGAGGGGCTCTTGATTGATTGAAGAAAAGAAAAAAGTAACAAACATTCATCGACCGCACTCCCACCAAAAAACACAGACCGATGCCTGGAAAGAAGCTGCCGTCCAAAAACAGCGCCGGGGACTGAAAAAAAGAATGACTGCTTTAACGGTCGTTACTGCCTTTGTAGTTATATTGATGGGCATTACGTTG
This sequence comes from Marinococcus halophilus, assembly GCF_002265875.1. Classification (GTDB taxonomy): domain Bacteria; phylum Bacillota; class Bacilli; order Bacillales; family Marinococcaceae; genus Marinococcus; species Marinococcus halophilus. The sequence goes on from NZ_NPFA01000016.1 coordinate 40,687, forward strand.
TTTTCACAGTGGCAGACCATTGCAGCCAATAATGAAGAACAACAGCAGATGGAAGAGCAGATGGTGAGCCTTGAAGAGAAAGAAGCAGACTTGAAACAACAGGTAAAGGATTATAATGACCTTGATTACATAGCGGAAGTTGCACGGGAAGAATATTATTTAACTAAAGAAGGGGAAACACTTTATAAACTCCCGGAAAGCGATTCATCTAATTGACATTGTTTTTTTGCTTCAAGTATAATTACTTGGACACAAAGAAATTGAAACGTGATGCGTTTCTCTTTCTTTTGCATTTATCTCTTTTTTTATTTCATATAGGATCCATAAGGGGGAGCATTTTTTAGATGGCAATTGAAGTGGGCAGCAAGGTACAGGGTAAGGTTACCGGCATTACGAAGTTTGGTGCTTTTGTAGAAGTGGAGCCGGGAAAAACAGGTCTCGTTCACATTAGTGAAGTCGCGGATAAATACGTGGAAAACATCAGTGATTTTCTGTCCGTTGGGGATGAAGTGACAGTGAAAGTGATGAAAGTAGAGGATGATGGAAAGATAGGCCTCTCTATCCGTAAGGCGCAGGACCGCCCTCAGGAAGACCGCCCGAAAAGCAGCGGCAGTGGCCGTCCGAAAAGCGGTGGAGACCGGCCGCGCGGTGGCTCGAAGCCTCCTCAACGCCCAGCAAGCTTTGAAGACAAAATGAGCAGCTTCATGAAAGACAGTGAAGAGCGATTAGCTACGATCCGTAAGCATACAGAAAAACGAGGGAAAAAATCCCGTAAGTAATGCCGGAATTGTCCAACCCTGGAGAGAGCCTGCCAGTGCACGGCAGGCTCTCTTTGCTTGGAAAATGTTTGGCCGGAAAACTAATTTCATTTTGCATATTGACTTTTAGTATAAAAACAATTTATAATCGTCAATGTCGCAATAAATGGCGGCGTAGCTCAGCTGGCTAGAGCGTACGGTTCATACCCGTAAGGTCGGGGGTTCGATCCCCTCCGCCGCTACCAATTTATAATTTGAATGTTTCCACTGCTAATCAGGCAGTGGTTTTATTTTGTGCCAATTAATTAAAGCGGTTTCAATAAGAAAACTACTTTTGTTCCGCTGGCGAGTATTCTATACTTTAACCCAAAGCACATTAACATAATAATTGAGGAAGGACGGGGAGGCACGTGGAAAAAACAGAGGACATTATGGCCATGTGTCTGCATGCCGGACAGCTTATGCTTCGGTACGGTTCAGAAACGTTCCGGGTGGAGGATACAATGCGTAGAATGGGACGAGCTGCCGGAATGGAGCAAGTGAACACTTTTGTTACGACAACAGCTATTTTTTTGTCATTTAAATCGCCTGTAGACCAGCGTGATCATATACAAATGCTCCGAATTGATGAGCGTTATCAGGATTTAAGTAAAGTGACTTCAGTCAACCAGCTCTCGAGGGAATATGTGAATGGCCTTCTCACTTCAAGAGAAGTAAAGAAGCAGTTAAAAGAAATTGAAGAGGCTCCGATGAATTATCCCGTATGGTTCATTTATCTGGCTTCAGGTATCGGCGGCGGAGCTTTCTCCTATTTAATTGGCTCAAGCGTTATGGATATGCTGCCAGCCGCCCTCGGAGGACTTGTAACAGCGATTGCGCTCGTGCGCTACCAGATGAGGCTGAAGGTGAAATTTTTCTCTGAATTTCTGGCGTCCTTCACGGGTGCTTTAATTGCTCTGCTGATGGTGCGGATGGGCCTTGTAATAAATACCAATCAGGTAATTATAGGTACTATTATTCCCCTGGTGCCAGGTGTGCCGCTGACAAACGCAGTGCGTGATTTAATGTCGGGAGATTTAGTTGCAGGGGTGGCCAGAGGGGCAGAGGCGGCCGTTTCAAGTATGTCTATAGCAGGCGGGGTAGCAGTGGCACTCACAATTTTTTTCGTATAGTTTGAGGGAAAGAGGTAAATAACAATGGCGATGTTTGCATTTGAACTGGGTTTTTGTTTTGTGGCAACAGTCGCTTTTGCGATTATTTTTAATATTCCGCTCCGGCTCGTCTGGTGGGGCGGGTTTATCGGTGTGTGTACGTGGGCAATTTATTCGCTGATGCCGGTTCTGGGACTTTCGCTCGTTTTTGCAGCAGCGGTGGCGGCTTTTTTTGCTTCGTTTGTCAGCCAATGGTTTGCCCGGTTTATGAAAGTACCGGTAACAACCTTCAGCCTGCCCGGGATTATCCCGCTCATCCCGGGCAGCCGGGCGTATGAAACAATGCTTGCATTTGTGCAGGAGAGGTATTTGTATGGCCTCGAGCAAGGCGTGGAAACAGTACTCCAGGCGATTGCGATTGCAGCGGGGCTGGTGTTTGCCTTTTCGGTATTTTCTATTGGCAAAGGGGTGGGCCAGCGTTATGAAACGCATCGTTGATGATTGGATCACCAGGTGGGAAATGATACGCCCGGGATCGAAGGTGCTGGCTGCAGTGTCCGGAGGTCCAGATTCCATGGCAGCTGCTTCCATCTTAGAGAGCTTACAGAATAAATATAATTTTACTCTCGGGGTTGTCCATGTAAACCATGGTTTCCGGCCGGAGGCCTCCAGGGCAGAGGCACAGATGGTAAGGGAATGGGCTGAGCGCCATCACCTGCCTTTATTTTCTGCAGCGCTGTTTATGAAAGAAGACCCCGAAGAAAAAGCCACACAGGCAGCGGCACGGCAAAAGCGATATGATTTTTTCTTTCGTATCATGCAGCGGTTTGACTACAATGTGCTGATAACTGGCCACCATGCAGATGATCAACTTGAAACAATGATCATGCAGGCAGCTTCCGGCCGGTCGCTTCTGGGTGAAGAAGGGATCGCTCCAAAGCGTGCAATGAATAACTTCGAGGTTGCGCGTCCTCTGCTTGGTGTGAAAAAAACTGAAGTGCTGGCCTATTGTAAAGAGCTTGGCGTACCTTATGTGGAAGACGAAAGCAATTATTCGGACGATTACAGGCGTAATCGGGTGCGCCGACATATTATTCCAGCACTGACTAAAGAATTTCCTTCGATCCACCGGCATGTGCAGGAAAAATATGAATGGCAAAAGGATCAACAGCACTATATGCGCAGCCAGGCTGAGGCTTCACTGCATTTTTACGGAGAAAGGCTCGAACGCAATTATGCAGTATTATGCATAAACTTTTTTCATGAAACCCCTCTTGCTTTACAAAGGGAAACGGTTTCGCTACTATTGAATTATTATTTTTCTGCAGAAGAAACAGGCATTTCGGCTTCTTTAGTAGATTCCTGTATTCGCTTTGCTTCTGCTTTTAATTCTTCAGGAGAACTTCATTTGCCAGGAGAGCTGCTGGTCCGGAAGTCTTACGGAAGACTGGAGTTTTTAAGCAGGAAAGATGCGGATGCATCTTCTCCTGAACAAATATTAATCCCCGATTTTGGCACTTATCAATACGGCAGCGGCAGTGCCTCAGTGATCCGGGAGCGGCCGGAAGGCGCGGATTTTTGGGTGGCCGTACCGGAAGAAAACCTTTCGTTCCCGTTATACGTAAGACCTCCACGAGCAGGAGATCGAATACATATACCAGGTATGAAAGAAGCTAAAAAAATCCACCGTCTGTTTATAGACGAAAAAGTTCCAAAGCATGAGCGTGCACGCCGCCCCGTATTTACAGATGAGCAGGGAAGCATTTTATGGGTCCCCGGCCTCCGTGCCTCCTTTCACCATGAAAAGGAAGCGGCATACCTTGTATGGGAAGAGGGTGGACCAGCCACTTAAAATAAGAAGTGACAATTTCGGAAAATTTTTTGCGCAGGGAAGCAAATTCCCTTTATACGTGCTATGATTAAAAACGGACCATTTTTAATGATGGCGGCTTATAATGTGGTAGTACGGCTTCTGTTTTGTGACTATAGTTTTACAAAATAGGGGTTATTAAAAAACAGCCCGGATGAAAGAATGAAATTCGCTTGGGAGGGTAAAGACATTCAGATGCACGATGAAATACAGGATATACTAATTTCGGAAGAAGAGCTGCAGACGAAAATTAAAGAACTAGGCACGACGCTTACAGAAGAATACGACGGGCGTTTTCCTTTAGTGATTGGAGTATTAAAAGGAGCGCTTCCCTTTATGGCAGATATCGTTAAGCGTATGAACATACATCTTGAAATGGATTTTATGGATGTTTCGAGTTACGCCGGGGGCACGGTGTCTACCGGGGAAGTAAAAATTATTAAAGACCTGGACACAACGGTTTACGACCGGGATATCGTGATACTTGAAGATATTATCGACAGCGGGCGTACGCTTAAATACTTAATCAGCCTTCTGCAGACCCGGGGGGCAAGGTCATTAAAAGTAGTAACGCTTCTGGACAAGCCGGAGGGACGCGTTGTGGACCTCACTGCAGACCTGGTCGGCTTTACTGTGCCGGACGAGTTTGTTGTGGGGTATGGTCTGGACTACGCAGAAAGATACCGGAACCTGCCGTATATCGGTGTGTTGAAGCCGGAGATTTATCAAGGCGGATGATTAGGAACAGACAAGTGAATATGATACTATTATTGCAGCTTTCGATGTATGCAGGAGGAGGTCAGGAATGAACCGAATTTTTCGTAACACTGTGTTTTGGCTTTTTTTATTCCTGGTAATTATAGGGATTATCAGCTTTGCCCAAAACGATGGTGGAGATACAAATACAATCAGCAGCACAGAGTTTAATGAACGCCTTAGTGAGAACGAATTTGCTACTATCACGCTCCAGCCTGAGGGCGGAGTTTATAATGTAACAGCTGCTACGAGTGAAAACGCCGAAAATGCGGAGACATACGAATCGTATCTTCCGATGACGAATGAATCCACACAGCAGCTGCAGACAGCGCAGGGCCCGAACGGCAATGCTGTCGAATTTGATACACAGCCGGAAGAAGAAACGAGCGGCTGGGTTACCTTCCTTACGACGATGATTCCATTTATCATTATTTTCCTTCTGTTCTTCTTCCTGCTCAGCCAGTCCCAGGGCGGCGGCAGCCGAATGATGAACTTTGGTAAAAGTAAGGCGAAGATGTACCAGGAAGACAAAAAGAAAGTGCGCTTTAAAGATGTAGCCGGTGCGGAAGAAGAGAAGCAGGAGCTTGTAGAAGTCGTTGACTTTCTGAAGGACGCCCGGAAATTCTCCAATATTGGTGCCCGTATTCCAAAAGGTGTACTTCTTGTCGGCCCTCCGGGTACAGGTAAGACGTTAATTGCCCAGGCAGTTGCCGGAGAAGCAGACGTACCGTTCTTTTCCATCAGTGGTTCAGACTTCGTGGAAATGTTTGTCGGTGTCGGTGCTTCCCGTGTACGCGACCTTTTTGAAAACGCGAAGAAAAATTCACCGTGTATTATTTTCATCGACGAGATTGACGCAGTAGGACGCCAGCGTGGTGCCGGTGTCGGCGGCGGCCATGACGAACGGGAGCAGACGCTGAACCAGCTCCTGGTGGAAATGGACGGCTTTGCCGGCAATGAGGGTATTATTATCATTGCGGCAACTAACCGTGCCGATGTGCTGGACCCTGCACTGCTCCGTCCGGGACGTTTTGACCGCCAGATTCTTATCGGCCGGCCGGACGTAAACGGCCGGGAGGAAATTCTTCAGGTGCATGCGCGTAACAAGCCGCTCGCAGAAGACGTTAATTTCCGGGCTATCGCCCAGCGTACGCCTGGTTTTACCGGGGCAGACCTCGAAAACCTTCTGAACGAAGCGGCGCTTGTGGCAGCCCGGGCTGATATGCAGAAAATCAGAATGACGCATGTGGAAGAAGCGATCGACCGCGTTATTGCCGGTCCTTCGAAAAAATCACGCGTTATTTCCGAAAAAGAACGTAACATCGTGGCCCACCACGAGGCAGGCCATACAGTTGTCGGCATGAAGCTTGAAAACGCGGATATGGTTCACAAAGTAACGATCGTGCCACGTGGCCAGGCCGGCGGTTATGCAATGATGCTTCCGAAGGAAGACCGCTACTTCATGACCAAACCGGAGCTGTTAGACAAAATTGTCGGCCTGCTGGGCGGACGTGTAGCAGAGGAAGTTATGTTTAACGAAGTGAGCACAGGTGCTCACAACGACTTCCAGCGTGCGACAGACATTGCCCGTCGTATGGTTACCGAATATGGTATGAGTGAAAAGCTTGGCCCGCTGCAGTTTGGCTCGAGCAGCGGAGGCCAGGTATTCCTCGGCCGCGACATGCAGAACGAACAAAATTACAGTGACGCTATTGCGCATGAAATTGATAATGAAATGCAAAGAATCATTATGGAATCTTATGAACGCTGTAAACAGATTCTTACGCAGTACAAAGACCGGCTTGAGCTTGTAGCTCAAAGTCTTCTGGAACTGGAAACGTTGGACGCAGAGCAGATTCGCTCCCTTGTTGAAGACGGTAAGCTTCCAGAGGATCACTATTCGAATAAATCGGATGAAGAGATGGGCGCTACAAAAAGCGAAGAGCAAAAGCGTGAAGAGGAACAGGCTGACCATGTCCTAAAAGACGACAGCGGTGAATCTTCTTCGGAGGACAATTCCTCTGAAAAAACGACAACCTCTTCAGATTCGAGCTCCGATAGTGACGATACGAACCGTCGTGATTAATATAAAAGGGTGCCTGTAAGCAGGCATCCTTTTTTGTATGCGAAAAGAAGTAAATGTTTTCTCCTGCCTGTTCTGCGGTATAGCATAAAAGAAAGAATGCAAGCGGATTAGTTGTTTTTCGAACAGTTTTGTACAATACTATAAATCAGGTTTTCAAAGATAATATAATGATATAGAGAGCAAGAGTGGAAAGGAAGGAAATAAAGCGATGAAAGATTATCTCGTAAAAGCAACAGCGTTTAATCACCAGGTCCGTGCTTACGCCGTGCACACGACAGAAATGGTGGACGAGGCGGTCAGACGCCATCAGGCCTGGCCCACGGCATCGGCGGCTCTAGGCCGTGCGATGACGGCAGGTTCCATGATGGGGGCAATGCTTAAAGGCGACGACAAACTAACCATTAAGATTGAAGGTCACGGCCCGATGGGACCAATTATTGTTGATAGTAATTCTTCCGGCGACACCCGTGGGTATGCTCACAATGTGCAGGTGCATTTCGATTTAAATGAACACGGTAAATTAGACGTAGCACGCGCCGTCGGCACAGACGGCACTCTGTCAGTCGTTAAAGACCTCGGCATGCGTGATATGTTTACCGGCAATGTGCCGATTGTCTCCGGGGAGCTTGGAGATGATTTTACGTATTACTTCGCAAATTCCGAGCAGCTGCCTTCGTCTGTGGGACTCGGAGTACTTGTGAACCCGGATAACTCCGTAAAAGCAGCCGGAGGTTTTATTATTCAGGTACTCCCGGATGCTGAAGAGGAATACGTGGCCCGCCTCGAACAGCAAATCCAGCAGATGCCGCCGGTATCTAAGCTGATTGAGCATGGCAAAACCCCGGAGGAAATTCTTCATGTTATCCTCGGCGAAGAAGTAAATGTGCTTGATACGCAACCGGTACAGTTTGCCTGCCAGTGCTCCAAAGAGCGGGTAGAAAATGCGATTATTTCCCTTGGCACCGATGAACTTCAGGATATGATCGAAAAAGACGGGGGAGCAGAGACTACATGTCACTTTTGCAATGAGGTTTATCACTTGAGCGTAGACGATCTGGAGCGCCTGAAAGAGCGAACTGCAGAAATTGAAAACCGTTCCTAGATTATTTCTGCGTCTTTTGATCTACAGATTGACAGAAGTTGACCAAATTGATACGATTAAACTATTATCAAACCAATAAATTTACTTGGTGTTTGAAGGAGGAGCATGAATGAAGGCTGCAAATAACGTTACAGAACTCATTGGAAATACTCCCGTAGTAAAACTAAACCGTTTAACCGGGGAAAACGATGCAGATGTTTATTTGAAACTCGAATATATGAACCCAGGGAGCAGCGTAAAAGACCGTATTGGTCTTGCGATGATCGAAGCTGCCGAGCGGGATGGCCGCTTAAAAGAAGGGGATACAATTGTTGAACCAACAAGCGGTAACACAGGCATCGGCCTGGCTATGGTAGCTGCTGCCAAAGGCTACCCAGCGGTATTGGTAATGCCGGAGACAATGAGCATGGAGCGTCGCAATCTTCTTCGTGCCTACGGCGCAGAATTGGTGCTTACACCTGGCCCTGACGGCATGGGTGGTGCAATTTCCAAAGCGAATGAACTCGCTGAAGAAAAGGGCTACTTTATGCCGCAGCAGTTTGAAAATGAAGCGAATCCGAAAATTCACCGTGAAACCACTGGCCGTGAACTGCTAGAGCAGATTGACGGACCGATTGATTCCTTTGTATCGGGTATTGGCACCGGCGGCACGATTTCCGGTGCCGGCGGTCTCCTGAAGGAGCACTACCCGGATATGCGTATTGTTGGTATTGAGCCAGCCGATTCTCCAATTCTGAATGGCGGAAATAAAGGCCCTCATAAAATCCAGGGTATCGGCGCTGGCTTTGTACCGGGCACGTTGAATACGGATATTTACGATGAAGTTGCGGAAGCAACGACGGAGCAGTCGTTTGAATATGCCCGCCGTGCTGCCCGCGAAGAAGGCATTTTAGGCGGTATTTCTTCCGGATCGGCTATTTACGTTGCACTTGAGGAAGCGAAAAAGCTCGGCAAAGGCAAGAAGGTCGTGGCTGTGATTCCTAGTAACGGGGAGCGGTACCTGAGTACACCGCTGTACCAATTTGAAGATACTGCAGACTAACAAAAAACCCTTAAAGAGTCCGTGTCCCGTAATGGGCCGGGCTTTTTTTAGGTTCTATACTATTGGTGGGAGGATCACAGCGTTCTGATTGTTTTTTTATAAAAAATTTCGTAGACTTGGAGAAAATATAAAGAGAATTTTCTGTGAAAGAGAGAGAATTGGATAAAACCGGGGGCATAAACATAATGGATGAGCGACTGGCCCGAGGGCCTCAAGCAGAAAAATCATATACACAGACTACGACATCGTTTTTTCAGACGAATGACCAGTTTTTTCAGGCGTTTGAGTTTCTTGCCAGGGAAGAACCTTATCACGTACTGCTTGAAAGTGGACGCCAGGGCGAACTCGATATCGCCGCTCTTCGCCCTTTTGCGGTAATAGAAGGAAAAAATGGGGAGACGAGTTTTCATAGACATGAGAGTACTGAAATGCACGCGGGAGACCCGCTTGAAGCGTTGGCGAAATGGATGGAGCCGTACCATCTGCCCACGGCTTCAGCTCTCCCGGCTTTCCAGGGAGGTGCAGTCGGCCAGATAAGCTATGACTATGTCAGATACGTAGAACATTTGCCGGAGCTGGCGGTGGATGATTTGAGGATGCCGGATGTCTATTTTCTTCTTTACGATTTGTTTTTCATCCATGATAAAAAAACGGGGGAAACTTGGGTATGGCATTTACATGCCGAAGGGGAAGATACCGTTAAATTCGTTGAAGGATGGAAAAAAGCATGGCTGGAGGCGGCGGAAAAGTCTTCCGGGCAAGAGTGTTTAGAAGCGGAGAAGGCTGTCTCCGCTGAAAAGTCGGTACCTTCTTTTTCCGAGGAATTGTTCGGCGGAGCAGTGGAACAGATTAAAGAGTATATTACCGCCGGGGACGCGTTCCAGGTGAATTTATCTACCCGCCAGACCCAGCTGTTGCATACCTCTGCCTTTCATATTTATCAGAAGTTAAGGGAGCTGAACCCATCCCCGTATATGGGATACATGCATACCCCGGATTGGCAAACGGTCAGTGCCTCCCCCGAGCTGCTGGTTAAAAAACGAGGCGCGGAGGTATCCACCCGCCCGATTGCCGGAACTCGTTCGCGAGGAAAAGACGAAGAGGAGGACATGGCGCTTGAACAGGAATTAATGGGAACGGAAAAAGAGCGGGCCGAGCACGTCATGCTCGTCGATCTTGAAAGAAATGATCTCGGCCGGGTCTGCCGTTATGGTTCGGTAACAGTAGATGAATTAATGGCAGTGGAGCGGTATTCTCACGTAATGCATATCGTTTCCAATGTAAGAGGAATACTTGCTGAAACAGAGCAGGTATATGATATGATAAGAGCAGTATTTCCTGGAGGAACGATCACCGGAGCCCCTAAAGTGCGTACGATGGAAATTATCGAAGAGCTTGAGCCGGTGCGCCGGGGCTTCTATACAGGAGCATTTGGCTGGATCGGCTACAACAAGGATGCGGAGCTGAACATTTCGATCCGGACGATGCTTGCCAAGGACGGGTATGCTCACGTTCAGGCAGGGGCCGGCGTTGTGATCGACTCCGATCCGAAAGCAGAATACAAAGAATCAATCAAAAAAGCCAAAGCGCTATGGGAAGCGAAAAGACAGAGTGAAGCAGAGGCCGGCATTACTTACGAGCAGAGCTGAGATTAGAATAGAAAGGAAGATTTTCGCATGATTTTAATGATTGATAACTACGACTCGTTTACGTACAACCTTGTGCAATACCTCGGAGAAATGGGAGAAGAACTCGAAGTACGGCGTAACGACCAAATTACGGTGGAGGAGATCGCCCAATTAAATCCGGACGTCCTGATGATTTCCCCGGGACCCTGCAGTCCGGATGAGGCGGGGGTCAGCGTCGAAGCGATACGCCGCTTTGCCGGAGAAATCCCGATTTTTGGGGTGTGTCTGGGCCATCAGGCGATTGCGCAGGCCTTTGGCGGCGATGTTGTACGGGCGGAGCGGCTGATGCACGGAAAAACGTCGGAGATCCACCATGACGGTGTAAGTATTTATACCGATCTCCCTAATCCATTAACAGCTACAAGGTACCACTCGTTAATAGTGAAAAGAGAAACGCTGCCGGACTGCTTTGACATTACCTCTGAAACGGAAGCCGGAGAGATTATGGGGATCCGTCACCGGGCGCTTCCTGTGGAAGGCGTGCAGTTTCATCCCGAATCGATTATGACCGGTGAAGGAAAACAGATGCTCAAGCGCTTTGTGGACCGGCACCGGCAGTCAGAAGAGGTGCTGTAGCATTGTATGTATATATAGACGGGGAGATAAAGAAGGCGGGCGAAGCTCGTCTTTCTGTATTTGATCATGGTTTTATGTATGGCCTTGGCTTGTTTGAGACGTTTCGGGTGTATAATGGGCATCCGTTTTTGCTGAACGCTCATATGGAAAGACTCGAAGCCAGCGCAGAAGAGCTCGGCATTGTCTTTCGCTATGAACGCGAAATGGTCATGGAAGAAATTCAGCAGCTGCTCGATGCCAACGGGCTGCACAATGCCTATGTACGCTACAACGTCTCTGCAGGGCCCGGGGATCTGGGGCTTCAAACAACACCCTACCTTGATCCGGTTATTGTTATTTACATGAAGCCGCTTCCGGCAGCGGGAGCGGAACCTATTCAAAAGGACGCCTTGTGGCTCCAGCTGAGACGGAACAGCCCGGAAGGACGGGAGCGCATGAAGTCCCATCATTATATGAACAACTGGCTTGCCAAGCAGGAAATGAAAGACCGGCCGGAAGCGGAAGGTATTTTCCTCAACGAACAAGGATATGCTGCTGAAGGAGTGGTGTCCAATATTTTCTGGCGCAGGGGAAATACTTTGTATACGCCGGCAGTGGACACAGGTATTTTAAACGGCATTACACGTCAATTTGTGATACAGTTAGCACATGAAAATGACTACATCGTGGAGAAAGGTTACTTTCTCCCGCAGGATATAGAAGCAGCAGAAGAAATGTTCGTCACGAACTCTATTCAGGAAATTGCACTCGTACGTGCCCTTGAAGATCGTTATTTTCCGAGCTGTTCAGCGGCCCAGCTGCTGCACAGCCGCTACCGGGAAGAAAGAGAGACAAAATAACAGCTGGCACGACAGGGAGGAGAGAAAATGCGTAATCAGGTAATGCGATGGAAAAGCTGGGAGCTTGATTTTTCCAAAAAAACGTTTGTCATGGGAATTTTAAACGTGACGCCGGATTCTTTTTCTGACGGAGGCCGGTACAGCGAGGTGGAGCGGGCTGTCGTGCAGGCAGAAAAGCTGGTGGAGGACGGAGCGGATATTATCGATATCGGCGGGGAATCAACCCGCCCAGGGGCAACATTTGTAGAAGCAGAAGAAGAGCAGCGGCGGATCCTTCCGGTACTCGAAGCCCTGAGGGGACGGATAGGCGTGCCTGTCAGTGTGGACACCTACAAAGCCTCCACGGCCGAGGCAGCTCTCAGAGCCGGAGCGGACATCATTAACGATGTATGGGGAGCGAAAGCAGATCCCGATATGGCCCGGATAGCAGCTGAATACGATGTGCCGATAATTTTAATGCATAACCGTGATAATACGGAGTACGAGGATTTGATGCCTGACATGATTCAGGACGTTTATGAAAGCATAGCTATCTGCGACCGGGCCGGGGTCAAAGCAGACCGCATTATTCTGGATCCAGGCATTGGCTTTGCAAAAACCTATGAGCAGAATCTGGAAGCTATGCGGAAAATGGATCAGTTTACGTCGCTTTCGTACCCTGTGCTTCTTGGCAGTTCCCGTAAATCGCTCATATCAAAAACACTTGAGCTTCCAGCTCATGACCGTGTGGAAGGCACAGGTGCGACGGTGAGCCTCGGTATTGAACGCGGGTGCGATATCGTCCGTGTGCATGAGGTAAAAGAAATGACGCGCGTAGCCCGGATGATGGACGCTATGCTTGGAGTAAGAAAGGAGCATTCGGTTGGATAAAATTCATTTGCAGGGAATGGAGTTTTACGCTTATCACGGGGTGTTTGAAGAAGAAAACAGGCTAGGCCAGCGGTTTCGTGTGAATTTAATATTGGAAGCTGATTTAAAGCCGGCCGCTGCTAAAGATGATGTAGAAAAAAGCGTCAATTATGCCGAAGCATTTGAAGCGGTTAAAGAGGCAGTGGAAAATCAAACGTACCGTCTGGTAGAAACGATTGCTGAAAAGATTGCGGAAACAATATTTGAGCGTTTTAATATTGTGGAGCAGCTTCACGTGAAAGTGATTAAGCCGGATCCGCCCATCCCCGGCCATTATGATCACGTCGCCATCGAGATGACCAGGGTTCGTCCATAATGCCCCAGGTTTTTATTGCGCTGGGTTCGAACCTTGGGAAGCGGGAAGAGTATTTAAAGCGGGCGGTTCTGAGTATGAAGCAGGAAGAAAAGATGAAGCTGACAAAGCTTTCACCGGTGTATGAAACCGCGCCGGTGGGAGTGACCGATCAGCCGCATTTTCTGAACATGGTTTCTGAATGGAATACTGATTACGGACCGGAGGAACTGTTGGAGAGGCTTCACCGGATTGAGCATGAACTTGAGCGCATACGTGAAGAACGGTGGGGACCGAGGACAGTGGACCTTGACATTCTTATCTATGATGAAGAAAATATGAACAAGGAGCATTTAATTATTCCGCACCCCCGGTTAACTGAGCGGGCGTTTGTGCTGGTGCCGTTTTTTGATATTGCCCCGGACCGTTTTGTTCACGAGGACAGGACGGTTCGTTGGTATGTGAAAAAACTCCCGGAGAAGGAACGGGCCGAGGTAGTCTACTGGGGCGATCTGTTAATAGAAGAAGACGCGTGAAAATAAAGACAACACATAGGAGGTTGCTGTGGTGTTAAAAATTCGTGACATAGAAATGAATAACCCGGTGGTGCTTGCTCCGATGGCGGGAGTCAGCAACCCTGCTTTCCGACTGATTGCGAAGGAATTTGGGGCAGGCCTGGTGTGCGCAGAAATGGTAAGCGACAAGGCAATACTGCACGAAAATGAAAAATCGATGCGGATGCTCTACGTGGATGAAAGGGAAAAACCGCTCAGTCTCCAGATTTTCGGCGGAGACCAAGAAACGATGGCTGGAGCTGCTGAAGTAGTGGATCAGCATACAAATGCAGATATCATTGATATAAATATGGGCTGTCCTGTCCCGAAAATCACTAAGTGTGATGCAGGGGCCAAGTGGCTGCTTGACCCGGACAAAATTTATCAAATGGTAAAAGCAGCTGTGAGCGCAGTAGATAAGCCCGTAACGGTGAAAATGCGGATGGGCTGGGACGACGAGCATATACTGGCTGTGGAGAACGCCCAGGCTATTGAAGCAGCTGGTGGTGAAGGCGTTGCGGTACACGGGCGCACCCGGGTGCAGATGTATGAAGGCGTGGCGAACTGGGACATACTGAAGGAAGTAAAAGACTCAGTGAATATTCCGGTAATTGGCAATGGGGACGTATCTACCCCTCAGGATGCCCGGGCGATGCTTGATACAACTGGAGTGGATGGGGTCATGATTGGCCGTGCTGCTCTCGGGGACCCTTGGATGTTCTACCGCACGGTCCAGTATTTGGAGACAGGAAAGCTTGTGGAAGAAGAACCGACTCCGAAGGAAAAAATGGATGTATGCATCGTGCATATGGACCGTTTGATAGAGTTGAAAGGCGAAGACGTAGCTGTAAGGGAAATGCGCAAGCACGTGGCCTGGTATCTGAAGGGAATGCACGGAGGTTCTAAGGTACGGGGCAGAGTAAATGAATTGAATACACGCGATGAAGTGGCGGAAACACTATATAATTTTGTCGGTTCTACGGAAGCTCCCAGTATGGCATAAGTATTTGTACTAAGAGCGGCTTCTTCCAGGGAAGCCGCTCTGTTTATGACTGCCGGAATAAAAATGGAAGCAAAAGGTATTTATATAGAAGGAAAATTAAAACGATCTAAAGGGGAGACTACTATGAGCCAGGATCAAGAGCTGAACGACCAGTTCCGTGTACGGCGGGAAAAAAGAGAAGCATTGATTAACGAAGGGAGAAATCCTTTTGGGCAACGCTTCGCGCGTACGTATGATTCAAAAACCATGCACCGGGAGTTCGACGCTTTCTCTAAAGAAGAGCTAAGTGAAAAAAATACGGATATTACGATTGCAGGACGCATGGTTACTAAGCGGGGAAAAGGAAAAGCGGGGTTTGCACACCTGCAGGACCTTGAAGGGCAGATCCAGATTTACGTGCGGAAAGACGAAGTCGGCGACGAAGCGTACGAAGGCTTTAAGGATATGGATATCGGAGACATTGTTGGGGTGCGGGGCCGTGCATTTAAAACAAATGTAGGGGAATTATCTGTGCGGGCAACAGAAGTAACGCTTTTAACAAAGGCTCTTCGCCCACTGCCTGATAAATACCACGGACTTCAGGATATTGAGCAGCGCTACCGTCAGCGTTATTTAGATCTTATTGCGAATCCGGAAGTAAAAGACACGTTTATCATGCGGAGTAAAATTATCCAATCTATGAGAAATCATTTGAACCGCCAGGGTTTTTTGGAAGTGGAAACACCGATGCTGCATACGATACCGGGCGGAGCATCTGCGCGGCCGTTTGTTACTCATCACAATGCCCTGGACATGGAGCTTTATATTCGTATTGCAATTGAATTGCATCTAAAGCGACTCATTGTCGGAGGCATGGAAAAGGTCTATGAAATTGGACGTGTCTTCCGTAATGAAGGAATTTCGACCCGCCACAACCCCGAATTTACTATGATGGAATTGTATGAAGCTTTTGGAGACTATGAAGATATTATGGATTTGACCGAAAGCTTAATCGTGCAGATTGCGGAAGACGTGCTCGGGAGCACGACTCTTCAATATGGGGAAGAGCAGATTGAACTCGGCAACCAGTGGAAAAGAATGCACATTGTAGACGCTGTTAAAGAAGAAACTGGTGTGGATTTCTGGCAAGAAATGAGTGACGAAGAAGCGAGAGCGCTAGCTAAAGAACATAATGTGCCTATCCGGGAAACGATGTCCTTCGGTCATGTGGTTAACGAATTTTTTGAGCACTTTGTTGAAGAGAAACTAATTCAGCCTACATTTGTGTATGGGCATCCGCTCGCTATTTCTCCACTTGCGAAGAAAAACGAAAAAGATCCCAGATTTACAGACCGTTTTGAGTTATTTATTGTAGGGCGTGAGCATGCAAACGCCTTTAGTGAATTAAACGACCCTGTAGATCAGCGGGAGCGTTTCGAAAAACAGGTGGAAGAAAGAGAAGCCGGAGATGAAGAAGCTCACATGATGGACTATGATTATCTTGAAGCAATGGAATACGGACTCCCACCAACGGGAGGGCTCGGAATAGGCATTGACCGGCTGGTTATGCTGCTGACGAACTCTGCTTCTATCAGAGATGTGCTCTTGTTTCCGCAAATGCGGAGCCAGGCTCCCCACGAAGAGTAGATAGTTTTTTGCCGGCTTTCTGACTCGAAAGCCGGCATTTATATAAAAAATTAAAAGAAAATATAAAAATGGGTTGCGTACAAATAAGAAACGATGATATATTATTTTTTGTCGCCGTAACGAAAGCGGCAAGCTGCTTAGGCAGTTGAAAAAAAGTTATTGACTTATTAACACTGCGGTGTTAACATATAAAAGTCGCAAAAATAACGACAGATTGTTCTTTGAAAAGGAAAGACAAGCCAGAGCCCCAATTAAAAGCAACACTTTTTTAGGGCATCACTGATGCCACAGCATCAAACTTTTTACGGAGAGTTTGATCCTGGCTCAGGACGAACGCTGGCGGCGTGCCTAATACATGCAAGTCGAGCGCGGGAAGCCGGCGGACTCCTTCGGGAGGAAAC
>NZ_NPFA01000017.1 GCF_002265875.1 Marinococcus halophilus
TGGAGGAGGCCTGCCGCCGGATGTGCTGCAGTACCGAGCGCTGGAGCTTACGCTCCAGGGCATGGTCATCCACCCGGGACGTGCGAAAAAACCGGGTCACCGATGAATGGTGGGCGTGATGATTCGCAGCTTCCTGCAGGGCCTTCACGCTCCCGTTACGGTGCTCCCGGGTCCAGCCTTCCAGCAGCTTCTGCATATGCCGGGCAGCTGGGGCGGACATAAAGAACCGGAGGTTCCATTGATCAAAGGCGTTGGCGATGCAGGAGGAATATGATACGGTAGACATGAGGCAGAATCCTTTCTCGATGGTGTTTTGGTCGATGTCATCGTACCGTATTAACGGGGATTCTGTCTCTTTGTTATTGATAATGGAAATAATTGTTAGCAAACCTGCAACATTAGAGCAGAAGTTAAATCAACATTAATGCAACATTTTATCCAATAAAGCACTTTGACGAAAGGACGAAAGCCCATGTAGGCAGCTCATCTTTTTCCCATATAAAAACTAAATACTAGTGGGTGATATGATGGGCCGTAAGCGTTCGTTCTTTTTGTTGTTGAGTAATCAGTCTATCGCCAGTGCCGGCGATATTTTTTATCTTGTAAGTATTATCAGTGTCGTTTACGAGCGCACTTCTTCCGTGTTTCTCGTTTCTCTTATTCCTTTTATCAATACATTTTCCCGGTTTCTTGGCGGACTGTTCGCTCCCTGGATACTGGAAAAAGGGAGCCTGAGATCGATTTTAGCTTCGGCGTCCATTGGCAAGGGGCTGCTGTTGATGATTCTGCCCGCGCTTCTCCTAACAAACGTGGTGTCTTCATTTTTAATATGGGCGTTGACGGTTGTAGGCCTGATTGCCGTATTCGACAGCTGGATTACGCCAGCCCGGAACGCTTCTCTCCCGAGAATCGTCCCCCGGCATTCGCTGGTTCGGGCAAACAGCCTGATGGCCATGTCGGATCAAACAATTCAATTAGCCGGATGGCCTGTTGGCGCTCTGTTCATCGTACTGTTTCCCCCGGGCGCGGTGCTTATAGGCACCTCCCTTGCCTTTATGGTGATTTCTTTTCTGCTTCTCGGCGTTCGTATTGAGAGAAGCGACGCTTCTTTTCAAACCTCTTCGGGCCCATCGATGGCAGCAGTCCTTCAAGCAGGGTGGAAGTATGTTTGGAAGCATCGTCCGCTGCGCACCATGTTTATTGTCGACGGCATTACCTCTTTAACAGGAGCCATCTGGATTGCTGCGTTATTGTATGTGTATGTTACCGACGTGCTGCAGGAAAATCAATCGTGGTGGGGGTACATCAATGCTTCTTTTTTCGCCGGCCTGATGATTGGAGGCATGCTCTGCTTCCGGTTTGAAAAGGCACTTCAGATAAAAGCCCGGTATTTTTTAATCGGCAGCTCCTTTTGTGTTGCGGTTTTCACCTTTTGGTTCGCATTTCCAGCTTCCAGCGTTTTTGCCCTGCTCATTTCCCTTTTGATCGGTATTCCGACGCAGGTTCAGGAGGTTACACAGATTTCTCTGATTCAAATCCATACGGAGGAAAAACAGCTGGCAAGGGTATTTTCCGCCAGAGACGTAATTTTAACCAGCTTTTTTGGTTTTTCTTCGCTGCTGGTTGGCGGAATCGCGGAAGTAGTGGGAGTCCGCAACGTTTTTATTATGGCTTCGCTCCTTTTGACTATCAGCGGGCTGATGTATGTACGGTACCGGAATGTATTATCGACGTCTGCCGAAGAACAAGAGCTCTCTACCTAAGAAATACTGATACAACCACCATATAAAAATAAACAGCGGCGCTTTCTGTATATAGAGGGCGTTGCTGTTTGTATTGAAGTAAATAAATCTTTCAGTTTAATAGCAGAAAGGAGAATCTTATTGAATGCAGTTGACGTGATTATTTATGCAGTGTGCTTTCTATTAATCATGACCGCCGGCGTTATTATGTTCAAAGAGTACAGAAAATCAAAAAAGGTGAGCAGGCAGCCGAAGTTCACTATATCTATATGCCTTTTACTATCGGCTTCTTTACTTCAGCTGATTTATGGTATCACCACTAATTTCTAAGAGCACAATCCCGAACGTGCATTGAGTGATTTCAAGTATTATTAAAAATTGATGACAGCACAGTTTAATAGCGTGTCAAATATGTCCAGATTCATTTTCAAACACCCCATAAATAATTTAAGACCTTTTGATAAGTAAAAGTGCTTTTTTAAGTCGATATATGGAATGACTAAAAATGTTTATCTTTAAAACAATAAACATTTCCCTATTTATGCCCACGAAAATAGCATGGAACGTCTATCGATAAATTTTTCATCCGTTCGTTGAACAAAAAGCGTTTAAAATGATCTCGAAGAGGAAAACCTAACACGCATACGTTTCTACTGCCTCTTGATCAGTAGCTACGGAAGAGACTATACATCGATGAAAAAGGAGAGAGAGTCATGACAACATCACGGCGATGGGCTATCGCTTACCTGCTCGTTTTTGGCTTTATGATTTTTTTAAATTACTGGAGTACCACCAATGTTGGGACTGTAGCAAACAACAACCAGGCGATCATCCAGCCCGCCGGCTTTGCCTTTTCCATCTGGGGTCTGATTTATGTGCTGCTATTGGCCTGGATCCTCAAGCAGTTATTCACCAGTGGGCGGAAGGAAACCGTAGTGTCCCAATTGACATTCTGGCCGATCCTCAATTTCCTGTTAAACGGATGCTGGATCATCGTGTTCACCCAGCAGTGGTTGGTCACTTCTACCCTAGTCATTGCGGCCCTCCTCTATACATTGGGCGTCATGTACACCCTCACAGCCAAAGCCGGTTATCGAGGGTTCGACCGGCTGCCTTTTTCCATTTATTTTGCCTGGGTGACGGTCGCAACCATCGTGAACGTGTTTACGGTAATGGTCAGCGCGCAGGTCACCACATTGCTGGGCCTGCAGGAATTAGGCTGGACGTTGATCCTGCTTGGAGCAGCGACCGGCATTGGCGTCCTCATTGCCGCGCGATTTCGCGACTGGCTGTATCCCCTTGTTCTCCTCTGGCCCTACTACGGCATCTATGCGGCAAATGATCGGGCCTACGCAAGCCTAGACCTGACCCTGCTGCTTACCAGTATTCTCTTAGTGTTCGTAGCGCTTATCGTGGGAATCTATCAGCTGCGTCTTCAGCAACGGACGAGCCATC
The DNA here is from genome assembly GCF_002265875.1 of Marinococcus halophilus. Taxonomy (GTDB): domain Bacteria; phylum Bacillota; class Bacilli; order Bacillales; family Marinococcaceae; genus Marinococcus; species Marinococcus halophilus. The sequence goes on from NZ_NPFA01000017.1 coordinate 3,198, forward strand.
CACAATCCTTGTAAGTTCTGCTGGAATCGGTGCTTCATGGTAGTCGGTTTTCTGGAAGAAGACATTAAAGTCTCCTTCTTTGATGTTGGTTGTTGGTTCTGCAGTGTATTATGCTACTAGGCAGCTTTTTTCCTAGATGGACCACCAACGTCTGTGCTTCTCTCACAGTACAGGTTTTTTGGTCATAAAAATAGAAAAAACCGCTACTCGGCGGAGCAGCGGGACGAATCGTCCTGGTTCCACATCTGATCTTACAGGGACATCGGACTTAAGCGATTGATAATGTATTCTTTTTGTCTTTATGTTTGAATACCGTGAAATAGCTCCTCCTTATAAAAAGGAAGCAGACTTCTAGCAGCTTCCCTCTTCAACGTATTCATGACATTGCGACAGATCTTTAAGCAGATGATCTTTTGAATAAGACTTCAATTAACATAATCACGATTATTAGCAATTCACAAAAAAGCTTCGCTTTCTCCGTTTGGAAAGCGAGGCTTTTTGCTTGGGCTTCATGTTTATTCTCTTTTCACGTTAAGCGTTTGCAACGTGGAAAGGGCGTGCGTGAAGGAACACTAAGAAATGTTCTCTTCCCTTCAATCATAAAACCCGTCATTAATTCAAATGGTTTGAGGGTTGATAACGTGATTGTTACGACTTTCCACTTACTCGTACAAGAATTTTTGCCTGGGACTTATCCTGCGATAAGGCTTCAAAACCACGAGGGACAATGTCGTTCAAATCAATATGATCCGTAATGACTGGATCAACATACAGCTGACCATTGGCTAACAGTTCCAGTGTTTGCTTATACGTACTTGGTTCGAAAGCAAACGTCGATTTCACGCTGACACCGGTCGTCGTTAACGACATCGGGTGGAACGTCATGTCATTAGCAAAAATAGAAACCACATTCATGATGCCCCGTGCTTTTGTAGCAGCCACGGCCTGGTTAAAGGTGACACCGATGCCTGCCACTTCAAACGACTTATCGACACCGTCAGGAACAATCTGTTTGACCGCTTCGACGGCATCTTCTTCGCCAGAATTAATGATGTGGGTGGCCCCAACGTCTTTCGCTTTTTGCAATCTGGTTTCAGACAAATCCAGGGCAATAATTTTCGAAGCCCCGGCGGCCCGGGCGGCAATAACCGTAAGAAGACCAATAGGACCTACCCCAAAAACAGCGACCGTTTCCCCTATCGTTATATTGGACTCCTTAATTGACTGCACGGCTACCGACGTTGGTTCCACCAGAGCGCCCAATTCCAGGGAAAGTCCTTCTGGTAATTTATACACGTGATCTTCAGGTACCGAGACAAAATCGGCGAATCCACCCTCCCGATGAAGACCAATAAAAGCGACGCCGTCATAGATATCGTAATGTTCACCCTTGTTTCCATAGGTAAGTACAGGATTAATAGAAACACGATCACCTACATGAACATCTTTAACGTTCTCCCCAATGGCTTCTACCACCCCTGAAAATTCATGGCCCATCGCAAAAGGCGCCTGGCCTCCGGAGATGGGATCCTGTTCCTCGTTGGGGATAAAAACCGGGCCTTCTTCGTATTCATGCAAGTCACTTCCACAAATACCGGCCCAAGCTACTCGCACTTTGACCTCGTCATTATGGATAGACGGCTCGGAACGCTCTTCCACTCTTATGTCTTTGGCATCATACCATACGGCTGCTTTCATGATTATTTCCTCCTTTATTGGTAAATTATTCCCAATTTATAAAATATTTAAACGAAACCCCGCATCTCTCTTTAAAATTTTGAGATTAACGCTTGGACAAAGCACTTTAATCGAAGTAGTCAAACGTTCATCAACATAACGGCCCTTATCGGAAGTAAAGTCGTTATATTGAAAATAACCTAGAATAATGATTACACATGCGCAACGCATAAGGCGTTAGACGGCGTTGGGAAGCCGGAGGAGTTAAAAGGAAAATTAGTCAACTTTTATAGTCGTCGCATTGATATCGAACGCCGACTGATGTATAACACGGATAAACAGCAAATTAGTATTTTTACTTGGAGGAATGAAATCTGCCACCTTGATTGGATATATAACCAAATGACAACTTAAAATGTTTTTCAGCTTAATTCATATAACATTGATTACCAACCCACTAAGAATCCTTTCACAGCAGTTAACCCTTCGAATTAGAATTGGAAATCCCCATCTCTCATTAAGATAGTTTCTTTCCCGTCTTTTTCGACCCCCACCGCCTTCATATCTTCAGTACCAAAGGCGACATTGATCGATAGGAGGGACGTATTCAGCCCGGCTTCCTCCAACGCTTGCTCCGATAGACTACTGCCGTGTTGAAGATTAGAAGGGGAGGCGTTCCCGATGCCAATATGGCAGGCCGTATTTTCATCAAACAGGGTATTGTAAAAGAGCGTATTTGTCTGGGAAAGAGGGGAATGAGTCGAAACCAAAGCAATTTCTCCTAAATAAGAAGCACCTTCGTCGGTTTCAAGGAGACATTGTAATGCTTCCTGGCCATCGGTCGCAGCATAGGACGTAATTTGTCCATCTTGAAAGGTGAGGGAAACATCCTCGATAATCCTTCCCTCATAAACAAGCGGTTTCGTAGCTGCGAGTTTGCCGTTGACCTTGTTTTTATGAGGGGCTGAAAATATTTCTTCCGTAGGGATGTTCGGAAAGAACGGAATTCCCTTGGTGTCTGTCACGCCCCCGCCAAGAAAGACATGATTGTCCGGCATCCCAACGACCAAATCGGTCCCCTGACTATTGGTAAAATGCAAAGCGTCAAACTGGCGATTGTTGAGAAACGTTTTCCGGAACTCGAAAGCTCTGTCATGGTTTTCCCAATCTTCGATGGAATGGCTTCCATCGGCACGGACTCCGTGTAAGACGACTTGCCATAACGACTGTAGCGCTTCTTCTTTCCTTAGATGAGGAAATACTTTCGTCGCCCATCCAAAGGAAGGAACAGCCAGAAGACACCAGCGTACCTCGTGGGATCTCGTCTTGGCATAATATCTCTCCAGTTTGTTGCGATAGGCCTTTTGAACGCGACTCGTCCTTTCGGGGGAAACATCTGTAAAGACATCGAAGCTTTCAGAAATGAGATGGATGTAGGCAGCACCCGCATCGCCCCATTCGTTCACGCGCGCCTGCTTCCAATCAGGAACGTGATCGATGGCTCCTCCTGCAGCGTGAAGGTAAAATGCCCGGGTCGACCATTCATCCCTCCAGTCCATCACTACATTGGACGCCCCGGCCTCGTAGGCTGCCGTTTGGACAAGACGCGCAAAAGCGGCATGCTTGATGTCACTATGTATTACCACTAATTGATTTTTCTGTACATTGATTCCCATTCGTACCGCAAGCTCGGCATATTTTTTCAACGATTCGTCACTGATAAGCTCATCGATATTTTCCATTCTCCCCTACTCCTTTTATAGAAACTGCTAGATCTCTAACCATTGCCTACCTATTATAAGCAGCATTAGCCACTCGAAGATCCCTCCTAAGATCCACCAACCACACCAATAATCATCGTTATTATTACTTTCCTTTTTCCATTGATAGGTTCCAAACACCAGGTAGAGGGAACAAAGAGGAAAAATAATGACAAAGAGCGAAAGATAGCCTGGCCACTTTCCCAGGTTCATGGGTAATACGGTAAGAAAAGCGATACTAGCGGTAAACCAACGTGTAACATTTCGATGAGTCTCATTCGCATAGTTTTTAAGGCGATCCTGCCCATTGCGCTTCATATACCATCGCCTCGTTAGTTTCATCGTTAAGGCCATGCCACCCGCCAGCAACAATAAGCTGGAAAACAGTTCCACGAAAAACCACAGTTGTTCGTTCATCACGTTCCCTCTCTCTTTGTTTTTCTTTTGCCATGGCACTATCCAATAAAAAGAAAAAGTTTATCTCGAAACTAGTCGATGTTTTTTTGCACGGAGGCCGGGAGTTCAACGATGAGCTTATCTTTCAACCCTATTAAGACGGATGATTGCAGGCGGTAATTTTGCATTTTCAATGCGTCAACTCTTTAGCGCTTCTCATCTTCTGCTTAATTGTGGCTTTGGTTTGAACGACGGATATTTGAAAAATACCTGCTCTGAAAATTTCAAACGACATTTTTCTCTTTTTTGTTTCTCCGCGCAGAAAAAGATTTATCAGTAATGATTTCGAAAGCAATTAGATTGCAGGGCAAATTTTTGCATTCTTATAGGCTTCAGTCGCCATCTAGCGTAAGGGCATTGATCAGTACCAAATTGTTTTTCACCTTTTTTATTTTCATATCAGGTTAATGCGTTGCTTACAGCGGGAAAGGATTTTATAGCGTTAATAGGGCAAAAAGGAGTTGACCACTTTGCAAAAACAAATTATTACGATGAGTACAGCTCTGCTATTGAGCGGCGGGCTTTTAGCTGGGTGTGGCGGAAACGAAGAAGAAACGCCCTTCAGCTCGCAAAATTACGAAGGGGGCGAAGAGCAGCAGGACGACCGCGAGGTAAATATAATGAGTCCTGGTGACACTGCTACAGCAGATGGCATGGACATTACCATCGATTCTGTGGAGTTCACTTCCAGTGAGGAGAATACTAACGGAGATACCAACGATCTTTTAGCAATAAACGTCTCTGCGACAAATACAACCCAAGAATCAAAAACGCTTTCTCAAGAGAACTTTGAACTTTTTAACGAAAGCGGGTATACCCGCCCGGTGCATAGAACTGGGGAGTCTATCCCTGCCACTCTCAGCCCAAATGAGGAAGCCAGCGGCACCATTTATTATGATGCTAAAGAGGGGAACAAGTTCCAAATTGAATACATGAGCCCTTCTACAGAAGAATCGACCCCCGTTTGGGAGGTGCCGTCATAGTTATCGGCCAAGGATGTTATATTTTTCACTTTTATGAGGGCTCTTTTGCCCAGTGGCACGGTCGATAATTATTTTCAATGTGTTTGCCGGACCCTTATTTTTTGTAGTTTAGTTGCTCTTTCTTTTGGCTTGTGATAGCACAAATAAAGAGCAACCCTTTCGTATGCCATTGGAACATTACAACTTTGTTCTAAGGTTCCATAGCTCTGGAAAAAATTGCTGTTCCAGCACCTTTTGTAAATAACCTACACCTGACGAACCGCCGGTCCCGCTTTTAAACCCGATAACCCTCTCCACCGTTTTCATATGTCGAAAACGCCATTGTTGAAAGCAATCTTCGATATCTACCAACTTCTCCCCAAGTTCATACAAGTCCCAATATTCATTGGAGTTTTGATAAACTTCAATCCAGGCGCCTTCCACCGTTTTATCAAACTCGTAGGCTCTGGTAACATCACGATTTAAAACCTCTTCAGAAATATGAAAACCCGCCCGGCTCAATGCATGGATTGATGCATCATAAATACTGCCGGAATAGTACCCGGCTTCTAATTGTTTTAATAGTTCAGGATCTTTTTCATAGATCTTTAAAATAAAATCTGTCTTATAGCCCAGGGCAAATTCTATTAATCTGTATTGATAGGATTGGAAACCGGATGAACTTCCGAGCGCCTCTCTAAACTCTAAGTATTCAGCCGGAGTTAACGTCGACAGCACGTCCCAGGCCTGAATGATTTGATTTTGGATTTCGGAGACCCGGGCCAGTTTTTTAAAACTTACAGATAAATCCCCTGTCTCAATAGCATGTTTGGCAGCATGAAGCTCATGGAGGATTAACTTCATCCATAACTCGCTCACCTGATGAATGATAATAAATAACATTTCATCGTGATGGCCGGATAATCTATTTTGGCTGGAAAGAATCGTGTCCAGATTCAAATACTCGCCATAAGTCATTTTCTTTTGAAAATTTGTTTCAATATTCTCTTCTCCACTTGTTGGATTAGTCATTTTAACACTTCCCGTTCATCTATTTTTTTCATAAGCCTACTTATAACGGAATGGAGAGATTCTTTGGTTATATTCATCTGTCTTTACACAAGTAAGCTCTAAATCATGAGCAGCAGCTTCCGTCCCAAAATAAGGGCCTGCGAAAACGGGGCATCTCCGGCTCAGTGCGCAATATCAGGGCGCAGGGATTGAAAGTGGTTTATTTATTCGCAAGAACCAGGTATTTAGCAGGCTTTCTTTTCTAAGCGATAATATTACGCTTATTTTCGTATTTTTTGTATGTTTCCTCAGTCATAATACGCTTTAATACGTTTACGGTTTCCCATATATCATAGAAAGAATTGTATAGTGCCACCGGTCCGATTCTAATGAAATCCGGCGCTCTAAAGTCTGGCACAATTCCTTCGGCGTTCAGTGCTTTACAAATGCTTGCGGCATGGGTATGTTGCACGAGCAAATGTCCTCCGCGCTGTTTATGATCCAAGGGACTGGCGATGCTGAAATGAAAACCGCTTAATTCATGGGTTATTAGCGTAATCATATAATCAGTAAGCCTGAGCGATTTTTGTCTAACCTGTTGAATTCCAGCTTCATTAAACATAGCAAGCGAGCCAAGCAGCGGCGCCATACTGAGTATATGCGGGGTCCCGATTTCATAAGCACCGGCATCTGCGTCTGGAGTCAATTCATGGCTCATATCAAACTGAACCTCTTTCTTTGAGCTGAACCAGCCTGCAAGTCCCGGTTCCCGGCCAAAATGTTTTTTATTAACATAAAGCCCGCCAACGGCTCCCGGCCCCCCATTTAAATGTTTATAGGTACACCACACTGCAAAATCAATATCCCATTCGTCGAGCTGGTGCGGAACCGCTCCGATGGAATGACACAAATCGAACCCAACGATAATGCTGCGCTTATGTGCTTCGGCAGTGATTCTTTCCATATCCAGGATTTGCCCGCTTCTATACAGTACGCTTGGTAAAAATATGAGGGCGACATCGTCGCTCATGCTTTCAATAATTTGCTCTTCAGCAAGCATGCCATTCTCACTCTGAACTCTCACTAATGCATTTGCCGGGTCATACCCCTTAAGTTTCAACTGGCTTTTCAATGCATAAATATCTGACGGGAACGTAGCATCATCTGCTAAAATCTTATATTTAGCTGCCGTGGGCTGATAAAAAGTCGATACTAATTGATGAATATTTGTGGTGGTGGAGCCAGTAACTATCACCTGTTCTTTTTCTGCTCCAATTAATGGCGCCGTCATTTCACCTAATTGCTGGGCCATATAGAACCAGGGGTTTTCTCCCTTGCTCCAGCCATCAATCCCTAACGTTTTCCAATCGTTTAATCCATCCAAAAGTGCTTGTTCTGCTCTTGTAGAAAGCAGCCCGAGGGAGTTCCCGTCCAGATAGATCATATCTTTATCCAAATAAAACTCGTTACGATAGGAACGCAAAGGATCTGACTCATCCATCATTGCTGCATATTCTTCTGTACATTCGTTTGGCTGCGTCAACCTCGTTCACCTCTATTTAATATTTTTTCAGAATTATCATTAAATTAATACTATCATTATTTGACACTATGTCAATGACACTATGTCATTAAAAACTAATTATTTTATTCTATTTTTTCTTTTTCATGTTACGGTTGTTATATAAAAAATCAGTAGGAGAGCTAAAATGAGTAATAATAGAAAACAACAAGCAATGGAAACAAAGCAGAAACTACTTTATGCCGCCCGGGAGGTCTTCTTTGAACATGGGTTTAAAAAGGCAACTATACGCCAGATTAATCAGAAAGCAGAAACCGGACACGGTACAGCATATGTATACTTTAAAAATAAAGAGGATTTTCTGGTCGAGCTGATGCTCGAAACCATGGAATCCTTCCATAATATCGCGGCCATTCCTTTTCGGCCTTCCTCCCAGAGTGAAGCACATAAGCTAATCGCCCACCAGGTTGAACAATTTTTATCATTAGCGCTTGAAAAAAAACAAATAATGAAAATTTTTAAAGAAGCAATCGGTATTTCAGCTAATGTCGAATCGAATTGGCAGCATATTCGTAACCAGTTTATAGAAAGTATTACAAAGGATATCGTTTATGCCCAACGGTATGCCCTGGCACACCAGCATTTAAATCCTTCTATCACTGCCCGGTCCTGGTTTTACATGAACGAGATGTTTATGTGGGAACTTGTCGAGGATCAATACACAGATGATATTGAAGAGATTATTGAACATATGACGAGCCTTTATATGAATGGATTATATATCAGTACCTCCCATGGATAAACGGCCCGTACGCAGGCCTGTACTATTATGTATTCTCTTTTAATCGTTATCACATTTGATCATTAATATGTTTCCAGCTGCCTCCACCAAAAAAAGCAGAAGCCAAGCAGCATCTTGAGTGGCTTTTACCATGATCGATTTGGCCGCAGCTATCCTTTAAGCTGGTATTTTTCTTCCCTTTATGTCCCTGCTCTCCAAATAATGCTATTATTTGGAGACCTGCTTTTTAGAGCAAGCTTTAGTAAAAACATGGATTTAGAGAGGAGTAGAAAAAATGGGCATTGATATTATATCTATCTTATTCGCTGTGCTGCTGGTTTTTAATGTTTTTTCCGCTTTTGTGATTGTATTTCTTGAAAAACGGCATCCGACTACCGTCTGGGCCTGGCTTATGCTGCTGTTTTTTCTGCCGATTTTAGGCTTCGTACTGTATTTGATCTTCGGACAGAATTTAACCCGGAAGCGTTTGTTTGATACAAGCGAAATGAAAAGCATCGGCATCGAAGACCTGATTCAGGAACAGCTCGGCGCCGTAAAGTCCGGGTCTTTCTCCTTTTCGGATGATATTGCGGCCAAGCACCGGGATTTGATTTATATGCACTTAAAAAATGACGGAGCTATTCTGACCCAGCAGAATGACGTTCAGATTTACATCGATGGCCAAAACAAATTCGACGCTTTGCTGCATGATATTTCCCAGGCCCGGGATCATATTCATCTGCAGTACTACATTCTCCGAAATGATAACCTCGGCTCTCAAATCATTGAAGCTCTCCGACAAAAAGCGGCCGAGGGCATCACCGTCCGGGTGCTCTATGATGATATGGGCTCAAGAACGTTAAGCAGAAAAGATCTGAACGGCATTTTGGCGGCTGGCGGGGAAGCCGCTGCATTTTTCCCCAAGCGCCTGCCCTTGATTAACCTGCGGCTTAATTACCGCAACCACCGGAAAATCGTAATCATTGATGGACAGATTGGTTACCTCGGCGGCTTCAACGTAGGCGATGAGTATGTTGGCCTAAGCAACAAGTTTGGTTATTGGCGTGACACGCACTTGCGGCTGGAGGGGCAGGCTGTTAAAGCAGCGCAGACCCGGTTTGTTCTCGACTGGAACCAGGCTCATTCCCACTCGAAGATTCGCTACGACGACCGCTATTTTCCCTCTCTCTTTGCGTCCGGACCCTGCAGCACCCAGATTGTATCGAGCGGCCCGGACTCCGAATGGGAACAAATTAAAAATGGGTATATTAAAATGATCAACTCTGCCAAGCACTCTGTCACCATTCAAACTCCGTACTTCATTCCGGATGAAAGCCTAATGGATGCGATACGCATCGCTTCTCTTTCCGGCGTTGATGTGCGTATCATGATCCCTTCCATGCCGGACCACCCTTTTGTTTACTGGGCGACGTACTCCCATGTGGGAATGATTCTCCGGGCCGGCGCGAGAGTCTATATATATAATCGCGGGTTTATCCATGCCAAAACGATCACGGTGGATGAAGAAATCAGCTCGGTCGGCACTGCTAATATCGATGTGCGCAGCTTTCGCTTAAATTTCGAGGTGAATGCCTTTATCTATCATGCCGCCACCACGAAACGTCTGGTTGATGCGTTTCATTACGACATGGGGACTTACGCCTCTGAACTTACTCTTGAAGCTTACCAGCAGCGCTCCCTGTGGATTCGAAGCAAAGAAGCGGTGTCCCACCTATTGTCACCCATTTTATAGCGCAAAAAACTTTTTAGGTATGCTATGATAAAAAGACAAACATCTTTTAAAATGAAACGAAGCAGAAACAGTACTTGCCTCTAGCTTAATAAAAGGAGTTGATGTTGGTGACAGGATCCCAGATTACTTCCATCCTTTCCTATATCAGCGTGTTTTTTGCCCCAATCTTTGTGCCATTAATCGTGTTAATCGCTGGAAATAATTATTCCCGGGCCCATGCCGGGAAAGCTCTGGTCTCTCATCTGATTCCGACGCTCATGATCCTAGCCATCGGTATCTGGGTGTATTTATCCGACGGTATGTTTGCGTACTCGAATTTTTTCTGGACACTTTTATCTCTTATTGCGCTGGTCCAAGTCATCATTATGATTTTAAACGTGCTCTGGGCCATACGGGTGGCAAGAGAGGAACCCCAGGAATAAGAAGAATAATAAAGACGGGCATCGTAGAACAATACGACGCCCGTCTTTATTTCGTTTATTTAAAACAAGAAACCGTTCGGCTGGCTTTTATGTAAAGAATGGCTCTAATTAAAAATGCTGATGAATCCCTAAGTATAGAGCATTTGCCGCCTCGTTCCGAAACGCACTGTCTTTCATGCGTTCTGCTTCCTGCTTGTTTGTCACAAATCCAAGCTCGACAAGAGCCGCCGGCATTTCTGTGTTGCGCAACACACTGAAATTAGCGGTTTTGACGCCCCGGTCCTCACTGCCGAATTCATCCACCATGTGCTCCTGCAGGTTGAATGCCAGTCGTTGTCCTTCTTCGCTTGTTGGGTAATGATAGGTTTCCGTTCCTTCTGCATAAGGAGTGGCAGCCGCATTGGCGTGAACGCTGACGAAAATATCTGCATCCTTGCGATTTGCGATCTCCGCCCGATCTTCTAAGGGAAGGTATTCATCTCTCTCCCGGGTCATGACCACCTCAGCACCGGCCTGCTCCAGCCGCTGCTTGGTCCGGTACGCTACATCATATACCAGTTCTTTTTCATGCAGACCATTATCCAATGCGCCTGGGTCTTCTCCTCCGTGTCCCGCATCCAGCGCGACTGTTTTGCCTTCTACAGAGGCTTCCGCCTCATTAACGAAAACACCGCCTCCCAATAAGAAAATGGTTAACACGATGCCGATGTATTTTTTCATGTTCAAATCCTCCCAAAGAAGTAATTATCATACATGTCGACTGTACTAATCGAAAGCGGAAACGACAAGCTGCAAAAGTCGATCCTACCAATCCCCTTACCAAATAGATTCGGCCTAAACGACAATGTTTGACTTCGCATATAAGTAGGAAAAATGTGTATGATAGAAAAGGATTCTGTACGGGGCGGAGTACTAAAAGCGTTGCTCTTTTTAACCAGGCTTTGTTCATTTAAGGTGCTTCTCTTACCGGCCCTGATTTTTTCTTAAACATTATAAAATATACCAAGTTAAGTTGCTGCCTGCGTCAGGAAAGACCATAATACCACCTTAATTTCGATCGAAGGTTTTATAGTAAACTAGCAGGAAAAAGAAGATGACAGGCTTGCGAAAGCAAATAGTTACGATAACTTCCCCTCTGTTTTTAAGCGGAAGGGTCTTAGCGGGAGCCAGTGAAAATGAAACAGAAGTGTTTTTTAGCGCTGAAAACTATGAGGGGTGGTGAACAGCAGGAGGGCCGTGAGATCAATATCATAAGTCCTGGCGACACCGTTACGGCAGCTGGCATGGATATGGCGGTCGACTCTGCGGACATCTCTTCCAGCGAAGAAAATGCTGACAGCGAAATGAAAGCTCTATTAAAAGTGATTCTCTCTGAGACAAACCAAAACGGGGAATCAAAAACACTTTCGCAGGAAGAGACGTCTTATTTTGCTTTATGTGCATATTCTGTCGGTTCCTTATTTTTCATGCGATTGGAGTCTGGCTGACGCTGGGTGTCATAACGCTAAAAAAACGCCGGCTCAGTGGAAGAGCCGGCGTTATGATTAAGCAACGAGTTTCAGTCCTACTGCTGCGCCTAACACCATAAGGATGAACAAGAGCCGCTGCCAGTTTTTCTTTTCCCCGTACAAAATCATCCCTGCCAGCGCACCTCCGGCTGCTCCAATGCCTGTCCACACTGCATAGGCCGTCCCCATTGGCAGGGTCTTCATGGCTTCAGATAGAAAAAAGAAACTTGCCCCGAATCCGATAATTAACCATACCAAGGATCTCCAGCGCCGGTCTTGATGCATTTGATTGATCATCATCACACCAAACATTTCAAATAATCCGGCTAACACGAGCCACACCCATGCCATTAAGAATCAGCTCCTTTCTCTTTGCTTTCCGTCGTCACCAATTTCAAACCTACCACGCCGGCCAAAAGCAGCATAACTAAAACGATCTTTATTATACTGAATGCCTCGCCAAAAAAGACAATTCCTGAAAATACTGTCCCTGCTGTCCCGAGTCCGACAAATACAGCGTAAACCGTGCCTACTGGCAGTTTTCGGCCTGCCATGATCATAAGGTAAAAACTGACGATAATACAAACCACCGTTCCGCCCCACGTCCAGACGCTCTCGGCATGCTTTAATCCAATAACCCAGCCTACTTCAAAAATCGCGGCAATCACCACTTTGATCCAGTTTCCGTTCATCTTAATGGTGCCTCCTTTTCTTTATTTCGTTCACAAATCAAAAAAAGCCCGGGAGACAGCTGTATACAAACAGCATCTCCCAGGCTTTTATCCTTCCGTGTGCACGGTGTGTTCTACAAGAACCGTGTGTTTTCTCTCGGACCAGCCAGTCTGAACTGCGGAACCCTAGAAAACATTCCCTTATTTGATTAATTTCATTATATATTATAAGAAACACCAAGGCAACCCTTGAGCTTATTTTATGTCGAGTAGACAGGCATTGTTATAAACACTTTGATCGCTATCCTCAAAGGAGATCCCTACACATCTTTTAGGAAAATTTCCCTCTTCTGCTAATTCTTTATTTGTTCAGGTGTTACTCTTGTAAGAATCTTATTTATGAATCAAACTCTTGCGCACACACGCTGTATTTTGTCAGTTCAACCAATTTAGTTACTCAGGCAATAGACCACTCCAGCCAGGAGGCCCTACGTAAATGGTGGTAATTCGTCTCAAACAGCCGAATGCAGCCAATTTTTATCACTCATCAGCGCCGGCGGCGAGTCAAAAGTTTTCTCCACTCAAATTAGAGGCCTCAACAGTACAACGCCTAACAGGAATATCAATCCCAAACGTTTAATCTAATTCATTGCTGTAATGTTCTTTAACACTTAAGGAAGGTTTGCTTTTGAAAAGCTTGAACCTATTCCAAAGAGAGTTTCTGGTCTGCTATTTAAAATCGTCCGCATACTTTTCGTATTCAGTGCCTTCCAGTTCGTCAGCCGGGATAAACTCCATCGCTGCTGAATTCATGCAGTATCTGAGGCCTGTCGGCTCAGGTCCGTCTCGAAAAACGTGTCCTAAATGTGAATCTGCATGTTTGCTGCGAACTTCCACATTCGTTCCAAGAATACCGGTGTCTTCTTCATACGTAATATTTGCGAGCTCCAATGGTTTCGTAAAGCTTGGCCAGCCTGTTCCGGAATCATACTGGTCAAGCGAGCTGAAGAGAGGCTCACCGGATACAATATCAACATATATACCCTCTTCCCCGTTATCGTGGTAGGCATTATCGTACGCAGGCTCCGTTCCGTCTTCCTGCGTCACTTCATACTGCATGCTGTTCAGTTCCGATACGGCCGCTTCTTTATCATCAACGGCAAATGGGGATTCCGTGCTTACCTCATATTCTTTATCCTCTCCCCATACCTTATCTAAAAAGGCATCGCGCCCGGAATTATTTCTGTAATATTCATATCTTCCCGGGTTTTTCTTATAGTAATCCTGGTGATAGGCTTCTGCTTTGTAAAACGTATCATATTGTTCAATGGAGGTTACAATGTCTTCATCAAACCGGCCGGACTCTTCGAGCTCCATTAACGAGGCTTCCGCTGCCTGGCGCTGGGCCTCATCATGATAAAACACTGCCGATAAATAAGGCTCTCCCTTATCCACAAACTGCCCTTCGTCATCCGTCGGGTCAATCTGGCGCCAGAAAATCTGCAGCAGGTCCTCGTAGCTGATCTGCTCCGGATCGTACGTAATTTGCACTGCTTCCTGGTGTCCTGTCTGCTTGCCTGATACTTCTTCATACGTAGGATTTTCCTCCTCGCCGCCCGTGTAGCCGGAAACCACACTGACGACGCCGGAACGGGATTCAAATGGCGGCTCCATACACCAGAAGCACCCTCCAGCGAACGTAGCCTGCTCCATCCCTTCCAGATCCCCCTGCAATTCCGATTGCTCCGTAGCAACCACTTCTTCATATTCATTAGCCGTAAACGCCTGGTACAAATACCAGCCGCCTGCCAGCAGAATAACCGCCGCTATACTAAAAAACCACCGTTTTTTATTCATACAGCACCCCTTTTGTATCTTTTCTTTCATTATAAGGAAAAGGGGCCGACTTTAACATCATTCCAACTTGTCCGCACTTATATTAGTGAATGTTATTCGAACAAAAGACACCAATCAATGTTTTCAATGTTTAGTTATTACCTGCTCGTTAATTTACCAGCTGTAGCAATAATACGCCCACGAGCATTCCAATGAGAAAATATGCCAGAAACCGCACGAATTTATTCTTCACCTTGAACCACCACCTCAAAAATGTATAGCCGTCTAGGCTGTAAATAATCTTAATGTGTTCAATATACTGTTCGAAAAAGCAATTGTATACTAAATCTATACTCATTTATAAAAATGAACTATCTTGCTGTTCGATCCAAAACTTGAAGACAAGGAGACGAAGAGTGTGAATCAGCGACTGATTAAAACAGAAGCATTTATGGCAGCCGTCCTGGCGGGTGCTTTGTATTATGCAAGCGGATACTCCTGCCAGACCTTTCCATGATCGGGTATGCGGTTAATTCCATGATTGACGCTTATGTCTACAATGTCGCTCCCACGTACATTCTTCCCTAAAATTTTTAAAATGGCAAAAAAGAAGGCCAGCTATAGCAGCTGGCCGCCAGTGTGGGTATTAAACGATAAGAGTGATTCCTGGGAAAACGTCCTCTTTACTAATGATGACTGCTGCTGTGCCCTGATTCGTGTCCGCCTCCCAGCATTTCCTGCTCCTCAGAGGTTAAATCCCCTACGCCCACTTGTTTGGCTGTCTGCAGCTCGCTTTTGTGTTCTTTTAACTCCGCTTCGAACGTATAAACGCCGTCGTCCGGCACCCGTACGGAAGCCGTATAGACGCCCTCACCCGATGAGTCCGCTCTCTTTGTCTCAATCTTTTCCTGCTCGGCGTCATATACTGTCAGGCTAACGTCTCCCTGAACCGAATGCGGCTGCTCATTCTGAAGTAAATGAATCTGCACAGGAACAGCATCTCCTGGCGCCACGTTTTCTTCCGTATGAATGTATAAACTAGCAGGAGCACTGGTTCCGTAATCCTCATGGTTACTAGCATCTATCGCTGAGCATCCACTTGCCAGCAGCAGGACGGTTATTCCCCAAAGCATGATTTTCATTATTACTGCTCCTTCTTATGAGGCATAGAAAAATGATCGTAAACGCCGGCTTTGGCGAATCACCAGCCGATCAACCGCAAAGATAATTAATACCGATAAACCGAAGAGAGGAAAAAGGATCCCAAAGCCGATGATAAGCACGACAAACCCCCGGAACCTCCACAGCTGCTCATGCTTCTCGGCGCTCCAAGCTGACCTTCCGGACGCCGGGACCACCACAGCCAGATACCGCTCAGGATCATCCCGATCAGTCCCAGGCAGATGAAGAGCCCGGCCAGCTGGTTCCAGATGCCAAACTGCAGACCTTTATGGATGGTAATACCCATGGCCATCGTTTTGGCGAGCGGCGGATACTGTTCCCACCTGTAATCCGCTAGTAGACTTCCAGTATACTGATTTATATGCATCGTGACTTCCTCCTGGGCCTGGTCCGGGAAAGCAGATACCGTGTAGACCCCTTCACTCGAAGAAGGATAAAACACATCGTATCCGGAAGTCACATCGGTTTGTTCCGCCTGGTCTACGACCCGGTCGATCGATATTTGTTCATAATTGTTGTCTGCATATGATTCCGGCACCGGCATCTGCTCGGCAGCCCAGGAAACATCCCCCGTTTCTTCGGTAACCTGGTCGGACACCGGAGCGTCTCCGACCCAGGTCGACGGCGGATAGCCAATGCCCTGGCTAGTCGTCAGCTGCTGAAACCCGTTTCCCCAAAAGCCGGTCCAAAGCATTCCGGTCAACAAAAAGAAGGCCAGGCCGCCGGAAATCCAAAAGGCCGGTACCGAGTGCCAGCGCTTGCGTCTCTCACGGTCTTTATTCGATTTTCCCGGCAGAAAGCTTTTCCGGGAGGCCATCTGTTGTCGGGACGGCCACCAGAGATACAAGCCGCTGATCAGCATAAAAATGGTCCAACAGGCAGCGGTCTCCACAATACGGTCTCCCGCGGTACCAGACATTAGTTCTCCATGTAATTCTTCAACCCGGTCCATGATCCGGTGTTGGTCCATCAGTGTGCCGGTGCTCTCCAGGGTATAGGGATTCACAAACACCGTCATTCCCTCCCCAGAGGCGTTGGTCATTCCCACTTCTGCCGCTTCGCCCTCCCCGGCCGGCGGCTGGTAGCGGGTCACCGTACCGTCAGGGTGCTCCTCCATGGCAGCGCCGGTAATCGCAGAGGCTTCCTGTTTCTCTCCTTCTGCGGCCACCTCTACATAGTCCTGATACAGCCATTGTTCGATATTGCCGCGGAACAAATAGGTCGCTCCCGTAATGGCCAGCATTAACAAGATTGGCGTCAATATAATACCGGCATAAAAGTGCCACCGCCAGAACACGTGATGATGCTGCCGGTTCATTCTATTCTTTTGGCTCCTCTGTTGTTTCATGTCTTCCTCCTAGTATAAGTTGCTCCGCGTCCGTTCTTTCTCTAATTCTGGCCGGGGTCCGGCGTGCAGCAGGACATTGCCGAAGCGACAGCTGTCACAGCCTGAGAGAAATCGTATAATTCCCCGCCAAATCCTGCTTGGAATTTGACTGCCTGAGCTTGATGTTGAAATAGTAATACCTGTGGGGCACAGCAATGCAAGCATTCATCGGCTCCAATTAAAAAAATACCCAGGCGCGCATTCATGGTGGTCCCCCGCAGAAAATCACGCCCTATCACCTGTTCTTCTTCGCTGCCGTGATGGGCCATAAACATCAGCAGGCAATGCGGGCAACAGAAATGAGCCATCGATCCATCAGCATGCATGAGCTGCGCTGCCTGAACCGAGAATGATTCCTGAAAGCAGACGCCGCATTGTCTTGATTGCACCGAAGGCTGAAGGTATTTGACACCTCCAGGCACCCGTTCAATTTCTTCATCCTGAATCAATTTTTGGATATCCCGGTAAATGGTCATTTCGGATACGCCCAGCTCTTCTTTCAAAAAAGCAATGCGGACGGATCCATGCTGCTTTACCCAGGCCAGGATTTGTTTTTGTCGTTTTTCAGGAATCACCGGCACTCCCTCCTTATGTATTCTTCTGTGAAGCAATTAAATGATACACACCCACTGGTCGGTTCATCCCACATATACAATGGCACGTCAGTCACATTTGTGTACCATCATCATATCCGTTTTCAATTGTTATTGCTGTGAACATTGTTTGAAAATGTTAAAAATCATCAAACTTTAACATGACTGACACATATACCGTTTTCAAAACCGAGGCTTTTAATTATCTATTTAGATCACGTAAAAAAGCCTTCATGTTTTTCACTAAACATAAAGACTTTTGTCGTCTTCTGAAATTCTTGATAAGAGCTTCACTCTCGATCGTTGGTGGTTTCCTCTTCTGTTCCGTAAACAGAGATATAATCCCCGTTCTGGTAGACTTTAAACCGATCTACGGTTCCTGTGCCTCCGGCTTCTGAAAGGGCTTTTGAAGTTAATTGGACCGTGTAATAAGCTCCCTGTTCATCTTCCCGGAGGACGCCGCCCAGGTCATCAAGCCGGATGCCTTCGCCAACGTCCTCCTGTTGTTTAACTATGTTAATGGCTTCCTCACCTGAAGAGACTATCACTGCCTGATCTTCATCTGTTGATGTTTGACTCCGCTTCTGGTTGGGGGGCTTGCTATCAGTCTTTTGATTTTCAGCAAGCAGGTCCCACGTATTTAGCCCAGGCATGGCCTCAATAGTCAAAAAATACCCCTGCGCATTCAGGGCGGCCCGCGTGATCGCTATGCCCCTCGCTGGATCCCCGCCTGTCGCTGCCAGCTCTGACCCTACGGCATCATGTATACTCGTCTGAAATACTTCTCGTTCGTCGCTGCTATTGGAAGCCACAGCTCCGATTGGCGCCAGAATCAGACCGGCAGCACTTATTATAAAGATAGTCCATGTTGAAATACGCTTCATGATAGATTTTCCTCCTTCATTTCACAACCACCTTTTTCCATAAATAGGGCATTCCAAACGTATCAGTTTTTTATAATATAACATTGCCTTTTTTCGAAATTAGGTTACATTATCTTGCCTGTGATGGGCTTCATTGTTTCAGAAAGTAGCGAAAAATATGTCGTATTGCATTTATATTATTTTTGGAAGAAAGCCGAGCAGCACTCGGAACGTAAGCATATGAAGAAGCTGAAGAAACAAGCAGGCAAAGTTTGGGCTGTAACTATAAAAAGAGCTTTTCATAAAAAAGAACTCCCAATATTATTAGGAGTTCCAGCTGCCAATTCAGGAAGCCTTATCTGGTTTATCGGCATTTCTGCTTTTATCCTTTGTTTCCACGTCTTTTTCTTCCCGGAGTGCTTTAAACAGCGAGTACACCATTAATATCATCACAATGGAAAATGGAAGGGCCGATATAATCATGACGTTTTGCAGCGCATTAATTCCTCCCGAGTACAGCAGCACGGCCGCTGTAGCAGAAAGCATGACCCCCCAGATGAACTTCACCACAGCAGAAGGGTTCATCGAGCCGTTGGAGGTCTGCATGCCGAGTACAAATGTAGCGGAGTCAGCCGAAGTGATAAAGAAAGAAACAATTAACAAAAGTGCAATTGTGGACATAACGGTGCTGAGCGGGTATTGGTCAAATACGCCGAAAATCGCTTCTTCGGGAGCCAGCGAGGCAATATCTGCCATACCGCTGCTTTGTACGTTTAAGGTGGCCCCGCCAAACAGCGAAAACCAGACGAAGCTGACAATTGATGGTACCAAAATGACGCCGATCGTAAACTCCTTCAGAGTACGCCCTCTCGACACACGGGCAATAAATATTCCTATAAAAGGCGTCCATGAGATCCACCAGGCCCAGTAGAAAATCGTCCATGTATTAATCCACTCTCTTGTATTTTCAGATGTGGGAGCGATTCGGAAGCTCATCTGCGGAAGCGTCTGCAAATACGTACCGAGTGTATTTGTAAACAAATTCATGGAAAATAATGTTGGGCCGACAAAAAGCATTAAGACAAACAAAATAATCGTTAAATATATGTTTGCGTTACTCAGGAATTTAATTCCTTTGTTCAAGCCCGTATACGCTGACACTAAAAACATGGCAGTAATAACAACAATGACTATCAACTGCATCGTATAGTTGTTCGGGGTGTTAAACAAATAGGACATACCACCGGAAACCTGTGTTACGCCAATACCAAGGACGGTGGCAATCCCCGAGACTGTTGTAATCAGAGCGATAATATCTACAATTTTTCCACCGATGCCTTTTTCGTTCATAATCGGACTGAGCATGGCGCTTACCATGCCGGGCGCACCTCGGCGGAACGTAAAGTAGGCAAAACAAATACCTGTAATCCCATAAATCGCCCATGGATGTATGCCCCAATGCAAAAACATGTACCTCATTGAATCGAGAAGCGCCTGCTCCGTTCCTGCATCTGCTTCCGGGGCGCTTGTGGCATAGTGCGACACTGTTTCCGCCCCGCTCCAGAACACAAGACCGACTCCCATACCCGAGCTGAACAGCATCGCAAACCAGGTGGGATAGCTGTATTCGGGGAGGTCCTCCGGTCTTCCGAGACGAATGTTGCCATATCTGCTGAAAATAAAATAAATACATAAAAGTACACATGCTGATACAATTAAAAGATAGTACCATCCAAAATGAGTCGATACAAACGACCTTACAACAGAGCTTGCGTTAAAAAACGATTGCGGAATTGCGACTCCGACAATCGCCATGATAAGCAGTATCACTAAGGCTCCGTAAAACACAAAACCTACTCTTGGTTTTTGATTATCCACGACGGGGGCTCCTTCCTCTTTTCACAGCGGCTCAAAATATGGAACTAATTGCTCTAGAAACCTTCTTATTAACGTTAAAATAAGTGATTCCCGCCGCATTTACAGCGTAAACCCCCTGTCTACAGATCTAATTAATAACCCAAAACCGGTGAAAATCAAGGAAGGGCGGGCGCTTTTCAAATATAAATTAGAGGAACATAAAATGAGTAATCGACTCCGCCAATCCAAAATAGGTACCACGGCTTCCCAATAGTTATGGTGCTTATAAGGCTTATAAACCCAGTATTCAATTAATTTATTCCGAGTAGCTGAAAGAATATTTAGGAGAAGTTGCTATACTAAAATACTTTTTCTCTATCAAAGAGCCTGGGTCCATTTTTGGTACGTACTAACATTTTTGAGTGCTTTCCTAGATAATCCTCTAACGCTATAGCTCCGATTTCAGCTTCGAGCAGTACATCAACACGTGCCGAAAGGTTTTGAATTTTCTCTCTTAAAGTTTCCATCTTTTTTATATTTTGTTCATCAACGCGAATAATAATGTCTACATCGCTGTGCATATTTATTGTATTCATTTTTGACACCAGTTCAAACCCTGTACTGCCGCCCGGGCCCCAGGCCAATCTTTCTCTTCGGAGCAGCTTGTCCAAAGCCAGCATCGCTTCTATCTGGGGCAGTACTCTTCTATTTCCCTCTAATTCTTTCCACATTTTCTGATGAATAATCTCTTCCGGTGGGATAACCTTTTCTGCATTTTCTTCATCTACCCAGGCCGCCATTCGCTCAGCCCGGTTTTCACCACGTATCCCGACCGGAATTTTCTTATTCACAATCTCAGCTCTTCGTACAACGACATAGGGAGCTTTCTTTAATGAAAAAATTGCCCAGGCAGGAAGAGGTTCACTTGTCTCGAGCGCCTGGGCTCCATTAATTTTTACTAAATCATGCACGTTTATATCCATTGTTCCTCCATCTTTTCCCGAACGTTGATGGAAGCTATGCGTCCTTCTTTCACTGCCTGGGCTGTCTTCCAGCGGTGATTAATATCTAACCCTTTTTCCTGGACGTCTGCAAGCTGGGAAAGAATATGTTGTTCTATCAATTCCTTATCTTTTACATCCGGTGTTCCCGGGGACTCTGTATGCACCAGCTCGTCCAGGGCCCCCAGCTTCTTAAAGGAATGAATATCATAGCCAGTAGCTGGAACAGTTTCCGACGCCCGCTCTACTTCTTCAACAGTCCGCAGGGTAACCCGTGCTGCCGATTCTTTAGACATTACCTGTACTTGAACGTGGTCATCGTCTAAGGCAATTATTCTATTTCCCTGCATTCCATGGGAAAGAAAAGCTCCAGATATAGCTTTCCCCACTATCAGCGTTATGATGGGGTGTCCTTCCATACGGGCTGTGGCATAGGCATCTACAGCGGCTGCACAAGAAAGATGAATACCTGCCATCTCTTCATTATAGCCATAGGCCTGACTTGGTGTATCAACAACGGCTACAATAGGCCTTTTCAGACTATTTTTGTCTTCTTCAACAATACTATTAATGTATTCCGCTAGTTTCCATCCTTCTTCAAGTCCAAATTCTCCGTCTGTGGCCCTGCGGTATTTTGCTTCTGCATTTGGAACGACCGCTAAAAAACAAGCTTCTTGCTCTCCCACTTTTCCGCTTCCGTATAGTACAGAAGGAATTTCCTCCATATGGGCGGCATTTTTTCCTGTAAATACCTCAAACCACTTTTCTCCCCTACTTTCAGCAGACTGGTTAACAGGGCCAGAGTTTTTCTGCACGCTACTATTATTGGAATGAGTTATTTCTCTAAAAATTTCAGGCTGGATTCTCTTACTGGGATCGTGCTGATTAACAATCTGCCTGTAACGGTATATTTGCCTGCTTCTGGGTTCTTCTGCAGAATCGCTTGTGAATAAGGCATTTATTTTCGCTTTGAAACTATCGATATCATCTTCAGATAATGCATCTGCTAAATTTGTTTTTACGCGTTGCTCTCCGCCAATAACTCTCCATACCAACCGCCGATCGGAAGAATCAAGCTCCGTAATACCTGCTTCCTGCTCAATAACTTCAGGCCCGTTTAAACACATCCTGCCTTCTTTAGTCATAATAAGTTTACTGCACAGGCCGGCACTAATGGCCATACCTCCAAATACGCCGATTTTTCCAGGAATAATACCGATTACAGGTACATATTCCCTAAGCGCTATTATTGCTGCATGAATTTCAGCAATCGTCAGTAGACCGTAATTTGCTTCCTGGAGCCTGACGCCCCCTGTATCCAGAACCAGAACTACCTGCGTAGAAAGGCCGTTTTGATTATCACGCAAAGCAAGCTCCAGGGCTCCGGCAATTTTTGCCCCGGCTACTTCCCCGATACCCCCGCCCTGAAATTGGCCCTCTGTCGCAATTATAACGGTTCTTTTTCCTTCCAGTAAGCCCTTGCCAATCACTACTCCATCATCACTTTGTGGTACGATTCCCTGAGCCGGAAGGTGTGGAGACTCTATTCCATCGAAAGGGCCCAACAGCTCTTCGCAGGTATTTTCATCTAATAAAGCATGCACCCGGTCTCTTGCATTTAAGTCTGTGAGGCTCTGTTTATTGGTTAACTTCATCGTTTCCCTCCTCTAGTGCTTGTTCAAGTCGAAGCTTTACTACCCCGGGGGTAGCGCCGAAATCGTTTACTTGGATATGAACTGCCGGCTCGTTTTCTTCCATGAATCGATCAAGCACATACCTCCACATGTCTTCAAATCCGTCTAAACTCGTTCTTATTTCCACAGTGCTCTGTTCGCCAGCAGCAGGCCGCATCAATACTTCCAGGTCCCCAGAACCAACAATGCCTGTGTGAGCTTTTTTTTGAATAGATTTACTAGCGGGATACTCCAGCGTGAGTGTATTCATGGATATGTTTCTCCTTCCGCAAATATTTTAAGTCATTAGAAGTTTTTAATGAGTTGAAGCATACAGCGTCAATGTATAGCGTGGCTGCCAGCATATCAGCACATCCCCCCGGCGAAGCGTTTTTTTCGATAAGCTCTTTATCAAGCTCCAGCAATAGATCCCGTCCGTCTTTATATGCCACTCCCCCCGATAACAGGATCAGGGAAGCTTTGTCATGCATACTTGCAAGCGCCTCAGAGCCTGCCCGGTGCAGCACACAGGTATCAGAAAGGGAAGCCATAATGGCAACTAAAGTGTTCAAGCGGGAGGTTTTCTCTGTAAACCCTTTTTTTCTGCTGTTCCAAAGCATTGGAAGCCCTACCTCCGTCACGTGAGGAAATCCAGACCCAGCCTCCCCTTTCGCGCCAGAAATATTATATTGGATTTCTGCCTGTCTCCCATTGGTTTTAGCCGCTCCTGCGCTGGGATCCTTAAGAAGTGCCAGTCCGCCGACCAGCCTGGCCAGTCTTTTTCGGGATATTTCTTCTGAGTTCATCGAAGCCATGACGGCAGTAAAAAGACCAAGCGCCCAAATAGCTCCTTTGTGTGTATTTACTCCTTCGGTAGCCAGAAACATATTCTTTTCCGCAACCCGCCCAATTTGACCAATATCCTCTCGCAGCGCTTGATTTAACTCAGCCTCATAAGCCCTTTTGGCAATATGATAAAAGGAATTCTGCAATGCTTCTGCGGAACGGTACATCAGCCTGTAATTCAGGTCCGTGTGCGAACCGTTTTGGTATTTGTCCACTAATCCAGGCTTGGGTGAGAGAGCCACTTCCTGAATTAAAGCCTGCGTGGCTGCTTCTGAAAGCATTTCACCGCATTCCGACGCGCTTTGCCATTTCATTTGTTTGTCCTCCCTACCACGTTTTAAATTTTTCAGGCGGCTCGTACAAGCCATCCGACCACTCCACCAGCTCATCAATATTTTTTGCTGCGAGCAGAGAACGGCTTGCCTGGCTTCTTTTAATCTCCATATCCTCTGGAAGAGCTAAAATGCCTCTCTTTCTTAGTGCTTCTGTTGTTTTCTTGTCAGCTTGTCTTCCAAGCGGTGTAATGCCGGCAATGGCTGAAATTGCATCTTTCTTTTCTTCCGGGCTGTCCGAGCGGTACAAATAAGCAATACCCTCTTCCGTAACAACATGGGTGACATCATTTCCATATATCATTACCGGAGCGTTAGGCAGGCCGGATTCTTTTGCCACTTCCGCTGCGTCTAGAGAATCAACAAACACCGGCTGATTCCCTGACTGGTGCGTTTCCACCATTTGAACTACCAGCTTTTTTCCTTTGGCCAGTGGGTCCTCAGATGTTCTCATGTTCAGCCATGCCGGAGTAGCATGCCTTCTGCCTCCAGGATCATGACCCATGTTCGGAGCGCCTCCGAATCCTGACAACCTTCCGTTGGTTACGGTGGAGGAATTCCCGTAGCTGTCCATTTGGAGTGTGGAGCCGACAAACATATCCACAGCGTACTGTCCTGCTAATTGAGACAAGGTCCGGTTGGATCTCATAGAACCATCTGCGCCAGTAAAAAACACGTCCGGACGCTGTTCTATATATTTCTCCATCCCCACTTCTCCCCCGAAGCAGTGTACGCTGTCGACCCAGCCGCTTTCAATAGCAGGAATAAGAGAGGGATGAGGATTCAGGGCCCAGTGCTTACATATTTTCCCACGCAGGCCGAGACTCTCACCGTAGGTAGGGAGCAGCAGTTCAATTGCTGTAGTATTAAACCCAATACCATGATTTAGTGACTGAACTTCGTGTTTTTGGTAAATGCCCTTTATCGCATACATCGCCATCAAAATTTGTATTTCTGAAATATGCCGGGGGTCTCTTGTAAACAGTGGCTCTAATTGGTACGGTTTATCCGCTTCAACGATATAATCCACCCATGACCCTGGTATGTCTACCCGTGGCAGTTCGTCTGTAATTTCATTTACCTGCACTACTACAAAACCATCACGAAATGCAGCAGCTTCGATCAATGTCGGCGTTTCTTCAGTGTTAGGCCCTGTATACAAATTCCCGTGTTTGTCTGCTTTATCTGCAGCCACCAACGTAATATTTGGGGTTAAGTCGATAAACAAACGACCGTACAGTTCAATATACGTATGAATGCCGCCTACCTTCATGGTCCCGTCCTCTATCATTTGAGCTGTTCGAAGACTTTGCGGCCCTGCATACGCGAAATCTATATTTGTAGCAATTCCTTCTTCAAAAAGATCCAAATGCTCGGGTCTTGAAATGCTAGACATAATCATATGAAGGCCGTGGACCTTATTTTTATTCACATGCATCAGCGCCTCAGACAAAAAAGATGCTTGTTTCTGATTATTTCCTTCCATCACGACCTTGTCCTTTGGCTTAATTAAGTATTCCAGGGCACCTACAATATTTTCCGTAGGAATAATTTTATTTCCGGTAATCGCTTTCATTTTTTCTTTTGTTTCATTTTTAGCATCTCTTCTTTTTGTCCAGGAAGTAATTGTTGAAGTATTCATAGCTTGGACCTCCTCTATACTAATTCATTATTAATTGTATCTTTTTATAAGCTCCAGACAGTTGTCTGCTCCCTGCGTTTGAATGGATAATCCTCTGGCATCTGTGAAGGTCTGGTTAATGATATTCGATAACACTGATCGCGGGGAAAGCTCGATAAAAAGCCGGGCTCCCCTCTCATAATACATACACATAGCGTCATGCCAACGCACCGGCTTTTTAATACTCTCTGACAGATCCTTTCTTATTTTTTCCGGATCCGTTACAGCTCGTGCCGAGACATTGGCGGCATAGGGAATGCTGGCTCTCTGTACAGAAGCTTTTTCCAGCTCTAGCCGCATCTGTTCAGCTATTCTTTCCATAAACGGAGAATGGGAAGGCACCTTTACATTAAGCATTTTCGCAGATGAAGCGCCTGCTTTCGACAATGCTTTCAGGGCTTTCTGAACATTTTGTATCGTCCCGGAAATGGTTATTTGTGTGTTCGAGTTAATATTTGAGATAAACACACTTTCCTGTAATGAGAGCGAGGATATGATACTTTGCACATGCCTTTCCGTCATCCCATTCACAGCTCCCATTCCAAAACCACTTGAAAATTCACTTTCCATTAACTCCCCCCTTTTTGCCACTAAAGTTAGTGCTTTACTAAATGGCAGCGCATTCGATAGTACAGAGGAAGTAAAAGCTCCAACGGAATGCCCTGCTGTAAAATGGGGCTTTGCGCCGCTCTCTTTCAGCAACTCCCCCATAGCTATACTCCAAATAAATAATACTAATTGGACAGCGTAGGTTGAGGATAATGCCGATTCTTTGTCAAGATTCCGGACGTTAAGCTGCAAAACATCGCTTGCTTCTTCGATGGTGTTATTAATAATTTTTTGATCTGGCAGCTCATTTAACATATTTGATTTTTGGGAGCCCTGGCCGGGACATAAAAACACTATGCTCAAAGTATCACCTCTATATAGTCGATTGTCGACAATTCTCTAACGAGACTTTAATTTACGTCTCGTTAGAAGATGTTTTAAATACATTTTCCTTTATATTTTTTATTACGTCAGCGTTATGGGTCTCTAATAAATCAGCGGCTTTGTGCCACTCTTGCTGTTCAAGTAATTTTAAGAGTTCCTCGTGTTCTCTTATAGACTTTTCGATGTTTCCTTTCAGCGAAAAAGATAGATTTTGTATGGTTAACAAGGGTTGGCCAAGCCTGGTGTAGGTTTCTTTAATAACTTCGCTTCCACTCATTATAACCATGCACATGTGAAAAGAGTGGTTCAACTGCGTATACTCTTCTTCTCTTTCCATGTTTTTCATTTCTGAAAGGATACGCTTCATCTCTTCTAATGTATTTGTGTCAGTACCGTTAGCCATGATCCTTTTCATTACTAATGCTTCTAAATTGTTCCGGATTTCCAGTAAATCATAAATTTCGCTTTCTGTGTAAGTTCTTACCACCGCTCCCCGGCGCGGGATTTTTTCTACCAGGCCATCTACTGTAAGCAAAAAGATTGCTTCTCTTACAGGAGCTCTGCTTGTACCGTACGCTTCAGCATAAAAAGCTTCATTCAGCTTATGTCCTGGCTGCAGCTGGCCGGCTATAATCTTTTTTGAAATATGCTCAGCAATCTTTTGAGAAAGAGCGTTATTCGATAGGTCTATTGAGCTCATAATAAAAACTCCTAAATTTTTATTTTCAAAAATTTTTGAATTGTTATTGCATTCTTACTACTTGCATTTTATTATAAAGCAAACAGTAGATTGTCGACAATATTTTTTTTAACATTTTTGTAAGCGCTTACTGATTTTAAAATTTTTATTAAGGAGACGATCACATGGTTATTTTTGGTGTAGCTCTACTGGCTTTTTGTATGCTGCTCGGTGTCTACTTTGGAGATCTTTTAGGAATAGTGATGGGGGTAGATGCAAATATTGGCGGTGTCGGAATCTCGATGGTCTTCCTTGTGCTTATCGTCGATTATTTAAAGCGAAACAAAAAAATCACCCAGAAATCTGAAGACGGAATGGCTTTCTGGGGTGCCATGTACATCCCTATTGTCATTGCCATGTCTGCTCAGCAAAACGTAGTAGGAGCCATTTCCGGAGGGCCCATGGCAATCACAGCCGGTGTGCTCGCGGTTGCTGCCAGTTTTGCCCTCGTACCGGTAATTACTAAAATAGGCCAGCAAAAAGATGAAGAATACGTGACGAAGAAGATCTTTAAATAAGAGGAGGAATGGTTAATGATAGACTCACTGCAATCCATATTAGCAGAAAATGGGCTGATTACTGCCTTCGCTGTCGTCGGCATCACAATGTACCTCTCTTACTTTCTCTCTGACAAGCTTACAAAAGGGCGTCTTCACGGGTCTGCTATCGCTATTCTTTTAGGTCTTTTGTTGGCCTATATTGGAGGGGTTGTTACAGGCGGAGAATCCGGTCTGGCCGATATTCAGATATTCTCAGGGATTGGACTTATGGGAGGTGCTATGCTCAGGGACTTGGCTATTGTAGCTACAGCTTTTGGAGCTAGTATTGAGGAGATTAAAAAAGCTGGCTTCAGCGGTATTGTTGCTTTATTTGCCGGCATTGTCGTTTCTTTTCTCATTGGGGTAGTAATTGCACTATTATTTGGCTACACCGATCCAGTCGAGATTACTACGATTGGCGGCGGCGCTGCTACTTATATTGTCGGTCCGGTTGTTGGGACAGCCCTGGGAGCGAGTTCAGAGGTTATCGCCCTCAGCATAGCCGCCGGTTTGGTAAAGTCTATTCTCGTTATGATCGCCACACCATTTTTCGCAAAGCTTATTGGCTTAGACAACCCACGGTCAGCGATGGTTTTTGGAGGGTTGATGGGCACGACCAGTGGGGTAGCAGGCGGTTTAGCTGCCACTGATCCCAAGCTTGTTCCCTACGGAGCCATGACTGCTACTTTCTACACAGGCTTAGGCTGTTTGATTGTCCCTTCATTTTTATATTTTCTTGTTCGAACATTTGCCGGGTAAATTGAAAACATGCTTTTATATAAAATGATGAAGATCGCCTGTGCTTCCAGGGGATCTTATTATTTTGCCTGAAGTGTCAGTTTAAAAATGAATTTCCGTATTTTTCATCGTATTCGTAAAAACCATATCGGTATATACACATTATAAAGATATACCCTTCTTCCGGGCACAGCTTTATTGGTCCAACCGTTTTATAAAACCGGCCGGATTACCACCTACAAGCGTCCGGGCAGAAACATCCTTTGTAACGACTGCTCCCGAAGCAATTACTGCGCCGTCTTCAATGCGAATGCCGGGATTAATAATGGCTCCTCCCCCGATCCACACGTTATCCCCTATCGTCACAGGCGAACCGTACTCCTGCAGCGTAGCCCGTGCTGCTTCCCCCATCGGGTGATTGACGGTGTATATGTGTACCCCGGGCCCTAGCATTACTCCGTCGCCAAACGTAATTGGCGCCTCGTCGAGCATGACGCAGTTGACGTTGGCAAAAAAGCGGTCCCCAAGGTGGATATTGTAGCCGTAATCACACCAGAACGGCGCCCCGATACGGGCTTCCTTTCCCATCGTCCCTACAATTTCCTGTAGTATCTGCTTGCTTTTTTCTTTTCCGCGTATACTGATGGAGTTATAGTCTTCGAGCAGCAGCTTCGTTTGGAGCCGTTCCGCTGCAAGCTCCGAATCGTGCGGGAGAAAAAGTTCTCCATCCATCATTTTTTCTTTCTCGCTTTTCATTTGCACACCTCTTTTAGTTCACTTCTTAAGTATTCAATGCTTTTATATGCCCACTATACCATTATTCATTTGAACCTGGAGACTTGTTTTGCAGAATGTTCCAGAAAATGCTTTTCTTTTTAACACACTTGTATTAAAAAGTGCTATACTTGCATTAATTTCTAAGTATTGAGGTGTACGATGCCAAAACTCATTGACCACAAAAAGAAAAAAGAGCAGATTATTGAGTATACATGGCAGTCCATTGTGAACAGCGGTGCGAAAGGCGCGACGGTAAGAAATATCGCAAAGCTGGCGAAAATGACGCCGGGACAGATCCGTTACTACTATCCCACCCATAGTGCACTGCTGGATGCGGTTATGGAAAAAGTAAATCATAAGGTGAGCCAACGAATCCAGGAGATTTTTGGGCAAGAAACGTTACCCGAAAAGGAGCGGATCATCCAGGCGATACTTGCGGTTCTTCCTTTAGATGATGACCGGTACGCGGACATGGAAGTGTGGATGGCTTTTCAGTACGAAATCCATCAGGCAGGAACAAATTCTATGGGAGACGAGATACGTATGCTCATTCAAAAATCCCTACAGCATTTAAATGAAAAACAAATGCTCCAGAAGGATCTGCCTCTAGAGTTCACTACAATGCGCGCTCATGCTCTGGTTGACGGTCTGGCACTGCATAAATTGTTAACTCCTGACCGCATAGACAATAAAGATGCCATCAAACTGATTCGTGCCGAAGTGCATTCCTGGCTGAAGGAGGAGTATCAATGAATTTCATCCTGCTGTTGATTATTGGGATCGAAATAGCCTTTTGGGTTGTTATTGCCGCCGGGTTAATCGCTCGCTACGTGTTTCAATTACCGAGATTAGGGCTGTTTCTTCTCGCTTTAACCCCCGTACTGGATTTGATTCTTTTGATTGCAGCTTCAGCAGACCTTTTACGAGGAGCAGCCGCGACCACGGCTCATGCCATTGCTGCTATTTATATCGCGGTCTCCATTGTTTTTGGAAAGCATATGATCCGATGGGCCGACGAACGCTTCAGGTATTATATTATGAGACAGGGCAGCAAGCCCTCCAGGCTTTACGGCTATGCATACTCCCGAAAGTACTTTAAGGACTGGCTCAAGCACGTATTGGCGTACGTTTTAGGCACGGGACTTTTGTGGGTAGTAATTTTCCTTGTCAATGATGCAGGCAGAACCGGAGCATTGAGCGGCACTATTAAACTTTGGTCGCTCGTCGTGATGATTGACTTAGTTATTTCCATTACGTATTTCATATGGCCGCGCGAAGCAAAACATAGAGAGAAAATTCATGAATAATATGCACGGCTGAAATGTTGCCGGGTTTTGTATTGAAAAACCAATGAAACGTAACCAATCATTGCAGCGGCAAGAAAGAGCATATGGTATCCAAACAGGCCAGCGAGGATGCCGGAAACAACAGATCCAACAGCCTGGCCCAGGGCAAGCACTAAAAACGGAAGCCCCAGCCCAATAGATGGATTTGTCCGGAACACCGACACCCCCCAAACGATTAAAACTCCCGTGATGAAAACATAAGAACTCCCAAATAGAAACGGAGATAAAATCCCCACGATAGAATTGCCGGGCCAGCCTCCCAAAAGTAAAGAGGCGGTGGATAACGTCACTACCGACATCCTGAACGCCTTCATAATACCAAACCGGTTAATGAAGATACCGGCGGTGCCGCCCAACAAGCCTGCCAAACCAATGATAACCCAGAACCAGTCCCCCAGATAGGCAGGTACGCTGGCTAAATTCACTATAAAATCCCGCGAAAAGGTCCAGTACGCCGCCGAAGAGCCTCCCAAAAGCAGCGAGGCCAGTATCAGCTGCACAGACTGCCTCCACTCCTGCTTCACGAACCCAGTCGGACTCTTTTCTCCATACGCCTGCGTACGGGGAAGTACTTTATAATTGGCAGCAAGCACCATAACAGCAATAATCATAAAGATCACATATGTTGCACGCCAGCTGTCCACCATCATAATTGCAACCACCCCAGTGAAAGCCGTACCTATGCTTGTGCCGGAATTAATCCAGGCATTCGCCTGGTTTTGCCTGTTGGATTCGACGTTTGTATTTACAATACTGGCGTACGGTGGAGAGGATAACCCCGTGCTCATTCCTGCTAAAAATATTCCTGCGCCAAGCCCCACCGGCGTCAAAGAAACAGAAATGACACCGAGTCCAACGACCGACAAAGCCCCCGCCGTCACTAAAATGAGCCTCGAAGCCACCGTCCGGGAAAATACCATCGCTGCGACAATCGCTATACAGTAGGCCACGTAGGATAAAGAGGATATGATCCCGCTCGTAGATTGAGTCATATTAATTGCTTCATTAATATAGGGAAGCATCAGCCCGTAGCTGAACCGGGACAGCCCGTAAGTAACTGCAATCATAGGCAGGCCGGCAAGTATTAATTTATTCGCATTCATGTTCGTTCGCTCCTTTTTGCTTATTTATTGATTGTTCATTCAATAAATATTAAAAATAAGAGCCATAAGGCTTACCATAGATGCCTATGGCCATTATTACTGGCTGTCTGCCCGCATGTTCTTCGCTATACGGAAAGCCGCCTCTTCCACTTCCTCCATGGCCATAACCTGAGCCGTTGAAGTGATGCCCTCCAAAATCATTACCAGCTGCGTTCCGGCCTGCTTGGAAGAATTAAAGGTTTTGAGCTCCTGTTCAATCTTTTGCTGCAGGGTTTTTTTATGCTCCTTACTCAGGGCGGCAATTTCCTCATTCACCCCTTCATACTCCTGCTTCGCTCTTAAGAACAGACACCCGTTCAATCCGTCTGTTTTCATCCAGTCTGTATGCGCTTTGATAAGGGTTTCTGCATACGCGGCGAGACCATTGTCTCTATCAATTTCCTTTTGTAAGAAATCAAAATACCGCAGCTCTCTTCGCTTCAGTATTTCCACAATTAACGTTTCTTTAGAATGAAAATGATAGTACATCGTCATAGGGGCCACACCGACTTCATTTAAAATACTTTTAACCCCGACAGCATGAAACCCGTGCTGATAAAAGAGATTTTCTGCAGTGTTCAATATAACCTCTTTTTTCGATACACCTCTCATGGAAAACCCCCTTTATTTATTGAACGTTCATTATAATAAACCATAACATATTTTATCGCTTAATGTTACTTTATTGTTTTTTCTTCCTGATTTTCTCTGCTGTATCGTCTAAAAATTCATCAATATTATATTCTTTATAATCGTCCCGAATTTTATCTATAATAATATTTTTTGCTTCCTGTTCTGTATAACCTTTTTCTATGATATTCAGTAATTCAGCATGATACGTATGCTTGTACTCCTCTTCCCCGGCTGAAATATTTCCAGCATCCCTGCCCCAGATAATACCGACAATTTCTTCTAAAAACTCCCGATATTCCATATCTTTTCCCCTTTTCAAGTAGAATGTGGTAGTTCCATTATACTTCATCCTTTTAGAAATTTTGACTTTATTTATTAGGTTAACCTGATAAATAATTTAAATATGCAGAGTCTCATCAACATCAAAATTGGCAGACACCAGTCAACCAGGTTTCTTATAAGTCTTTAAAGCTGTTCGTTTGGTCCGAAAATAATTTTTAAAATAAAAAAGTAATTAAATTTTACTTTTATTACAATAAATGGTTTTCATTTTATTTCATTTTCGTTATACTTAAGCAACATTTTTGAAAAGGGGGGAAGAGAGCGTATGAAGATGCTCACTACTACTATTTTAAGCCTACTATTTGCATCAGCAGTGTGGGCTACACTGGAAACGCCGGCCGATGCCGCTAATGTTGCCATTGTCGGCGGCGGCAGTCTGGGGTATCAACCCATTATTCAGAAACAAACGCAAAACGGCCAGCACATCCTGCGCACTGAAAGCTACATTTCAGAAGACCAGCGACGGCCGTGCGGCACTTCTGAATGCCGCACGATTTTTCAGCAATACCATGAGCGCATGAACGAAATATTTAATCACACTAATCATGTGCTTACGTTCGATTCGTTTGAACAGTCGCTGGTGTACCAATTATCCAACGGCGATTATTTCATCGTCTCGAATTACACCAATGAAGTCACCGGGGATTATCGCCACATTGAAGTCATTTTGCACCAAAGTCTCAATTATATGCAGGACATGTATATCGATAACGAAGCCTCGTCTTCATACGACTCTCCCATGGTACCAGGAGAAAACCGGTGGGTAAGAAACACCGGACAGAGGGATGAATAACCACCACAAAAAGGCTGTCTCTTTAAAAGGGAGACAGCTTTTTTGTGCTTCATGATTTAAAATTATGTTTGATCAGCAGCACCCAGAACGGAATCACGATGATAAGCAGTAAACCAATGGCAAGAACCGATAACAAATTGGCAACGAGAGAGGATTTGACAATAATTAAGTAGATATTGAAAAAAATAACGGCCGTAAGAAAAATGCCGCCAATGACAGAGCCCATATTCATCTTTTGTTTCAATCAATCACCCCCAAGTACAGAAAAGAACGAACCACAGGCAGGTTCGTTTCATCCATTCTGAAAAATTATAGGAAAGCTATTAGCGAGCCAGCGAATATATTATTCTTTTTCATTATAGCATTGGCTCCCCATTTTGATTAAGAAAAAGTCACTTATCCAACTGTAAGATATATGTTTTTTCAATAAAACCATATAAAGATTTTCCAATTCAAGCATTTCCAATAGTATATATTCAGTTCAGTTATGTATTTATGTTGTTGGTTTAAAAGCATTAGTTTTTTATTCTTTAGTTAAATGTAAGTAGCGATTAAAATTTATTTTAATGTTAAAATAAATTTTCTATAAGCCAAATTAACTGACTAGTCTTAAGCTGGCACATTAAAAAAACATTACTAAATAAGTTCGAGAGAGGTAATAGTCTAGAAAATATAGCAGTAAGCCAAAGCGTACATGTCGCTTTTCTTACCTATCTAGCTTTATAAATAGAGAAATTATAAAAAGACAATAACGAAATATACTTGCTCGTTCTCCCCTCTTCTTATACTGCTTGAAACGTTATCGCAATACACATCTTTCTTTAGACAAATCATTTACTTTTTCTACGCTTTTTTGCTTCTACAAGCGTATGCGTAACGTAAAATAACCCAATACCAACAAAGATAATAATGAATAACTGCAATACTCCATAGACCACTTACTGGTAGATAGGAAAACAGCCAGGCCATTGGGAGCAAAAAGATAAGATCATATGTATTAATTTGAGCAAAAATATGTTCAAAAGTTCCCCGTGCCTTATCTCTCACACTTCCCATCCCCCTGATTTAGCCCAATCATTTTTAATTATGAAGCACGACTGTGGTTCTCCAGAAGTGAAGCCCTAGGCTTCTTAGGCGCTATTAGATACTTTAAAAGTGTAGACATTATTATAATTTCCTCTTGATAAATCATTATGTACCTCGTACTAGCTACTTTTTCGAAGCACTCATCCAGGAAGTACCCCAAGCAGCCATCAGAATAAAGATTACTATAAATCCAGCAGATATTACTGGCATTCCTAATTCATAACCGATCCCCAAACCTCCAGCTATGATTGCAGCCAATAGCGAGGAGACCGGTGTTATTATCCGTTTTACCTTCATTATGATTCCTCCAATTGGAAAAATTCTTATTTATATTCTTTCATCTTATCAATAGTTATTCATTAAAGGAATATTATGGATAATATTCACCCTATAATATTAAGCTAAAAACATGTTTAAGCAAACAGCAAAAGCGAGTACAACGTAAACACGTCTTTACTCGCTTAATAATTTCTAATCATTATCATTTTCCACTAATTTTTTAGATTTATCTATACTGTCTATGGTTTCTTGAAAGTTTTTAGAGACATAGCTCATAAATAAAATATCAATAATATGAAGCTGGGCTATTCTTGTTGAAGTTGCTGCGCTGCGACTGATAGCTTCCTTTTTAGGCGAAGAATATATCGCACAGTCCACTAGATCTGACATTGAACTCTTTCCGTATTTAGTAATACCTAAGGTGCGTACTTTTAATTTTTTCGCCTGTTTTAATATGTTTATCGTTTCCTTCGTTTCCCCGGAAAAAGATATAAATATAGCTAAATCGTCCGGACCACAGTGAGCTAATGTAGTTAGAGTTAAATGAGGATCTTCAAAATAATAACTGTTTAACCCCACACGAAGAAATTTTTGCTGACAATCATACGCAATTATGCCTGAAGCGCCGATCCCATAAATAATTATTTTGGAACTGCTCTCTAGCCATTCCAATGCTGTTTCTATCTTTTCTTTTTGAATGTAATCTTTAGTTTCGCTGATCATACTAACTGTATTATATGTCATTTGATCAATGATATTAACAACAGGTTCATTTACTTGTATATCTCTATACTCAAATGAATCACTTTGCTGAAGATCCCCGGCTATTCTCATCTTCAAATCTTGAAAACTTGATAATTTCATTGATTTACATAAACGTACCACAGCTGCTGAGCTGGAATTACTGCTTTCACCTAATTCCTGTGCTGTCATTGTTACAGCTGCGTCAGGATGGTCTTGGATATATTGAGCAATTTTTTTCTCAGAAAGCGGCAGTCTACTCTCAATAATCTTAAGCATTGATAACCCGCCTGATATTTGTGCCATAAACCTACTCCCTACTAAAAAATAATAATAACGACATAATTACATACAATACTACCTATTAAAGAAAAACTAATCCAACTTAATTTAGAAAAAGAGTAGTTTTGCAATTTTACGATTTTCACCGTTAAAATACTAAAAAAAACAAATAAACTTATACTCATAGCCAAAAACATGCTCAAGCTGTCAGATTCAAATGCAGATTGGAAAACCGGATATATGAAAAACAACCCTGCGCTTAATAGCAAAATTAACAGTCCAACAACTTTAAAATTTCTATTAGGAAAAGATATAGACAGCATATTGAACCTCCTATATAGAAGGCTAAAATAATTTTTAGCCCTCTTTTCTTTTTACTTTATTATGATGTTCTTTCTTTCTGCTTTTTATCGCTGTCTATTTCTTCCTCCTCTTCATTCTTTTCCTGTTTTAACAGCTGATTGTCATAAATCTTAAAAAATGGATAATAAATCATACAGGATAAAAAGATATTAACAAATACCAGGACAATCGCCCGCCAATCTCCACCTGTTGCCAGATAAGCTCCTATAGGCGCTGGTAGTGTCCATGGGGGCATCACGTATGTTTCGGAAACCAATCCAAGAACGGTTGCAATATAAGAAAGTGTGGCCAAGATAAGTGGAATGGAAACAAACGGAATAATAAGTATAGGGTTCAACACAATAGGAGCACCAAATATTATCGGCTCATTAATATTAAATAGTCCAGGCACAGCTGTTGTACGCCCCAGCGTTTTCGAATATTTTGATTTTGCAAATAGGAGCATGACAATCACGAGTCCCAAAGTGGAACCTGCGCCACCAATCCAAATGAACCATTGGAAAAATGTTTCAGGAGCCACGTGAGGAAGGCTGTTTCTGCCATCTGCTACTGCAGCTGAGTTTTCCACCAAGTACACTTCCCAAAACGGGCGGGCAACAGTACCTACTATAGAGACCCCGTGAATCCCAAAAGACCAAAAAAATGTTATCAAAAATACTGGAATGATTACTCCGACAAAACTGTCACCTACAGCAACAATTGGAGCCACTGCCTGTTCTACTAAATGATGAATATCCAATCCAATTAACACAGTTACTATCGAAATACCTACAATTACAATAGCTACTGGAATCAAAGCTTCAAACGAACGTGATACAGAGGTTGGAACCTGGGGAGGCATTTTAATTGTTACATTTTTTTCTTTGCATAAACGCATAACTTCAACTGCGAAAATAGAACAAAGCATAGATACAAATAAACCGGCTGGACCCAGCGGCTCCATTGGCAGTACATATTCGGTTTCATTTATGATTTGCGGAGTGATGGTAAGTAATAATGCTGCTACAGCAATTTGTGCACCAGACAACGCATCTATCCCGTAGCTTCTGGCCAGATTATATCCTATACCAAAAGCTACGTAGAGAGACATTATAAACATCGTGAGCCGATAAGGGATTAATATATCTGCTGCATTGTTACTTGCCCATTCTGTAACTCCCCAATTTTGAGGTAATGGAGGAGAAGCGATAATCAGGAAAAAAGAACCAATTATGATAAAAGGAAGCGCTGAAATAACACCGTCTCTGATTGCCTGCAAATGTCGCTGTTCGGCCAGTCTCGCCATAGGTCCAGATAATTTTTCATCCATCCAATTTGCAAAGTTATTCATTATGCCCGCCTCCCTTTATTGGTTCACTGTGCTATTCATGGTTTCAAGCATTTGTTTACCTCCCATAGGATTGTAGGCATTTGGAGGAATTTGTCCACACGGAATACTTTCAGCCTGCGCAATTTTTTCGATCTTTTTAAATTGATGGCGTATTTGCGGTGCTACCATGCAAACATTCCAGTCATTTTTTATTTCATCCTCTACCTCGCTGCTTCCAATTGCTTTTACGTGCAGCTCTTGCCCATTTTTTTCTGCCTCTTTCTTTAATGCATCCACAGCGATAGCACTCGACATTCCACCTGAACAAATAAATAATACGTTCATCATAAACCCCCTAAAATTTAAAATTTTATTTTAACCTGAGTACATTATATGCTAATATAAAATTAAATTTCAACAATTTACTGAAAGAGAGCATAAAATAGTTTGTGTAAACGATCGATCACCAAAAAAGGAAGTCCTTTTCTAGTAGAATGAAGTTACCGACCACATCCACAGAAAAGAGGACTTCCCTATGAATAATTTTACTACAGATATTGCTCACGCTCTAGTCCAACA
>NZ_NPFA01000018.1 GCF_002265875.1 Marinococcus halophilus
CTCTAATTTCAAACGAATGACTTCGCGCTTTACTTCTTCCGGATAAAATCGATTGGTTCCCATCAAAAAAACACCTCCAGATCATCGTTAATACTACATACGACGTTGGGGGTGTTTTTTCCTGTCTCATATTATGGGGTCACTCTAATACGACGTTGGGGGTGTTTTTTCCTGTCTCATATTATGGGGTCACTCTAAAACTACGTGGAAGTTTTCATTTATGTCTGCATGACCGACTTATTATTTGTTGCAATGATTAAATCATACGTTTCTGCTTCCTCTTACTGCCATCCCGAGTGAAAAAAATATTGTCACTATCTATTAAAAGTGATGATGAATCCCCAAATATAAGGCATTGGCCGCTTCGTTCCGAAACGAGCTTGTCTTCATGCGCTCCGCTTCTCTACTATTAGTCACAAATCCTAATTCAACCAAGGCTGCTGGCATCGCCGTGTTTCGTAACACACTAAAATTGGCTGATTTGACCCCTCGATCATCGCTGTCGAATTCATCGACCATACTTTCTTGCAAATTAAAAGCCAACCGTTGCCCCTCGTCGCTGGTCGGGTAGTGATACGTTTCCGTTCCTTCTGCATAAGTGGATGATGCCGCATTGGCATGAACACTAACAAAAATGTCAGCATTATTACGGTTCGCTATTGCAGCACGCTCTTGTAGTTCGATGTAATCGTCCCCGTTTCGAGTCATAATGACGTCTGCTCCTGCTTGCTCCAATCGCTGCTTCGTTCGATAGGCGACATCATACACTAATTCCTTCTCATAGAGCCCA
The DNA here is from genome assembly GCF_002265875.1 of Marinococcus halophilus. Taxonomy (GTDB): domain Bacteria; phylum Bacillota; class Bacilli; order Bacillales; family Marinococcaceae; genus Marinococcus; species Marinococcus halophilus. The sequence continues at coordinate 791 of NZ_NPFA01000018.1, forward strand.
TTCGCTGAAGCACCTGAGTCATTGTCTCCATGCCCCGCATCAAGCGCAATCGTTTTTCCTTCCACCGAAGCTTCCGTTTCATTCGCAAAAAAAAGCATTCCCAAAAAAAGCACGGCTAAAAGCATTCCTATGTATTTTTTCATGTCAATTTCCTCCTAAAAAGTGAAAGACAGGATGCATTTACTGTACTAAGCACGAAGCGCTGGTACAACCTCCCAAAGTTGCCCCGACGAACTGCCTTTAAACATAAGTATGACCTAAAGCAACATGCCATATACAAAAACCCTTAGGAGAAAAATACGTCACGGAAGGCACTTTCATCGAACGAGCCATCATTTTTCCTTGGCTGCTCGGACGCTGTTGAAACATGGCTTTATACATGATGGAGCTGAATGTTATAGGCATGGCTATCATGAAAGTCCCTCTTCTTTTTCTAAAATCATTGTTAATCATAGTTTTTTCTTTACATAATCGCGATTATTAGTAGTCTGTAAATAAAAAAGCAAAACCTCATTCATAGGCTTTGCTTTTTTAGGTATGTACTTAAGAAAGAACTCGATAATAAAAGATAAGAGTAACACCAGCTAAAGCATAGAAAAAACCGACGAGAAAAATAATAAAATTCTTTCTGAATTTATTTTCACGATTAACTAGCGCTAAATATAAACTTGCTAGAGCGAATACCGCATTATAGAGCATACTGGCATAGACACGGTCCAAATAGTCGGTCACACTTAACCAGGTAATAATCGTAACCGTTCCAAACACCCAATAGCTAAATAGAGAGGTGTACAAGATATCCCAAAATTTATTCATGTTTCAACCACGCACCTTTAACATAAAAAAGTCCAGGATTCCCCTGGACTTTTACTTTAACGAATAATGTTCCTAATGAAATCCATCCAAAATATTAAATTGGGAGGAAGAAGGTCACAGTTTTAGAAATACCACTTGCCGCCCATTTTGGAATGGGGGTCGTGTCTACAATCGCATTAGTCATTGCTTCTTCCACACTACTTACGATCCCTACATAGTGATCCATGACGTTTGCAATCCCCACCACCGATATAGCAGCTTTCCATGTCTTTTTCCGTTCGGAACCTACCGGTAACTTATCAATACCACTATTGATGTATCCATCTACTTTTTTTACATTATCTTTTAAGTATTTAGAGGCCTGCTTAATAGCGATCGAGCCTTTGCTTTGGATCGTGAAGTCTCCTTCGGATTCATTCGTGACAGAGTGTTCTTCCAATGGCTGTTATTGGTATCATTGATTTAGCAGAAAAAATATATTCTAACTGTACGATTTCAACCCTATCATCGTAGTGGATGCTGAACGTTTTCATTTTAGGAACGATTCGATTAAAGATATCGGTAACTGATGGTGTATTTGATCGTCGTTGTCACTATCTTCTAGAACATAAATTAAAATAGTATTCTACTTTTGTGTTTTTCATGGAACATGTATCTATTTCACAAGGTACTCCTGGTACCGTCTCTCTGTTCCCTAACTTGTTTTAGTTGATATTCAGACATGCTTGTCCCTCCCCTCTCTATTGCTTCTAATCTTATTTTTGGGCACAACTAACGTAAAGACACATATATCCGCATCAAGGAAACACCTAGCGTATCACGTAAAGTCTTGCTAGTACCTTGTGAACATAACGGTCCTTATCGGAAGTTACCTCTTAACCTAGAATGTTAAATTTAAGTTCTTACATTTTATATATTACGTAAATGTTTCAGTTTACGTAATATATAAAATATGCTAAAAACCTTAATAAAAATCTTCAAACTATGCTAGTTTATCAGTCATTTTTAGATATTTACTTTCCAACATATTATGAAAAGAGTTTTACCTATTTAATTGATTTTTCATTACACGAAGCTTTTTCATCTGATATTTTCCTTCATCATCTTTTATTATTTGTAGAAGTTTTTTCAATTTTCATATGCTGGTATGATTTTAAAAGAAATAATATGAATAAAGAATTTCAACTAGTAAAGATTCCATTGTCACATTTGCTCTCTCCTTCTTCGTCTTTTTACACGTTTTGATACATACGCAAAGCCTGGTCAAACCCAGGCTTTTTTCCTTTCAAAATACCTAGAAAATGATTTTGACATGTGCCATAATGAACAGATAGGTTATGGGCTGATTTTTAGTCTTAATTTCCTTTTTCATCTATTTCAAAAAGGAGTACATCGATATGGAATATCGGAATTATGGATACATACGCGTAAGCAGTAAAGATCAAAATGAAAGTCGGCAATTAGCTTCGATGCGAGAAGCTGGCATTGTTGAACGAGACATCTTTGTCGATCGGGCCAGTGGGAAAAATTTTCAGCGGGACCAGTATCAGCTGTTGAAACGGATTTTAAGAAAGGGAGATGTCCTGTACATTCATTCGCTGGATCGATTCGGCCGGAACAAGGAAGAGATTCTTCAAGAATGGAACGAGATCACGAAAACGATCCAGTGTGATATTGTGGTTCTGGATATGCCACTGCTGAACACGAAAGAGCAGGATGATACGATGAAAACGTTCATCGTCGACTTGGTGCTGCAGATTCTCTCGTGGATGGCGGAAGAAGAACGGACGCGGATCCGCACTCGTCAGCGCGAAGGGATCGATGCCGCTCAGGGCCAAGGGGTGAAGTTTGGCCGCCCAGAAACGCCGATCACGGAAGCGTTTGAAGAAGCTTATCGGGAATGGAAAGCAGGAGAGATTAAGGCCGTGGATGCCATGCGTCGATTAGAGTTATCGAATAGTACCTTTTACCGGTTAGTGAAACGATATGAAAATATAAGATGATTTAGTTTATAATTATAGTCCGTGAAATTATATGATGAAGAGGAGTAAAATAATGAAACCTAAAATCCAAGACGTGGCCAAAGCAGCCGGAGTTTCCCCGACAACGGTATCTCGCGTGCTCAACAACCGGGGATACATTAGCCAATCGACCAAAGATAAAGTATACCATGCCATGGAAATGATTAATTATATTCCGAACGATCTTGCACGCTCTCTATACAATCAAAAAACGAATTTGATAGGCGTTATTGTTCCCTCGACCAGCAATCCGTTTTATGGGGAACTCGTGGCTGAAATTGAACATGCCTGCAACACCAAGGGGTACAAAGTGCTGCTCTGTAATAGCCTGCACGAGGCCGATAAAGAGCAGGAATATTGGGATATGCTCCAGCGAAACCAAGTAGATGGCGTTATTGTCGTCACCTATAACCGGGGGGTAGTTCCTAAAAATCACTCTGCTCCAGCTGTAGCCATCGACCACTATATCTCTAGCCATATGCATGTCGTCAGCTCGGATAATTATAAGGGCGGAGAGGCAGCCACACAGGAATTATTAACCCAAGGGTGCCAGAAGCCTATACATATTAATGGACCTTTAACCCTGGATACCCCTGCTAATTTAAGACGGCAAGCTTATGAAGACGTGATGCGCAAAAATCATAAGGAACCCATGACCTACGAAATACCAGACGTGGCCTATTTGAATATCAATATGGAGACCATTAAAAGAATATTTCAAGACCACCCGGACGTTGACGGTATTTTTGCGAGTGATGATTTACTCGCTATTAAAGTCATGCAATATGCAACCAGCCTTGGCTACAGTATTCCTAACGACTTAAAAGTCGTGGGGTATGACGGCACGGACCTCATTCAAACCATTTATCCAGAGTTAACTACGATTGTTCAACCGATTGCTGCCCTCGCAGAAACTGCCCTTACTGTACTGGAAAAACAAATGCAGCATGAAAACCAACCAGAAAAAGAAAACGTGCTTCCTATCCAGGTTAAAGAAGGCCATACCACGTAAGCCTTCTACCAGTGAACGTCTTCACTGGTTTTTTTATTTTTTATGTCAACCGGTTGACATATCATGAAAAATATTAGATGATGCTAATAATCATTATCTTGTTATCGCTTTCAAAAAAGAAATTAACTCAGAAAGGATGGTTATTGTATGTACTATCAAGAACCGTTCCGCCAGCAATTGCACTACTCCCCAAGAGAGAACTGGATGAATGACCCTAACGGTTTAGTCTATTTCGAGGGAGAATATCATTTATTTTATCAATACAACCCGTACGGAAACGATCACGCCCATATGCATTGGGGTCATGCGGTCAGCCAGGATCTTACTCATTGGAAAGAACTACCTGTCGCATTGGAGCCGGACGAACTCGGCACTATTTTTTCCGGAGGTGCCGTCGTTGATAAGGGGAACAGCAGTGGGTTGTTTCAACAAGAAGCTGGAGGAATGGTAGCCATCTATACGCAGGATGGTGCTACTCAACAGCAAAGCATCGCCTATAGCGAGGATCACGGACGTACATGGACAAAATACAAACATAACCCTGTGATTGAAAATCAAACCATCAAGGACTTTCGGGATCCCAAAGTGTTTTGGCATGAAGAGACCCAAAAGTGGATAATGTCCTTGGCATGCGGCGATCACATTCAATTCTATCGTTCTCCCAATCTCATTGACTGGACGTACCAATCTTCCTTTGGCCAAGAGTATGGTTCCCACGCGGGCGTATGGGAATGCCCGGACCTTTTTTCTTTAACCGTGGAATCGACTGCCACGCAACAATGGGTCCTTATCGTGAGCATTAACGACGGGGGCCCTAACGGCGGCTCTGCCGTCCAATATTTCACCGGCGATTTTGATGGGGTCCAATTTCACGCGAATGAAACACCAACGGAGGCCATCAAATGGGCAGACGAAGGCACCGATTTTTACGCTGCTGTTTCATGGGAAAACACCGCATCCAGATACTGGATCGGATGGATGAACAACTGGCAGTACGCAGGGAAGGTTCCCGTTTCTCCTTGGCGCAGTTCGATGAGCATAGTCCGTCGGCTCTCGCTTCAACAGGTGAACGACACCTACGTATTAAAACAGACTCCTACTTTACCTGATGATTTATGGGACGAACAGACCCAAACGGACAAGAGCCAGAGGCTGGTGCCAACCAACGATATTGCCGCTTTCGATATAAGCCCGCTCTCGGACATTCAATTGACCGTGGGAGAAAAGAATAGCAGTACTGGTTGGGGGATATATTTCATTAGTGACTTGGAAGAGAGATTTACCGTGGAGTTTGATGAATCCAAGCATACCTACACGGTGCACCGGACGGAGGGCATGACCGACTTTTCCCCTCACTTCCCAGGCGAGCACACCGGTTCCCTGCACCGATGGAAGGTCGAAAAAGTTCATTGTCTGCTCGATCATGCATCCATCGAATTGTTTATCAATGACGGCCTGAGTGTTTCGACGACCTTACTCTTTCCAAAGGGCTCACTCTCTCGTTTGGAAGTCTTCTGCAAAGACCAACCACTTGTGTTAGACAACGTAAATATTACCGATCGTGTGTCCATATGGAATGATCAGCACACGCCGGTAAACTAACAGCAATTACCTTCAAGGGAAAAAGATCTATTCTTTCTTCCATCTCATCTAAAGGAGTGTGCAACGCATGAATACGTTCCAAAACAGCAAGTATTGGTTTTCATCAGGGTATTTGTTTCTATTTTTCGTGACCTGGTCGATCTGGTGGTCCTTTTATGCGATATGGCTCAACAATTCGTTGGGCCTATCCGGTGCTCAGGTTGGCAATATCTATTCGTTTAATTCATTTTTTGCCCTTCTGTTTATGATTGGCTATGGGCTGCTTCAGGACAAACTAGGAATCAAAAAAAACCTCGTTTGGTTCCAGAGTATATTGTTGGTCGGCATCGCTCCCTTTGTCATCTATGTTTATGAACCGTTACTATTATCATCATTTTACCTGGGAGCTGCATTAGGGGCCATTTATCTAGGCGCTGGATTTGTGGCAGGGGCCGGATTTTTAGAATCTTATACCGAAAAATTGAGCCGGAAATACGATTTTGAGTTCGGAAAATCCCGCATGTGGGGCTCATTAGGCTATGCGGTCGCTGCGCTTGGAGCCGGTGCCCTCATGAGCATCAATCCTCATATCAATTTTTGGCTGGCTTCGGCAGCTGGAGTGTTATTTTTAGCATTGAATTTTTTCTTCAAAGTCGACATTTCGACCAAGGAACAAAAACAGACCACAAATATTTCAAAGAAAGATCTTCGGTTTCTATTTACCAATAAAGTCTTTTGGTTCTTGTTAATTTATTTGTTTGGAACCGTTTGCATTTATACCGTGTACGATCAGCAGTTGTTTCCGGTGTACTTTGTGGAGCTGTTTGCAAGTCAAGAGCAGGGAAACACCATTTACGGATTTTTGAATTCGGCCCAGGTCTTTGTCGAAGCTATGTTCCTCTTTTTAGCTCCCTTTATTGTTAACAAAATAGGGATCAAACGATCTCTCGTTCTAGCCGGAAGTATTATGGCCTTTCGTATTCTTGGCTCGGCTACCGTTACCAGTGGCGTTGGGATTTCGTTCATGAAGATGCTTCATGCCGTCGAACTTCCGTTGTTGCTGATCGCGGTGTTTAAGTATATTACCGCCAATTTTGACGTACGACTTTCCGCTACCGTCTATTTGGTCGGCTTTAAGGTCTCCAGCGAATTAGGCGTCATTCTATTTTCCGGGCTCGTGGGCTACGTCTATGATTTAACGAGTTATGAAACGACCTTCTACATTCTTGGGTCGGTGGTCACTGTCTTCGTCCTCTTTTCGTTTATCACGCTTAACAATGACAACCAGGAGCCTCAACGGATGGAAACGTATGAAACGGTTCCAGATAAAACTTAATCTATACAAATTATTGCTTTTACGAACAAGAGATCCATTCCTGTGTAATTATTTCTAAGATGTAATAAAAAAAGAGATACTCCTTAAATTTGATATAAGGGCATCTCTTTTTTTATTGATAACAACCAACCTATTATAACGATACTTTATCATTTGTATTAGGGAGCGCATCCCCAATAAAAAAATCGTGTTTAATATCTGAACAAAATCCCATGATTCATAAGTCTTCGACATTGATCGTTCCTCTGGCTAATTGCCTGTCGATGTCGGTCGATGCCGCCATCGTTTCTATGGTGTCTGATTCATCCGCTTGTTCAATTCGTTGATGCATGTTCTCAATCCAATACATCCCTCTTTTCGCATCGATGCCCATCATGGAGTAGGGTTCTTGCATCAGCGTATGAACGTTAAAATACGTCCAATCAATCTCGTCATATTGGGTAATCATGAGAATTCTTGCATCATCTAAATCTAGCGTTGTTTTTGTATTTAACGCATGCTGAATGCGATCAATGATAATATCTTCAATGCCTATAATGTTGATCGTAAACCCTTCATAAGAAAGGTTTACGATTTTCTCTGGATCGCCTGTTAATGTGGTGGAGGGGACTTCAATTGATACATTCAGTTCATCATGATAAAAGTCTTTGCCATAGGATCGAAACCCCAATTGGTCTAACACCCGGCTAATTTGATGATGATTAGGGGCGACGAAATCGATATCTCTTGTGGTGTATTGCTCTCTAGAATAAAGTTCTACAGATAAACCTCCGACAACGATGGGCTGGATACCTTCTTCTTCTAAGTGCTTGGTGATCACGCCTGCCATTTTCATCATCGTATCGAATTTATTTGTCGGATCCAACTGAGCAAGATACAAACGGGACTCCTGGATCGATGAGGGGGTGGCCATTACTTGTACCCTCTCTTGGCAAACCGTTGTAATAACTCTTGTTCGGTTTGCGTCCGTTCCCTTGTCCGTTCATTCGTCCACCCAGGCATCTCGGTGGAACCTCGTTGTTTGTTTTCTTTGATGGCCGTAATCATCGATTGGCGCTTTTCAATATTCGCATTAATTTGTTCGATCGTCATGTTTCGCATTAGATTTCCCCCTCTCAAGGGCATAGTTCTTGATATTCATTTTATCATAAGCAACAACACAAAGGTATCGAAGCAGCTTTACTCCCCTTATGATGGGCGATGGAAAACAAGGCATAAAGCACCGAAAATGCTCATGCGTTGGGAAAAGGACTCCTATATTTTGACGACTCTCCAATGATGAAGGTAATAGAAAGCACTTGGCTTACCGTCATTAACGTACTTATACTTGGCATCGTTGATCCCGATTCTATGCGTCGAATCGTAGATACCGACATTCCCATTTGTTCAGCTAGTGCTTGTTGCGTCCACCCCTCGGCTTTGCGCGCCTGTTTGATTTGAACGGCTAGGCGTCCTCGCGTTTTCGCCTCCAGCATCTTTTGTTCGCCAAAGAGATCTACATGCCGTTGTTCTGCTTCATGGCGTGCCATCGCTGCATCACGCTCCATTGTTAGGTTTCTTTCTTTATACCGTAGCATGGCTTGTCATGAGAAGTCATCGACATTTTTATGGAATTATTATCGGAGAATAGCCTGCATAGGTTCAAGGGGTCTTAAAGACTCTTATCTTGTAGGGGGCTATTAGAGGAACTTTTAGACGGAATCCCCCATTTTTGCATCGAAAAAATGGGAAGTTTAGGTCGTCGTCTAGAAGTTAAGAGTTTTAGATGATTTTAAAACTTAATGAACTTCTAATAAGTATCAACATACTAGATTGGAAAAATTTTTACGTATTCTATTTAACTTGCCTTATTCTTCTATCATGTTAAAAGGATTATTAAAATATTCTAAGAAAGCGGCCGATTATGTTACTTTCTATCATCTTAAATGTTAATTTATGTAATATATTCAAGAAAACCCCAAAAAGAGATGCTTAGCCATGTTTTCATGGAAAAAGAAGTTCATCATTATTTCTTCTGCTAGTGCTATAACACTTTCTAGTGTAGCAGCTTACCTGAGTAGCACTCTTGCTTCTGGTCAAGAGACGCCAAATACGCATAGTTCCGAAGAACAAAGCGCTGGAGCATTAACACAGGAAGAAAAAGAAGCAATTGACACTATATATGAACAAGAATTTGATACCGATCAAGACGAGGTAGTAAAAGGGAAAGCTACCATTACTCTTAAAGCAGCTAAAAAAGCGATTGAAAGTAATAAAACGAAAATCGATAACGCTATTGATACCGCGATTGACAAAACACCAGGCCTTTCTAAATCAAAGAAATCTCAGTATAAGAAAGCTATAACAGCTGCCGGTATAGCAAAATATTTAGGCAGTGTCACAGGTACCTTTGATAGTGCCCAAGCTGCTACAGAACATTACTTAATGAACCAAGGAGTTCCAGGTTGGGTAGCCAAACCAGTTGTTCGAACGATCTTTTTCATTATTACTTAAGCTATTAATTTGGCGATAGAAATACTTAATGCCCCCACAATTATTAAGGCCAGCAACACCAAATAAAGTACTTTTTCTATACGATATTCAACATCTTTCAAGCTAGAGGCATAGCTCCATATAAGCACAAGATCAATAACAAGAACGACGAAAAAGTTTTTCCAACTGTTTCCCATCAACTCTGGGCTGAATGCAAAAATAATGTTCGACAAAAATACGGGGATGAAGATTAAAAGAATGAAGGCTAACAATGCTCCCGAGAGGTGCTCATTCTGTTTTTCTTGCTTATCCATCATACGTCTCCTTATCCAGTTTGTTTTTTTGCTTATTTTATAACTGTTACTGGAAAATGATAACAAACAATAGCTACAGATGTATTATTTTATCCAATTTTTAACAATAGAAAACCATTAGAAAGTAAAGCCTTTATAACTAGGCTTTGCTTTTTTGTATGAAAACTACTGATAATCGTCATTATGGTAACTAACCTGAGAAATAAGCCGGAACCCTCGAATTAAAAACAGTCAATATATTATTTAAACCAAATAGATATTTTTAACTCGTAAAATTATTCGTGTTCACTTTCAATCCAGCATGCTCCGCATAGTTTCTTCTCCGAAGGAGATAGCGCTCTGTGGTTCTTATCGACGCATGCCCCAGCATGTCCCGTACTGAAGCAAGGTCAGCTCCATGCTCTAACATATAATAGGTCGTATAATGACGACACGTATGTGGTGTAATAGGATCTCGACGGTGCTGGACAAATGGAAATGGCGCTGAGGCCATGAACTTGCTGAAACGATCCCCTAAGTAGTTTACATGATAATGCCCCCCATTTTTCTTTGGTAAGAACGCAGAATCTCCTGTAAAAGACTCTGTGACCATTCCCCGGTCTTTCCGGAAGTCTTGGAGGATACTCAACACATCGGCGAAAAGAAAAATAGGTCGCTCCTTTTCTCCCTTCCCCGTAATGTGTAGAAAAAAAGCCCCTTCTGGCGAACGCCATTCTAGATCGCGCCACTTGGCATTTGCCAACTCTTCAATCCGCATGCCTGTGCTCGTTAAAACGACTAACAAAGTATAAGCAAACGAATCTTGCTGTTTAAAATAAGAAAGTAATTGCTGAACTTCGTGCTCATGAAGATCCCGGTCCACTAGTTCTTCTCTCGGTTGAGCAACGGGTGCCATTTTCGTCGTTAAATCGGTTTCCAACATATCTTCCTGTAAGAGAAATCGCAGGAACTGTTTAATGACCGTACTATGACGTGCCAACGTGCTCGCCTTATATCCCTTCTCTCGCTCGAGATATAGCTGATACGCATAAATACGTTGAGCAGAAATTTCCCTTAATCCTCCGAACTCTTGTACATAAGTAAGGAATGGGACAAGCGTTTCTACATATTTGCGCTTTGTTCGTTCGCTTCGCTGTTTACGCAGCGTATTGTTTTTATGTAAATAGATGTACATTAAAAATTCATCGGGTATCTGTTCCCACTCGACTCCTTCAAATCCCTGCGCGGAAATATCCATATATAATTCGCTATTGAGAAACGAATGAGATTCTTCTAATGAGAGGGTTTGTGTTTGATTTGTTGGTAATACGAGGTTGTTCACTCTAGCTCTCCCTTCTTATTAACCTTCTTTTAAAAACCTAAGGAAATTGAAGCTTTCTTTAGCCTTTATTTTATCATGCTTAGATGATGTATAGTTGGTTAAAAATACAAATATTAATAAGTTAAACAATTACTTTTATGTAAACGTAATTGTTTATATATTCAATAAGGACATTTTGAAACCTTTCATAACATCCGCCACACTTTTGATACGTACTAGAAAGCTTCAACAGGGTTTTGAAAGAAGTACTAATAGTTTTTGGCCTGTGTATCAATTGTTTTATAAAAGTCGTTTTTAAAAACTAAAAATTTCCATATTTGTTCAAACAAAAATAGATTGGGAAGCTCATAGACAAATTGTACATTTAATTGTACAATAAAGAAGAAGGAGCTGATAACGATGACCGTCATGAATTACTCCAACGCGCGAAAGAACTTTAAGGGGTTAATTGATAAAGTCAACGACGACAACGAAGCCGTTATCATCACGACTAAAGAACGAAACGCTGTCCTTATCTCGGAAGACGAATACAATCAATATCTTGAAACCATCTATCTGTTAAACAACCCGAGCAATGCCAAGCACCTATCGGAATCTATCAATCAATTGAACCAGGAAGAAACCACGACCGTAGATATCGATGAGTAAATTGAACGTCTTATTCACTCACAATGCGTTTCAAGATTATCAGTATTGGCAAACCAAGGACAAAAAAATGCTCAAACGCATTAATCAATTAATTAAAAGCATTGAACGAGACGGGGCGTTAGACGGCGTTGGGAAGCCAGAGAAATTAAAAGGAAATTTAGCCGGCTTTTACAGTCGTCGCATCGATATCGAGCATCGACTGGTGTATACCGTGGATGAAACACAAATCAGTATCGTTGCTTGCAGATACCATTATTAGATTAAACACATAAAAAAACTTTCTTATAATTAGTAAAAGAGAGAGGCTTGCTGGTCCCTTCCAGGAAGCTTTTTTGCGTGACCAGAAAAACCCTCTCAAAAAGCTTACTTTTTGAGAGGGTGGCAGAATTAATTTATTATTTGTCCCGCTATCGCAAGAGTTATTTGTTGTTTTTTTAATTATGGTACTTGAAATTTTCTAATCAAAGAACACTAATCCACCTTTTTCCCCCGCGGTTGACCATTGGATAAAGATAGGATAAAAGAATCCAAATCTACCTGATTTATTCCTTGGAAGTAGAGGGTAAAAAACCATGGTTTTCCCCTGAGGAATTTTTGTGTTGGGGCATCGGCTAGCCGTGCTTTTATGTTTTTAAAAATGATCCGGAACCACCTCCGAAGCATTATTTTCTTTATTTTAAAATATATCAAGAAATAGTGAAGGGGTTGAAGTTGGTATTAGTGTCCACCTTCAACCCATTAGCCGTTTTATAAAATGTTCATCAAAACGAATCCGCCAATACCCGCCAGGATCCCGTATAAGAGCGCCGGTCCCAAGGTTTTTCGGATAACATTCCCTTCCTCTCCCTGCATTCCTACAACAGCACTTGCAGCAACCACGTTATGCACACAAATCATATTTCCCGCGCCGGCTCCCACCAGTTGAGCAGCAAGCACCACGTGGACATTCGCGCCCGTGGCCTCTGCGATATTGTACTGAATTGGGGAGAAGGTAAGCGTTGAAACGGTGGCGCTTCCGGTAATAAAAGACCCCAATTCCCCGAGGAACGGGGCGGCAAAGATCCACATTGGGCCGAAGGCGGCTGCCATCCCCTGCGCAATGTACTCCGGCATGCTCATCAAATCGCTCGCATTCATCCCGGAATTACTAAACACATGAACCATGGCAAGCGTGGCCGCAAGAGTCACAGCGGTAATTTTAATCGTAGCCAACGACTGCGTGGCTGCCCGCCCAAAGTGGCCCAGCCGTTTTCGTTGAACGACGACGGCCAAGATAGCCGCGACCGTGAGGACTGTGCCGGGAGAATAAAGCAGTTCCCATTCCGACGTGACCCCTTCCACCCCCAAAATATTCGTCCAGGTTAAATCAATGGCGGTCTGGGTGAATTTCTGAAACCAAGGAACAATACGGGTGAGAAGCAATAAGAGAACAACAATGATATACGGAAGCCACGCCCGGATTAATCCCATCTCGGATCGTTCGTGACTTATCTTGAAATCCTCCTGCATAGCATCGGTCCATGTGGACGTTGGGAGCAACCATCCTTTTTTAGCAGTCACCGCGGCCACCACCAGTCCCGTTAACGAACCAAGAATCGCTACAAACTCCGGGCCAAACAAATATGCATATACTAATGCGGATCCGTTATACGTGATCCCAATAAGCAGGGTCCAGGGAAGCATCACCATAGCGTCCTTGATACCCTTTCCTTTACCAAAGAACAACGTCAGAACGAGCATTAGGATAAAAGGAATGAACATGCCCGCGAATAAATCAATGAGGGTGACCGTAAAACCGACATCCTGATAAAAGGCAGCATCCGCTTCGGGCAAAGTGCTTAAGCCGACCAACACGGGCGTTCCTACCGCTCCGAAGGCGACGGCAGTACTGTCAGCAATGAGCGCTGTCGCCACCGCCGCCAAGGGCTTAAAACCTAGCGCGAGCATTAACGGCGCCGTCACCATCGCCGGGGTACCAAACCCTGCCGCCCCTTCAATTAACGATCCGAACAAAAAGGCGACAAAGATCAATTGGACCCTCATATCCTGAGAAATACTCTGGAACCCCTGATTAATGCGATTCACTGCCCCCGTGTTCCTGAGGGTATTCAAAAGAACCAGAGCTCCAAACAAAATGAATAAAATGGTCAAGGTTTTATGTACACCCTGGAGGATCGACGAAGCAATCACTTGGCTTTCCATTCCCCACACGGTGATCGCTAATAGAATGACAACAACGGCACTGATAGACATCCCTTTAATTGCCGGCATTCGCAGCAGGACCAACAACAGAAATGGTACAATCACAGCGCTTAAGGCCACGATCATTAACATTTGATTTCCTCCTCTTTGATATCATGATGCTTTCGCTCTTACCGCTCATCAAGGATAGGGGTAATATGGTCATCAGATGACCATATTCCATATCGTAATCGCTTACATTCATATTTGCAATATGTTTTGTGACCAAAAGATGCTTTTTCTAGTTCTTTGTTCAAAAACAGCTTGATAATTGAAAGCGGTTTCTACTGATGATACAATGAATTCATGCTCCTCATCTGATGACCATATCTATAGAAAATAAAATAGTTATCGTTTTTATGCTTTGCCTAAAGCAGGGCAGCGAGACCAACGCTGACGCACAAACGATCAAGAACGTAGAGCGATCCCAGCATCCACGAGAGGAGAAGCCATTAATGCCTATCGAACGTATTGAAACGAAAAAAATCGCTGAAGTAGTTCGAGAAAAAATTGAAGACATGATCAAACGTGGAGAAATACAACCCGGGGACAAACTGGCTTCCGTCATTGCGCTTTCGGAACAGTTCGAGGTCAGCCGCTCCGCCGTTCGGGAAGCGTTAAGTGCATTGCAAGCCGTCGACATTGTCACGATTCGCCAGGGGGAAGGCACTTTTGTGAACCAATACGATGCTTCCACCATCACAGAAATGATGAACAGCCCTGCCCTTCTTTCGACGCAAACCATGAAAGAACTGTTTGAAGTCCGTCATGTGCTGGAGAAAGGAGCTGCCGAACTGGCTGCACTTCGACGGACAGACGGTCACCTGGAACAGATGCGGGACGCGCTGGAACAAATGACACAGGCGTCCAACGGTTCGGGGGATCTCGGCGAACAGGGTGATGTTCGTTTCCATCTAACCATTGCCGAAGCCTCCGGAAATCACCTCCTCCAACAAATGATGAGTCGGCTTTCCGATACCTTGCAAAAAACCATGTATGAAACCAGAAAAGTATGGTTGTTTTTCGAACAACGATCCTCTCAAAACCTGATTGACGAACATCAACAAATCTTTTATGCCATCGAAAACCACCAAAACGAATCGGCTGCTGAGGCCATGAGCAGACACCTCATCAATGTGGAGCATGTGCTGTCTCAAGGGATGAAACATCGAAACATGTAGACAATCTACCATGCGTTTCTGCCTTCCTTGCTTCGGTTCAGCGGAAAGCCAATCACAATCATTAAAAGAGGGATTAGGTCTGCCAATCCTTCGCAAGATAAACATCTGCAAAATCAGCGTCACAGACGCATGACAGGTTTATTTTCTGTATAAACTCAACTTGTTGCATCATCTAAAGGAGGAAGACGATGCGTAGTCATGACACAACGACCGACATTATTCTGATCGGCGCCGGTATCGTAAGTGCGACGCTCGCCACGCTTTTGAATAAATTGGCGCCGGAGTGGCGCATTACTATTTTTGAGAAGCTCGATTCCGCCGGGCAGGAGAGCTCGAATGAATGGAACAACGCCGGTACCGGTCACGCGGCGCTCTGTGAGCTGAACTATACGCCCGAGCAGCCGGACGGCTCTTTGAAGACCGGCCGGGGGGTTGAAATTAATGCACAGTTTCAGATTTCACGACAGCTCTGGGCGCATCTGGTGGACCAGGGCGATCTTCAGAACCCGGAGGAGTTTATCCGTCCCCTTCCTCACATCAGCTTTGTGTACGGGCAGGATCACGTAAATTTTCTGAAGAAACGGTTCGAGGCCCTCGACGGCCATCCCCAGTTTCAGGGCATGGAATTTTCCGAGGATCCCGAGCAAATCAGGCAGGCCCCGTAGACATGGAACCGTTCGATAATACAAAACCTGCCGAACCAGAAGGAGTCAACTTCGAGATCATGTGCTGAATCCACGCATAGTTGGCATTTCCTTCTGGCGGGATACCGAAGTTCCAACGGGCATCATCTAATAACCGGTTGCCGCCCCAGTCACTGATATTGAATGGAGGGTTGGCCAGAATATAGTCTGCCTTCAAGCTTTTGTGCAAGTCCTTGTGAAAGGTATCTGCATGCTCACCTCCGAGATTGCTATCAATGCCGCGTATGGCCAAGTTCATTTTGCATAAACGCCAGGTCGTTGGATTCGATTCCTGTCTGTAGACAGCGATGTCTCCTAGCTTTCCCTGGTGGTTCTCGACGAATTTTTCGCTTTGAATAAACATCCCGCCTGACCCACAGCAAGGGTCGTAAATACGGCCTTTATATGGAAAACACCCCATTTTCAACGATAAAAATGGGGTGTTTGGTATGTTGTCTAGAAGTTAAGGTTTTAGACTATAAAAAAACCTCAACGATATATTGAGGTTTTTTCACGAGCCGTTTGCTTCATCTTTATTTTTATTAGATTTGCGTTAGCGTATTTGTCACGGATATGACTGTAACCATGATGGCGTAAATTAAGCCCCCTAAATATGGATTCAAGGTTACTCGGAAAATTTTTCTTGAAACGATAGCAGCCCCTGGCAAAATAACTAAAAATGTGGTTAGCCATATGCCAACAATAGCCGAAACATTGGAAAAGAATACTTCTCCTGTAATAAAAAACGTGCTGTATTGGATGACAAATATCACCAGCACCCCTAGAACGTTAAATAACGCTACAAACAGGGTATTAATCCACTCTTTTTTACCGATCCATACATAATTAAAACAGTTAATAGCTATGGAATTAGCAACGAAAAACAAAATGAAAAACGGAAGATATTTTAAAGCGATCACTAGCTTGTCTGGCGTAAATGATTTCACTCCCAAGACCCATAAACGGTAGTCCGTCTTGAATAAATAATCGCTTAAGAACACCAAACTATAAGTGGCGACACAAACAATGAGAGCTAATAGTATCGTTTTCCCTAAACTCTTTGGTTGTATCGTGACCCCTATATCTTTTAAAGAACTTCGTTCTTCTTTCGGCGTAACTATTCTTGACAGCAGTATGACTCCTATAGCAAATAACCCGTTAATAGCCGCCCACATCCCGACATAAAACGTATAGGATTGAGGGAAAAAGCTTGGTCGAATAGCTGTCGTCCAATTAAACAACCATAGATATGATAGTCCTGAAAATACAGCACTTACGAAAAGGCCGCCCCAAAACCATGCTTTTTGCTGATTCGATATTAGGATTGACGGTTGTGATGGCGAAGATGCCCGTAAGGATGAAAACAGTTTGGTGAATAATAATAGTTTACAAAAACTTACGAGGAACATCACGAAACCGACTAAACCAATAAAATTAAATAAGGCTTTCCATTGCCATATTTGATTTCCGGAATGGATAGGATCAGGCGCTCCCAAAGAAGATTCAAAGAAATTTAAACTATTATACACCACATGACCCGAAAAATGGTTCCAAGGATGCGTTTGGGCAGGGTTATAAATAACTCTTGATGCCTCGGTGCCTTGTATTTCTTGTTCGTACATTGTATAGCTTTCACGTTCATCGGTATAGTCCGTTGGGGAGGCCCCAAAATGTAAAAATGATTGCGCGTTGTCCGTATTTATGTAGTTTCTTGGCTTCGTGAAGCTCCCATCCTCTTGCTGGGTACGAAAGAAGAACTCGTCATACTGTGCCGCTACAATACCAACATCGCGTCCTCCATATTTGTTATAATAATTTTCATTTTGAGGGTTGGTGTAATCGGCATCATGTCCTACGAGCAATACCGAAGAAATGAGGGGATTTTCTTTTTGATTATCCACATCAATAGACCAATTTGCTGCACGTGCTCCGTTGGAGTGGCCCGTGATACCAATATTCTCCGTGTTCACATAAGGCAGATCAGCCATTAATTCTACGGCGTCATACATTCCTGTGCCTCTTTGTTCCCATTCTGTCGGTTTTACTGCTTCCGAATTTCCATGGCCATACATATCAATGGACATCACCACGTACCCACGACGGGAGTACTCTACGAAATTCAAGTCCTGCATCTCTCGATTATTATACCACCCGTGACTAGTGACGATCCCCGGGGCTTGGTTGTTTTCTGTAGCACTTTTCGGAACATAAAGTAAAGCACTCATCATTTTGCCCGAAGGCGTTTCCCATCGCATGTCTTTTACTTCTACCTGGGCACCCGATGTTTGAACGAACGAAGCTCCAATGCCGCTTATGACACACAGTAATACAGCAATCAACGTCAGTAACTTGGCCCGACTTTTTGTCTTTTTCATTTTTATCCCCCTTTGGATGTAAACCTCTTAACTTCTCCGCCCTCCTTTCTCTTAAACTCAAAAAAGGCACAGTTGTCCCTTATTACAGGGAAACTGTGCCTATCTCAACATTCTGAGCACTTCATATTAACTTAGGAATAACATTACCATTAAATAAAAGCGTTTTCAATACTTTCAATTCATAAAATTCTCATTTCTATCTTTAAGGCTGTAAAATTGTTAACCCTCGTAATTATAGTAACTAACCCAAAAATGAGTTAGCATCCTTGAATTAAAAACGGTTAACAAATTTTAGACAGCACTAATATTTTTAACTCGTAAAATTATTCGTATTCATTTTCAATCTAGCATGCTCCTCATAGTTTCTTCTCCGAAGGAGATAGCGCTCTGTCGTTCGTATCGATGTATGGCCCAGCATATCCCGAACGGAAGCAAGGTCAGCTCCATGCTCTAACATATAATAGGTCGTATAATGACGACACGTGTGTGGTGTAATTGGGTCTCGACGATGCTGGACAAATGGAAATGGCGCTGAGGCCATGAGCTTGCTGAAACGATCCCCTAAGTAGTTTCCCCATTTTTTTGGAAAGAACGCAAAGCCTCCTGTAAAGGTCTCTGTAATCATTTCCCTCTCTTTTCGGAAATTCTGGAGGATGTGCAATACATCGGCGAAAAGAAAAATCGGACGTTCCTTTTCTCCCTCCCCCGTAATATGTAGAAAAAAAGCCCCTTCTGGCGAACGTCACTCCAAATCACGCCACTTGGCATTTGCCAGCTCTTCAATCCGCATCCCCGTGCTCGTTAAAACGACTAACAACGTATATGCAAATGAATCTTTCTGGCTGAAATAGGTTAGTAATTGCTCAACTTCATGCTCATGGAGACCCCGGTCTACGAGCTCCTCTCTCGGTTGAGCAACGGGCGCCCTTTTTGTCGTCAAAGCGGTGTCCATCATGTTTTCCTGCACGAGGAACCGCAGGAACTGTTTAACGACCGTGCTATGACGTGCCAGCGTGCTCGCTTTGTATCCTTTCTCTCGCTTGAGATGTAGCTGATACGCGTAGACCCGTTGCGCAGAAATTTCTTTTAATCCCCCGAACGCTTGCACATATGTAAGGAAGGGGACAAGCGTTTCTACATATTTACGCTTTGTCCGCTCGCTTCGCTGTTTACGAAGCGTATTGTTTTTATGTAAATAGATGTACATTAAAAATTCGTCAGGTATCTCTCCCTACTCTATCCCTTCGAAGCCTTGTGAAGAGATATCTGTATACAAATCACTGTGCAGAAACGAGCGAGACCTCTTCAATGAAAGAGCTTGAGTTTGATGTCCTGGTAAAACAAGATGGTTCATTTCATGCTCTCCCCATTATTATTGTATTTATTCCAAAACCTAAGGAAATTTCTTTAGCCTTTATTTTATCATTCCCAAATGGTTTATAGTTGGTTAAAAATACAAATAAATATGTTTTTTAATAAATTAAACAATTATGTTTATGTAAACGTAATTGTTTATACATTGTGAATAAAGATACTTTGAAAACTTCTCATAACTTCCAACACACTTCTAATACTTACTAGAAATCTTTCCCAAGTTTTGAAAGAAGTACTAATGATTTTTGACGCCTGTACCAACCATCTTATAAAGCCCTGCTTTTCAATGATAAAATTCAAATGTTCGTTAAGAAGAAAGCTGCGTGAGAAGATCATCAACAAATTGTACAATACAAGAAAAGAGCTGATAACAATGACCGTCATGAATTACTCCAATGCGCGAAAAAACTTTAAGGGATTGATTGATAAAGTCAACGACGACAACGAAGCCGTCATCATTACCACCGAAGAACGAAATGCGGTGCTCATCTCCGATGACGAATACCGTCAATACCTTGAAACCATCTATCTGTTAAACAACCCTAGCAACGCCAAACATCTATCGGAAGCCATCAATTAATAAAATCAGGAAGAAACCACGTCCGTTGATATTGATAAGTAAACTGAATGATTTATTCACCCATCATGCGTTTCAGGACTACCAGTACTGGCAGACCAAAGATAAAAAAACGCTCTAACGTATGAATCAATTGATTAAAAGTATTGAATGAGATGAGGTTTTAGAAAGTATGGGGAAACCAGAGAAATTAAAAGGAAATTTAGCCGGCTTTTACAGTCGTCGTATTGATATCGAGCATCGATTAGTGTATACCGTGGACGAAACACAAATCAGTATCGTTGCTTGCAAATATCATTATTAAATGAAGCTTGTTGAAAAATTTCCTTGTAAGACAGTAAATAGAAAGGCTTGCTGTGCCTGGTATGCTCCCCTTTAAGTAGGCAGATGAAATAAACCATCTGTTTTGCTTAGAGGAGAGCATTTTTTATGTCTTATCGCGGATATACCAACGAGCAGAAAATAGCGTGGTTCACGCTTTTCACCAATGCATGGAGAGTGTAGGTGATTTTTGTGATCGTTGAGGCATTCGCGGATCAACGTTAAAAGACTGGATGGAGAGGTACGAACGCCATGGAGGTGTAGCACTAACGAAAGCGACCCAGTGGAAGCGATATTCCTCAGAACGGAAACAAGAAGCTGTGGAAGCATACCTGAACAATGGGATACCTCAGCGGGATATTATTCATATCTACGGCATTTCGAATAGACCCGTGCTTCAGAGGTGGATCATGCAATATCATCAAGGGGCCCTATCCAAGAAACGAAGAGGTTCTCCGATGACACACGAACGCTCCACCATTTAGCAGGAACGAATAACGATTATGCAGGACTGCCTAGCCCAACAGAACGATTACAGCCGTATCGCCGAGCAGCATCAGGTTTCCTACCATCAGATCTACCGACGGGCCCGGAAATATGCACAGGGTGGCTGGAAAGCCCCTGGGGGACCGGCGCGGCCGCTCCCGGCAACCAAAAGCGTTAACCAACGAAGAGCGTATTGACATCCTGGAAGTTCGCTTTTCCGTTTTGCCCGTCAATATGAATTAAATTCTGTTGGAAATGCGCATACAATACCCCGATCTTCAATAATTTGGTTTAAGACCTTAGTATACTTTTCGACGGAAAACATATCGGCATTCGCTGAATAGAATGACACGTTGCTCTGGCCCCGGACTCCTTGTTTCTGAAAGGCTTCTTCCGCCAGATACATAATTTTTTGCGGTGCCCCACCGCATTTAATAGCCGATTGCAGATAGGAGAAGACGGCGTTTCCACTTTGAAAATCACGAATGCATTCCCCCGTGTACTGAACATGCTCATACGAATAGTTGCTGCACACTCCATTTTTCCCCGGGTTTTCTTCCAATCCCCCAATATTATGCCGATCGAACTGCAGGCCCGGACACACTACCAGGTATTTGTAATGTATGGTAAACCCATCTTGCATCTGGCTCGTATTTCCTTCCGGCTGAAAAATCTCTGTCCGCTGCAGATATCAGGTGACGCCTTTGAGAATAAACGAGGCTTCGCTCCGTTCTGATTTGCTCTTATCAAAATTTCTGCCCCGACCAGCGTTCGCAACGGCTGATAATAGTGCTTGTCCGCTGGATCAACAATGGCCACATCAATGCCTTTCGTCTATCACCTTAACTGGACAGCAACCGTAACCCCTGCGGTTCCTCCCCCAACAAGACGACTTGATGAAACTGTTCCATAGGTACATCCTCCTTTAAAAATACATGCAAGGATAGAATAACTATATCCTTTTCATTCACTATACCCCTCGCTGTATGTAGGACAACCACAAATTGATAACGTTTTCTATTTACAAAATCAATAGTTAAATAAAATCTATTATTCCTTATATGACAATTTTTTAAAACATCATCATAACAGTATTTATAAATCCTCAGTATACTTATCAACATGCTTATATACCCATACCCGTAATGTTAACATTCAATGACAATTCTGATGAAATCAGAAATTGACGTTTTCAATGTGATATATATTGGCTATAGGCTTTCTAAAAACCATTATTAATAATTTTAGAAAAAAGGAGATGATCAATTTATGGAACAACAAGAACAACAAACACAAGGCCAAGGCCTTCCGCGTATTGGGGAGCAGGCACCTGTTTTCGATGCGGTAACGACGCACGGAAATATCTCGCTGAACGATTATTCCGGGCAGTGGCTCGTCCTCTTTTCCCATCCGGCAGACTTTACACCAGTGTGTACGTCGGAATTTGTCGCTTTTCAGGAGGTGTACGGCCGATTGAAAGAAATGAACACCGAATTGCTAGGGCTCAGCATTGACAGTGTAAGTTCGCACATCGCCTGGGTCCGCAACATCGAAGAAAATTTCCAGACAACAATTGAATTTCCGATCATTGCGGATCTGGATCAAAAGGTCGCTACCCAGTATGGCATGGTCATGCCGGAATCTACCGGCACAGAAACGTCCCGGGCGGTCTTTGTCATTGATGACAACCAAAAAATCCGGGCCGTGATTTACTATCCTCTCTCCACCGGACGAAACATGGAAGAAATTGTCCGTCTCGTCGAAGCGCTGCGCACCACGGATGAGCATGGCGTTTCCACACCGGCCAACTGGAACTCCGGAGACAAAGCCATCGTGAGTCCGCCGAAGACCAAAGAAGAAGCGCAAGAGCGGATGAACAGCGATGAATACGACTGTGTGGATTGGTACTACTGCCAAAAAGACATCAAATAAGGAAGAGGCTCCCGGCGAGGTCAGCCGGGGGTCTTTGCCTCGTTTCAAGGAGGTCCTCAGCGTGGGAGACAATCAGGAAAAAAAGCTGGCCATTGTGGCCTTTATTGCTGCTTCGTTATTTTTACTTTCATTAATTGGACGGCTATTTTCATAGCTGATCCTGAGGGGGGATACCATGATTGATTATGATCCGGCCACCTACAGCCGTATTTTGACAGGATTAACATTAGGATTTCATATTATCTTTGCTTCCATTGGGGTTGGAGTACCGTTAATGATTGCCCTCGCCGAGTGGACCGGCCTCCGGAAACGGGACCCCCACTATACCCTGCTCGCCCGCAGATGGGCCCGGGGGTTTGTGATCACCGTCGCCGTCGGGGTGGTAACCGGGACGTCGATTGGCTTACAGTTGAGTCTGCTTTGGCCCAATTTTATGGAGCTCGCCGGTCAGACGATTTCTCTGCCGTTATTTATGGAAACTTTCGCCTTTTTCTTTGAGGCTATCTTTTTAGGCATTTATTTATATACATGGGACCGGTTCAAATCGGGCTGGCGTCATTTTTTACTCGTCATCCCCGTGGTGATCGGCGCCTCGCTATCGGCCTTTTTTATCACTACCGTCAATTCCTTTATGAATCAGCCGCAGGGCTTTGAACTCGTAAACGGGGTGCTCACCGATATTAATCCTCTGGTGGCGATGTTCAACCCGGCCACCCCGACGAAAACGGCTCACGTTATTATTACCTGTTACCTGGCATCAGCGTTTGTGCTGGGGGCCATTGCGGCCACCAAAATGATTCGGGGCAATCGTCATGCTTATCATAAAAAAGCGCTCCACCTGACCATGGTGTCCGCTTTCGTGTTCGCAGCATCTACAGCCGCGATTGGCGATCTGTCCGGCAAGTATCTGGCGGAATATCAGCCGGAAAAATTAGCCGCTGCCGAATGGCATTTTGAAACGGAGGAACAGGCACCGCTGATTGTCGGGGGGTTTTTAGCAGACAACCAGGAGGTCACCGGGGCACTGGAAATCCCCTATGCCCTTAGTATTCTCGCCCACAGCAACCCCAACGAAGAAGTAATTGGCTTAAATGAATTCCCGGAATCCGACACCCCTCCGTTATATATTCATTACTTATTTGACGGCATGGTGGGCATTGGCATCTATTTGCTGGCGATTTCTTTTATGTATTTACTCATTCGCCGGATAAAGCCGGCCTGGCAATATAATAAATGGCTGATGCGCGGCATTGTCGCCGGTGGGCCGTTAGGCATTTTAGCTATCGAATTCGGGTGGGTATTCGCCGAGGTTGGACGCCAGCCCTGGATTTTGCACCAGATCATGCGTACGCCGGAAGGAGCGACTACGGCCGAACACGTAGATATCATGCTTTACTTGTTCATTGCCCTGTATATCGCCCTCGGAGTGACTGCCACGGTAGTACTCCGCCGGATGTTTAAAGAAAATCCAGCCGCTCATGAACTCGAACAGCGGTACGGGGACAGGAGGGATGACAAATGAACCTGGAAATCCTCGGCATGGGCGTGCTTTGGCTGTTTTTGTACGGCTACATGATCGTCAGTTCGATTGATTTTGGCGCTGGTTTTTTCCACTTCTTTAATAAGATTTCGCGGAAGGACCACCAGGTCAATTCGCTCATCCAGCGCTATTTGTCTCCCGTATGGGAAGTCACCAACGTCTTTTTCGTCTTTTTCTTTGTCGGCATCGTTGGCTTTTTTCCATCGACCGCCTACTATTTTGGCACTGCCTTACTGGTGCCGGTCAGTATATCGATCGTGCTGATTGCGATTCGCGGGTCATATTACGCTTTTAATACGTACGGAGCCAAAGACAGCCCTGTCTATTCATTTTTATACGGAGCAACGGGTCTTTTAATCCCCGCTTCGCTGACCATCGCCCTCACCATTTCCGAGGGCGGGTACGTCAATGTTTCCAACGGGCAGGTTCGCCTGTTATACGGCGAATTATTTTCCAGTTTGTATGCCTGGAGTGTCGTGATTCTGGCGATCATCAGCGTGCTGTTTATCTCTTCTGCCTTTTTGCAGTACTACGCCCAAAAAGCGGGTGATAACACGTCGTATCGATTATTTCGCCGGTATACCCTGTTCTGGTCCCTGCCAACGATCCTTGCCAGCGGCCTCGTCTTTATCGGTATTCGTCAGCACAATCCGGAACATTTTTCCGGCATGCTGAATATCTGGTGGATGTTTGGGCTTTCGTTCCTGTTTTTCTCCTTGGTCGTCTATCTCAGCTATCGGCGCAAGCGATTAGGAACAGCTTTTGTGTTCGTCATGCTGCAATATTTCAGCGCGTGGTTCGGCTATGGCGCCTCCCATCTGCCATGGCTTCTGTATGATGAGTTGACCATTTATGATGGTTTCGTTAATCAGACGATGGCCTGGTCGCTGATCGCTGCGTTTATTGCCGGCTTTTTATTACTCATTCCCTCGCTGTATTTGCTCATGCGGTTATTTTTATTTGATGCCGCCTACATTCGAGGAGAAAGGAAGTAACCTATGGAATTTTTTCTAGTTATGATTGCTCCCCATTTGATTTTGGCTGGAGCCGTTATCGGGGTGTTTGCCTGGTTTGGCCGTCGGCCTGCATCGGAAGAGAAGGAATAGAAAGAAGGCGAAAGCATGACCGTCTCGTTTTTGATTACGGTTTTTGTGTTAGGAGCGGTGGGCTCCTACATTTCCGGACTGGTTGGCGTCGGCGGCTCCATTATCAATTACCCGCTGCTGTTGTATGTGCCGGCGCTGCTCGGCGTTGGCTCGTTTACCGCCCATGACGTATCCGGGGCGATTGCGGTGCAGGTGTTGTTTGCGACCGTTGGGGGCGTATGGGGCTATCGAAAGGGCTCGTATCTGCATGCCTCCCTGATCGGATACATGGGCACCAGTATTATCATCGGCAGTTTACTCGGGTCCCTGTTTTCCGGGGCGTTTTCCGAAAGCATGATTAACATCACCTATGCTCTGCTAGCGACCATTGCTGTCATCATGATGGTGCTTCCGCAGCAATCCATGCAGCAGGAAGCACAGGAATCCGTATCGTTTTCCCGGTGGATTGCCGCCGGGAGTGCATTTGTCGTAGGCGTCAGCGCTGGCATTGTGGGGGCAGCAGGCGCTTTTATTCTCGTGCCCATCATGCTGGTGGTTTTAAAAATCCCCACCCGGGTCACGATTGCGACTTCGCTCGCCGTCACCCTTCTTTCTTCCATCGGAACCAGTGCCGGCAAACTGATTACTGGCCAGGTCCCCTTCCTACCAGCCGCCGTCCTCATTGCGGCGTCGCTGCTTGCCGCTCCCTTGGGGGCCAAAACAGCCAGGCATGTCCAGGCTAAATGGCTGCAGCGTGCCCTTGCAGTACTGTTGCTGGGGGTAGCCGTGGAAATGTGGATCCAGATGCTGATCTAGAAGGCCCGCCTCCCTTATTTTTTTGCCGGGGGGCGACCTCAGGTCTTTCACCTGTTGCTTATAGATGTCCAACATATCTTTTTGTTGATAGTTGGTCGCTTCCACCAAACGGAAGGCCTGTTTCATTTGCTCCTTCTGGACTTCGCGAGAAGTCGCTCCGGCTGTAAGATGCTCCAGAATAGACGCGGTCCAGGCATCTTCCGAATGGCGGGCCGCGGACCGTTTCCACCAGAACACCACACCTCCCAGGCTAACAATCAGCATCCATTTCCTCAGGCGATAGCGACGGGTATACGCTGCGTATGTGCGTGCCATGAGGCATTCGCTCCTTTCTGTTTAAAATGAACTTGAATGGTCGTGACGCTGTTAGCATACATCGGTGCGTATCGAAGCCACAACCATATTTCTCCCAAAATGGTTGACACTCATGAAAAAGTATTCTACAGTATCTATATACCCCATAAGGTATAAGAGATAACGATAAAGGGGTGAGGACCTCATGGAATACACGGATCAGATGAAGCACCGAATCAAACGGGTGGAAGGCCAGGTCCGCGGTATCCTCCGCATGATGGAGGAAGAACAGGACTGTAAAGAGCTTGTGTCTCAAATGAATGCTGCCCGTACCGCTTTGGATCGTGCCACTGGCCTGGTCGTCGGCTCCAATCTCGAACAGTGTGTCCGGGAACAGACAAAAAACGGCGAAAATGATGAACAGTTGATTCAGGAGGCTGTCAATTTATTGGTGAAAAGCCGATAAAAAATTTTCACGACAAAAATACCCATGCCCGTAATTGTATTTTAATCAAGGAGTGATTGGATGGCGGAAGCCAAAAAGACAACGATTGTATTATTTAGCGGAGATTACGACAAGGCCATGGCAGCATACATTATTGCCAATGGCGCAGCCGCGTATGACCACGAAGTAACCATTTTCCATACCTTTTGGGGGCTGAATGCCCTGCGAAAACCGGAAAAGCAAAGCATTGCTAAAGGCAAACTTGAAGCCATGTTTGAAAAAATGATGCCCCGCGGCGCCGATCGCATGGGATTGTCCAACATGAATTTTCTTGGCATTGGCCCAAAGCTAATTAAAAAAGTCATGAAAAAGCACAACGCCATGCCACTGCCGGAGCTGATCGATATGGCTAGGGAACAGGATGTGCGCCTCATCGGCTGCACCATGACCATGGATTTGCTTGGGCTGGATGAAAAAGAGCTTCGGGATGATATTGAATATGCCGGCGTCGCCGCCTATCTTGGGGAAGCATCCGACGGGAACGTGAACCTGTTTATTTAAACCTTTCGTAAAAGGAGGTAGGAAATGATGCAGGCCCACCAGGTAGTGACACAACAAAATTGTAGCGGCCTGATGCTTCTCATCCATGTCAAAACAGTCATGCAGGAAATGAATGATGGCGACGTTTTGGCTATCCCCTTTCTCGCACAGCCGCACATGATGCATGTGCGCCAATGGATGCAGCGTACAGGCCATCACGACCTGGGTATGCGCCAATTTCAAAAACAATGGTGGTACTACGTAAAAAAAGCGTCAACGCCCCACGACCTGGGGGCAACTTAGCCATGAGATAACAATGATATCTATTAAAAGGAGCGATGACAGATGGAACCAAAAACAACGATTGATGCGAAAGGACTTGCCTGCCCACAGCCGATTCTGAAAACCAAAAAAGCGATCAAGGAGCTAGATAGCGGCGAGGTACTTGAACTGCACGCCACCGACAAAGGGGCGCAGAGCGACCTCACAGCCTGGACAAAAGCTGGCGGCCACGAACTGCTCGACCACACGGAAGACAACGGCGTCTATAAATTCTGGATACAAAAAGGCGAATAACATCGTGCCACGGGGAAGTCATGGAATTACTTCCCTTCAAGGGAGGTCTTTCCATTGTCACTGCTGTTTATCATCGTAATTTTTCTATTGGGCTTTGTCGGGTCCTTTGTGTCTGGCATGGTGGGAATCGGCGGATCAATCATCAAGTATCCCATGCTGTTGTATATTCCCCCACTGCTTGGATTTGTGGCCTTTTCAGCTCATGAAGTCTCCGGCATCAGTGCCGTTCAGGTCTTTTTCGCCACCATCGGGGGCGTTTGGGCTTATCGGAAAGGTGGCTATCTGAATGGGCAGCTGGTCCTCTACATGGGCGGAAGCATTCTAATCGGCAGCTTCATCGGAGCTTATGCCTCCAACTTCTTCAGTGAGGCAGGGGTCAACATGGTCTATGCCCTGCTCGCCACCATCGCGGTGGTGATGATGTTTGTGCCCAAAAAAGGGCTGGATGACCAGGACCTCACTCGTGTCACGTTCTCCAAACCTCTTGCCTCGGGGCTGTCTTTTGTGGTCGGCATCGGCTCCGGGATTGTCGGTGCTGCTGGCGCGTTTATCCTCGTGCCGATCATGCTGGTCGTCTTAAAAATCCCCACCCGGATGACGATCGCGACGTCGCTCGCCGTGACCCTGATTTCATCCATTGGGGCAACCGTCGGCAAGGTGGCAACCGGCCAGGTGCTGTACGGACCGGCCCTGATCATGATTGTAGCCAGCCTCATCGCAGCACCTATCGGTGCCAAAGCCGGCCAGAAGGTCAATACCAAACTGCTGCAAAGCATACTGGCCGTTATCATTTTAGCTACCGCCATTCAAATATGGATTCAGATTTTCAGCGGCTAAACGTTTATGCCAAATACCTATAGTGGTATAAGAACAATGGAAAGAAATAAATGCT
Organism: Marinococcus halophilus; assembly: GCF_002265875.1. Classification (GTDB taxonomy): domain Bacteria; phylum Bacillota; class Bacilli; order Bacillales; family Marinococcaceae; genus Marinococcus; species Marinococcus halophilus. The sequence continues at coordinate 29,670 of NZ_NPFA01000018.1, forward strand.
AACCCGTTATTTTGATGATAAATGAACATGACAACGTACGACTCGTAATAATATCGCAAACGAGGTGAATCGAATGACCGAAGAAAAACGCATTGAAGAAGTCCAGCCGGCAGACGTCCAGCAGGAACTCGAAAACAACAGTGGCGTCCAGGTGATTGACGTCCGGGAGGATGAAGAGCTCGATGAAGGACGCATTCCCGAGTCCGTTCATATCCCGGTGGGAGATATCTCTGCGCGGATGAACGAACTCGACCCAAACCAGTCTTACGTCACCGTCTGCCGCTCCGGCAAACGCAGTGCCCGGGCAGCGGAAGCGCTGCAGGACCATGGCTTTACCGTCCGCAGCATGGCCGGCGGCATGAACGAATGGACCGGTAAAACCGAATAACATCTATTCTAATTTGAAGGAGCGATGATTGATGTATTTGAAATATTTTTATGACACGTCGTTGGCCCAGGCTTCCTATATGGTTGGCTGTCAGGCCACCGGTGAGGCGGCCGTCATCGACCCATCCCGCAATATTGAAGACTATCTGCAGATCGCCCGCGAACAGGGATTTCGTATTACCGGAGCGTTCGAGACCCATATTCATGCGGACTTTGTCTCCGGGGTGACAGAGCTTGCCCGCCGGACCGGCGCCACGATCTATTATTCCACGGAAGGCGCCGAAAACGGCGGCTACGAGTGGAATCAGGATCTGCCGCTCCACGGCGTGAAGCATGGCGAAGACATTTATATCGGCAACATTAAGCTGAGAGCCCTGCACACGCCGGGCCATACACCGGAGCATGTCTCCTACGAGCTCACCGACGGTGCCGCCGCCGATCGCCCCATGGGGGTATTTACCGGCGACTTCATCTTCGTCGGCGATGTCGGTCGTCCGGACCTGCTCGAAAAATCCGTCGGCGTGAAGGATTCCGCGGATACAGGCGCCCGGCAGATGTTTCATTCCCTCCAGCAGTTCAAGGAATACGGCGATTATATGCAGATCTGGCCGGGCCACGGCGCCGGCAGCTCCTGCGGCAAAGCGCTCGGCGCGGTGCCAACAAGCACCGTCGGCTACGAGCGGATGTATAATCCCGCCTTTCAGCCGACCGACGAGCAGGCCTTCGTAGACTTTCTCCTCGACGGCCAGAGCGAGCCGCCAACGTATTTTGCCAAAATGAAAGAAGTGAACAAGCAGGCCATGACCCCGCTCGCCGAGATCCCGGCGGCCGTGGAAATGCAGGGCACCGGCGATGACGTGGCCGCCCTGGCAGAGCAAGACCATACGATGGTCGTCGACACCCGCAGCGCCGCCGCTTTCGCAATGGGAAGCATTCCAGGCACCATCAACCTTCCGTTCCCGGGCTCGTTTGCCGAATGGATGGGCCGGCTCGCCGACTATGAGGCGGATATCTACCTGATCGCTGATCCAGCCGACCACCACCAGCTGCGCCGGATTCTTACCGGTATGGGCATGGACCGGCTGAAAGGATTCTTTGCCACGTCGGTCGTCGCCAGCGCCTCGAACCTGCGCACGTATACGAACGAAACGCCGAAGCAGGTGGAGGAACGCCGCCGCCACAACGACGTGCAGATTCTCGATGTCCGCTACCAGGACGAATGGGACCAGTCCCACGTACCGGACGCGGTGCACGTGTCGCTCCAGCAGCTGCCAACCCGTACCGATGAACTGTCCACGGAGCAGCCGGTGGCCGTCCACTGCGCCTCGGGCAAACGCTCCGCCATCGCGGCCAGCATTCTCCAGAACCACGGCTTTGACGTGATTAACGTGGAGGGTGGCTTCATGAAATGGAAAAAGGACCAGCTCGAAACCACGAGCTGACCGTTTCTACTGAAGGACTAAAATACGGGGCTCTGTACAATACAGAGCCCCTTTACTATGTAGACATTAGGAGGAGATTGTATGAGCCACCGCTTTGACCCAGCCAAATCCCAAAAACTCCGGAGTGACGAACGGCAGCAGGCCCTTCCGATGACGAAGCTGCTGCCCCTGATGCATATTCAGGAAACGGATCTGATCGCAGATATCGGAGCCGGCAACGGATACTTCACGATCCCGATGGCCGAACAGGCCCGCCACGTATACGCCGTTGATATCGAGGACCGGATGTTAACCGAATTAAAAACCTATGCCGAACAAGCCCGCGCCTCCAACATCACCCTGATTCTCTCCGGCCTGGAGAAGATTGCCTTAATGGAGCATCAGGTCAATAAAATCGTGGTCGCCTTCGTGATGCATGAAATCGATGACTTTGACCAGGCGTTCGCCGAGCTCCGGCGTGTTCTGAAGCCCGGAGGCACCATTTTCTTTTACGAATGGGAAGCCGTAGCGACGGAATCGGGGCCTCCGCTGGAAATCCGCCTGCCATCAGAATCGTTTGCCCGGACCGTTGAAGAGTACGGCTTTACTACAACTACCCATGTCCTGAATGACGGTAACTATATGGTGGAAGCAGTAAAAATGTAAATCCCCCACGAACTCATGGAGAGCCCCTTTTCATGATTCCGAAATACCTGGAGGCCTCTATGGGAATGACCCCGTTAGGGGTCTTCTCATGTTATCAAGCAAAGGAAGGAGGGATGAATGATGACAGCCAAATCGGCTTCCATCGGTATTGTTGAAAACCGTCTTCCCTTTTTTCTATTGGTCCTCATCAACGTCTTTGTCGGCTCTATGGTCGGATTGGAACGTACCGTGCTCCCGCTGATCGGCGAAGAGTTGTTTGGCGTTGCCTCGGCCAGTGCCGCCCTCTCCTTTATTGTCAGCTTTGGGTTTTCCAAAGCCCTGGTCAACCTCCTGGCCGGTGCGCTTGCCGACCGCTTTGGGCGCAAGGAAATATTATTAATGGGATGGGCATTCGGCTTCTTCGTTCCTTTGCTGATTATTTTTGCCTCCGCCTGGTGGATGATCATCGTCGCCAATATTTTCTTAGGCGTCAACCAGGGGCTGACCTGGTCGATGACTGTAAACATGAAAGTAGATCTGGCGAAACCAACCCAGCGCGGGACGGCCGTCGGCCTGAATGAATTTGCCGGCTATATGGGGTTGTCCATCATGGCCGCCGTTTCCGGCTACGTGGCTTCGACGACCGCTCTGCGCCCCGAACCTTTCTTTCTTGGCTTCGGGATCGTTGGCATCGGGTTCCTGCTTTCGTTGTTCGTGCCGGATACGAGCAGGCAGGTGGCCCGTCAGACGGCTTCCGGGGAATCCTCCCTCCCCTTTTGGCAGGCGTTTGCCCAGACGACCTGGAAGCAGCCCGCCCTGTCGAGCTTCAGCTTTGCCGGGTTGACGACCAATCTCAAGGACGGCATGGCCTGGGGCCTGTTCCCCCTCTTCTTCGCTTCCGGCGGGTTATCCGTCAGCCAAATCGGGGTGGTCGTGGCAGCGTATCCCCTCGCCTGGGGCATGGCCCAGCTGTTTACCGGGCCCTGGAGCGATGTGATCGGCCGCAAGCGGCTCATCGTCGGCGGCCTCTGGTTGCAGGCGTTAGCGCTATGGGCCTTAGTAGCTGGCACCTCCTATGGATGGTGGCTTGGCAGTTCCATAATGCTCGGTCTCGGAACGGCGATGGTGTATCCGGTCCTTATTGCAGCGGTCGGCGATACCGCCCCCGCCTCCTGGCGAGCCAAAGCAAACGGGGTGTACCGTTTCTGGCGGGACAGCGGGTACGCCTTCGGGGCCTTACTCGCCGGCCTATTTGTGGACACGCTGAACGTTTCATGGGCCATCGGCCTCGTAGCTGTGCTTCCGTTTGCCGCCGGCATCGTCACGCTCATCCGGATGCGGGAATTATTGGCAAAGAAATAATAAAACATCGTCCACTTTCATTTATAGGGATGTTGACCAGTCTTCGCACCAAGCGTCGTCTTTCTAATCTTAAGTATGAACTTTTCTTTCGCAAACACGTAAATTGTGATCGACGAACCAGTCATTATGGCAGGTATCAAGGAAAGCGCTAGCCCGCTCAAGACCTTGCTTGCTTCATTGACTGATTGTGAAAACGCGATAGCCAATTTCGTAGTTAAAGAAATGGATTTTGACCTCCTGGGCATCGAATTTGATGTCCAGAGCGAACCTGGTCCCAATAGCATGATGGGTAAAGGGGATGCTTGCCCGTATTTCCAAACAATTACGGTAAAAGCGATCAAGCAAAGGCCCTCCTCCCTTTTTTAACTCGTAGAAGAAAGAAAGCGCCAGCCTTGCTCAGGCTGGCGCTTTCTACGACTACTTACATAGGGACAATCAAAAGTATGCTGAATTTAATTGCCATTTTATTTATTACACCTTGGGTTCATTTTTAAACTAAAAAACAAGCATCTTAATTTTTTATTAACTAATTTTGCCTGAGTCAATAAAGCGATTCATAAATATTAAATAACTCTTCCCTAGTATTTTTGGCCAAGCTTCATAGAGACATAACCTTTTTGTTTATTTTGATTCTAACTTCTTCTTTCATCTTAGGGGGATTCTTAGCTAAATTTGTATAATTAAGCTAATCAAAAGCATCTTGAAAATAACAAAGCAGCATATCTGGCGATTGTATGGACATTGACACTCTAATCTTCACTGGTAATTGACTACAGCTGGAGCAGGATCCAACTGAAGGACTTCTTCCGGGCTCATGACTGGTTCATCCTTATCATAAAACACTTTAAAACCACCATACTGTACAGCTTCATTCCGCACATATTCTTTGTAATTAGTCATTTTTGCAGCAGCGCCTCCCCACCCGTCAAAGTTTAAAGCCACCTCTACATGGCTGGTTGGCTGAATGACTTCTTTGTTCGTCAGCGCTACGTCCGTAAACTGATGAACGAGAACTATTTTGTCCGGAAGGTTGTTGTCTTCAACGAGCTTTGTGAGATAACTCACGGCTTGTTGAATCTCTGTTCCGTTAACTTGGCCAAGATCGATACCCGGCGTTTCTCCTTCTCCCACCTGGAATTCGGTATCGATGGCCAGATGAACATAAGGGAGCTTCAGCCATTTTTCCAACGACTTCACTTGATTTAACACAGAGTCTTTGCCCAATTGGACATCCAGCATCAATAAAGCATCGTTTTCCTCGGCAAGCTTCGCATACTTGTCAATTTGCTCCGGCGAGGTCATGCGAACGTAGTTGCCGTCCGAACCAGGGTCTCGTTGAGCAGCGGTGGCAATGAGTTCAATGGTGGGGACAGCTGGATGAGATGGATCAGCGTTGGAATAGGCCTGAGCCTGAGTCTTTAATTTTGCCATGAAGGCGTCAGGCTCCATTTGCCCGAGTATCCCCATATTGGTGGAGTTGGGATGGCCATAATATGTAACAAGTCGATGATTTTTCAACGGTCCGTCCGTTTGATCCTTCGTTCCTGTGATTAGTGTTTCTCCAAACGGCATCAGCCTTGTCCTTTCTTCCCCTGCTGCTTCAAGCTCAGGCATCATTTCCAATTCTTCCTGCTCCAACTGATCTTTTAACGGTGTACTGTCATCTTCTGGCTCTACAGGCTTATATACCTGCTCAGGCTTAGTTTTTTCTGCCTCGTTGGGTTTTTCTTCCTCATTATCCTTTCTTTCTACTGTTTCAAATGAACGAGAGTCGTTATCTGAAGCCGTAGAATCGGAAATTGTCTCCGGTCCTCGTTGCACATAGAAAAGGGCCCCTATAAGAAATATAATCGTTAGACTAAGCAAGAACACTTCTTTCCTTATCAGCAGCTTTCGTTTCATAGAAATCCATCCTTCTTCGAATTATATCCTGAGACGTTTCGTTACCGTTTCATGACTATCCTACTACTCCCGCTTTTGTTTTACAATTATTAGAAAAAGGAGTTTTATCTTGAACTATAACTGAGACACTTGAAACTCTATTATCAAGCCCTGCAGTAACAATACGAGATTCGGGACGATATTTCTTTTGATAAGCTGACAAAGGAATTAGATGTAAACAATGCGCGAATATGAAGTACCATTTGAACAAAGAGCACAAAAACATTAAAAATAGATAGATATCAAGCCGGCATGCTTATGACTTGAATTCATAAAAACTTAGTGGGTACAACAGATTCTAGAGCGCTTAGAAAAACGTTAATGGCACAAAAGCTGGAGAATGACGATATTGCATAGGCGGCACCTAAGCATTGCTCACCTCAATGATGAAAAACTTGTCATTTTAATTTTAGAAATTGGTCATCATTATGATATTCGTAAATACAAACAGTGGAGAACGATTTGTTCTCAACAAGTGGTTATAGACTACTGATAAGCGTAATTATGTTTAATAGGCATGGTTATATATTGTTAAGATCATATAAGCACCGATAACATCCACTGTCGCTGCAAAAGCTGCTCAATTCGTTTTTCCGCCAAGAAAATTTTATGGCTGTATTTTGTTAGGGAGTTTCTGGTCTCAGCCGTTAACAGCATCATCTTTTCAAGCATTTTACCTTATATGATGCATTTGTTCTGAGGCGTTTCTTTTTGTTGAAAAACCAAAACAAATTGCTATTCAGCTTGCTGCTCGTTATGGTACATCGCCACGACAGTACGAGCCAACTGTATTTTCGCTGCTTCGGGATGGAGGCTTTCTTCATGTAGCCCAGTTTCAATGCTGGAAATCACTATTTTCGGCAAAGCCGTTACCAGATGAAAGTATTTCAGGATGAGCCTTCCGGAAACAACGTCACTTTTCCGTACATGGAAGCCAGCACCTTGTAGATGCCGATGTAATGTTTTAGGGTTAAACATTTTTCTAGTATCCTCCAGGTCTTCGATGGCGGCTCGGCCATCCCGCGCTGCCTGAGGGGAGGCGGTGTTCATTTTTGAAATATGTATGATCAGGAACATAAGGAACGATGCTGCCAAGTTGAACCTTGTATTTTTGAAAATCACTAAAAGGCCCTTTCTCTCTTCTTCGATTGTTTACGGTGTGATGCTGGCTGCCATCGCGGTCATTGGAATAGCTGGAAAAGACCGGGGAGAAAAATAGCTGAAAAAGGAGACCCGGTTTTTTTCGGGTCTCCTTCTTTAATGGCCTGCCTGCCAAGGCCTAGGGGCCCGCTGCCGAGGCTGTTGCATGGCGGGAAGATCTTTTCGCTGCCGTGTTTTCGGCTGCATGCCCTGCTCGATCCGGGCCTTTATCTTCGCGTCCATCTTGGACAGGTGTACTGGCTGGAAGACCCTTCCGGCGGCTTCCCCGCATGAGGGACACGGCGCTTCGCTGACCCGCGCTCCCTTTGATGCCATCCAGCGCTCAAACGTACCACACGTCCGGCATTTAAACGTAAACTGGGCCATATTAATCCAACTCCGGTAGAATGTTCTGGTAAAAGATGTCTTTAGGCAGGGCC
>NZ_NPFA01000019.1 GCF_002265875.1 Marinococcus halophilus
GATAATGCCATGATCGAATCCTTCCATTCCTCGCTAAAGTCGGAAGMATTCAGCATCCGCGTACGGATGCCCCTTACATCTTCTATTATAGTCGAAAAAGTCGATTCGTACATGTATTATTACAATTACATACGACCATTTACCAAATTAAACGACCACAGTCCGGTGGAATTCCGGACGKCGGCCGCATAGGTGTTTTTTTCTTGTCTCATTTCTTTGGGTCAGTTCAGTTCTCAGGCTGTCGACAATGGCTCTGTTTTTTAGAGCTTGTCGGCAGTTTTTTGCTATAGTAGAAAATTGCTCAGAAAGGGATTCTGGCACATGATGAAGCGGAAGCCTACATTAGCTGATTCAGTGAATAGTGTCTGCGGATTATCCATGTCGCATTTCTCCTTCTTCGGCAGCCTCGTGGAACCGAGAGACCTGCATGGACCGAGAAATACCCAACAAACGGATTTTTGAGGGGCTTAAACAAAATTTACGTTCAATCTAAAGAGCCCCTGAAAATTTCATGGGCTCTTTAGTAGCTCAATTTTATTAACTTATAATGCAACTATTTAGCTGAGGTCGAGGTCTCTAAATTCCTATTTAACACTTCCTCCAGACTAACATAAGGGTACCCCAAGTCTTTCGCTACCGCTTCAAATGTCACTTTACCGTCAGCGGTGTTTAATCCTTTACCCAAGGCAGAATTTTCTTTTAATGCTATAGTTACGCCTTTGTTGGCGATTTGGAGGGCGTAAGGTATAGTAACATTGGTTAGGGCAATGGTGGAGGTTCTCGGAACGGCACCGGGCATATTGCCCACCGCGTAGTGCACAACGCCTTCGACATCATATGTGGGATTCTCATGCGTCGTAACTTTGTCTGCGGTTTCGATAATGCCCCCCTGGTCGATCGCTACGTCCACGACCACCGAGCCTTTGGCCATGGTCTTGATCATGTCTCTTGTAACCAGCTTGGGCGCCCTGGCCCCAGGGATCAGGACAGCCCCAATCACCAGATCAGAAGATTGAACTTCTTGAGCAATATTCAGGGGATTGCTGCTGATGGTCTGGATTTGGCCGTCAAACGTCTCGTCAATTTCACGAAGGCGGGCGGGGTTTAAGTCGATAATAGTCACATTGGCTCCTAAACCGTGAGCGATTCTGGCAGCGTTTATTCCAACCACACCGCCGCCGATAACGGTCACCTTCGCTTTTTTCACTCCGGGGACGCCGGATAGTAAAATACCCTTGCCGCCGTAAACGCTCTCCAGAAATTGTGCCCCGACCTGGGCAGCCATTCGTCCTGCTACCTCACTCATTGGGGTCAAAAGGGGCAGGGAGCCATTTTCCTGGACCGTCTCATAGGCGATGGCGGTAACTTCATTGGCAGTTAGGGCCTCCACTAGTGCCGGTTCTGCAGCGAGGTGAAGATACGTGAACAAAATTAGATTTTTACGAAAGAATACATACTCCTCTTCCAACGGTTCCTTTACCTTCATGACCATATCTGCCTGCGACCATACCTGACTGGCCTCCGGCACCATCGAAGCACCGGCCTGTTTATAATCATGATCCTCAAAGCCGCTGCCTTTTCCGGCACTGGCTTCCACCAATACCTCATGGCCGTGCTTTTTTAAGTTTAGAACGCCTGCCGGAGTAATGGCGACTCGTTTTTCCTGGTTTTTAATTTCTTTAGGAATACCAATAATCATAATAATACCTCCTGATCGATTTTATAGCTGCTGGTTCAGCCCTCTAGCTCATCAAAGTTGACCTGGGGCGGGTCCTGCTGGAAGCCGCGGGTAAGCACGAACAAATAGACGACGCCCAGAATGATCCAGCATAAACCAAAGGCGATGGCGTACCAGTTCAAGCTGACCCACAGGTAGATAACAAAGCCGAGGCCGAGGGATGGAAACACGATATTTGTGAGCACGGACCGGAATTTCTTTTCATTATCGTTTTTAACAAAGTTGACGATCACACAAATATTAACGATGGAAAAAGCGAAAAATGCGCCGAAGTTAATTAAAGAAGTAGCGGTTTCCAGAGTAATGAAGATAGATGACAAGCCTAGGACAGCGATCAACAGAATATTAAACACCGGCGTTTTTGTTTTAGGATGCAGGTAGCCGAAAAACTTTTGTGGCAGTACATTGTCTCTTCCCATCGCGTATAGAAGCCTCGAAGCACTGGTTTGTGCAGCAAGTCCCGACGCAAATACGGAAGTAAGGGCGCCTGCGGTGAACAGAGCCAAAAATAAATTGCCCCCGATAATAGCTGCTATTTCCGGAGAAGCTCCTTCAATGTTGTTGAAGACACTTACGTCAGGAAAGAGTGTCTGCATGAAATAGGTGACGGTGAAGAAGAAAACCCCGCCAATGACAGCTACTAAAATAATGCCCCGGGGGATCGTTTTTTTAGGATTAATGGTTTCTTCCGATAAGGTAGTAATTGCATCAAAACCGATAAATGCAAGAGCAAGCAGAGAAGCTCCGGCAAACAAGCTATTGATTTCTAAACTTTCTGAAATTAAAGTGTTGAATGTAAACAGCGGCGACTGATTTTCTACCGTAATAGACCGGATCGTTAATACAATAAAAATAATTCCCGTTAAAAACTGAAAAACCACAAGAATCAAATTAACGGAGGCGGTCACTTTAGCGCCGATTAAATTGACCAGGGTGATAATTAAAAGGAGGAGTACAATCCAAACCCACCCCGGTACGGCAGGAATGCCTGCCGAAAGATAAATTCTCGCCAGCAGCGCGTTAATCATTGGCAGGGCCAAATAAGCGAGAAATGTGATCCATCCAGCCAAAAAGCCAAGATTTTTATTAATGATCCGTTGTGTATAGGTGTAGACGGAACCTGAAACGGGATAAATTTTCACCATCTTACCGTAACTGAGCGCAGTAAAAAGAATAGCGGTAAATACAATCAGATAAGCAATAGGCACGTGCCCGGATGTAATATCGGACACGATGCCAAACGTATCAAACACGGCGAAAGGTGACATATAAGCTAAGCCAAGCACTACCACATGAATGAGTTTCAGCTGTCTGTTTAAAGAATTTTCCTGGTTGGACAATTTAACCGACCACCCTTTTGGATAAGATTAGTTCAATACGAACGTGTTATCTGGCTGGCTGCTGCTGAGTGATACAGTGTATGTTTCCTCCTGCAAGGGACAATTCTCTTGTGTAAATGGGAACGATTTCCCGCTCTGGGAACAGGGTGCTGAATATTTTGACTGCTTCCTTGTCCAGGGGGTCATTAAATTGGGGTAGGATAACAGCCTCGTTGCATAAATAACAGTTCACGTACGATGCGATGCAGGGGTCGTTTGGTAACCGGGCATAGCTGTCGATGGTATGATCGATCTCCTCACTTTCCTGCTCGGTGAGAACCGGCTGTTCCGGTAAAGGAATTTTATGAATCGTGAACGCTCTTCCGGAAGCGTCGCGTTCGCCTGCCAGTTTTTCATAGCATTCGTTCAGTACGGCATACTGCGGATGCTCTGGGTCATCCGTCCAGCTGAGGGCAACTTCTCCCGGACGTATATAGCATAAGACTTCATCGATATGGCCGTCCGTTTCGTCCCCGACGAGACCCCGCTCAAGCCAAATAATTTTTTGGACATTCAACGTTTCTTTTAACCGCTGCTCGATTTCCTCCTGTGACCAGTTTGGATTCCGGTTGGTATTCAACAGGCATTCCTTCGTGGTAATCAGCGTGCCTTCCCCGTCGGGATAAATGCCCCCGCCCTCCAATACAAGGTCTGTACAGTTGTACCGGTCGACCCGTTCGGTCTCAAGCACTTTCTGTGAGACTAAAACGTCCTGGTCCCAGGGAAAATATAATGATTTGTTGATTCCTCCCCAGGCGTTAAATTGAAAATCTGCTCCCCGGAGGCCGCCTTTGTCATCAATTAAAAACAAAGGACCGATGTCTCTCATCCATGCATCATTGAATGACATTTCAAGCACCCTGACCTCGTCTGGCAGGATAGCACGTGCATGCTGATACTGTTCAGCACGCACACAGACGGTGACAGGTTCAAATCTAGAAATGGCAGAGGCAATCTCTTTAAATACCTTTTGTCCGGGTTTTGCTCCAGCCCGCCAGGTATCTGTACGGTGCGGCCAGAGCATCCAGGTCCCGGTATGGGGTTCGAATTCTCCCGGCATTCGGAACCCGTCTGATACTGGTTGGGAATGTAGCGTCGTCATGTTATGCCTCCTAAGGTTTAATTAGCGTTCGTCCATTATTAATGCAATATCTGTGCCAACGTAAAATTTGATATTATCACTTGTCATAAGAAATTAGTACTTGTTTTGAATCGAAATTGACTCTATAATTCATTAACAACTCGATTCAGCAAGATTTATTCACCCGGGAGGGGTAACATGACAGAGCCATTTTATTTGGACCGCAGTTTTCAGGACGTTTTTAATAAGCTGGAAGATGGAATTTTTATTGCAGACGATTCCGGCTACGCTCTTTGGGTTAACGAAACGAGTGTAAAACAGATCGGCTCCCCGCTGGAGGAAATTATCGGCAAGCACGTCACGGAGCTCGAAAGCAGGGAGATGTTCACGCCGTCTGTAACCAATCTCGTTTTAGATAAAAGGGAGGCGGTGAGTTCGATCCAGACCTCTCAAAACCGGAAACTGCTGGCTTCCGGTTATCTTGTACCTATGGAAGCCCAGAGAGACTACGTCCTGGTGCACGTAAAGGATATTACTGATATGGTCCGTTCTTCTCTGCAGCTTGAAAAAGCAGAATCAGTCATAAATTTTTATGTGGAGGAATTAAAAAAAACCAAGGAGGATCACAAATTAACTGAAACAGAGGATAGTGAGCTTATAGGAAAAAGTAAAAAGTTTATGGAAATGAAGCAGTTAATAAAAACAACTGCCCAGGTGGACGCTACGCTGCTAATTCAAGGAGAAACCGGGGTGGGCAAAAGCGTAATAGCTAAAAACATTCATGAAACAAGCGAAAGAAAGGACCGTCCGTTCATCCCTCTTAACTGTTCAGCTATCCCGGCTGCTCTACTGGAATCCGAATTATTTGGTTATAAAAAAGGGGCTTTCACTGGAGCCAATGCTAAAGGGAAAAAGGGAATCGTTCAGGAAGCGGAAGGGGGGACGCTTTTTTTGGACGAGATTGGCGATCTGCCTTTGGAACTCCAGCCTAAGCTTCTGCAATTAATGCAGGAAAAACTGTATATCCCTGTCGGCTCTTCCAGCGTAGAAACTACGGATATTAGAATCATCACGGCGACCAACAGCGACCTTTCTGCCATGGTAGCAGAAGGAAGATTCCGGGAGGATTTATACTACCGTTTAAATGTTATTTCCGTAGAAGTACCTTCGCTCCGGGAACGGTTTGAGGATATCCCTTTGTTTGTGCATCATTATATGGAAATATACAATAAAAAATACAACCGCAGCTGTATCCTTTCAAACGAAGCGATGGAATGTTTTCAAAACTACGAATGGCCGGGTAACATCCGGGAACTGGAAAACGTGATCGAAAGAGCGGTCATTACATCCAGCACAGACTTGATAGTGGCAGAAGAACTCCCGGATAAACTAAAGATATATGAAGAAAAATCTCCTTCTAGGTACGTGCCCGATATGGAAAAGCAGTCCCTTCCATCATATTTAGAGGACGTGGAGAAACAAGCAATTATCAAAGCTTTTCAAAAGAATGGTTCGTCAAGAAAGGCAGCGGACGCGTTAGGTATCACCCAATCCGCTTTTATGAGACGGGTGAAAAAATACAATTTAGCTTTACAAAAAAGTTTAAGCAATAGCGATTCGGTTCATTGAGTCATTATCGATTCAATGAACTTATTTTTTGAAATAAAACGAGGTGAAGATATGTTCTAGAAAGAAATATTATTGGCATGATATTTGCATCTAATAACGGCAGGAGGGGATGTCATGGAATCAGCAGTGTTAAAAATCAGCAGACAGCGGCTGAACAGTTACATTGAAGCTAGCGCACAGATAGGCAAAACAGAAAATGGCGGTCTTTACCGTCTGGCACTGACGCCTCAAGACCAAAAAATCAGGGATTATTTTAAAAATTGTCTGATTGAAGCCGGACTTGAAGTCAAAATAGACGATTTTGGAAACATGTATGGGTGGCGCCAGGGCGAAAATGCTTCCCTTCCTCCGCTGGTGCTCGGTTCTCACCTGGATACTCAGGCTAATGGAGGAAAGTTTGACGGCGTCATTGGAGTTATGAGTGCGCTTGAAATCATCAGCACATTAAACGAACAGCAGATCACAACAGAACATCCTCTCGTCATTGTTAACTTTACCAATGAAGAAGGGGCCCGCTTTGCCCCGCCCATGTTAGGTTCGGGCGGTTTGACAGGAGAATTGGCAAAGGACTTTATTTACTCTATTAAAGATGAAGAAGGTGTCACCTTTGAAGAAGCGCTTGAGAAAATAAATTATAAAGGCAACAAAGAGGACAGGTTGACAGATTGGGCTTATTTCATGGAACTTCACATTGAACAGGGGCCAACACTGGACAAGGAAAAGATCGATATTGGCGTTGTAGAGGGCATCCAGGGGATGAGCTGGCTTTCAGTTAAAGTGGAAGGCTGTACTAATCATGCTGGGCCCACGCCGATGGAAGACCGGCAGGACGCGTTAGTATCGGCTTCAAAAATGGTGACTAATATATACGAACTGGCCGGTGAATTTTCAGGGCTGAAAACCACCGTGGGGAAATTAAATGTGTTTCCGAACTCTCCTAACGTGATACCTGGAGTGGTTGAATTCAACATTGATATCAGACATGAAAATGATCATCAAAGACACATGGCATGCAAAGTATTAAAGGAACGATTAAGCTCCATCGCCTTTCAATATGATACTGAAGTGACGATTCATACCATCTGGGATAATGATGCTGTTTTATTTGATCAGGATATTATAAATTCTGTGGAAGCCTCTGCAGAAGAAATGGATTATTCTTATACGAAAATATTCAGCGGGCCTGGTCATGATGCGAAATATATGAGTGCTGCAGGGAATTCGGGAATGATTTTTGTGCCAAGCACAAACGGCATCAGCCATAATGAACAGGAGTTTACAGACGAAAAACTTATCGCTCAGGGAGCCGATGTGCTTTTGAAAAGCTTGTTGAAATTAGACAAAATTATTTAATCAGGAGAGTGAATACGATGCAGACAAGTATTTCGAAATTACAGGAAATTGATCGCAAACATATCCTGCACCCTACCACCGTGCCTTCAGTCAATGCCCAGGAAGGACCTAAAATTATTTTCTCCAGGGGCGAAGGTGTAAGAGTGAGGGACATCAATGAGAAAAATTATATTGACGGAGTTTCCATGCTGTGGAATGTCAATGTGGGCCATGGTAACGAAGAATTAGCATCAGCAGCCTATGAACAAATGACAGCCTTTGCTTACGGTTCGCAATTTTATGGCTTCAGCAATGAACCTGCCATTAAATTAGCGGAGAAGTTGGGAGAATGGGCGCCAGGGGATCTCAACAATGTTTTTTATACTTCCGGAGGCTCCGAGTCCAACGATACCGCATTCAAGCTTGCCCGTTTTTATTGGCAAAAGAAAGGATTCACCAATAAAAAAATAATTATTTCACTCACGAGAGGCTATCACGGTGTAACCGTAGGGGCTCAACGGGCTACGGGGATCGAAGCGTTTCGTGATTTTTCCGGGTCCGGGGATCCGAACATTTATAATGCAAAAGCCCATCTCACAAATGCAGAAAAAGGCGATACATCTGACCAAAATTATGCCAGTAGCGTTCGGAGCATGATTGAAGAGTTGGGAAGCGAACAGGTGGCAGCGGTCATACTGGAGCCGATTCAGGGCGCAGGCGGGGTTCACATGCCGCCGGATGGATACTTGGAAGCTATTCGCCAATTATGCGATGAAAAGAGCGTATTAATGATTTCCGATGAAATTATTTGCGGTTTTGGACGTACAGGAAAGAATTTCGGTGTGGACCACTGGGGCGTTATTCCTGACATGATTTGCTTTGCCAAAGGCATTACGAGCGGCTATTTTCCGTTAGGCGGCGTACTGATGAGCGATGCCATCAAGTCAACAATTGACCAGCATGAAGATGTACTGGCTCACGGCTTTACCTACAGCGGGCATCCGAGCGCGTGTGCAGTAGGATTGAAAAATTTAGAAATCTTAGAACGTGAGAACATTTTAGAGAATGTGATTTCCATGGAAAAAGTATTAACGGATGGCCTTAAATATCTGGAGAATAAGCATAAATACGTTACTAAAATTAGAAACAAAGGCCTTTTGGCAGGTTTTGAACTTATGAAAGACCCTGAAAACGGGATACCTTTTGAAAGTCCTATTCAGGCATCCTCAAAATTAGTGGAAAAATGCCTGAGCCATCATCTAATTATCCGGCCTTTTGATTTTGAAGAAGGAATGAATATTATAGCGATTGCACCTCCCCTGATCATTAATGAAAAAGAAATTAATGAAATTATCGACATCATCGATACATCCCTGACAGAGCTGGAAAGCGAATGGAACGACCTTTAGAAAGGAGAGTTTTCAATGGAAATCGATGTATTACCTGAAGTGAAGGACTTTTTAAAGCAAGAGCAGCTGCTTTTTATAGATGGGGAGTTCCAGAAAAGTGTCAATGGCTCGATGCTCCCTGTCGTTAACCCGGCCACAGAACAGGAGTTATGTGATGTGCATGCAGCGGAGCAAGAAGACGTTGATGCAGCGGTGAAAGCAGCCCGTCGCAGCTTTGAATCGGAAGAATGGGCTTCCATGGACGCTCGTGTAAGAGCAAAATTAATGAATAACTTAGCCGATCTCCTGGAAAGAGATATAGACATCCTGGCCCAACTGGACACTTTGAATAATGGCAAACCGCTAAGTGAGATGTATGGAAGTGATTTACCGAACGCCATTGAACAATTTCGCTATTATGCGGGGTGGACGACAAAGTGGACAGGCCAGACTATCCCGATCGCCGGAGAATTTTTTAATTATACGAGACATGAACCGGTGGGCGTTGCGGGCCAGATTATTCCATGGAATTTTCCTCTTATGATGGCCTGCTGGAAAATAGCTCCTGCTATCGCAGTGGGATGCACGGTAGTATTAAAACCGGCAGAACAAACGCCCTTATCCGCGCTATATTTAGCGAAGCTTGTGCAGGAGGCAGGCTTTCCCAAAGGAGTTATCAATATCATTCCCGGTCTGGGCAAAACTGCGGGCCAAGCGCTCATCGAGCATGAAGATGTGGATAAAATTGCTTTTACCGGTTCAAGTAAAACCGGCCAGCATATCATGAAGATGGCGGCTGACACATTCAAACGGCTGACATTGGAACTAGGGGGGAAATCCCCGAACATCATTATGCCGGATGCTGATTTGGATAAAGCAATTCCGGGAGTATTTTACGGAATTATGGCTAATAAAGGCGAAATCTGCTGTGCCGGATCCCGGGTTTTCGTTCCTGAAAATCAGTATGAAGATATTGTGGACAAAATGGTTGAATTTGCGGAGACCGTTAACATAGGCAGCGGTCTCGATGAAGAAAATGTCATTGGGCCTTTAATTTCAAAACAACAGTTCAATCAGGTCGCCTCCTACATCGAGGAGGGGATGGCAGAAGGGGCTGAAAAAGCCTGCGGTGGTGTATTGGACCGGGAAGGTTATTATATCCAGCCAACGGTGTTTAAAAATGTTACGGAAGAGATGCAGATAGCCAAAGAAGAGATATTTGGCCCGGTGGTGGTTGTGCTGCCATATACCTCTGAAGAAGAAGTGATCCAAAAAGCCAATAATACTCCTTATGGACTGGCAGCAGGCATCTGGACGGAAAATATTCGTTCCGCCCACAAAATCGCTCATCGTCTAAAAGCTGGAACGGTGTGGGTGAATAGTTACAATCTCACAGACCCCGCCACTCCGTTTGGTGGCTTTAAAGCTTCAGGGTTCGGCCGCGAAATGGGCTCGTATGCATTAAATAATTATACCGAAGTCAAAAGCGTATGGATCAATCTGGAAGAATGAATTCCCAAAGAAAATATATATGGGGAGGTCGGGGTGTAATGAACAGAAAAATTTCAGAAAAACAACTAATTGATTGGGATAAGAAACATTATTTTCATCCTACTTCCTCAATTCATCAGCAGCAGGATGCTGGAGCAAAGCACATTTTTAAAAGCGGTAAGGGTATCGTTCTTAAAAATCATAAGAATGAAGCCTATATAGATGGCATGTCGTCTTTGTGGAACGTTAACGTCGGTCACGGGCGTAAAGCGTTGGGAAAAGCGGCTGAAAAACAGATACAGCAGCTGGCTTTCAGCTCTTCTTTTTCTACATTCAGCAACGAACCTGCTATTCGGCTTACCCGGAAACTGGCCCAGCTGGCTCCCGGGGATTTAAACACTACTTTTTTAACTTCCGGCGGTTCGGAAGCCGTAGACACAGCTATTAAGCTGGCCAGAAATTACTGGTTAATTAAAGGAAAACCAGCCAAAACAAAAATCATTTCAAGAACGAAGTCGTATCACGGCGTCGCGATAGGGGCTACAAATGCTACAGGTTTAAAACCCTTTCGCGACTTTGCCTCAGCGGTGTCCCCGGATTTCTACTTTGCTGATCATTTATCGATCGATTCCTTGAAAAAAACAATTCAGCAGGAGGGAGCAGAACAGATAGCTGCATTTATAGCAGAGCCGGTTCAGGGAGCCGGCGGGGTCCACCCTGCTTCCAAAGAGTATTTTCAGGAAGTAAGGAACCTGTGTAATAAACACGATATCTTATTTATTGCAGACGAAATTATCACTGGTTTCGGCAGAACCGGCAAATGGTTCGGGATAGAACATTATGAAGTATGCCCGGATATGATGTGCTTCGCTAAAGGCGTGACGAGCGGCTACCTTCCGCTTGGCGGGGTGATGATGACGGAAGCCCTTCACCACGACTTCATAAATCTATCTTCAGGGACGGTGCTTCATGGCTACACCTACAGCGGTCACCCGACAGCAAGTGCGGTGGCTCTTGAAAATATTAAAATTCTGGAACAGGAAGATTTAATCAACAACGCCCAAAAGCGCGAAGCAGATTTTGAACAGCTGCTAAACAGATTAAAAGAAAAGCATCCAATGATAAAGGAAGTCCGCGGAAAAGGCATGATGTGGGCGATTGAATTTAGTGATAGAACCACTTCCAGCAAAACAGAAGTCACTGCTCCAAATGTAGTGGAGCAACTGCTGTCAAAGGGACTTATCTGCCGATCAGTTATTTTTGATGAGCTTGATTGTATTGTACTGGCCCCGCCACTGATTCTTTCCAAAAAGCAGTTAAAGCGGATAATAAAAATTATCGACAGTACGTTAAAGAATTACAATTAATTTTTAATCGATTTGCACGAGTTATAGGAAGGCACGTCTTTAAATACATTTGATAAGGCGGTTTTAATTTGACAGGGAAAACCTTAGCGGTGAACAATCCGGCGAATGGGGAACTTATCCAGGAAATTCACAGAAACTCTGAAGAAGAAATAGTAACATGCATAAAACGGGGCCATGATTTTCTGGGGGAGTGGAACGGCTATAATGCCTATGAGCGATCGACGCTGCTGAAAACCTGGGGCGAACTCATCGTTCAAGAGAAAAACAGCATTGCTGAAGTAATGACATTAGAAAGTGGAAAACCACTGCAGGAATCGTTAGAGGAAGTCAATTATGCTGTCAGCTATATTGAATGGTTTGCGGAAGAAGCGAAACGCATTTATGGAAGGACAGTCCCCGCCCATAAGTCTTCAAAACGAATTGTCGTCACAAAAGAACCGGTTGGGCTGGTAGCTGCAATTACACCGTGGAATTTTCCGGCGGCAATGATGACGAGAAAGGCGGCCCCGGCCCTAGCAGCGGGCTGTACTTGTATTATTAAGCCTGCAGAAGAAACACCTTTGACTTCAATCAGGTTAGTGGAATTGGCTCATAAAGCTGGCATTCCGCCTCACGCTATTCAATGTGTAAACGGTTATGGTGCAGAAATAGGGCATTTGTTCACGGAAAGTGAGTATATTCAAAAAATAACATTCACAGGATCAACAGACGTAGGAAAATTACTTATGGCCCAAAGCTCGAACACCATGAAGCATGTGTCGATGGAGCTGGGAGGTCATGCTCCAGTCATTATTACGAAGGATGCTGACCTGGACGCTGCCGTGACTCAAACGATCGCTTCCAAGTTCAGAAATGCCGGCCAAACCTGCATCAGTGCCAATCGCGTTTTTGTGGATGAAGCCATCGAAAAAGCATTCACTGAAAAATTAGTGCAGGAAGTGAAGAAGCTAAAAGTAGGAAATGGCAAAGATTGGGGCGTACAAATTGGCCCTGTAATTAACAGAAGTGGTTATGACAAAATTTCAGAACAAATCGATGATGCCATTTCTAAAGGCGGAAGCATTGCATGTGGCGGTGAATATAACATAAATGAAAACCAAGGATATTATTTTGTTTATCCAACGGTAATTGCCAATGCGGATGAAACCATGAGAATAATGAAAGAAGAAACGTTTGGACCCGTGCTCCCTATTCGTACATTTAAAGATATTGATAAAGCTATTTCATCAGCCAATGGTACTCCATTCGGTTTAGCAGCATACTATTTTACGGACAATTATAAATTGGGAATGTATCTGCATGACAAATTACATTTTGGTGTTCTGGGATGGAATGACTGCACTCCTTCCGCAGCGCAGGCCCCATTTGGAGGAATGAAAGAAAGCGGATTGGGGAGAGAAGGCGGTACTGAAGGAATAGAAGCTTATCTCGAGACCAAGTATTTATCAATAGGAGAGTAGCGGAATATTCATTTTAATATATATGTGCTAGTCATTAAGTGCAATGGTTTCTATTGCAAAAACATATTCTACAGTTTTTCCTTTAAAAACGATGCGCGCGCATAGCTAATCCATTGAGCCATGGATGCCTTTCAAAATGTCCAAAATTTTATTAATTAATGAATAAATTGCAAAAAGGCTAACATGGGTTTTAGACAAAGATAATTATCAAAAAACCATTTATTGAATCTAAAACGACAGCTATGTATTTAAAGAGTTTTTCCATGTGTTTTTGGAAAAACTCTTTTATTATTTTAATGGTGAAACTTACTAAGCAACATATTAGATGAATCATAAAATAACATGGAACAGCTTTACATGAATATATGGTTCGAATCATCAAAGAGATGATTCACCGAGACTATGCTTCTTTATTAAACACGACTATCATTGCTTCTCAGATGCATTATAGTCCCTCATATGTGCATCGTGTATTCAAACAACAAATCAATTACACGACCCATGAATACATCAAGAAAACAAGAATGGAAAAAGCAAAGCATTTGTTACAATACTCGTCCTTCACTCGGTTAGAGATCGCTTATCACGTTGGCTTCAAGCATCCTTCTCAATTATATGAAGCCTTTAAGGAATTTCAGCATTGTACCCTGACGGAGTTTATTCAAGAAAGTATCGAGTCATGAATGTCTCACGAGACCATTCAATGTAGTAATGTAAAACTTCAGTTAGGCGTACACGTGGAGTGTTGTTATGTTATCTTCACCGACATAGATAGTATGAGAATGGATCTTTTTTCTTTTGTGAACTTTTGATAATCTACTTTGTGTTAAGTACTGCGATTTATAGCATCAAGATATTATTCATTTATGAACCATAATATTCCATAATGCGAAACGAAAGCAATTATTTGATTAATCACCGCGATCCTCAAATGATGAAGGGGTTAAGCGAACAAAAACTGGACATTTAACCGGCACCTAGCGAAAAAGCCTGAAGCGTAGATGCTCAAGATTTTTTGTCCCATATCAACTGACTAGCTTTTTTATTCTTTTGTATCTCAAAATACGAAGACACTGATTATATCGAAATAAAAATCAGTTAATTAAGATAATATGCTTGTATTAGGTAAAAACGTATTCAATAATCATTCTAAAATTTTAGATTCACCGTCCTCTATTGGAATTGAGATTAAACGAACATTCTTTATCTAATATCTTTTCTTGCTACATTCAATACCTGCTAAACATTTACGATAACTAGATCCAAAAAAGAAAATAGTACTTGATTCAATAAACAATACTTAGGTTTATAAAATGTAGATCTCATGAAGTTAATAGAGAAGCACTAATAAACAAATTTATGAAAGGTTAGCCTAAAATTATCGTTCTCTATAATATACACACCTGTAATTTCGTTAAACTTGATCTGACTATTTTTCGTAGAGACTTATTATATTCGTTATAATAAAAACAAAAAGGAGAAATATGCATGTTATATGAATCCCTGAAACAGGCATCCCATCCGCTACGCATGATATCGTTACAATCGCCGGCTCAGGACATAAAAGAAATTATTCGAACATTTCGTGGCACGCATGTGTTTTTACAACAGGGAAAAGTTATAGAAGGCTATATATTAATAGAAGAAATTCGTAATAAAGTGAATCACGCTGACGATGTAGAAGAATTGATTGCTAATCATGCTGTTCTCCTAACCGAAACAACAACAATTAAGCCAGAACAAAAACTCTCGATTCCTTTTTTATTTCAAATTTTAGGCAAACAGCTTGTGCTCATTGAAGACAAGACTGGGGAATACGCCGGCTATTTAACAAGAGAAGAATTACTGATTGAGTTATTTCAGCACAACAACATGACGTCAGATTTTCTCAAGATGCTGTTATCGTCTATTCCACGTGGCATTTTTGTCGTCGATGAACTGCAGAAAATAGTTCATTTCAATGACACCGGGCTATCAATGCTGAAAACGACCGAGACACTCGTTAAAGAGCATTCAGCGTCGCATTTTTTCCATACTGATTTGATTGAGTACGTCCTTTCCTCGGGCGACACGGTATTAAATCAGATTCTTGTACAGGACGAAGTCGGGCTACTTCTTGACTATTCGCCCATCTTCGACGATGAACATTTGATCAATGGCGTAACCATCATTGTGCAAGATCTCCCGCAAGTCGAAGAAATGGCACTTGAAATCGGCTATGTTAAAGACTTAAATCGCGACTTGAATGCGATTCTCGCAACCATGTACGATGAAATCCTTGTCGTCAACGAAAATGGCATTCTGCTTCGTCACAGCGATAACTACCTCGAACACGCTTGGCGCGAAGAAATTCATCAGGTTATTGGACAAAAGGTTCAAGATTATACAACGATAGAAAACGCTGACCCCTCCCTTGTGGAGCTTGTTCTCGATGAAAAAAAGAAAGTCACATCAATGCAAACACTGAGTTCTGGACAAAAAGTGCTCTCGGTCGGCAATCCGATTTTTAATGATTTTGGCCATGTTGATCGTATCGTGATCGCGTCACGTGACATTACTGAAACGACCCGGCTAAAGACTGAGCTTCGGGAAACGAAGCAGAAGACCAATCAGTACAAAGAAGAACTGCAATCCTTAAAAACACAACAACAAACGACTTCTACTGAAATCATTTACAGAAGCAAAAAAATGGAGAGTGTCATGCGAACGATCATGAAGCTTGCTGGCTTTCACTCCACCATTCTCATACTTGGAGAGTCCGGTGTGGGAAAAGAACTGATTGCGAAAGCGATCCACGAAAATGGTACAAGAGCTACGAAGCCATTTGTAACTGTTAACTGCGGAGCCATTCCTGAAGAACTACTCGAAAGCGAACTGTTCGGTTACACAAAAGGAGCGTTTACCGGGGCAGATAGTAAAGGAAAGGCTGGATACTTTGAACAGGCCGATCAAGGAGTCCTGTTTCTTGATGAAATCGGCGAGCTGTCGCTTCGCCTTCAAGTGAAACTATTACGTGTCCTTCAAGAACGGGTAGTAACACCAGTTGGAGGCGGTCGTCCTAAACCTGTGGACGTGCAGATCGTTACCGCGACGAACCAAGTACTCGAACATCTCGTTCAAGCTGGGCAATTCCGGGAAGATCTATATTATCGCATCAATGTCATCCCGATTACTGTGCCGGCGTTACGCGAACGACCAGAAGACATTCCTTTATTGGCTTACGCGTTCATCACCCAACTAAACAAAAAATATAATAAAGCGTTCCATTTGACGCCAGAAGCATTGCAAGTACTTGAAGCATACAAGTGGCCGGGAAATATTCGCGAGCTTCAGAACGTAATCGAACGGCTCGTTGTTACTGCTGACAGTGACTTGATCGAAGCAAATTACATTCGACAGTTTTTGCATCTGGATAATGAAAGGTCCTCTAACTTTGCGATCACCGAAATTATGCCCCTGAAGGAAGCGAAAAACCAATTAGAGCGCCAACTCGTAGAACTTGCCATGGAGCGCTACAAAACCACGACTGCGGCTGCCGATAAATTGGGCATGAGCCAGTCAGCCGTCAGCCGAAAATACAAAGAAATCAAAAAATATGCAAAAATTCATAATTGATAGCTTGAAAAAAGATTCATATGACTAAATAATCTTTAGACAATAGATTTTATGCAAATAAGCATATTTTATGCGAAAATTCATAAAATAAATGAAAAGGTGCTTTGATTCTGAATGTTGGGCTTACGCCTAGCATTTTTTTATGTTCAAATCGGTACTGCCACGATAGGTATTTACAACGAAATTGTAAAAATTCTGTATTTTTGAAAAGTTGGCACACATATTGCAATTAATAAGACAAGCTACAGAAAAAAGGAGAGTGCATGATGAAACCAACAGCGATGACCAAAACAAAACAACTAGAAACATTGGATAAAGACCATTACCTTCACCCTGCGAGTGTTCCGGGACAAAAACCAAAAATGATTTTTAAGGAAGGCAAAGGCATTCACGTGACGAATACCGACGGTGACCGATACATCGATGGTATTTCTATGCTATGGAATGTGAATCTCGGCCATGGACAAAAAGAGCTGGCTGAAGCGGCTCGGCAACAAATGGACTCCCTCGCATTTGCTTCCTCGTTCGCGGGTTATTCAAACGAACCAGCAATTCATTTGGCCTCGACGCTTGCAGAATGGGCACCGGAGGGATTGAACGCGTCGTTTTTCACGTCCGGCGGTTCCGAGTCCAATGATACCGCTTTTAAAATCGCTCGTTTTTACTGGCAGCTGAAAGAACAGCCGCAGAAAACAAAATTTCTCGCGCTTCGACAAGGTTACCACGGCGTCACGATCGGGGCGGGGACCGCTACTGCTTTGCATGGCTTTCACCGCTTTGCTGGCACCCATATTCCAGATGTTTTGCATGCAACACCGCATTTAACGGCGTGTGAGCAGGGGGACCGCAATCACCCTCAATTCAGCGAGTCGCTCCGAGCGTTGATCGAAGCCGAGGGCGCGGACACGATTGCCGGCATTATAATTGAACCGATTCAAGGTTCTGGTGGGGTATATATGCCACCGGAAGGATATTTGCAGGCAGTACGTGATTTATGTGACGAACAAAACGTTCTGATGATTGCGGATGAAGTGATTAATGGCTTTGGCCGGACGGGCGCAAAGTTTGCTGTCAATCACGCTAACATCGTACCGGACCTTATGTGTCTCGCCAAAGGAATCACTAGTGGTTACGCTCAACTCGGCGCAGTCATGATTCATGATGACATCAAGACCGTTCTCGACACGTTCGGCCAGGTAATGGCCCACGGATTTACGTACAGCGGGCATCCGAGTGCCTGCGCGGTAGCCTTGAAAAACCTTGAAATTATTGAACGGGACCGCATCATCGAACAGGTCCAACAAATGGAACATGTCATGACCAATGGACTCCGCTACCTCGAAGAACGGCACGAAGTTGTACACCTTTCTCGCAACAAAGGTTTGATTGGGGCCTTCGAACTGTTTCAAAGCCGTGAACGCGAGGAACGTTTCCCGGCTGAATGGAAAACAGGGCTCGACTTTGTAGACATGTGTTTTGATAAAAAATTGATCTTGCGAGCACTCGGGGGCGCGGACGGCAAAAGCATTGTTGCTCTAGCTCCACCGCTTATCATTACGGAAACAGAAATTCAATCGATGATCGAACGACTTGACGACGCTCTATCTGTGTTTGAAACCAAATACTGCGGTACGTGAGCGCACGAAGTTAACCGCAAATCTTAGTAACAGAAACAGGGGTAATCATGAAAAAATTAGAGTTAACAGGAAATGCAAAAGCAATTGGGTACAAGCACGGCCAAGAAGGAAAAGACCAGGTCCTGAAAAGCCTCGAAACGTATGAACGTCTTTTTCACGGCTATCAGCAGATCGACTGGTCCACGGTGAAAGAGCGGGCAAAAATTCATATTCCTGCAATTGAACGTTATGACGAGACAATGCTCACTGAAATGCAAGGCATCGCAGCGGGAGCTGGGGTTGATTTTGAAGACATTTTAGCGCTCAACGCCCGTAGTGAAATTGCTCTTACCGGCCAATCGCACACCAGTTTCGCCGATGGTTGCACAAGCATCGGCATGGCGCCTCCGTATACGGAGCATACCATTATCGGTCAAAACTGGGACTGGAAAGGAGAGCAACGGGACAGTCTGCTTCAGCTCCATATCGAGCAACACGGCCGTCCAACGATTGCAATGGTCACTGAAGGCGGCATCATTGGCAAAATTGGCATGAACAGCAGCTCGGTTGCCGTTGGTTTAAACGCGTTAATCACCGACCGTAAAACCGACGGCGTTCCGATCCATCTTGGGCTACGAGCTGTATTGAACGCTTCTTCTCTTTCCGAATCGCTCGCTGCAGTACAAGAAGGGCAGCTTGCCTCATCGGCAAATTTTCTTATTGGTGCGAGCGAAGGAACTAGCACGGGCATGGCTCTGCAAGTCGAAGTATCGCCGTACGGTGCTTTTATCACAAACGAAGACGCATCGATCGGTGTGCACACAAACCATCTTTGCGCCGAACATCTGAAAATACATGTGAATGACCACAATAACTTCCGTCTAAGCGATTCGGAAATACGAAAACGACGAGCTGAACAGTTGATCCGAACGGCCCAAAGGCAGGGGACCCCCCTCACTGAAGAAACCATGAAAGATTGGTTACAGGATACGTTCAACGCTCCGAACGCTATTAATCATTACGTCAATTTAAATGCGCCAACCCATCGACAAATGGAAACCGTTTTTTCCATCGTGATGAACGTGACAAAGCAGCGCTTGCACATCTGTGACGGGATGCCAATCGAAAAGCCTTACGAAGAGTATGGTGTCACTGTCAAAGAGGAGGTCGAATAAATGCTCTATATTAACGGTACTTGGCAATCCACCGAACAAGAAACAAAAGTTTATAATCCAGCAGACGGTACAGAAGTTGGAAAAGCCGCTTATGGTGGGGAAACAGAAACCGAGCAGGCGATCACTGCCGCTCATGAAGCATTTGGTCATTGGAGGCAAACGACCGGTAATGAGCGTTCTCGTTGCCTCCGTGCGCTTGCTGAAGCACTACGAACCGACAGGCGAGAAATCGCAATAACAGCTACGAAAGAGATGGGAAAACCGCTTGGTGAAGCAGAGCGGGAAGTGGACATATCCATCGATTATCTCGAGTGGTATGCCGAAGAAGCGAAACGCGTGTATGGGGAGGTCCTGCCGTCGTCGGATCCCTCGAAGCAACTCCTTGTTCTTCGTCAACCGATAGGGGTAACAGCTGCAATCACGCCCTGGAATTTCCCGATCTCGATGATCATCCGTAAACTTGCACCTGCTATCGCTGCTGGCTGTACCATGCTCATTAAACCCGCACCTTCAACACCACTCACTGCGATCCGATTATTTACTTGCATCGATCGTTCGGGCTTTCCTCCCGGCGCTTTAAATCTTTTACATGGAGATGCAGAAGCTATTGGTGGCACGATGACTTCCAATGCCCTCGTCAAGAAAATTACTTTTACCGGTTCTACTGCTGTTGGTAAACAACTTATCCGCCAATCTGCCGAGCACGTGCAGAAAGTGTCGATGGAGTTGGGCGGTCATGCGCCATTCATCATTTTTGATGACGCTGACCTTGATGAAGCAGTAGCAGCCGTTGTCGCTTCGAAATTTAGAAATACCGGGCAAACATGTATCAGCACGAACCGTATTTATGTGCACGAAGAGGTAGTAGAAGTGTTTTCGAAAAAATTAGCCGCAGCTGTAGAATCAATTACTGTCGGAAATGGTATGGAAGAGGGCATTGATATGGGCCCTCTCATCAGCCAAGAGGCGCTCGACAAAGTGGCACAACAAGTAAAAGAGGCATCGAAGCAAGGCGCCGTCATCACGCAGGGCGGGCATACTATGCTTAACCGCAAAGGGTACTTTTACCAACCAACTGTGTTGACTGGGGTAACCGAAACGATGACCATCGCGCAGGAAGAAACGTTTGGCCCAGTAGCACCAATTTTTGTATTTACTACGGAACAAGAAGTAATCGAGCAGGCAAATGACACTCCGTATGGATTAGCTAGTTACTGTTTTACAAAAAACATGGATCGCTCGCTTCGAATGATGTATCAGCTTGATTACGGTATGGTCGGGATGAATGACGCCGCCTTTGTCGTACCGCAGGCTCCTTTCGGAGGCGTCAAGCAAAGCGGTATTGGCCGTGAAGGAGGCACGTCTGGTCTGCATGAATATCTTGAAGAAAAATATGTATCTATGCGGGCAGCATCTACCTTACTATAAGCCAAGAAGGAGAGATATGATGGAGACGCAGAACGAAAAAATCGGACAGAATGTTACCATTCGCCCCGTCCACCATGAAGACATTCCAGCTATTCATGAAATTGCCGTCCTTGGGTTTGGGAAAAACATTGCGTTCCACCCCGAGCACTATGAAAGCCAAATAGAGCAGTTTCCCGATGGTCAACGCTGTGTGGAATATAATGATCGCATCGTTGGCGCATCCGGAAGCCTATTGGTACACGCCCAACAGTTTCAAGATGATCACCAACTAAGCGGTATCTGCGATAACGGCTATATCCGTAATCACGATCCCACCGGCTTACACTTATATGGAATTGAAGTCGTTGTTCACCCGGATTACCGACATTTGAAAATTGGCCAAAAGCTTTATGACGAACGGAAACGACTCACCCGCAAATTAAACGTTCAAAGCATCGTGATTGGGGGTCGAATGCCCTATTATCACAAATATCAAAACGAGCTGACCCCTGACCAGTATGCGACCAAAGTGATCAACCGCGAGCTTTATGATCCGGTGATGACATTTCAACTCAAAAGCGGATTTGTTTTTCGACGGATTTTAACCAATTATATTCCCGAAGATCAAGCGTCCGGAACGAATGCGGCGTTAATGGAGTGGGAGAACAAAGCCTATACGAAGGTTTAAATCTGAAGGGAGCAGGATAATGAAGGAGCAACGGCAGGAACCCAAAAAACCGACCTTACTGCATGCTTTGATTCCGATCCTATTTATGATCGCGGCTTTGTTTATTGGTATCGCCCGCTATGGAGCAGACCCGCATATCCCCTTGTTTTTGAGCAGCTTCGTCGCTGCCATCGTAGCCCTCAGTCTCGGTTATAAATGGAAAACCCTCGAAGAAGGAATGATTCGCGGCATTTCCCTTGCCCTCCAAGCGGTGATCATTCTCGTCATCATTGGGACCATTATCGGTTCCTGGCTCGCGGGTGGCATCGTGCCGACCATGATTTTTTATGGACTCGATATTTTGTCACCAACTTATTTTTTGTTTGCCGCCTGCATGATTTCCTGCCTTGTGGCTGTTGCTTCCGGTAATGCCTGGACAGCGGCCGGCACCATCGGCATCGCGTTAATGGGGATCGGCGAAGGGCTTGGCGTCAATATTGCGATGGTTGCAGGCGCGGTGATTTCCGGCATCTACTTTGGCGATAAAGTTTCACCTCTCTCGGAAACAACCAACCTCGCTCCGGGCGTTGCCGGGGCCGAACTGTTTGAGCACATCAAGCACATGTTGTTTACGACCGTGCCCGCGCTCGTCATTGCCCTGAGCATTTACTTAGTGATGGGATTCTGGGTGAGCGGCGACGGTAACAGTATTTCCCAAGTCGCACAGTTGCAGAACAACCTCAATCAGCAGTTTCTTATCACGCCGTGGCTGCTGATTGTGCCTGGCATTATCATCGCAATGATGATCATGAAAATACCTGCGATCCCAGCACTGTCGATCGGGTCTTTAATGGGGATATTCTGTTCGATTGTCGTACAGGGCGTACCGGTGGGAGACAGTATCGCCGCCTTATTTTACGGATACAGCGCCGACACGAGCAATGAAATCTTGAATAACCTGCTTAACAACGGCGGCATCGAAGCAATGATGTATACCGTTTCGCTCCTTGTCATCGCGCTCAGTTTTGGCGGTATTCTAGAAATCGCTGGCTTCTTCACCGTCATTGTCGAAAGTTTGATGAAACTCGCCAAGTCGACAGGCAGTTTGATCTCCACGACCGTTATGACGTCCGTTACGGCCAATGTGGTCGGGTGTGAGCAATATCTGTCCATCATTATTCCCGCCCGTATGTATGCCGGGGAATACAAGAAACGGCGGTTAAAAATGAAGAATCTATCGCGGACGGTTGAAGATGCCGGCACGATGACGTCGCCACTTGTACCGTGGAACACGTGTGGTGCCTTCATGTTCGCTACGCTCGGCGTCAGCGCGTTTACCTACGCACCGTATGCATTTCTCCCTTTATTAAGCCCACTTATGGCGATTCTTTACGGCTATACCGGCTTCACCATTGAATACGAAGATGATTTAGGAGCGGAAACTGACCTGGGTACGGAAGCTAAGAGTGAAAAACCACCAAAGAAGCAAAAAGATGTACTGTAACCAAGAACAGGAGGGAAAATGATGATTATAGGCGTACCAAAAGAAGTGAAACAAGGGGAAAACCGCGTGGCACTCAGTCCGACGAGTGTTGCGGTATTAACAAAAAAAGGCTTCGACGTTCTGCTCGAAAGCGGAGCAGGAGAAGGGAGCGGTTTTATTGACCGCGAATACGAAGGGGCCGGTGCCTCCCTCTCGACAAGGGCTGCGGAGGTCTGGAATCAGGCAGATATGATTGTCAAGGTCAAAGAGCCGCAGCCGGCAGAATACGATTATTTCCGGCCAGGGCTCGTATTGTTCACCTACTTGCACCTGGCGGCGGAGCCTGCACTGGCCAAAGCGCTAATGGAAAATCACGTCACCGCTTTTGCTTATGAGACCATCGAAGAAAATGGTACATTGCCGCTGTTGACCCCAATGAGTGAAGTGGCAGGCAAAATGGCGGCACAAATTGGCGCTCATTTGCTTGAAAAACACCAGCGAGGTCAAGGAGTCTTGCTCGGAGGCGTGCCTGGCGTGGCAAAAAGCAATGTCACTATCATCGGCGGCGGTGTCGCTGGCACAAATGCCGCCCGCATCGCCGTCGGTTTGGGAGCCGAAGTCACCATCCTCGATCTGAACGCCAATCGACTTCGCGAACTGGATGAATTATTTGATGGAAGAGTTAAAACAGTGATGTCCAACCCGCTCACCATTGCGGAGTCCGTCAAAGAAGCTTCCCTCGTTATCGGTGCGGTACTAGTCCCTGGCGCCAAAACTCCGAAGCTTGTCACGGAGGAAATGATACAATCGATGAAGGACGGCGCTGTCGTGCTCGATGTCGCGATCGATCAGGGAGGCGTGTTCGAGACTGTCGATCGCATCACGACCCACGGGGACCCGGTTTATATCAAACACGGTGTCTTGCATTACGCCGTGGCCAACATCCCCGGGGCCGTTCCGCGCACATCGACCATGGCACTGAACAACGTGACCCTTCCATACATTGCCGCTCTTGCTGCAAAACACGAAACTCATACCTATTTAGACGATCCCCAACTTCGCCAAGGATTAAATACGTATCGAGGAAACATTACTAATAAAGAAGTAGCACAGGCATTGAACTTAAAATACGAATTAGCTTGAGCGAATAGATAATAATGAAAAATCATAAACTGCCGAGTATGCCTCTATCCTAGCGCGTATCGGCAGTTTTTTCGGCGGCACTTTCTGTAGAAAGATAAAAGCATTTCTAGAAATGAATCATAAAACAATGATGTCATTCATAATTCAAGCTTGATACAATGGCAGGTATCGCCTGGACGGGCGTACTGAATGGCTTCTTGTAATTGTTCACGCTCGGTGGTTGTTGTTCCTGTTACTTTTTCGGTAAAGATCCGATGGCAGCCGGCTTCTTCCAACAGCTGCTGTTGGGAGCTGAAATCCTGGTGGAAGGTCGAAACGCGCGCATAGCCAATACGTTGGGTCATGAGTGTCCCTCCAAAATGTCTAAAAGTCTCCTAGGTATTGTACATTTGATTGTAGACGAACTTGTAGATGGAAAACACCCCGTTTTTGACGATAAAAACGGGGTGTTTAGGTTGCTGTCCAAAAGTTAAAACTTTCAGACATTGGTTTTTTAGTACCAAAGATAAAAAGCCTTTTATTTTTAACTATGTATATAATGGCCATCCCCTAAGAAAACAACCTCGGAGGGGGATGGACGTTAGTTATGGAACGACAGAGGCCTCCACATGATCGATTTGCCCATTGTCTAAATAGATGACTCGATCACAGTAAGCAAACAAGCGGGTGTCGTGAGTGACCATGATAGCCGCTTTATTCGATTCCTTGACCTGGTCGCGAAGCGTTTGAACGACCTGTTCTCCGCGTTCACGGTCTAAACTAGCCGTTGGTTCATCGGCCAAAATTAACGAAGGATCATTCATCCAGGCTCTTGCAATCGCTACACGCTGCTGCTCTCCGCCAGATAAGTGCCGGGGAAAATGATGCTGCCGATGCTCGAGGCCAAGCATGTGAAGTAGTCGTTGGATTCGTTGATCCATGGTTTGCTTTGTCAGGCCCGCAAGTTTGCCAACATAGCGAAGCTGGTCCGCCGTTTTTAAATAAGGTAACAAATGAGCCGATTGAAAGATAAATCCGATGTCCTGTAAACGAAGCTTCGTTTTTTCTTGAGAATTTAAGCGCAGAACATCTGTCTGATTAATCGACAGCGCTCCTGACGTTGGCTGAAGCAAGGCTCCTGCCATGGAAAGCAAGGTGCTTTTGCCCGATCCGGACGGGCCGGTTAAAGCCACAAACTCCTGGGGGCGCAAAGCGATATCAATGTGTTGAACAATAGGCTGCTGATCGGCTTGAGCCTGAAATTCGATTTGTTCCATGGTTAATACATCATTCATGCCTGACCACCTCCAATAGCTTTTAACGGGTCAATGCGAATCACCTTGACCAAGGATAATAGAGAACCCAACAACGCGACGAATAAGAAGAGCCCCGCCAACAATAGGACGGTTCCTAAAGACAAGGAGAAAGGGATCGCTGCCGGTAAAACGGCAGCCATTCCTGCCGTGACTGCTACACCGACAATGATACTGACGGTCGTGAGCAGCAGAACCTGTAGGATCAATGATATTCCTAATGTTTTAGAGGTTGCCCCAATAGCTTTTAAAATCCCAAACTGGGACAGCTTTTGAATCGTCATAATGTAGTAAAAAGCCGCCAATACAATGGACGAAATGAGAAATAGAAAAACGATCATGGTCTGAAGCGACGTCTGCTCGGAAGTATAACCAGGAATGCCTTCAAAAGAAGCACGAATATCCATGACTTCAGCATTCTGCAGTTGATCATGCACTTGTTCCGGAAGTGCATGGTCTAAGATGACCGCACTGATCGGAAGCTCTCCTTGCTTCCAGGCAGAATCCCGAACGTGCAGCACCGGCGTATGGCTGTACCGCTGGTTTTCTGTAAACCCACTAATGGTTACTTCTGTGCCGCCTGGCCGCTCCAGCGTATCACCTAGGCGAAGGCCGTCATCTTTGGCGGAATGATCAATCACAGCTTCGGTATCATCGGCAGGAAGTTCGCCGTCGGTCAATGAAGGAGCCAGATCACTGCTTAAGTCCATATACATTTCGGCGACGTCTACTTCCTTTCCATGACTTTGAGCCGTTCCTTGACGAAGACTCAATAAATGAGCTTCCGGTCTATCCTGTAATACCTCCAGGTCATGGTCGGAAAGGGCCGAACGTGATAACTGCTTGTCGGCTTCAGCTTCGAGCACTATTTTCTCGGCTTGCTTATCCATGTATTGCATGCTGGAGGCATTGTCGGAGGCCAATCCCTGCGCCAGCCCTGAAATCGACAGCACCAATACCGTTAATAAAAAAATGACCAATCCAATAAGGCTGAAACGTAATTTGGCATAGGTTAATTCACGCCAGGCTAAAAACATGATGAACTCCTTTCTTTTTCGCTTTCTAGTGCTTATCGTAAACCAGAAAGATGAACGCAATATGAATTACGAATCGAAAGGAGTGTATGGAAGAACCACGGTAAACGTAGCTCCTTGATCTTCCGTGCTCGAAGCGCTGATGAAGCCGTGGTGACGTTCCACAATTTTTTGGGCGATCGATAGGCCAAGACCGTTGCTTTCATACGATCGACTTCGAGCTTTATCGGCTCGGTAAAATCGTTCAAAGATAAATGGCAACACCTCAGGCGAAAGACCAGGCCCCTCATCTTGAATGGTCACGACCACGTCCGTTGAACGAGGCTCCAGCCGGATAACTATCGACCCCTCCATCGGCGAATGACGGATGGCATTTGCAAACAAATTCATCCAAACTTCATACAGAAGGACTTCATCCCCCTCAATGATCGTTGGAGGAACGTCGATATCGACAAAAATCTGTCTTTCCTGGCATTGATAAGCCATGGATTGAACCATGGTTTTTAACTGCTGATCGAGCGCATAGGGGGCAACCGCCAGTCGTTCTTCTTCCTTATCCAACGATGCCAGTATTAGCAGTTGCTTTCCCAGCGTTGACAGTCGTCGGCTTTCCTGGTGAATCGTGCTTGCGTACATTTGTTGTTGCTCGGGCGACAGCTGATCATGTTCCAACTCTGCCGCCATTCCTTGAATAGTGGTCAGAGGGGATTGAATCTCATGAGAAACATTAGCGACAAATTCCTGGCGCATGTGTTCTAGCTGTTCTAATTCTCGACTCATTTGCGAAAACTGTCGTGCTAGTTGACCAATTTCATCTTGGCGCTGAACCGGCACGGGCGGAGAAAAATCTCCTTTGGTAATACGTTTGGTAGCTTCCGTGAGCTTGACAAGCGGACGAACCAGATAGCGTGTACTGATGAGGACTAACAAAACGCTGATCCCGACCATCCCTCCAAACAGAAAGGCTAAAAAGTATCGGAATTCGCCCAATTGGTATTCGATATCCGGACGAAGGAACATCGCATACGTCTCGCCCTGAATCTCCACCGGCACACCAACGGTATTGGTCAGCTCATTATCAAAAAAGCCTGTAACCAACGGGCCAAACGGATGATTTTTGACGCCATGATACGTGTCACCGGCAAGGACGTTCTCGATGTTCTTGGGAGAAAGGGTGGACGAGCGAAACGATGATCCAAAAAAACGTCCCTCCTCCTCAGCAGACGAAAATAAAGCAACTTGAAACCCGGTGTCGCCCACCTGTTCAAAATACGTTTGGGTATTGATGGACGGATGATGTTCATAAAACTGTTGAACCTGTTGAGCGGTCTGCGTGATACGTTCATCGTTCTCCGGCTTTAATTGATAATGATAGTATATATTGGTTCCGAGAAAGGCGATGAAAAAACTAACGGCCATGACGACGAGGGTCGTGAGCACGACCCGGGTATAAAGGGTCTTCATTCGATGACCTCCAGGCGATACCCAATGCCGCGAACCGTTTGGATATCAAAACCGGGATCCAACCGACGGAAACGCTCTCGCAATCGTTTGACATGGACATCGACGGTCCGTTCATCTCCTTCAAATGTGGATCCCCAAATAGACTCTATTAATTCTTCCCGGGAATAGGTTCTTTTGGGATAGCTAGCTAACTGAACAAGCAACTCAAACTCTTTCAACGGTAAGAGCAAGGCTCGATGACCGATGCTGACCTCATACGTCTTAGTGTTAATGCGTGTTCGCCCCACCTGAATTCGTTCTTGGGCGACTTGCTGATATCGCCGTAAAACGGCACGAAGGCGAAATAATAGTTCTTTACTCTCAAATGGCTTTGTTATGTAGTCATCGGTGCCCGATGCGTAGCCCTGTTCTTTATCTTCGATTTGATTTTTCGCCGTTAAAAGAATGACCGGGATATCATAATCCTGGCGAATGATTGTCGTCAGTTCAAATCCGTTAGTGCCAGGCATCATCACATCAACAAGCGCAATATGAACATCATGTTCATCGAGAATCGCCCAGGCTTCCTCCGCATGACTGGCTTCGTAGACACGGTAATTTTCCCTTCGCAAATAATCACCGGTAAAAGCCAAAATGTTCGGATCGTCATCAACCAATAGAATAGTTAGGATGGCCAACACTTCCTTCCTGCACTTTTATAAAATGCTTGTTATATCTTTCAAAAGTAAATCATAGTACCAAAATAAAGTTCAATAACTAAATATAGTATAGCTGATATTTAATTAAACACATTATAACTACTAATGGTAAAAAATGTTCTTATGTGAATAAAAAGCCATAATTATTCTTGGCATTCACTCAGCCTAATAAATGTTTGGAAACATTCATGAATATATAGAGAGCGAAGGTTCGTTGTTTTATAAAATAATTTGAAAACAAAAAAAATTGACAAAACCAATAATTTTTTAATAGGATAATATGTAACGGGTTACATAATCATTTGATGTAATCGAAAACACACATATACTATCTGATTTTAAATAACCTTATTAATGGAGACTAATAATTCTATGGCCACAATTAAAGAAGTAGCAAAAGCAACAGGGGTATCGGTCGCGACAATTTCAAGAGTTTTAAACAATAATGGTTATGTTAGTGAAGAAACCAAAAATAAAGTAATTGAGGCTATCAAAGAGCTAGATTACAGGCCCAATGAAGTAGCAAGAAGTTTATATCATAAACAGTCGAAAACCATCAGTTTAATCCTGCCTGATATAACAAATCCCTTTTTTCCAGAGCTTGCTCGAGGCGTCGAGGATATAATGAATGATCATGGATATACAATCTTTCTTGGAAATTCTGACGAAAAAGCAAATAAAGAAGAAAGATATTTAGACATGATGGAGCAGAAGCACGTAGATGGCGCTATTTTAGCAACAAATACATTAGATAGTAATCATCTTAAAACTTTAAAAAAACCGGTTGTTATTATAGACAGATCAATTAATTCAGATTTTCCAACGGTCTGTTCTGAAAACTTTCATAGTTCACAGGACGCTGTTCGGCACTTAAAAGAAGTTGGCTGTAAAGTGATTGCTCATATTGAGGGTCCTGCTCACATCACTAATTCAGTCCTTCGTAAAAACGGTTATATAGAGGTGGTCAAAAAAGAAAGCTGGTTTACAGACGAATACATTGTGAATGGGCACTATAATGATAAAGACGCTTATCAAGCAACTTTAACATTATTAAAAAACCATCCTGAAATCGATGGTATTTTTGCCGGGAATGATTTGATGGCCACAGGCGTATTAAAAGCAGCCAGAAATTTAGGTATCTCTATCCCGGAACAATTAGCAGTAATTGGATTTGATGGAATTAGAATGAGTGAAATTACATCTCCGGAGCTCACAACAATGGCGCAACCTATTTATAAAATGGGAGAAACAGCTGCATATATGCTAATTGACCTTATTGAACAGCGGCCATTAAGAGAGCGTTATTATAAATATCCTGTTCAATTAATCAAAAGGCAATCGACAAATGTTCAAAACCAATCGATAAATTAATTTTTAGAAATAAAAGTAATGAAAAGGATATTAAACATTTCAATATCACAAAAAAATAAAAATGCGCCAATATGTAACCGGTTACATATTGGCTTACCCTCATAAAATTTTGTCGTTATTATTTTATTAAGCTAAAAATTTAAAGGAGAATATGGATGATGAATAAACCGAAAATTGTTGTTGTTGGAAGTATCAATATGGATCTAGTTACCGAGACATCTACATTTCCAAGTCTTGGCGAAACGCACGTTGGAAATAAGTTTATGATGCTCCCTGGCGGAAAAGGCGCTAATCAAGCAGTGGCATGCTCCAGGTTGGGAGCGGATGTAACGTTAATTGGATGTATTGGTGATGATGATTTAGGTAGCAGGATGCTTAAAAATCTTAAAAAGGAGAATGTGAACACTACTTATGTGGAGACAATGAATGGCATGAACACAGGTACTGCTTCTATTACCATTGAAGATGGAGAAAATCGAATTATTTATGTCCCTGGGGCAAATGAAGCTCTCACTCCAGAAAAATTAGAACAAGTGGAGTCCGTGATCCAGAAAGCGGACGTCTTATTATTACAACTTGAAACTCCACTCGAAACTGTTGCTGCAGCCACAACCATAGCCAAACGTTATAAAGTGCCTGTTATTTTAAACCCGGCTCCGGCCGTACAAATCCCTGAAAAATTAATTGAAGATATAGATTTTCTAACCCCTAATGAACACGAATTAGCCATTGCATTAGGTTACTCGGACAATGAACTTTTTGTTCAAAAAACTTTAGCAGAATATCCAGGGAAAATTATCATGACAAAGGGCAAGGAAGGAGCTTACTATACGAATTCAAGTGGAGTGCTTAAAAACCAACCAACCTTTCTTGCAGAAACGGTTGATACTACAGGTGCCGGTGATACCTTTAATGCGGGAATAGCAGTGATGGTAGGAGAAAGACAAGACCTTAATACAGCAGTACGATTTGCAACAGCTGCAGGCACACTTTCAGTTACAAAAAGCGGCGCTCAAGGAGGTATGCCTCATCGTGGAGTAGTCGATCATTGGTTAACCGAGAATTAGCTTAAGAAATTTGTTAGAAAAAAGATAAATGCAAGAAATTTCATTAATAACATTTCAAAAGTGGAGCGGGGGAAACTTATGAAAAATATTATTTTGGATGTCGATACAGGAATTGATGACGCGCTGGCCATTGCATATGCTATCCACTCTCCAGAATTAAATATTCTAGGCATAACTACTAGCTTTGGAAATACTACAGTTTCAGAAGCGACAAAAAATACGCTGCAACTTCTGGATACTATAGGAGTAAAAATTCCAGTGATACCGGGAGTGAGCAAGAAATTTAATGGGGAGGACCCTCGTGAAAAAACCGTTACGATTCATGGGAACAATGGTATAGGCGAAGCTACCTTATCTCCAGCAGTTAGTAAACCCCACGAAATGCTTGCACATGACTTTATTATCTCTGCTATTCACCAACATCAAAACGATATAACGATTTTAACAACTGCAAGCCAAGTCAACTTAGCAGAGGCTGTCAAAAAAGACCCGAATATTATCCCCCTAGTCGATGAAGTTTTGGTCATGGGCGGCGCAATATCGGTCCCTGGTAATATAACCCCTTATGCTGAAGCAAATATTTATACCGATACTGAAGCAGCACAATTCACTTTTAGCTCTGGGCTGCCAATTACTCTTGTCGGATTAGATGTGACCACAAAAACGCTGCTCAAGAGAGATGTTTTAAAAAAATGGAAGAAAAAGAATTCTTCTTTGGCTCATGTATTAGCAGAAGCTTGTGAGTTTTATATGGACGCATATGCTAGGGTTGAGCCTGAACTTAATGGATGCGCCCTTCATGATCCATTGACAGTGGGCATAGCGATTGATTCTTCTTTTGTTCAAACTGCCCCTATGCATGTTGATGTTTTGACAGAAGGAAGCAAAGCAGGACAAACATTAGGAAAGAAAGCTTCGAAGAATACCAATATCAATGTTTGTCTTGACGTTGAATCTAACCGATTTGTAACACATTTTTTAAATCGCATAGTTTAGTTAGAAGTTTCACATAGTTTCTAAGCTTTAAAACAGCGTATCATCAGAGGGGAGGTCTCAGCCATGCCATCACTCGATCAAACCGACTGGGATATTCTACGTGTTCTGCAGCAAAACGCTAAGGCATCTTGTTCCACTATTGCGAAATTAATATATGTGAGTGAGGGAACCGTACGGACCCGAATGCGCAAATTGCTTGAGGCTAAAGTTTTTGATTTTATTATTTATACTGATCCTAAAAAAATTGGTTTGGACGTCCAAGCTATTATTGGTATACACACTCAAACTGATCAACAACGGCACGTTGCCTTTCAATTACAAGCATTTGAGGCTGTTCGCTTTGTCGGCTCTTTTTCTGGCACCCATGACCTTATCATTCAAGTTTATTTTCCAACCAAGGAGGATTTAGTTTCTTTTATCAATACCGATTTAGCTGCCACTGAAGGCGTTATAGACGTAGAAGTAAATGTTGAATTAAAGCAATATAAAGATACTTTCTCGTATTAAATATGTAAACGAAAAACAGTAGTCCTATATAAAAAAACACCTTAGACTCTGCCAACTACCACCTGGGAAAAGCTAATGGCACTCTCCCAAGATGACCTCAGCTATTACGAAAACATGGACGTAAATGGCTTTATTAACAAAGGGTGCAGTGATGAACAACTATGTAAATGCTGATAGGAAGACTAGACGAGGACCATACGACGTGGTACCACTGATTGATGGCTTCTAGAAGCAGTTCAACAGCAGACCAAACAGGGTAGGGGCGCCATAAGAGCGGAGAGAAGAATTTTGCGTCTCACACCTGCGGTCACTTGAACATTCAGAAAAAGTTCCTTACACATTTCTAAATCGACAATTAGCGATGAAGAGACACAGTTGTCCTCATTGTAGTGGGTACAAGCGCCATAATTTTTGCGTTCGCTAGCAATTTAAGTAACTGGCACCCGTATCACGGAGCTAAATAAGAGTGGCTGCGAGGCCAAAAGGATCGCTATTTTACCGATGTGGATGCCTGCAACGTGAGCATAAAAGAAATAAGAACCAAGGTATTCCTGTCAAGCTCATCTGACCGAACAATGTAGGAGGTACTTATTGATTTCATCCAAGTTTGTTTTGGCCTACTCACAATTGTTCTAACATATAGAAGTTAAGCCATGTTTTTAATTCAAAAATTAGAGTATAAAGTTTGAATATCTAAATTAACTTAGCGCTTTTTCAATTTTATTATCTCAAAATACGAAGACTACTTATTATATTGAGATAAAAACCGATAACTTCCGATAATACATCTTATGTTAACTATAATTTTTTAAAGAACAACAAGCCAATATGTGGCCCTCTTCCCTTTGAGCGAATAGCTTAACAATAGCTGTTCACCTCACAATAAATTCAAACAGCGTGCCGAACAGTATAACTACGATGCCAGCGATGATCATAATCACGCTTTGGATCGTTTTGTTCCCGGTCTGTATTAAAAAGCCTATGATGATTAAGAACTGCCAACGGCCCTAACAAGATATCGCTATTTAAATGCTCCTACATGCCATCAGCCCATATAGGGGGTCTATTAACTTATATTCGTTAACTTTATAATTAATTATGTTTACTGAAACGTAAACGTTTCAGTAAACATAATTAAAACATTCATGTAAGAACAGAAAAGGATCGGTAACAAAAAAAGCGCTCAGATGCTGACGACATCTGGGCGCTCCCTTTGTTGGTGCTAAAATGACAATGAACTTTTATACGGCTATCTTACCATGTTATGTCCAACATATAAACGTTATGCTACTAGAAGAAAAACGATTTGAATGATACTACACAACTTAAAATAAATCGAACATTTTAAATTATTTTATTGCCACAAGTATGAAAAGCATTTAATTATTTTAAGATTAAACATAATTCCTCATTATTCAAACGCATCACTGCGCTGCTCGCCTTCATCATATATCGGCGGAGGCTCATGGCGAAAACCAACCGCTTTGAGATAGATGCACGTATGATCTTCGTTGTACTTATAGATCAATCGCATATCGGGCTTCGCTCCTTTAGCCCCACGAATATGAGGCGAGGAAAACCATTTGCATGCATAATAGCCCTGGGCGGCCAGGCGACCATGCTGGAGAGGCTTAGACGCTTGATACGGCGATCGTTTTAATCGCTCGATTTCTTGTTCTAACTGTTGGAGTAGCTGATGAAAAGCCGTTTCTGGATC
Organism: Marinococcus halophilus; assembly: GCF_002265875.1. Lineage (GTDB taxonomy): Bacteria > Bacillota > Bacilli > Bacillales > Marinococcaceae > Marinococcus > Marinococcus halophilus. The sequence continues at coordinate 34,118 of NZ_NPFA01000019.1, forward strand.
GGACACGGCCGATGCTTGGTAGAGCTGACGATAAATGCGAGGGAGATCCTTCGCCAACCAGTCCCGGTGGTATTGTTCTTCCATCAGCCCCTTACCGAGATTTCTCCTGGTGAGAAGCATACCACTCGGCTAAGGACATGCCTTCGGGCTTCGAGGCCCACTGCTTGGGCGCTTCGTCCGGATCTTGACGATGCCCATACCGCTGTTCTAGCTCCAGGCTTTCCACTTTCGCTTCTAGCTCCTCCAACCGATCGATCAGCTCGTTATACGTCTCAATATCCAGCATCGTGGCTTTCGTCACATTATTAAAATTAAACGCTAACTTGCGTTCTTTTTCCAGCATTTCTAACAGTTTAGTTTGAGAGAGGGTCCGTAACTCGTTGGCCGCATGAATCTGTTGCGAGTTAAATTCTTTCGTGACCATGCCCCTCACTCCTTTCTCCTCCTACGTGGAGGGCTTTTCTTTATTATATCGTACAGCAACTCACTTGCCCATATATATGCACAAATATATGAGCATTTATTTGTGCATATAATTTTACATAAAAATCCGGCCATGACTTGGAAACGGTCATGGCCGGGGTCGAGAACCCGTATCTGCTGGTTGGTTGCCAATGATAAACGTGAGGTGGAGAGCTAAACCGAGAGCGATTAACGTCTCCGTGCTTGGCACGACGGCGCCGGTTTCTATCCGTCCAATCGTGGAAGCTGATTTCCCAATAACCTGGGCCAGGTCTTGCTGCGTCCAGACTCGCGCTTTTCGAGCCTCACGTATCTGAACGACCCAACGCGCGACATGCTTCGCCTGAGCCACCTTTTGTTCGCCAAAGAGGTCCAGGCGTCGTTGTTCTACATTGTCACGAGCCATATAACCTACGCTCCTTTCCCCGTTACTCTAGATCTTGTTTTCTTTATTAATAATAGTTTCTGGCTTAAATATACTTCTTTGCTATCTTTCTTATACAACAATCTTTCGTTCATAGGAAGTTACTAGCCTGTAGAACCACTGGGTACTATAAAATGGGTAAAAAAACATTTTGCTACTAGTTCTCTCGTATTCTCAAGGAGAGAGACCTTTTGCCGTTCATTCCATAAGGACTCATTCTTTTCCTCTTAATCATGGTTATCGCCTTCTTTTTTGCTGTGAGACTCTTTGTCACCTATTTTTTAAGCAATTTATATTCTAACGCGGCGAAAAAAATACAGTTACTGTTCAAATATCATTTTAGCAAAAAATAAAAATCTTTAAGAGTTATCTTCCCTCTTGTGAAAAAGTCAGTCGCTTCAAATGACATGTTTTACTATCTATAACGAAATTATGTAAACTAAAAAAGGACAATAAAACCTCCTCAGGTAATGAAGCAATAGAAAGCACAAAGTAGAATATATTCCCCGCACAGATGAATTTTACGTTAAATGCCTGTGATTAAGCTTCTCCTTGTTTCTAGAAATTAATTCTTAACACTCTAAAAGATAAAAAAGACAAAATCCGTATACATTTCTTTATATATCAAACTATTACATAAAAGTTTTAGTTTACGTAATAGTTTAAATGATTATTTACAAGACAATGTTAACTTACCAACTAAATCATATAATGAATGAAATATATTAATTTATGCTAATTAGCTAGTACACTAGTTTAAAAGTAGTTATGAGGGACCGTCAATAATTTTGTGTAAACGGCTGTCCTTTTCCAGCCTTGAAGTTAACCCTGCCGTTGAAACATATCTTCCAATTGATGTTGGGCCTGGGCGAAGCCCAGGTGGCAGCGGGTGGAAAACTTTTGATTGTAGGCATCAAA
>NZ_NPFA01000020.1 GCF_002265875.1 Marinococcus halophilus
CGCCCGGGCGGGCGCGACCCTGGAGAGCGTGTATAAAACCTACCTCGTGGCCTGACCCGCAAAGCCATCGGTTGGATGATATTGTCGATGATTTCCAATATTTAAATCCATGACCAGCATTTGTTTTCAAACCTGCAACAGTAGAGTTTAATTATTTTGTTTCCAAAAATAGGATACCCGAATGCTTTTTAAATGCTCAAAGCCGTTTGATTGAACCTCCTGATTTTTACCCTAAGGAACGCGGGCATTTCTTTATTTTGAAAACTGCTTATTGCTTTTTCTTTTCAAGTCTATTAGAATGCAACTACATTGTATAACAATATAGTAAAGAATCATCCATAGGAATTACTGAACCTGCCATATTAATGAAGGCAGGTTGTCGTTGACTAAGTATCATGCAAAACAAGGTAGGTGGAGAAATGAATGAACGGAGTCAATTGCTGAAAGGGATACTGGAAGGGTGTATCTTAGCCATTATTTCCCGCGAGACCGTATACGGATACGAATTAGCCGTTAAATTACAGCAGCAGGGAATCGACGTCAAAGAAGGATCCATTTATCCGCTACTGCTGCGCTTGCAGAAGGAAAAACTGATTCATGGAGAAATAAAAAAGTCGGACAGCGGGCCCAACCGAAAATACTATACGTTGACGTCGGCTGGCAAAGTTTCGTTAGACGCATTTCGGCAGAACTGGAACGCATTGAAACATCCCGTCGATCAATTACTGGATAAGGAGGAACCCTAAGTGAGTACACTCTTAGCAGAAAATAATGAAAAACGAGCGCAATTAAATGCAGAAAATAAAAAAGTGTACGAAGATATGCTGGTATACGTGCGCTTATCGTTTGATAAAAGCGAAGAGGAAACGGAAGAGGTACTAATGGAATTACTCGATCATCTTCTGGTTCTCCAGGAGGAAGGACGCGACAGCACGGAGTTGTTTGGTTCTAATCCCAGGCAGTATGCCCAGGAGATTTTAGGTGAGCTTCCCAAAGCCCTTCCAAACAAAATGATGGCCTTGTTTGGGATGGGAGTTAGTTATTTTTTGGGCGTCTATCTGCTTATTAGCGGCTTAATCCAAACGATTTTTTCCTATGGGTTTCATCAACTAGAATCAACGAAGACGTACAGTTTAGGAACGACCATCATCGGGATCATCGAGGGAGGAGTATTCCTATCACTTGCCGTTTACAGCGTATTTCGCTATATGCAATGGTCGTGTTTCCGAGAGGTTTCGAAACGAATGGAATACTTATTCTCGGTATTGGTGCTCGGGGTTCCGGCAGCTGTAGCTTTCGCCATGTATTTCTGGCTACCGTCGTTTGGCCCAAGCATGACGATTCCCGTCTACTGGCTGGCCATAACTGGAGCCGTTTTCCTCATGGTGGGTGAACTACTCAAGCGAAAATCATAACCGAAAGAGACAACGACATCCCTATTCGGATGCCGTTTTATTGGAGTTCGTATAGCTACTTATCGCTCAGAGAATCAACATTCCTTAGTCTCTCATGGAAACCTTTTTGATTCGGCGGATAAGAGTTTGGCGATAAACGATCACGAGCATTCCCGCATACCATAAAGCATTCATCCCCCACATGAGAATGACATATACAAACGAAGAATATTCCACGGTCCATACGGAAGTGTTCATCTCGAACGCATTCGTTTCTAAAGCAAATAGCAGCACCAGCAGAATATTGTTTATCGCGTGCGCCCCTATGGAAAATTCCAATCCATCAAAAAGGACCACAGCGTGGGTGTAAGCGAAGCTCAACAGAAGATAGCCGACGCCCACAATGACGGGATCAAACTGCATTTCCGGATTCCAAAAGTGCATGCCGGCAAATAATAACGTCACGGAAATCACGACTATGAATGGACGATGTTGGACGATGGTGCTAATCCATTGCATACAGAATCCACGAAAAAATAATTCTTCGGCTGTGGTCTGTATCGGAACGGTGACCACCATGATGCCTGCAAAGATCATAAATGTAGAAAAAGAAAATCCATTGAACGTGAACGCATGAGGAAAAAATAGCATGGTTAGACTGTATGTAAAAAGAATGCTTACTCCCACCAACAAGGCCCCGGCAAAGATGTTTGGCCATTGAATACGGGCATGGGGAGTGACTAACGAACGGAAGGGACGTTTGAGAATCGCCTTCGTCGCAATTACGTGCCCCAGGATAATTACGAAACTGAAATAGCCGATCACGAACACAAATTCCGTCAGGGCGGGAGAGACTGAGATAAAAGCGACACGCCTCCATTCTTGGAGAAGCCATGAATAGCTGGCTGCTCCCAATATCGTCATGAAAAGAATCACAATAAATGCTGCGATATAGCGTCGCTGTGTAGATGTTCCTTGAGTAGGGCGCAGAAAAGCATCCATGATCGTTCTCCTTTGTGTGACTGTGTCTACCTTTATTTTTTCGTTTAAGATAAATTCCGGGCCTTAATTTTCGTTTCTTCTCGTTGCTGTTTTTGATGCACGGCTTTTCGGCCATGATCCCACATGCCCAACAAAAAGGCGGTACCGCCAATTCCTGCAATTAGTATGGACCACATGGAGCCTTCCGTTTGCTGGGTGCTAAGCATAAGCACAAAGCCGAGAACATACAAGGTCGGCATGATAGCACCAGGCCAGGCATAGGTTAGTCGGGATAACACAAATTGCAATATTAAAATGAGGGCAGCTGCTCCGTACCAATACAACATCACGATCTACTCCTTCTGCTGATCTTTTTTATACTGATCGATAATCTTCTTTGCGATATCCAGGCTAATTTTGTCATCAATCACGAGGTTCCGAATCATCGTAATAAATTCTTGCTCTTCCTGAAGATGATGGGCATTGATTTTTTCAATAATGATATTTAATTTATTGCGTACCGTAGGATAGGATACTTCATACAACCTGGCTACTTCTTTGAGCGACCCGGAACTGGTGACGAATTGCCGGATAAATTCCAGGGATTCTTCATCTAACGCTCGTATCCAGGCGGGAATATTTTCCTCATCCATTGTTTTTCAACCTCCTTTATTGAATAATGTTAAATGAAAGTTTAACATTATTCAATAAAAAATTGATTTTCTTCGTTTCATAGTGATTGATTTAAATCTTAAAGAAAGCAAATATTTTTGTAGTTATCCTAAAAAAAGAGTTACCTTCTTTTTTAGGATAACTACATTTAAGAACAAGCATTTCAAAAATGTAATATATATGTTACATTTAGTGTTGGGAGGCAGCCTTATGGAAAACCGAGTCAAGGTGGTGCGTAAGCAGGCGGGACGAACGCAGCAGCAATTAGCAGATGATGTAGGGGTTACACGCCAAACCATTATTCTTATCGAAAAAGGAACTTATAATCCATCCTTGCAGTTATGCATCGCGCTTTGTGTAGCTCTAAACCAGACGTTGGACGATTTATTTTGGGTGGAAAAGGAGTGAGGTACTCATGCAAAAAATCAAGGATGAACGACTGCAGTGGAAAAACCTTCAAAATATTCGAGTTGCATTTGCCGTTCAAACGGTAGGAATTGTGAGTATTTTGGGATATGATCTGGTCACTTCTGGCATGGAGGGAATGAGAAATAATCCCTTATGGTTTGTATTTATTGTCACAAGTGTGGTGTTAGCCTATTTATCGATAAATATTAGTGTAGATCAAGAACGAACCAAGGCTTCTCCTCAAAAGAGCCGAAATAGAAATTTTGGCGTTTTGTTTTTTGTAGCTATTCTTTTAAGTGTTTTCACTGCTTTTCTGGATGGTTCTACAGTGATCAGCGGACTTATCATTGGACTTGTGGTTCTTGTATGCGGAGGTGTTCCCCTGTGGTATGTTTACTTGCTGCGGAAACGTCGGCAGGAGGAATAAATTCGTTTATCTAAAAATGAAAATAGAAAAATAAGTCAATCTTGACGAAGATTGGCTTTTTATTTGTTAGCATATCAAAAAGTACACTTAAAGCAGCAGAAATTAATAATAGCCTGAAAAAGATCTAGTTAACATTATATAAAGAGTCAAGAATATTCTATTTGATCTCAAAATGTGATTCTTATAGTTTTTACTTTTCCTTAAAAACGTCCGACCACTGTGGAATGAATATAAGAAAACAATACCATAACCTCATTATTATTATGAAACATGTCAAAAGTAATTATCATAGATTATGATACGTTAATTATGTTGATTATCGGCTCTAGTTTTAAATCTTAAGTAAATATTATTTTAGTTATTATTTAAGCTTGAAAAATTATTTTTTCACAAGAAATTAAAGAGCGAAGTGGTTTTGTAGCTGCGTTTACTCCAAGATGTTTTCAAAATAATATCAGTAGATAGATAAATCGACCGTGACCTGCTTTCCTGTGCACTTTCAAGAGAAAGCCTTCTCAGCAAGTATAAAGACTTTATAGCCTTAATCGCGTAGTCGGATAATTATCTGCCTTTTGCTATAGTACTACTTGTAACGAAAAAATGGCCCCAGTTTTCTAGGTGAATTTGGACTTGATTCGGTCACTGCAATGTTATCGGAGCTTAGTGTTTGTAAGTAGGTATACGTACAGAACTGCTCGTGTGAATGGCGGCCCGATCCACAATGATAAAGTTGTGCATGGAAACTCGAAATAGAGATTGCTTTTATTCGAGCGACAATGGTTGGTGATGATTATGGATTGTCAAGTCCGTTGGCCAATGGAAGTTTCTTTTCGGCTTCGTACTGATATTCAAAAATTTCACAGACTGTAATAATTCACCCTGTTTAATTCTCACTTTAAAGATTTCCAACATTAGGAGCAATCGTCGGTAAAAGATATTTTCTACCAGATACCTAAGGAAATACAACATTTCCTTAGAATTTGAATCTGTTTCTGGAATTTGCTTTATTAACTTTAAAATTTGAAACTATAGGTATTCCTTTAATGATATTGTTAAATTATAAAATAATTATGGTATGTGAAATTAAAAAGCTAGTTTGTCAATTTTAAAAATTGTATTAATAGTAGTTATTATATATACTATACTTATAATATGTACTTTAAACAATGATTAACAAGCACCCTTTTCAAATATGAAAGGAGGCGTCTAAGATGGCGCAAGCAGAGAAAAGATACACTCGTCGATTAAACCAATCAGGAAATAGTCTTTCCGCTGGAATACCTAAAGCAATTGCTGATCAGCTAGAATTGGCCAAGGGCGATGAACTTAATGTCTATTATAATGAAGAAACTGGGGAAATCATTATGAAAAAAGCGAATCGTTCCTTACCGGAAGGCGTACGGCCAGACGTTTTACAAGCAATGAATCGTGCCGTAGATAAATATGACGACGCTCTTCGTAACTTAAAAAATAGGTGAGAGCTTGGAGGCAATAATTTATGGAGGTATTTTACTTTTCTGAAGAAGAAATCCTCTTCATTCATTACACTGTTATGGAAATGTATAACGACAGCGATCAAGCAGGGGTTAAACAATACGAGAGCTTCCAAACAATGTTGCACCGACCAAAAACTGAACTATACGGTGAAGAAATGTATCCTTCTATTCCCGAGAAAGCTTGCTGCTATTATCATTCCATTGCTAGGGGCGGTCATATTTTTCGAAATGGGAATAAACGAACGGCTTTAACAGTTTTCGATTCCTTTTTAACCCTTAATGGCTACAAGCTTACACTTACCTCCAAGCAAGCAGAAGATTTTACTGTTTATTTAGCATATGATGATAAATTCAAAGAGAATGATTGTATTCAGTATATAATAGAAGAAATAGGGGAATATATTCAACCTCTAGTATGACCATCCTTTTAAAAAGGGTGGTCATACTAGAGTAAACAAAGCTTAAATGTATTTTTTGTTGAAATTTAACTGTTTCAAGCTTTTTCAGTACAGTTTTTTTCGCCGAGAATCGAGCTGTGTTGCATTTAGAAATAAAAACCTGGGTTGTAGTCTTCCAATTACAAATCTCAGCTTTCTGTAAACAAACCAAAATAATGTTTTATATATTTTACATTTACATAAACGTTTCAGTATATGTAAATGTAAAATATATAAACTGTTAGTTATTTAAAACAACAAGAATATTATACATAAAGGGAAGAGGCCTTAGAGACGTCACTCTTCCCTTTATAATCATTTATTTATATTACCGCAAAGTCTCTACTAATCTTTAAACATTATTTTATTCTTTTCTCATTACAAAATCTAATGAAGCTTCATTATAATCACCTTTACGTTCAAGTTTCGTTAAAAGATCATCACGTACTCCTTCAGCAACGTCTGTTTCAAGGTATTCATCACCGTCAAAGAAAACCTGTGTGATCAATGTTTCATGACCATCGGCGATGAACATGATATGAAGATGGGCAGGTCGCATAGAATGTTGTTCTGTATAAGCCAGAAATTCTCCTGTAGGGCCATCCACCGGAATGGAATATGGAATCGGAGTTATAGTTTTCACTTCAAATTCGCCGTTTTCATCCGTATAAAAGTGCCCACGCAAATTGTAATCTGGAGCATCGGAATCAAAGTTAGAATACTTTCCTGAAGCATCATCGTGCCACATTTCTACTTTTGTATTAGGTAGGACCTTTCCATCGACGTTTTTAACTTTTCCTTTAAAATAAAGTGTTTCTCCAGGTTCGTTGGGACGCCGGGGCAATTCAAACGGCTCTCCGTTTTCATTCTCAAGCTTAGGCGTTCCTTCTACAAAATATGGTCCTAATAGTGAAGGTTGAGTGCCAGGTAAATCTTTATACATTGCATTCAAAACGTGAGTTTCTAAAAAAACGTCAGCAAATAGCGGTATTTCTCCCTTTTTCCCTAAACGGTCCGCCCAATTTACAAAGTTGGTATACTCTTCATGATTTAATTGTGCTTCGTCAAGAAACCCTTTCATGTGTTGAATAAAAAGATCAAAGACTTCTTCTACCCTTGTATTTTTTGCAGTATTTGGATTCATTCCTATTTCCTCCTTTAAGATAATAAATATGCGCATGTTCATTAACCGAACATGAGAACGCTTAATGAACGTTTTCAATAACTAATGAAATACCTTGTCCCACACCTATACACATGGTTGCTAATCCAAGTTCTGTATCTCGGCGCTTCATCTCATATATCAAAGAAGTAAGTATTTTAGCACCGCTTGCTCCTAATGGATGGCCAAAGGCGATAGCTCCTCCATTAACATTTACTAATTCAGGATCCAACTGTAACTGTCGAATGCATTCCAGAGATTGAGAAGCAAAAGCTTCATTTAGCTCTACTAGTCCAAAATCAGAGACATCAAATTGGTGCTTATGCATAAGCTTTTTCGTTGAGGAAATCGGCCCCAACCCCATCACCGATGGTTCTACTCCTGCAGTTGTAGAAGCTCGGAAGCGAACGAGTGGAGTCAATCCCCATTCTTTAGCCTTCGAAGCGGTCATCATTAATAAAGCGGCGGCACCGTCATTTACTCCCGAAGCATTACCAGCAGTAACTGTGCCATCCGTGAATATCGCCGGAAGCTTTGCTAGTTTTTCCATTGTAGTGTTAGGCCGTGGATGCTCATCAGTATCAATGATTAAATCATCTCCACGTTTTTGCTGTTGTATAAGAGACATGATTTCTTGATTAAATTTATTTTCATCCATTGCTTGTTTAGCTTTTGTTTGACTTCTGAAGGCAAAAGCATCCTGCTCTTCACGGGTAATTTTATATTGTTGAGCTACATTTTCTGCTGTTCCAGGCATAGAATCGGTGCCGTACATCTCTTGCATTTTTGGATTAACAAAACGCCATCCGATTGTGGTGTCCTGAAGCGTCATATCTCCCCGTGGGAATTCCTTTTCCGGTTTTGCCATCACAAAAGGAGCTCGGCTCATGCTTTCTACGCCTCCAGCAATAATTACTTCTGCTTCTCCAGAAAGTATAGATCTAGCCCCCATACTTACCGCATCAAGACTAGAGCCACAAAGCCGATTAATTGTAGTCCCGCTGACATTTGTAGGTAAACCGGCTAATAAGGCACCCATACGAGCTACATTCCGATTTTCTTCACCGGCTCCGTTTGCATTTCCAAAAATAACGTCATCAATTTCATCCGTGGGCAAAGAAGGTTGTCTTTCTATAAGTTCCTTAATAGTGTAAGAGGCCAAATCGTCTGGGCGAAAATGTTTCAATGCTCCGTTATATCTTCCAATGGGGGTACGTAGTGCATCTACTATTACTACTGACTCCATCGCTATCCTTCTTTCTGTAACAGGCTTGGGTGAACCTTAAATGAGAAAGCTGTTTTCTCTTCAATTTCGCTTATACTCGAACCGGACATCACTTCAATTAATTCATATTTCTCTTCTGACCATTGAAATACCGCGTGTTCTGTAATAACCATGTCCACAATGCGGTTGGAGGTTACGGGATATTCACACTGGGGCACAAGTTTGGAGGAGCCGTCTTTCGCAGTGTGATTAGTAGTAATAATGATCTTTTTTGCTCCCACTAATAAATCCATAGCACCGCCAACACCGATAATGTCTTTGCCTGGCACGGACCAGTTGGCAACGTGACCTTCTTCGTCTACCTGCAGCGCGCCAAGGATCGCGGCATCCACGTGGCCGCCCCTTATCATCGCAAACGAGGAAGCACTGTCAAAATAAGAAGCACCTACACCTTCACCGACAGGCTGCTTACCGGCGTTTACAATCAACGGATCAATATCTTCCTCATCTACGGAGGTAACCCCGAGCATCCCGTTTTCGGTATGAAGGTAATACTTTTCCTTGTCCAGGTAATTTGCTACCAGGGTTGGAATCCCAATACCAAGGTTGATGATAGAGTAGGGCGTTAAAGCTTCTGCAGCCCTGCTGGCAATAATTTCTTTACTACTCACGTTCTACCACTCCTTCTTTTGTGAGGGTGTAACGGCTTTTCACTACTGCATCTACATATATGTGGGGAGTAGCAATTTCCTCCGGTGACAATTCGCCGTCCGGCACAATTTCATCCACTTCAGCGATGACGTAGGAGGCGGCGGAAGCCATATTCGGGTTGAAATTTCTGGCCGTTTTGTAATATACAAGATTGCCCTTAGCATCCGCTTTTTCTGCACGAATGAGAGCAACATCGGCTTTTAAAGCTTTTTCAAGCACATATTCTTCTCCGTCGATGAACTTGGATTCTTTGCCTACTGCCAGATCCGTCCCTGCCGCTGTTTTAGTATAAAATCCGCCTATGCCCGCTCCACCAGCTCGAATAGCTTCAGAAAGCGTTCCCTGAGGGAGCAACTCTAATTCCAATTTTCCAGCGTTGTACCATCCTGCCACTTCGCGATTACTGGTGAAATAAGAGCCAATAGCTTTTTTTAGTTTTCCTTGCTGAAGAAGCTTTCCTAAGCCTTTACCGGTTTCGCCCACATTATTACTGATAACGGTTAATTGATATACGTCATGTTCAATTAATGCTTCAATAAGAGTTAATGGACTTCCAACAAGTCCAAACCCTCCTACCATAAGGGTATCTCCGGTTTTCACTCGTTCTTTCACTATATCTACGCTTGTCATTTCTGTTAAACTCATGCTTTTCCTCCTTTCATTAAAAATGACTGAATAACTTGAAGGATATCCTCCTGTCTGTTAAAAACCAGTTCATAGTGATTTGCCTCGGAGTGTTGTATTTGAGCTGGTTTCAAAAGCCGCTGTAACGACGTATATGAGTCTTCATTAAATAAAGAAGAATTCGTTCCCATTGCTCCTTCCGCAATAACAAGTAAAGTTTCACATTTGATTTGGGGGAAAACTTCTTCGGCCGAAAATTTGAAAAAACTTTCAAAATCCTGTTGAATCTTTCTAATGTCAGATTTATGCTTCCAATAATTATCAGTTGGTATGACTTCATGTTTGGAAGCCGCTTCTACCATCCCGTCCCATTCAATTCCAAGGTTTTTATAGATGTCTTTAGTGTTCGCTAAATAATCACGTTCCGAGTCATATTCTTTCTCCAATCGTGAAAGAGAAGGGATAATTTTCTGACGTTGCTCTTCTCCAACCTGACCAGCTCCATCTAAAAGAACTAATTGCTGCACGTCAGGTAACTTACTGGCCACGAGTGCACATATATAACCACCCATGGAATATCCGATAAGGATAGGCTTAGAAATCTTTTCGGTTTTGATCAAACTTATTAAATCGTCAGCATGAGTAAATATAGAAGTGTCGGAAGAAGCCTGGGTACTATCTCCGCGACCACGTAAGTCATACGAAATGGTATGAAAATTTTCGGCTAACGTTTCTTGGTAAAAATGCATTTGCTTATGATTCCCTGTCAAGCCGTGAACTAAAATAACAGTCTGATTTCCACTCCCAGCTTTTGAAATGCATAGTTCTGTTTCTTGCTCTAACGCTATATTAGTTGTCATTGTCCGTACCTCCTTTAAAGCTCCTTTATTACTCTACAAGATAAAGATCATATTGTACCTTTCCTGGCAATCGGATGCCCGTTGAGATAAACACACGATTATTTAGCCAGTTATATCGCTCCGAAGAAGTTTCAAAAATGGGAACCGTCCTGAAGTAGTATTCTGTGGGATTCACTTCTTCATTGTTATCCAATCGCTTAAGTACTTCTGGAGAGCCTGTCCGAATACCCCGATATGTCATCATAATGATATCGTTGTTATCAGCTGCTAAAAGGATACGCACATCCTGTATGATCGTTCCATCTTCGCGCACCGTGATCCAGTCATCTCCCCCAGGGATTACGTCAGCATTTAAATGATCTCCAGTAATACTCCCTCCAGTGACGCGAATAATCCTCCGGTCACCGTTATAGGTTTGCCCCGGTAAGTGCGGTCTTTCCACCGTCAGCTCCATGCGGCCGATTAACATTAATTGGGGAAAGGGCAAAGAATTCATAATAATACCTCCTGATTTCATTCATAAATGTATTTTTCTGGAGTAATGAATAATTTTATTTTCGTCTATTTCTATCCCTAGTCCCGGGCCTTCAGGAATACGAAATTGAAAATTCTCATACTTTATTGTATTGAATGAGATCTGCTCTTGATAAAGCAGGGGGCCAAAAAGTTCCGTGTCAAATGCAAAAGTTGGCATAGTAGCATAGATATGTGCTGCCGCTGCGGTCCCGAGGGTGGTGTCAATCATAGTTCCTCCGTAGAGTTGGAGACCGGCACTTTCTGCGATTGCTGCAGCTTTTTTTGTTTCCATTAAGCCTCCGTGTTTTGGTACTTTTAATGAAATAGAATCTGCGCTATGATTCTTGGCAATACGAAAGATATCTTGAATAGAACGAGCAGATTCATCCGCCATAATTGACAAAGAAAATTTTTGTGTTAAACGTTTCATGCCTTCTTCATTCCAATCTGGAAGCGGCTGTTCTACCATCGCCACACCCCCATCTTGTAAAAAGGGCAAACATTCGTTAGCAATTTGCTCGTCCCAAGCCTGGTTCACGTCTACAGTAATTCGGACATTATCGCCTAAAGCTTTTTTAATATCGAGTACGTGATAAACATTTTCCATAGGATTTCCAGACCCAATTTTTAATTTGAATATGTTATGACGCTTTTGATAAAGAAATTCCTGAGCTTCTTCAATATCTTTAGATGTATCTCCACTCGCCAATGTCCATGCCGTCTGCAGGGTGTTTTGCCTCTTACCTCCAAGCAATTGATAAACTGGAAGCCCAACCTGTTTGCCATATAGGTCAAGCAGAGCACTTTCTACCGCCCCCTTCGCGAAACGATTGCCCTTTATACGCGTATGAAGGGTTTCCATTAACTTTCCATATGAAGAAGGATCTTGTCGTAATAAATGGGGGACAAAATACTGCTCCAAATTGATTTTAATAGCTTCAGGTGTCATTTCTTCATAAGATGCTCCCCCAATCGTAGCTGCTTCACCCCATCCGCTTTCTCCTTCTTCATCGGTTAACTTAATAAATACAACTGTTTGTGTCGTAATTGTATGCATAGACAACTGATGGGGACGTACGATAGGGAGGTCTACAAGATAAACGATAGCGTTTTGAATCCTTGACATTAATACCTGCCTCCCAACATTTAGTAAGCGTTTTCAGTTCAGTTCAAAAAATATATTTATGATTGACAAACCAAAAATGAATTTGTACGATATACGTACATTAAATAATATTTCGTACAAGTTATTTTAATTTAAACAGGCGGTGTTTTTTATGTCAAGGCACAAAATGCAAATTAACCCCGCTGACCGTGTACAGTCGTTAGAAAAGGGGCTGGCGGTTATTCAGTCATTTTCTCAGGAACATCCTACACTTACGGTCAGCCATGCTTCAAAATTAACGGGATTAAATCGTCCTACTGTTCGAAGAATTATGTTGACCCTAGAAGCTTTAGGATTCGTTCAGGCAGACGAGGGTCATTATTCATTAACAGCAAAAACACTCACACTTGGATATGCCTATTTGTCATCACAAAATTTATGGAATTTTGCTTATCCAAAAATGAGAGAGTTTGTTCAAGAGACAGGGGAATCGTGTTCTATTTCTGTATTGGAAGAAACGGATATTATTTATGTGGCTAGGGTACCAGCAAAACGCATTATGAGTATTAACATCGATATTGGTACAAGATTACCAGCCTATGCTACGTCTATGGGACGTGTCTTGTTGGCACATTTGAATGAAGAACAGCTTGAAGATTACTGGATTCATGCTAAGCTTGATCCGATTACCGACCAAACCATTACGAATATGGAGGCATTAAAATCCATCATCCATGAGGTACGTATAAATGGTTATGCCCACGTAGAAAATCAATTAGAACAAGGATTACGATCTTTGGCTGTTCCTTTGACTAATCGGCATGGGGAAACCGTAGCGGCTATTAATTGTTCCGTCCATGCAGGCAGAATAACCGAGGAAGTACTTCTTTCTACATTCCTCCCACTTTTACGGGCAACAGCACGTGGGGTGTCGAACGATATCATAGCTCATCGACAATAAGTTATAGGGGGGACCATAATGACAAACGTTTTAGTTACCGGCTATGCGAAAGCTCCTCAAGGTACAGCCATGGCCGAAACTTATAAATATATCGGCATCGTTTTGGAAATCGACCCACACTCCGACGTTATTCAAGATGCTGAATTTACGTTTATAGCAGATCTAACAAAATCTTTTTTTCGAAAATTAGTCGTTGGCTATGATATGTCTCAAGGGGTAGAGCATCTTATTAAACACATTAGCCAGAGTTATTTTGCTCCTTCGTTAAATTCTATTAATGTGGCGATGAAAGCCGCTTTTCGACGTTATTATGAAAATAAAAATAAATTATCTTCTGAATAAAATAAAATTTGACATAATTAAATAGCTAGTGTTAACGTTTACAACAAATTAAACAGTGTGATGTCATTACACAAGAAAAATGGTTTTTTAAATGATAGGGCCGTTCACGCTCTATACTATTTAAATTCCTCAGTTTTTCTGGCAGTAATTACAACTAGCATTTATGAGCTTTCGTCTAATTGCTATTTGATTTATGCCGAAAACTGAGGTTTTTTTATGCGTTTTTATGTAAGCGTTATCTAAAGAAAGGATGAGGAAAATGAATACAAAAATAGCTATTATTGGAGCTGGACCTGCTGGACTAATGCTCTCCCATCTACTTGCCCAGAAAGGTATTGATTCTGTAATTTTGGAGCGTCGTTCACAAAAAGATATTGAAGAAACTGTTCGGGCTGGAGTTTTGGAACAGGGAACAATCGAGCTTATGCGTTCTGTTGGATTAGAAGAGCGCATGAATCAGATTGGTTATAAACATGAGGGAATTAACATACAGTTTAACCAAGAAAGGCATCGAATTGATTTTCCTTCTCTAACCAATCAAGAAGTCATGGTGTATCCGCAACATGAAGTCATTAAAGATTTGTTAAACGCCAGACAGAAAGAAGGAGCGTCAATCTATTTTGAAGTAGAAGAGGTAGAACTATTTGATATTGAGTCTAAGACTCCTTCCGTTGAGTTCACCCAATACGGAGAAAGGTATTCTATCCATTGTGACTACATTGCAGGTTGTGATGGATTTCATGGTCCTTCACGGAAAGCTATTCCTTCGGAGCAACTGAAGGAATATGAACACACTTACGATCATGGATGGTTAGGGATTTTAGCTGAAACAGCTCCTGCTAGCGAAGAACTGGTTTACACTCATCATCCCAACGGTTTTGCCTTATTAAGCACACGCACTCCTACTCTTCAACGGTTCTACCTTCAAGTAGACCGCACAGATCATATTGATAATTGGTCTGATGAGCGAATTTGGGAAGAGTTGCGAACACGTGTCGATTTAGGAAATGGCCCAGAGCTACAAGAAGGAAGAATTACTTCCAAAAATATTGTCGCAATGAAAAGTTACGTTTGTGAAACGATGCACTACGGCTCCTTGTTTCTTGCCGGCGATGCAGCTCATATTGTTCCACCTACAGGTGCTAAAGGCATGAATCTTGCCATGAGTGACGTTCAAGTGCTTGCTCAAGGATTAATCGAATATTATCAAGATAACCGCGAAGAACTTTTAAATAGTTACGAAGCCATTGCATTACGCCGAGTGTGGAAAGCACAACGATTCTCCGCATTTATGACAAAACTTTTACATCCAGAACAGGGCGCAAGCCCTTACGAATTAAGGCTTCAGGAAAGTGAGTTGGATTACCTAGTATCTTCTAAAGCTGCTCAACAATCGCTTGCTGAAAATTACACAGGGCTACCCATTGAATGGGAAAAAGGCAAAAAAGATACAATCTTATCTTAAGCATTTACTTCTAGGAGGCTAACTATGAAAGGCACACAAACAGAGGTTACGGATCTGCGCTCAGCGCTGGAAAGATTGAAAGAAACCCCCGGGCAACTAATTGAAACGAACGTGCCTGTAGATCCACACGGGGAATTATCTGGAGTTTATCGTCATGTAGGAGCAGGAGGGACGGTCAAACGCCCAACACAAATCGGACCAGCCATGATTTTTAATGATATTAAAGGCCATCCTGGTGCTCGTGTTGTTAATGGCTTACTGGCAAGTCGGGAAAGAGTAGGAATGCTGCTTGATACCGATCCAGAACGGTTAGGCCACCTACTAAATGAATCAGTTAAAAACCCTATTGAACCAGTAACAGTTCCGAATCATCAAGCACCAGCTCAGGAAGTTGTTCATCGCGCAGATGATCCTGACTTCGATATTCGGAAACTTGTGCCAGCTCCTACAAATACCGAAGAAGATGCCGGCCCCTATATTACTATTGGGATGTGCTACGCTTCGGACTCAGAAACAGGCGAATCTGATATGACTATCCATCGCCTCTGTTTGCAAAGTAAAGACGAAATGTCTAT
Organism: Marinococcus halophilus; assembly: GCF_002265875.1. GTDB lineage: Bacteria > Bacillota > Bacilli > Bacillales > Marinococcaceae > Marinococcus > Marinococcus halophilus. Next base: position 15,362 of record NZ_NPFA01000020.1, read on the forward strand.
GTATTTCGTACCCGGGGCTCGTCATCTTGACGTTTTTCGTAAAAAAGCCGAAGCAGTTGGGGAGGCACTGCCTATATCTATTAGTATAGGGGTAGACCCGGCAGTCGAAATTGCCACAAGTTTTGAACCTCCAACGACTCCCCTAGGTTTTAATGAATTAGAGATTGCTGGTGGCATAAGAAAAAAAGCAGTAGAACTCACTGATTGTTTAACAATTAATGAAAAAGCTATAGCGAATGCGGAATATGTTATTGAGGGTGAACTTATTCCAAATAAACGAGTACGGGAAGATCAAAACACAAATACTGGAAAAGCTATGCCGGAATTTCCTGGTTATACAGGTCCTGCTGTGAAAGAACTTCCAGTTATTAAAGTTAAGGCAGTTACGCATCGGAAAAACCCTATTATGCAAACAGTAATAGGGCCAAGCGAAGAGCACGTTACAATGGCGGGCATACCTACAGAAGCGAGTATCATGCAAATGATTGATAAAGCTATGCCTGGTCGTCTACTAAATGTATATGCTCATTCCTCAGGCGGAGGCAAATATATGGCTGTTCTTCAATTTAAAAAAACTCAGGTCAGCGATGAAGGAAAGCAACGACAAGCTGCATTATTAGCATTTTCGGCTTTCTCTGAATTAAAGCACATTTATATTGTAGATGAAGATGTGGATCCATTTGATAGTAATGATGTTTTGTGGTCAATGAATACACGCTTTCAAGGCGATGTAGATACCATTTTCCTTCCAAATGTTCGTTGCCATCCTTTAGATCCATCACAAAGTCCAGAGTATAACCCACAGTTAAGCGGAAAAGGACTTTCCTGTAAAACGATTTTCGACTGCACTGTTCCTTATCACATGAAAGAAGAATTCAAACGAGCAGAATTTACAGAAGTCGATCCTACGAAGTGGGTGCCTGATCTGTACAATAAATAACAAATAAAGAGAGAGGGATACCCATTGAGACTAATCGTAGGTATATCTGGAGCTACAGGAGCCATTATTGGGATTCGCATTCTTGAATTATTACAACAAACGGATATAGAAACACACCTCGTTATTTCGGCGTGGGGAAAAACGACAATTGAATTTGAAACGTCTTTTACAGTTAAAGAAGTAGAAGCACTGGCAGACTATTCGTATTCTCACAAAGATCAAGCTGCTAAGCTTTCCAGTGGCTCTTTTCAAGTAGACGGGATGATCGTAGCCCCTTGCAGTATGAAAACTATTGCATCAATACGTATGGGGCTAGCCGATAATTTATTATCACGAACAGCTGATGTAGTGCTGAAGGAAAGAAAACAACTATTGCTATTAGCAAGAGAAACACCCTTGAATACTATTCATTTGGAGAACATGACAGAACTCTCTCGAATGGGAGCCATTATTTTTCCAATGATGCCAGCTTTTTATAATCACCCGAAAAATATTCAAGATACCATCGATCATTTAGCTTATCGAACGTTGGATCAATACGGAATTTCATTTACAGAAGCAAAAAGGTGGAATGGAATAAAAGAAGGCAGGTCGTCCATATAAAATGAGGGAGCATTGCTTCCTCTAACTAACAATTGTAAACGCTTACTCAATTATTATACTGAATTTTTCGACATTAGGAGGGTTTAATAATGAAAAAATGGAAATGCGTCAGCTCCATTTTGATAACAGGGCTGGTACTACCATTGATGGCCTCCTGCTCTACAGATGCACAAGGAGAAGAACAACAAGATCTAACGTTCACTATGGGCCATATGGATCCTCCCCATCATATTCAAGGCACCGAAGTTATGGAGCCGTTCGACGAGAAAGTTGGAAAATTGACAAATGAAAAGGTTAATTTTCAAATATATCCCGGGGGTGCGTTAGCTGGTCCTGATGAAACGTACGATAATATCGAATTAGGGGTCATGGAATCTGGAAGAGGGCTTCAAGGGTATAATGCTGGAAAATTTCCTGTTTCCGCAGTAATGGAAATGCCGTTCCTCGCCCAAGGTAGCGCTGAAGAAATGAGTATCACCTTTCAGCAATTGTATGAAGAATTTCCAGCTATTCAGGAGGAATATGAGGGAACAAAACCCTTATGGCTTCACACCTCTGACGCTTATGCCATCATTACCAAAGATGAAAAAGTCGAAAATTTTGAAGACGTGAAAGGCATGAAAATACGTTCTCCCTCTGTTCAAACAAGTAATATGATTGAATCTTGGGGAGCAACGTCTGTTTCTCTGCCTGCTCCAGATATTTATGATTCTATGCAGAAAGGTGTTATCGATGGGGCTATTATTCCTGTAACAGCTATTGAAGATTTTAATCTTTACGATGTGGTTGATTACGTTACCATCGGGGATTTTAATACAGCTTTATTTTACGTAACGATGAATAAAGAAAGTTGGAACGAAATACCGAACCAAGATCAAAAAATCATCGAACAAGAATTACTCGGGGAACCAATGGCATCTTTAGCAGGGCAAAAATTTGATGAATTAGAACAAGAGACAGAAGTAGAAGCAAAAGAACAAGGCATTGAATTTTATGAACTTCCCGAAGAAGAAATAAATAAATTCGAAAATGCTTCAGAAAACGTTACTCAAAACTGGATCGAAGATATGGAATCTCAAGGAGTCGAAGGACAAAAGATATATAATCGAGCAGAAGAACTTATGACTGACAATGACAAATAGACAGGGGGCAGATTATGAAATCGGACACCAGTAAATCAATTGTACGGGAATTTGATACGCCTAAAGAGCAAGATAAACTAGCTCAAATCACTAACAATCTTGAAAAAATAGCATATTTCTTTAGCGAAATATTGCATAAAGTTTCTAGTGTAGCGCTATTTGCAATGATGATTCTCACAACATGTGATGTAATTGGTCGTTATTTTTTTAATCAACCGGTTACCGGGACTTATGAACTTACTGGGCTGTTCTTATCCATTATCGTATTTTTAAGTTTAGGAAAAACACAATTATGGAGAGAACATATAGAAATAGATGTACTAACTAAAAGGCTTCCATTAAAAATTAGGGAAAGTATTCACGCATTTGGCTCCTTTTTGTTAACTGTATTGCTTATTGTTACTACAGGATATACTACAAATTATGCTTGGCGGGTAGGAATGAGTGGAGAGACCAGTGGTGATCTACAACTTCCTTTGTTTATTTTTATCCTCTTCGCTGTAATCGGTTTGCTGTGCTTTACTTTAACCATGCTTGTAAAGGCTTTACATTCTACGCTATTGGTGGTGAGCCGAGATGAGTCCTGAACTCTTAGGTATTTTAGGCGTTGCCTTATTATTTGTGTTCATTTTATTTCGTATGTCGGTTGGTTTATCACTATTTATTGTTGGTTTTTTAGGGGTCTCTGCTTTGACTACATGGGATGGGGGACTAGCACGTTTAGGAACTTCTATGTTCGTGACAGCAAACGATTATAGCTTAAGTGTTATACCGTTGTTTGTATTGATGGGAATGTTTTTGTCTAACACCGGCTTAGGAAAAGACTTATTCAAAGCTGCTGATAATTGGATGGGGCACTTGCGCGGAGGTCTTGCTGTTGCTACGGTAGGAGCCAGTTCAATTTTTTCCGCCATATCGGGTTCTGCTAATGCTACTACAGCTACATTAGCGCGAATCACTATTCCCGAAATGAAGGAATATGATTATAAAACAACTTTTTCTACGGCAGCTGTAGCTGCTGGTGGAACGTTAGGTTCACTCATCCCTCCAAGTGTGATTTTGTTAATGTACGGAGCTTTAACTTCCGAACCTATAGGTCCGTTGTTAATAGCGGGGCTAATACCGGGCATTCTTTTAACAATTTTGTTTATAATTTTGATTAATGTTCAAGTGCGCTTAAATCCAGAAATTGCTCCTAAAAAAGAGTCCAACTCCGCCTGGAAAAAGAAAATTTTTTCCTTGAAAAGCGTATGGCCTTTCCTCGTTGTATTTTTTATCAGCATCGGAGGTATTTATTTTGGGGTATTTACTCCTAGTGAAGCTGGCGGCATTGGAGCCATAGGGGCATTTTTATTAGCTCTAGTGACCAAGCGCTTGAGCTGGAAAGGATTATCAACTTCTTTGGACGAAGCAGTACGTTTAACCGTTATGCTATTTTTAATATTGATCGGAGCTTCGCTATTTGGAGAATTTTTAGCTTTGAGTCAGCTTCCTATGGGCCTAACCTCGTTTGTACAAACACTTGATGTATCTCCATATGTTATCTTGGCCGTAATTTTGTTGATTTATTTTATTCTCGGTATGTTTATGGAAGGTATTGCCATTATGGTATTAACACTTCCGATCGTTTATCCAATGATTACAGATTTAGGATTTGATGGTATTTGGTTTGGCATTATTATGGTTATGGTAACTAATACAGCTTTATTGACCCCTCCACTAGGGTTGAGCGTTTATATTATCAGTGGGATTGTTAAAGACGTATCGATTGAACGAATATTTAAAGGAGTAATGCCAGCCGTTTTTACAATGGTTCTATTTACTATTTTGCTCATAATTTTTCCTCAAATAGTGACATATTGGCCTTCGTTAATTCAATAAAATGAATTTTTAACTTTAAATTTATTATTTCAAGATTATTTAGAATGAAAACCACGATCTAAAGGAATTGAAATTCCTCTAAATCGTGGTTTATTTATTATTATTAAAATTTCTTCTTCCTAAGGGTAGCGAAAGACGAATCGCAATTCGAGGTATTAATTTTTGGAGAAACGCTTTCTGTATGCCATATAAACTTACCTGTAAAACCATATACTAAGCTGATAATGATTACTAAAAAGTGATGCCTTAAAAATGGTAAATAAGCTAAGGTTTCCACTCCAAAAAGGGAGTTCGGTGACCTTTGTTTATAATACATTATTCGTTTTTATAGTTTTTCGATTTTTTCTTTCATCTTTTTTCATATTGCCAGCTAAAAACAATACCCTGTCAAAAAGGGGAAAAGAAATTATTTTATCTCTTTATTGTTTTGCTTTTTATTTTGAAAACTAATTCATTCTTATTTTTATTTATAATCTTTATCAATGTTAAATGTTTATAGAGCACAGCTCTTAAAACAACTAAGCATAAAATCAAAACCCTCAGTTTAATGTTAAAACTAAGGGACTGAAAATAACAGATGGGAAGATCTAGCTATCCCATTTTGAACGTAATATACATGAACAAAAATTATTCTGAGGATATTCTGGTTCGAAATATTTGATAACGTCCGATTTTATATTTCCAAAAGTTGTTTCAGGCTTATGCTTAAACCCATCGTAAAAAGCTTTTATAACATCATGCTTAAAATCTCCTCTAGGAAATTTATTGACTATTGCTTTTCTTATATCATTAGCATATTGTTCCCAATTATCTCCCATGACATCCATACCTACGCCATGGTACAACAATGCCACGTTATCTTCTTTGTGTTCGGCTACTCCTAATGTTGTGTGTAAAGCAATAGCATCCCAAGCTAGTTGTAAATCATGCTCATGATAATTATATGTTTCTAAAAATTGTCTTACAGTATTAGCGCCATCTACTTCAAACCTTAAGTCACTACTACTGTACTGTTCTGTTAAACCTAAATCATGAAACAAAGCCGTAATATAAAGCAATTCCTTATCGTAATTCAAATTATCTTGCATACCTTTTATTTCTCCAAATAAATAAACTCTATTTGAATGGTTCCAAATTAACTCATTACCATATTCTTTTACGATGCCTTGTGCGTCTTGAATAATTTTACTATCTGGCACTTTAATTTCGTCCAAATTACTAATCATTAGAAAGACTCCTTATAAAAATATAATATAAATATTTTCCCCATTAAAAGTTTTTGCTAAACCTTAAATAGTTAAAGCGTTCTTCCGTTTAAAAAGGTACAATGGCTTCGATCTTGGTATTCGCGTTTTTTAACAAGGCAAGCTTTGGCTATTTACTTTCAGCTGGCAGCAAGAACAGGGAGAAGCTCTTTTGCGGCCACGGAGCAGGAAACTATCTATGTGCTTATGAAGAGTACATTTCAGCACTTTGGGTAAACGCGTTTTCTTCGATTCTAAACCCGGCGTCCTCAATCATTTGAAGATCTTTTTTCCACGCCTGTCCCGGCGTTGTTAAATAATCGCCCAGAAAAATCGAATTCACCGCATACAAAGCAAGCGGCTGCATGCTCTTTAAATTTTCTTCGCGTCCGCCGGCTGCCCGGATTTCTTTTGAGGGAAGAATCATTCGGGCAAGCGCTAAAATGCGGAGGCACTCCTCTGGCCGTAGGCCCGGCTGGTGTTCAAAAGCTGTACCCTCAATCGCATGAAGAAAATTCACTGGCACGGAATCAGCACCGATCTCTTTTAAGGCATACAATACATTGATAATATCCTCGTGGCTTTCCCCCATGCCGGCGATTAATCCCGAACAGGGGGAGATGCCTGCCCGGATAGCTTCATTCACCGTTCCCGTCCGGTCTTCATATGTATGAGTGGTAACAATATTTTCGTGAAAACGTTCCGAAGAGTTGACGTTATGGTTGTAACGGTCTACACCAGCTGCTTTCAGCCGCTTGCCCTGACCTTCCTTTAAAATTCCCAGGCAGGCGCATACTTTTAACTGGCTCGTGGCTTTAATTTCTTCGACTGCTTCTTCCACGATCCGAAGCTCTTTTTCTGAGGGACCGCGACCGCTTGCCACAATACAGTAGGTCCCGGCTCCACGCTTTTCCGCCTCCCGGGCTCCCTGGACGATTTCTTTGGAGGGCATCATACGGTATTTGGAAATTACCGCTTTGGAATCAATGGACTGAGCACAGTAACCACAGTTTTCCGAGCAGAGACCGGACTTTGTATTGATGATCATATTTAATTTTACTTGGTTCTGATAGTAATGCGATCGGAGCAGATAGGCCGCTTCCAGCTGCTCAAGCAGCCGTTCCCCAGGTTCCTTTAGAAAGGCAGCTGCTTCCTCCCTTGTTAAATGTTTTCCTTGTTGTATTTCTCTGGCCCGTTCAATCCAGAATGTGCCCATGGGTTATGCAGCTCCTTTTGATGAGTTTGTTCCTCGTTCTGTTTTTCGTAAAATACGCAGAAGGCGGCGCGCCAGCCAGGCTGCTCCCACAGCTAATAGAATATCCTTCGGCATCGGTGCAAGCATCCACAGCCAGGCCGTGGTGTACGAAAATCCGCCCGGAGCGGCAAACCACCATTCGTAGGCCATATACATCCAATTCGTCCCAACGAGGTAATTCAGCGCTGTGCCTATAAGTGCGGCTGCACTAAAGGCCGTGAGTGAACGTTTTTGTTCGGATAAAACACCAACTACGTAAGCTACAAGAATATAAGAAAGTAAAAAGCCAAATGTCGGTGAAATGACCGCATCAAGTCCTCCCGACCAACGGGCAAATACCGGCATCCCGGCGAGACCGGTCAGCAGGTACAAAACCATAGCAAGCGGAGCATATTTTTTGCCGAGCAGCAGGCCGGCTAAAATACATACCGCTGTTTGAAGCGTAATTGGTACCCCGCCAATCACAAAAATCGGAGCGATGGACGTGATATTTGCTCCAATCATCATTAAAGCCGCAAACAAGGCGGCTAAGACAAAGCCGTGTAGTCGTGACTGAATCATGAACTCCCTCCTTTTGTAGTACGTTAACAAAGATGTTTCTTTCACAACAAAATCATTTGCCCATTAGTATATAGGGACAAAATCATATTGTAAACCAAATAATTAAAATGGTTAACAAAATTACTTTCTCTAAGTTAACCACGTCGTTAAATTATGTTTTCTAGTTAGCGTTGGGTTGGGAAAAAGTCTAGGCACCAGTAGGGAAGAAATTTTTATAGGAGCAGTATATTTTTCAAAAATGTCATTACTTTTAGTTAGCAGAAGCTAAAATCACTGAATTCTATTAATAAAAAGAAAAAACGGACTAAAGAAATTAATTCTCAGCCCGTGTTACTTTATTGTTTTTAAGCTTTCTTTTTCCCAGAAGCAGAAATAGAGGATTTCTCAGATGGTTGTTCTATTTCTGGTGAGGTAGCATCTGTATACCATATAAATTTGCCTGTGAAGCCATAGACTAAACTAATTATGATTACTAGAAAGTGATACCATAAAAATGGTAAATATGCTAAAGTAGCTACTCCTAATGTAGCCGCCTAAATACGCCACCAACAGGCCAGGGGACCATCGGAGTCGTAATAGTTCCTCCAGCCTTAGTATTTCTTGATAAAACACGTTTCTCAATACCTTACTTTTCGTAGTTTTTTCTGTTATTTTATTATCTGTGATAATAGAAACGTAAGCTGCGCCCCCGAAGAATTTGCCAAATAAAGCGGATAACATGGTAGATGTAGTTAATTTTCCAGAATTTGTTGCCCATTTCGCTAGTGTGTTTCTGATGGTCCTTAATACTCCAATGGATTCCATCAGTCCCCCTAAACCAAGTGCAAGCAGGATTAATAAAATCACTTCCAGCATTGATACAATACCGCCGCTATTTAGTAGATTATCAATAAATAGAATAAACCGGTTAAAAGGAAGAGGAGCCCTGAAATAATAAACGCTGGTACACTCACATACAGCATTTTAATTTTTAATTTACAGAGATGATTTTTCAGTTTGTATGTTTTTACCCGGTACCTTTATTTTCATGTCAGGTTGCTTGTTTACTTCAGAATTTCTTAATTCATTGGCAGTCATGATTGAATAATTCCTAAAAACAAAGGCTCCTGCATAACCAACACTTAAACTTAAAATCGCACATATACTGGCTGCTAAAATAACCTGTCCGGCGGGATTATAAGCAAACATGACGGCTAACCCAGCAATGGGGGTAGCAGAACCCGAAGCTTCATTGGTCATGGCTAATAAAGAAATCACAACGCCACTTGCAGCGCCCCCGACAAAATTTGTGATATACATAGGAATTGGATTGGCAGATATAAGATCTGCTTGAGTCAGTGGTTCAATCGCGACAGATAAATTATCTTTTTTGTCTCCAAACTTCATCTTCTTGAAAAAGATAAAATTCATGAAAGAAGACCCAAAAACGGCCAAGGCTCCTATTGCCATAGGAGTACCTGTTAACCCCAAAACTGCTGTTAGCGCCATGGAGCTTAAGGGTGCTGTAGCTACGACAGTGATAACGCCGCCTAAAATGATGCCCATAACAATGGGGCTGGATTGCGAGGTAGACACCAGTATATCACCAATATTTAAAAGGGTGGCATCAACCACCGGGCTAACACTTACCCCGATTAATCTACTAAGAGGGGCTGCTAGAATAATAATCACAATTAAATCTAACCCATTCGGAACCTTTTTTTCTAAGTACTTTACTACGAAGGCTACCAAATACCCTGCTAAAAAACCAGGAAGAATACCTAGGTCTGCACAGGCAATACCCACTAACACAGCATAAACCGGTGATACTCCAAGTGCTAAAGGAACGAGAGTAGCAGCTGCCACCCCTCCTAAACTCCCATTCGCTTCACCGACTGCTTTAAGAAAAGGGATATTTAACACATCTCCAAAGAAAAAAGCATGAAAAGCTTCAACCAAGAAACTTGCACAGGCCGCAGCAGCCAGTGCCCCCATCGCTTTATTCCCCTGAGGAGCTTTGTAATTGAACAAAGTAAAAAAAGCCAACACCAAGAACAATAATAGGACCCCAAACATCAACTCCATACATTCGCCTCCCAATGATTGATGACAAACGCAAAAGTAAGCGTTATCATTTTTCGATTGCAAAAATTATTTAACTTTTATTTCACAGGGTATTAAACTTAAATGTTTTCCACTTTTGTACCGAAACTTATTAAGAATGTTCATATAGTCATCTTTTTAACTCGTTAGTTATAGCATATTCTTTTAAGCATCAATGTAAATGTGCACAAAGCATGTAGGTATTTCTTTTATTAATACGTTGAGAAACATTTCCGAGTATTTTGCTGACCTTTATATTTTTGGTACTGCAGACGAATAAAAGATCAGCAAACGTTAAGATATTGAATATAAGGGAGGCCTCGTCTCGATTCACTTCTCAGACGCTAACTACTTACATGACCTTCATAAGTCACTGACGCTCCCAAAAATTGGTCATCTAAAAATTTTGATAAGATTTTTTGCTAGGGCGAGAGTTCTTACTGAATAGTTCAAACTTAAAAGACGCAGTGATTTATTCAAGAATAAGTATTCTTATAAGTTACATGGCCGCTGATAGACCCGTTGCGCTGCTTGCAAACCGGTCGGTGTTTGTGCAAGTCCTCCCTCAGCGGTTTCTTTTAAACTCCCTGGCATGTCTTTGCCAATGGTATGCATGGTATGAATGACTTCATCACAAGGGATCCGACTTTCAATGCCAGCTAGGGCCATATCCGCCGCTGAAAAGGCAATAGAGGTCCCGATCACATTACGCTTCACGCAGGGCACTTCCACTAACCCCCCGACAGGATCACAAACTAATCCCAGAAGGGATTTCATGGCCATCGCCACGGCATGTGTCACAGCTTCCGGAGATCCGCCGCGCAATTCCGTTATGGTTCCCGCAGCCATTGCTGTAGCCGATCCTACTTCCGCCTGGCACCCACCGGCGGCTCCCGAGACAAAAGCATGGTTGGCAAACACATAACCAATGGCGCTCGCTGCAAACAGCCCCATCGTAAGTGCTTCATCATTAACATGATGATTTTCCTGCAGAGAAATCATGATGCCAGGAAGAATGCCCGCGGACCCCGCGGTCGGCGTCGCCACAATCACATTCATTTTTGCGTTGCTTTCAGAGGTGGCCATGGCTGCCTCCATCGCTTTGCTGATGGTGGGGCCGGATAGGGGATCGGTTGTCTGATTGTATTGATGCATCCGATAGGCGTCCCCGCCCGACAGTTTGCTGGTCGTTTCCTCCAAGTCATTGATTCCTTGGGCCACAGCTTCTTTCATCACGCTCAGCCTTTCTTGCATCTGGGCGAATATTTTTTCCCGTTCACCCCCGGTCCGCTCTATCTCCCGCTGGATCATCCATTCACCCAGTGAAACGCCTCGCTCCTGGCATGCCGCCACAATGTCTTTCATGGTTTCCGTCATACGTCCGAAACCTCCTTTTTGGTTTTTGCCACAATAGTATCAATATCCACGCCCGTGCCCAGGTTGATGCTCGCCTCCTGATGGTTAATAGCATAAATCATCGCGACGCCCCCGCCAATAGAGGCTCCTATGATGTGCAGGGTCCCCGCCCGGGAAGCGGCTTCCACCTGCACAGTATTCGGGTGATAGTCCGGAGGAGCATCGGGAACGAGCGTAAAATGGTAATCCAGATGACGATCCTTGGCTAATGCATAGGCGCTGCGAATATTAAGATCCCGTGACGATAACCCGAGCAAGCCGCCGATAATGGCTTTGTCCGATCCGTGGCCTTGGTACGTCGAGGCCAAAGATCCGTAAAACGTAATGGTGACATGGTCCAAATCTCCTAGCCAAGTGTGCACAAATTTGCCAATAGAGACCACTCCAGCGGTGTGTGAACTCGAAGGGCCCACCATGATCGGGCCAATAATATCAAAACAGCTATCAAATTGCATAAGTACCTCCTCAAATTATTTATTGTAAGCGTTTATAAAATAAAAAAGGACAGAGAAGTAGCGTTTACGCCACATCTCTGTCTGGGAGCCTGAAAGATTTCATCTTTTTACAAAGAATTCTCTTCTTCGGCAGGTAGATACCTTCTCCAGAGGTGCATCCTGTGTTAGTCCCGGAACCTGAGAGTTTTTCTTTTTAGGCTGTTTAAAAAGATTGCTCCTTCGGTGCTACAGCTACGCGCTGCAATCTCTCCCAACACATTCATTTGCTTAATTTAGATTTATCTATAATATACAGGAAAATTTATCCCTTCAAATAGATTAAGAGTACTAACCATGTCGGTGTAAAGATATTTTTATTATAACTACATACTCATTCGATTAAAAGGCCTATGTATGAAATCGCCTTCATTTTGATTATCTTTCACAATGATAACGCTCACATTTTGTAAAAATTCACAAACTAATTTTGACTATCTTTTACTATACTTTGAATGAAACCGCTTCACAATGTCGAAAAGAAGGTAGGAGTTCATCTTTGCTAGATTTTATTCAATCAATTAACAACGTGCTTTGGGGCGTGCCAAGCCTGGTATTGCTCTTAGGTACAGGCGTTTTCCTAACAATTGTTTTAAAAGGAGTCCAATTTCATAAATTAATATATGCTTTTCGTTTAGCCTTTACCAAAGAAAAAGCTACGGAAAAAGAAGAACAGGAGGGAGATATTAGTAATTTTAAAACCCTTATGACCATGCTTACCGCCACCATAGGCAATGGAAATATTGCTGGAGTTGCTACCGCTTTAACGTTAGGCGGACCAGGCGCTATTTTCTGGATGTGGATCGTTGGATTGCTTGGGATGGCTACGAAATATTCGGAGGCTTTATTAGCAGTTAAATTTCGTATCAAGAATAAATACGGGGAATATTCAGGCGGGCCGATGTATTACATCGAAAAAGGGTTGGGGAAAAAATGGATGCCTTTGGCTTTGGCTTTTGCTCTTTTCGGTGCTTTTGCTGCTTTAGGTATAGGAAATAGCGTTCAATCTAACACCATCGCTGACGTTATGGATCAAAGTTTCTTTGTGCCTAACTGGATTACCGGAGCTTTATTAGTCCTTTTAACTGCTCTGATTATCTTTGGCGGCATTCAACGAATTAGCAAAGTCGCCAGCTTTTTTGTGCCAATCATGTCTGTTTTATATATTTTCGGCGCAATGCTTATTATTATCATTCATTATGATCAGATTCTTCCTGCTTTCGGTTTGATTTTTCAGTACGCGTTTTCTCCCCTTTCAGCAGTGGGAGGTTTTACAGGTATTGCTGTGACGCAAGCGGTCCAAAGTGGTGTTGCCAGAGGGATTTTTTCCAATGAAGCGGGCCTGGGAACCGCTGCGCTTGTAGCAGGAAACGCTCGTACCGATTCACCGGTAAAACAAGCATTGGTAGCCATGACGGGAACCTTTATTGTCACCATTATTGTATGTAGTATGACAGCGATTGTGTTAATTGTAACTGGATTTTGGGATCCTACGGGGGGGCTGTATTCCGGTGTTTCGCATAATGCTTCATTGGACGGAGGCGCTCTAACTAGTGCAGCATTCGGGGAAACGCTTGGGATTTTTGGCCAGTATATTGTGGCCTTTTCGGTCATATTTTTTGGGTTTTCCACCATTGTTGGGTGGTATGTATATGGGGAAAAATGTTTTGAATACTTAACGAATTTTCGCTTATTAAATACGTATCGGTTTATTTATCTTACCGCTACCTTTTTAGGCACGGTCGCTAATTTGGAACTCGTATGGGCATTTGCCGATATGGCCAATGCTTTAATGATGATTCCCAACTTACTTGCTTTACTGCTTTTGTATAAAATCATCCGTGAAGAAACGCAAAAGTTTTTCCTATATTAAGTTTTTAATAATATCCCTTTTTAACAAACAAGTAAGATTTTTCATATGAAATGAAACTACAAAAAGAATAACTCTAATGAATAGGAGGCAATAGTATGATTATAGGAATACCCAAAGAGATCAAAAACCAAGAAAAAAGAGTAGCAATCACGCCAGCCGGAGTGCTGACATTGAAGAAAAATAACCATAAAGTTTTGATTGAGACCAAAGCGGGGCAGGGAAGCGGATTCGAGGACCAGGACTACGAACAAGCTGGGGCCACTATAATGCCACAGGCCCATCAAGTGTGGGCTCAGTCTGATATGATCATGAAAGTCAAGGAACCCATTGAACAAGAATATCAATTTTTTCGTGAAAACCTTATTTTGTTTACGTATCTACATCTCGCTGCAGAACCCGCATTAGCAGAAGCGTTAACGGCTAATAAAGTTACAGCGATTGCCTATGAAACTGTACAAGAAAATGGGGCACTTCCTTTATTAACACCGATGAGTGAAGTAGCTGGACGAATGGCCGCCCAAGTGGGAGCCCAGTTCCTGGAAAGCATTTATGAAGGAAAAGGGGTTTTGTTGTCCGGCGTGCCCGGGGTGAAAAAAGCAAAAGTAACTGTCATTGGCGGTGGCGTAGTAGGTACAAATGCAGCTAGAATTGCTCATGGCTTAGGGGCCGACGTGACCATTGTCGATTTAAACCCTGCACGCCTTCGGGAAATTGACGAAACCTTCGGAGGCCAAATTCAAACCATCAGCAGTAATCCTTTAAACATTGCTCAAGAAGTTCAATCATCCGACTTAGTCATTGGAGCAGTGCTTATTCCCGGAGCTCGAGCGCCCAAGCTCGTCACCAAGGACATGATTAAAACCATGGACAAAGGATCCGTTATTATTGATGTGGCCATTGATCAGGGAGGCATCATTGAGACAGCAGAAAAAGTAACGACGCACGAAAACCCTACGTATAACATTGAGGGCGTCGTCCACTATGCCGTCGCGAATATGCCCGGCGCCGTCCCAAGAACTTCCACCATCGCTTTAACCAATGTAACCATTCCTTATGCGCTGCATATTGCAAATAAAGGCGTTTACCAAGCATTAAATGACCATCCAGCCCTTAGTAAAGGACTGAACACAGCGAATGGCCAAATCACCCATGACGCTGTGGCCAAAGAATTAAATTATCCTTACTTCCATGTAGCCGACGTTTTGGAAAAAAATATTTCTTCTTTGAATTAATATAGGGAATGATTATAAACACTATTGAAGTCAAAAAATAATAAGTAACCTATTAAAAACTAGCTCAAAAAATCATTAACATGAACTAAAATAAGAACAAAGCAGGCCCCCAAGTATATTGACTGGGGGGTTTTTCTTATTTTAAAACATCAGTTTGATTGCCTCACTCACAAACGCGCCACCATCGGGATTACAAAAACCATTGTCACTAAATACGCCTCGGAAGGTATTCGTGCCAATGCCGTAGCCTGAAGAAGTAGCGGAACTCGTGGAGTTCCTTTTGGGAGACAAATCGAATTATATTGACGGAGCAGTCGTCCCTGTTGACGGTGGTTTTACAGCGGTTTAACAATAACGAAAGAAAGGCAGCTTTTTTGAGCTACCGTTAAGAGAGGACTGATTCGTCCCGGGATCAGCCCCTGGTTTAAAGAGCAAGCAGTTGCGAACTGCTTGCTCTTTCACTTTTATTCGCGTGGCAATTTTAACAGATTATCGTTTTCGGTATCATTAGGAGAAGACCTTACATATTTTTGTTCCCCGTCCTTAGCTTTTATCAATTCAGGGTTGGGCTCAATATCAACGTAAATCTTGTCGTTCGGATTATCTCTTAAAAAATCGTAGAGATTTTCTTTTTTCTCCCACCCTTTTGGCGAGGGGCCTCCTTCAATATGAATCGAGTCAATTTCTTTTACGTCATCGGTATCTTTTTGTCCCACACGCATTCGGATAGCAGTAGCTTTTAGCATGGTTTTTCTCCTTTCAAGGATAAAAATCTGAGCGTTTCTGTATTTATTGTATGTTGTTATCAATAAAATTGTCCACTATGTGTAAGTGATTTCTCCACAAAAGGACTCTGTCTGCAGTACTAGCAGAAACGGAATAAACGTATTTCCTTTCGACCATGAGGGAAGTTTGTATTTATGGCTGAATATATGTTTCCAGTCATCTTTGATAACAGCTAAAACGAAAACAGAGCATTTACAATCACATTTCCTGATCTACCGGGTGGTATTAGCCAAGGAGAAGATATGGAAGAAGCTACATATATGGCTTGAGACGTTCTCGAAAGATTTCTCTATAGTATGGAAGAAGATCAAGAAATCATTCCCGCACCAAGTTCGTCAAAAGACATTACTCCTTCGAAGGATGCTTTTGTGGTTTTAGTGACGGCTTGATCTCCGATAGAATAACGGAACCAAGCCGCTTAAGAGTTTTACTTATTTCCATTGTCTACTAGATGAAGGTCAGTTCAGAGTGGGCTTTCTTTTTTTATCCTTGCCACAAATCATAGAGATTACCCTTTGTAATGTCACAAAAGTAATTAACTTCCGATAATCTACTGTATGTTTACAAAAAATCAGCGTAATTAATATTCCTTGAGGAATTTTTTCATCGCTGCTCGTTACTGAGGCGATAAATATGATCTAGGCACTTCAATTATGAAAGCGGAAACATTTTATTTCTGAAATTAAGAATTACTTCGTTAAATGATAAGATTTTAATAGCGCTTACATTTAATATTTCGTTAAGCGCTTAACTAAAAGGGGGAGAAACAAATGAAAAAGAAACTAGGGGTCTTTGTTTTATTATCATCAACAGTACTAATTTCTGCATGTGGCAATGGAGGAAGTTCTGGGGAAGGTTCATCTGATGAAACCATCGAATTTTTGGTTTCCGGCGACGATGTGGAAGGTAACGCAATGTCAAACATGGCTGAAAAATATAACGAAGAGATGGATGCTAATGTTGAAGTCGTTGAAGTACCATACGAAGATATGGATACACGAGTAACCAACATGGTTCGCGATGGAGATCCACCCGAACTCATTCGGACTGCTGGTTTTTCTCCACTTTGGAATGATCAATTACTAGATTTAGGGGAAATTGGTAACGAAAGAAATGTGGATGAAAGCTTATTTATTGAGACTGATAATGAAGTCAAAGCCCTACCTTTAGATTTAACCGCTGTAGGTATGTATATTAATAAAGATTTATTTGACGAAGCCGGGGTTGAATACCCTACAAGCGAAGAAGATGTATGGACCTGGGAGGAATTTACCTCTTCCGTCAATGAAGTGACAGAAAATACCGAAGGGGAATATGGCTTTGTCATGGATCAATCGGAGCACCGCTTATTGACAATGTTGTATCAGTTCGGCAGTCAGGGCATCACACCAAACGATAATGGGGAATACGAAGTGAATCAAGAAACAATAGAAGGTTTAGAATATTTTGTAGACCTCAACAATGATGGCACCATGCCCAAAAACGTATGGACTTCTGGTGAAAACGCTACCTCAATGTTCAAAAGTGGTCGAGTAGCAGCTTATATGTCTGGAAATTGGCAATTACAAGATTTTTCTGAAAATGTAAATAATTTTGAATGGCAATCTGTTTATATGCCTCAAGAAGAAACACGTGCGACCAATTTAGGCGGAAACTACATTACGGCGTTTGACGGAACAGGAAATGAAGAAGCCACACAAGACTTTATTAGTTGGCTGTATGAGAAAGAGAATCATGAAGAAATGGCGAATTATGGAGGCTATCTTCCAGTAGTTGAAGACGCTGAAGTAGATTATGAATTTGCTAATGAAAGTTTTGAAATTTATCAAAACGAGATTGATGCTTCAGCCGATGTCTCTTCTTATATGAAGCGGGAAATTGATACAAAACAATTAACAGCTGAGGGGAACGCTCAAGATGTGTTACGTGAAGAAGTTATTGGTGTATTAAATAACGATCAATCTATTGAAGACGCAATAGAGACGACCACTGAAACTTATACAGAAGTATATGGAAATAATTAATTTTAAATAAAGAATGGTTAAAAATCCGCGAACCTATTTGTGTTAACCAAAAATAGGTTCGTGGCTGTATTTTGGGAGGGTTATGATGAACAATGAGTACAAATTTCAACTGCAATCAGGGGATTATCTAAATCGATGGCTCTATTCGGGTCCTTACGTTACACCTTTTCATTCGCAAGCTACTGTTTTTTTTGAGCCCGTTAACTTAACAGAAGAATATAGGCAGATCGAATATCCTTTACGTACACAGTACCTTCAACAAAGAAATAAAAATGAATATCCTGAAGAAGATGATTTTCAAAATATCTATTTTCCCTTTGAGAATAATCGATTTGACTTTTCTTCTTTTATTACCACTCCTCATATTTTGGAAACAAATGCAAAAACATTTATCAAAGTTAAAAAAAATCAAACACTTCCGTTTCAATTAACAACTTGTGGGAGCATCGATATTTGGGTGAATAAAGAACACCAAGTTGCTTTTTCACCATTCACTAGAAACATTCCTTCGACTCAGAATATTCATTTGTCTTTGCAAGCAGGAGAGAATGAGATCGTTATTAAACTCGAGGATATGGCAGAACGTGACGTGAATTATTATTTTGAGTTCATTTATTTAGGAAAAGAAGATATTGAAAGTTATATACCTATCAATGAAGATCCCATCGCTGTCGAACAAGCAGAAAACTTTTTAGACAATCTTTATTTTGAGAAAGATATTTATAAAACGGACAAATTAACCCTTAAAGCTCCAGCTCATTTGGGTGAGCGTTTAGAACCACACATGCATGTACAAATTAACAAAAATAAATTAATCAATCCCATTTTCACAAGTGAACGCTCCTTCCCAGAGTTTTATATTGAGTTAAATGAAGAAAACAATATTAATTTGGGAGACATCGCAGAATATAACTTATCTGGAGTAAACGAGTTTTCTTTTGGCCTCAAAATTTCAGATGATGTCTATGTTTACAGAACACTAACAGTTTCTCTTCTTTTAGAACAACCATCTCCTTTAAATATGGAAGAAGATTTAGAAACAAGAAAAACCGAGGCATTGAGCTATTTTGCGAATTTAAATCAAGCAGATATAAATGTAGGTATCGCGCGACTAATGTTCTATGAATATTGCGATGAACAAACAGAACAAGCTTTAAGGAGCTGCTTTCAAGAAATTGAACAAAAAGAAGATTGTGCCGATTTTCGTTTAGCACCATTAATGGCCATATACTTAAAGAAACGTCATCTTTTGGCGGTTCCTCTACAGGAAGAAATAAAAGCACTAGCGTTAGATTTTCGATACTGGATCGACGAACCCGGAAACGATGCCATGTGGTATTTCAGTGAAAATCATGCGTTTTTATTCCATGTGTCTCAATATTTTGCGGGCTATGCATTTACCCAAGATGTCTTTAATGTGAGTAAACGTTTGGGAGAGGAACAGTACGTGCTAGGTAAGAGCCGTTTGTTACACTGGTTTGAAAACTTTTTCGAGTACGGCTTTGCAGAGTGGAATTCAACGACATATCTTCCAATTGATTTAATTGGTTTTTATACCCTTTACGAAGCTGCTCCAGATAAAGAAATTCAGCATTTGGCAAAACAAGCGTTAGACAAAACATTTAAAATTATTGCGATAAATATTCATGGGAAAACAATGGTTTCAACGTATGGAAGAGTATATGAACATGATTTGAAAGCAATGGAAAATAGTGAAGTTGCCAATATTTCATTCATGCTATGGGGAGAAGGTTACTTTAATCATTCTCTTCGAGCGCCAGTTTGGTTCTGCCTATCTGAATATACACCTCCAGCCATGCAAGACATTGTTCATTTAAACGAAAAACAAGCTGTCTTAGCTGAGTACACTCAAGGTATCAAAAACATTTACTCATATGTTTACAAAACCAAACCCTATTCTTTAGCAAGTACGATTAATCTTTCCCCCTATGAAAAGGGGCATCAACAGCATGTGATGAACATCTCTCTTGGTGTAGAAAATACTACGATGTGGATTAACCATCCTGGTGAATCGGCGTTTAGTGGAAAGAATCGCCCTAGCTACTGGGCAGGTAATGGACGATGCCCGTTTGTGCGTCAACATCACAATACATTGATCATGAAATATAAACTTCACGAAGAAGATTATAATTTCGTGCATGTTTATCTGCCAATATGGGATATAGACGAAATGGAAATAACAAACAACTGGTTATTTGTAATTCTTATGTTGCAGTTTTGAAAACAATTGTTGGTCATGGATTTAAATATTGGAAATCATCGACAATATCATCCAACCGATGGCTTTGCGGGTCAGGCCACGCGGTAAGCGTCATACACGCTTTCCAGGGTCGCGCCCGCCTGGGCG
>NZ_NPFA01000003.1 GCF_002265875.1 Marinococcus halophilus
TTTGATGCCTACAATCAAAAGTTTTCCACCCGCTGCCACCTGGGCTTCGCCCAGGCCCAACATCAATTGGAAGATATGTTTCAACGGCAGGGTTAACTTCAAGGCTGGAAAAGGACAGCCGTTTACACAAAATTATTGACGGTCCCTCCCCCTCCCCGCCTTTACAAAATCTTAATAATTCCTTTATTTACATTACAGGTGATTATCCTTTAAAACTATAGAGGGTATTGCAGTGTCCCGTGTTCGATAGACTTCAAGGGGAGGAATCATTGTTTTGGATATACAATCGCTTTTGTTTACATTTCTCGGTGGCTTAGGAATCTTTCTGTTTGGTATCAAGTTTATGGGGGATGGCCTGCAGAAGATTGCCGGTGACGGACTCCGGAACCTGTTGGATAAATTTACAAGCAACCCGTTTTTAGGTGTGCTCACAGGTGCGGTAGTTACGATTCTTATTCAGTCGAGTTCAAGCACCACTGTTTTAACTGTAGGGCTGGTCAGCGCAGGATTTATGACACTGCGGCAGGCCATAGGTGTCATTATGGGAGCAAACATCGGTACTACGGTGACGGCTTTTATTATCGGAATTGATTTGGAAGCTTACGCTCTTCCGATTCTATTTCTAGGAACAGTACTGATCTTTTTCTTTAAAAATAAAAAAACGAACAACATTGGCCAGACCTTGTTTGGCTTTGGTGCCTTGTTTTATGGCTTAACTTTGATGGGCGAAGGAGTAGCGCCCTTAGAGAATCTTCCGGCCTTTAACGACTTAACCATCAGTATGAGTGAAAATCCGTTGCTTGGTGTCCTTGTCGGCGTCCTCTTTACCGTCGGCCTGCAAAGTTCTTCAGCAACAATCGGCCTGCTTCAGGAGCTGTTCAGCCAGGGGGCCATTCCGCTAGAAGCTGCCCTGCCAATCCTGTTTGGTGACAATATCGGAACCACCATAACCGCAGTAATTGCGGCCATCGGAGCTTCGGTGGCGGCCAAGCGGGCAGCGATGGTGCACGTGATCTTCAACATGCTCGGGGCAGCAATTGTGCTGATACTGCTCGTTCCATACACTGCCTTTATCAGCTATCTTCAGGGCGCCCTGCAGCTGAATCCGCCCATGACAATCGCGTTTGCCCACGGTATATTTAACCTGGCCAACGTATTGATTCAGCTGCCTTTTGTCGGAATCCTGGCGTACATTGTCACTAAGCTGGTGCCAAGCCGCGAAGAGGAGATAGATTATCAAACAAAGCACCTTGACCCGCTCTTTATTCAACAGTCGCCATCCATCGCCCTCGACCAGGCGAAGCTGGAAACACTCCGTATGGCTGAGTATGCAGAAAAAGGGCTGAAGCAGAGCGAAACGTATGTAGGGACCCAAAATAAAAAGGCTGCGGAAAAAATCGTCCGCTACGAAGAAGCCGCCAATAACCTGGACAAAAACATTACTAATTATTTAACAGGTATTTCTTCAAGATCTCTTTCTTCTGAAAGCTCACGCCAGCATTCTGTTCTGATGGATACTACGCGCGACATTGAACGCGTGAGCGACCACGTGGAAAACTTAATGGAACTCGTTGATTACCAGGTATCGAACAAAGTGACACTTTCGCCGGAAGCCTACAAGGACTTAAATGAGATGTACGAATTAACCACAAGCACATTTTCCCGGTCCATTGAAGCACTCGAGAAGGACGACCGGGAAATCGCCGGGCGGGTACTGACTCAGGAAGAAGACATTGACCGAATGGAACGGCAACTGCGCAAAAAGCACATTATGCGTCTCAATGAAGGACAGTGCTCCGGCTCTGCGGGCATCGTTTTTGTTGATATGCTGAGCAATTTAGAGCGTATCGGCGACCATGCTGTAAACATTGCAGAAACCGTGCTTGATGATGATCGTGAAACCCAACAAAGCAGTTAAAAATCAGGCAGCGTCCCTAATTTCAGTTGGGGCGCTGCTTTCTTTTGTCCTGATAAACGAACGTGAGCACCACAAACTGTTTAGGGGGCCGTGGCCTTCCATTAATTTCTTCATTTTTATGTTCACGCCTCTTATGTTGCAGGTTTACTAACAATTATTTCCATTACCAATGAAAAAGAGACAGAACCCCCGTTGATACGGTACGATGACATCGACCAAAACACCATCGAGAAAGGATTCTGCCTCATGTCTACCGTATCACATTCCTCCTGCATCGCCAACGCCTTTGATCAATGGAACCTTCGGTTCTTTATGTCCGCCCCGGCTGCCCGGCATATGCAAAAGCTGCTGGAAGGCTGGACCCGGGAGCATCGCAACGGGAGCGCGAAGGCCCTTCAGGAAGCCGCCAATCATCACGCCCACCATTCGTCGGTGACCCGGTTTTTTCGCACATCCCGGGTGGACGACCATGCCCTGGAGCGCAAGCTCCAGCGCTCGGTGCTGCAGCACCTCCGGCGGCAGGCGTCCTCCGCCAACCCGGTGCTGATCGCCATCGATGATACCGTCGTTCCCAAATCGAAGCCTTCGTCCCAGGCGCACCACCCGATCGACGACGGTGGGTACCATTTTGATCATCAGACTGGGGCCACCGTTTACGGGCATCAATGGCTCACCATCATGGCAGGCACGAACGAGCGCCTGTATCCCTATCATATCGAGCGATATGACAAAGAACACGGGCCCAGTAAAATCGATCTGGCCCTTCAGCAGCTTCGCACCATCGACGTGGGCGATCGTCCCGTCTATGTCCTGGCCGACAGCTGGTACGCATCGGAAAAACTGATCCGTACCGTCCGGGACCGGGGCTGGCATTTTATCGGTGCCATCAAAAGCAATCGCGTGCTCGACACGGCCCCCATGCCGTTACCAGCCAAAGACTGGGCCCAGCGGGCCCGGCAGGTGGAAAAGCCGGACCTTGTGACCGTCCGGACCACCACCTATGAAATGGTTCGGTTTCAGGGCCGGTTGAAAAGTGGCCTCTCGGGCGTGGTCGTTGGTTCCCGGGCTTCTGCTTCCCACGAAGCGTACCGGTTTTTCTTTTCCACCGACCCCTCGATGACCGCGGCGGACGTCTTATCCTGGTATCAGCACCGGTGGGCGATTGAAACCTTTTTCCAGGAAGCCAAGGGCAAGCTGTCGATGGGCGGATACCGGTTGCGGAGCGCCCCGGCCATCCGACGCTATCTGCTTCTCCTTCAAACGGCCTGGCTCCTGCTTGCCTGGGCATTTACCGGCACCATCAGCGAAGCCTTTCATGCCAGTCATCTGGACCACCGGCGACGAGAGATCGCGGATATTTATCAGCGCGCCCGGGCGGGCGCGACCCTGGAAAGCGTGTATGACGCCTACCGCGTGGCCTGACCCACAAAATCATCAGGCGGATGATATTGGATATAATTTCCAATATTTACTTCTATGACCAACATTTGTTTTCAAACCTGCAACTTAAAAGTTCACGCTTATAATTTACCATTTTTAAACATATAAACCACATTTCATCTAAATACCTATTGTAAAAGAAATAAAAATCTAACATACTAATTTAAATGATAACTTTTAGAAAGAGGGGCTTGAAATGAAAAAGAAAAATAGTACAGATTGTCCAAAAGTACTGGCCGAGCTGGATGAAAAACAAGCACGTCTTGATAAGTATCGCAAAGAAATACGAGAAGGCAATAACAAAGAAGTTACAGATCTCGGGGATTTAAGCAGACCTCTCCATAACAAAAAAAGATAAACTGGCCTCTATATATCTTGATTTGCTGCATTTTGAAGTTTACAGGTATACGATTGAGCCGGTTTTCCACTCATAGCCTCCGCTTCTTCTGCATTAAAAAGAGCCTTCCCGCTTTTACTGGGCAGGGAATGCTCTTTTTGTTATTGTTAATTTTACATACAGGCGCTTTTTCTTTTTTATATATTTAGTTTTAAGCGTACTTTCCAGTTTTATCATCAGTACCCTCTTCTCTCTTTGAAAGGAGCGACTGAGCCTATGTGGAATTTTATCAAATTGTATTTTGGACTTGCTGTCGGCCTGGCAGTCTTTTTTGCACTGGTTTTACTAGCTGCCGGCGCCTACGGATAAGCCCCCTCTTAAACCGGAGGATGATATTCATCCACAATAAAAGGACTTTTAGACCTCCTGGAGAGATGTCTAAAAGTCCTTTATTTTTATAACACATGTACTTTCTGTTCTAACTTTAATCCTGCTTGTGCAATTCCATCTCAATATTAATTTTCACGTCTTCGCCAACGAGCACGCCGCCCGTTTCAAGTGTAGCGTTCCAGGTTAAGCCAAATTCTTTACGGTTGACAGTAGTTTGGCCGCTGAACCCGGCTACCATATTTCCGCTCATCGGATCTTTGCTTTGGCCCTCAAACGTGACGTCTAAGGTAACCTCTTTCGTCGTGCCTTTAATCGTAAGATCGCCTGTCACATCATATTCGCTTTCACCTGTTTTTTTAACTTCCTTGCCGACAAATGTCATTTTAGGATAGTTTTCAGCATCAAAGAAATCCGCAGACCGTAAATGGCCATCACGATTTTCATCACTGGTATTAATGCTTGCTACATCAATCACCACTTCAATTTCTGCATCTGTTAAGTCTTCCACATCCACTTTTAACGTTGCGTCAAATTGATCAAACGTGCCCTTCGCTCTTGAGATCATCATGTGCTTTACCGAAAAGCCAATTTCACTGTGCACGGGGTCGACTGTCCAGACTGTTTTCGCCATAAGTAACTCCTCCTAAAAATACATTTATATAAACTAATGAAACTACAGATAGTATAAAGGTATCAAGTCTTTAAATCTACTTTTTCGACTTTAAAATAACAAATATTCCGTTATTTCCAAATAATTGTTCTTATTTTCGAGGAAGTTTTTGTCTTCTACTATGATTTTACTTTACAATAATTGAGAAGGCAGTTACCTATTTGAACCCAGCTGCAGGACTCTTTTCTTCTGGCCTTTTCGAGTAATACCAGTATGTTAATGTTGAAAGGAGATTTTACGATGAAGTTTTCCGTACCAACACTTTTTCTTGGCTTAACTGTTTTTCTTTCCGGGTGCGGCGGCAGTGATGGAGGCAATGGATCCGAAAGCACCAGTGAAAATGCCGAGGCTCAAACCATGGATGTTACCGCTACTGACTTCGAGTTCGATCAGGAAGAATATACGGTTGACGCCGGTGAGCCTGTAAACGTCAGCTTAACGAGCCAGGAAGGCGGTCACGGCCTTGCCATCGACAACTTTGACATAGATATTCAAGGCGAAGGCGAAGCAACGTTCACGCCAGAAGAGCCGGGGAGATATAACATTTACTGTAGCGTGCCTTGCGGCGAAGGCCATGCGGACATGACCGCTACACTTATTGTCCAGTAAGCCCAGACAGTTTTATTTAGTTTCCTATTGGAT
Source organism: Marinococcus halophilus (assembly GCF_002265875.1). Taxonomy (GTDB): domain Bacteria; phylum Bacillota; class Bacilli; order Bacillales; family Marinococcaceae; genus Marinococcus; species Marinococcus halophilus. The sequence continues at coordinate 5,398 of NZ_NPFA01000003.1, forward strand.
AAAAAAGCCGCCGTTCCTGAATCCAGGGACGGCGGCTTCGATTAGTCGGTTTTTATTCTTTGATAGGAAGCGGCGCTTCGGGCGACACCAATCTTTCTTGGCGCAGCTCCTGCCAGAACCCAGCCGGAATATTAGCGTTTAATGCTTCAAGGTTGTCCTGAATCCGCTGTGGGCGGCTTGCTCCAGGTATTACAGCTGCCACTGCGGGATGGGCCGCTGAAAATTGCAGGGAGGCTGCAATTAAGCTGACATTGTGGCGCTCGGCAATAGTCTTCATTTGCTCGACACGGGAAGCAATTTCAGGCGGAATATCCGAATATTCGTACGTCGAGCCGCCAGCCAGAACACCTGAACCAAATGGCGCACCAACAATAATGCTGACATTCTGTTTTTCAGCCGCCGGCATTAAGCGCTGCAGGGCGTGCTCATGGTTAAGCAGCGTGTATCGTGTTGCCTGCAGACTGATATCCGGATTGGAATTTTCAAGGTCAAGGGCAAGTTCGATTGGTTCTGTGCGGTTTACTCCGATCCCCCAGGATTGGATGACTCCCTCTTCGCGAAGTTTAGTCAGTTCACGGAAGGCGCCTGTTCTTGCTTCCTCAAATTTGGCAAGCCATTCGTCTCCCTGAAAATCCGGGGAAATATCATGCACATATACAAAGTCGAGTCGATCCATCTGCAGACGCTCCAGGCTCTGCTCAATCGACCGGCGTGTACCTTCTGCAGTATAATCATCAATAACTTTGTTTTTGCGGCCATTGGCAAACAGCCCTTCTTTTTCTTCTGTTTCGTCTAAAATGTACCGGCCGACTTTTGTACTTAATACATAATCGTCGCGATTATGCTTAGCTAAGGCTTTTCCTGTACGCAGCTCCGCAAGCCCTGCTCCGTAAAAAGGCGCGGTGTCGAAGTAACGGATGCCGTGCTCCCAGGCTGCTTCAATTGTCTCTATAGCTTCCTCCTCCGGAATTTCGCGGTACATATTCCCAAGCGGCGCTGTTCCAAAGCCAAGTTTTCCTTCCTGCTTTAAGTTTATCATTATCGGTTTCCTCCTTTATAAAGGTTCTTAACAGTCGTATTTAACTTTACTGGCTGCCATACTTCATCTGAAGTGATCCAGCTTCCTGACAATGATCACTTTAAATTAGTTACCGTTCACGGGAAGGTTTAAACATAGGTGTCTCATTCAAAAACTTCAGGCTGGTTTCGTCTCGGCCCGTGTTAATGCTGCCTTCTCATTGCTCACTTGAATATCCAGCTTATAAACCGATATTATTATAAAAACTACATCAATTTGGAGGCTACGTATGAAAAACGGTTGCGACATTTGTATGCCCGGACAGCAGGGCTATACTTTTATTTTCGAAAACGGGCAGTCACCTGCCATTCTTAATCCTTATTTTGCTGAACACAAGAACCACCAGTGGCAGCAATTAGATGACCATATGGCATGGATGGAAGAAACTATTGCTTTTGATTTACTCGATTACCTGGAGGTGCATTACAATCCCAACGAGATTTTTGTCTACCGGGCCACAAAAGATGCTCCGCTGGAGAACACAGCAGCCAGGCAGCCCCTCCGTTCACTTCATGATCATAAAGAAGCAGCCTGGATCGACGACATTATCGATCAGGAGCAAATCCAGTCGCACTACCAGCCTATTGTCCAGCCCAAATCCGGAAGCTATACTATTGTCGGCCACGAACTCCTTTCCCGCGGAAAAGGAGCAGACGGAAGCACGATTGCCCCATTTTTTCTGCTTGAAGCAGCCCGTGTCCGCAACCGCCTGTTTGCGCTTGACCGTGTCTGCCGCATGGCTTCTGTTAAAAATGCAGCCACCATTAAAGATAAGCTGATTTTCATCAATTTTATTCCAACTGCTATTTATGTACCCGAGCACTGCTTATCAACCACGATCCGCCTGATAAATGAAAAGGGAATCGCGCCGGAAAATGTCGTTTTCGAGGTTGTAGAAAGCGATGAAGTCCAGGACATTGAGCATTTAAAAGCGATTCTTAACTATTACCGGAAGCATGGCTTTAAATACGCCCTCGATGATGTCGGCACCGGGGCCAATGATCTCAAAAAGCTTTCCTACCTTGAGCCGGATATTGTGAAACTGGCCAGAGAGTATTCTGACGGAGTAAGCAGGGATCACGAAAAGCAAAAAGTTGCGGCGGCATTACTCCAGGTCACTGCCCATACTGGTTCTCAGCCGCTTGCCGAGGGAATTGAACGTAAAGAAGACGCCGACTATTTAGCAGAAATGGGGTACGAATTGTTTCAGGGCTACTATTTCGCCAAACCGCAGGCCCAGCCGTTGGACGCCCTTCCACGCACCTTTAATACTAACCATTGATTTTAAAAGCATGTGTCCGGCACATGCTTGCAGGCAGTATGCCCTACTCCCTCTTCTTCTTTGTTTTAATTCTTTAGTCACAGGGAAAAGTTACGGATGCCACACTTATTATAAATAGACCCTCATATGGAAGGGGTGCTTTTCTCATGAAAAGACTTGAAGGTTACACATCTATAATAACTGGAGGCGCGGGGGGTATTGGTAAAGCTGCGGCTAAGAAATTCCTTCTAGAAGGCGCCAATGTCATGCTCGTGGATATGAATCAGGAATCGTTGGACAGCGTTAAAGCTGAACTCGATGAATATGGCCCTGTAGAAACGACAGTGGCCGATGTTACGAATGAAGATGACGTAAAAAATTATGTAGATCAAACAGTGAAACAGTTTGGAACAGTAGATGTCTTTTTTAACAACGCAGGCATCGAAGGCAAAGTGGCTCCTATTCCAGAGCAGAGCGCTGACGATTTCATGAAGGTAATGAACGTCAACGTATTAGGGAGCTTCCTCGGATTAAAATACGTGATGCCCGTCATGGCGAAGCAAAACAGTGGCAGCATCATAAACACTTCCTCTGTTGCAGGGTTGATGGGGTCCCCGGGCGTTAGTCCGTATACCACCTCCAAGCACGGTGTAGTGGGACTGACCAAAACAGCGGCTCTCGAAGTAGCCGACTCCAACGTTCGTGTTAACTCCATTCACCCATCGCCGGTAAACACCCGGATGATGCGTTCACTCGAGAAAGGATTTAACCCGGACGATGCGGAATCCGCCCGCACCGAGCAGGAGCAGGCGATACCAATGAACCGCTACGGAGAATCTGAGGATATCGCAAACCTTGCATTATTTCTTGCTTCTGATGAATCCAACTTTATTAGCGGTTCCCAGTATCGTATCGACGGCGGAATGGCAGCTAAGTAAAAATTCACTTGTACAGAAGGCCCCCGGCTTCAGCGCCGGGGGCCTTCTATCTTCCAGTCCGAATTATATATCTATAAATTGGTTACCCTTTTCTGTCACTACCGGATCTATATATTCCACCTTTTCATCTTTTTCATCTGTAACTTTTTCGGCTTCAAGCATTGCTTCTTGGATCAAATAATCAAAGTGGGCTTCTTCATTGGAGTCGTCCGGGGAAATCGTCCCTTCTTCCTTAGCAGCAATGCGGGCGATCAGCAGCAGCTCTTTTAATAAATCGTTATTCATACTTCTCCTCCTCCACTACTGACATGTGTTGCAGGTGAAAATTATAAGTTTTTAATTTTGGCGCTCTTTATGCGCAAGGTTTAACTGGTGCACCGTCCACACCAGCTCATTTTTTTGATCATTGACTTCATCCGGAAAAAAGGCTCCATACATATAGCCTTCGCTTTGTTTTTCTTTCCGCTTTATACATCCGTGAAGAGTGAAATGTTTATGGAGCGCGCGAAAGGAAAAGGTTAAAAGCACACGGTCAGTGACTGGCAGGTTCAAACGGGAGAAAAAACGCATGCCCCCTCCGGAAAGATCATAGATCGCCATACTCCCTTCCGCGCTGTTCACGGTAACGCTATCCATCTGATAAATAAAAAAGGTCCCATGCAGTGGTTGAATTTCAAAATAGTAGCGTAGATTTTTTCTTGAATCCGGCATATCCTTCTCCTTTATCTTCATACGGAATATGTGCTTTATCAATAGTATATAGACTCTATCTTTCGATTTCAAAAGCGTTTTTCCAGCTTCCTCTCTACATTTTTAATAAAGATTGACTTTGTGCTTGCTTCGGAATATGATTAGTATAGATTAAAAGGGGAGTAGCTTTCCTGCATCCGCATCGTCATGACGGGCTTTAGCGCCCCGGTGCTGATGGTAGTTATCAAACTATAAGCGAGACCTTTTCTTCTTCGTAACAGTTACGGGGAGGAAAAGGTTTTTTTACGCCTTTTCCTTCGGATCATTCAGGGAAAAGGCTATTATTATGCCTTTTCTTATAAGGGGAGAAAAGGAATGGATGCAAGTTTATTAATGGAATACAGTTGGGTGCTGGTCATTCTGGTTTTGCTTGAAGGCGTGCTGGCAGCAGATAACGCGATGGTATTGGCAGTAATGGTGAAGGACCTTCCTGAAAAACAGCGGAAAAAGGCCTTGTTTTACGGGTTGTTCGGCGCTTTTTTATTTCGCTTCGGATCACTTTTTATCATCAGCTTTTTGGCGGGTGTCTGGCAGGTGCAGGCGATCGGGGCCGCTTATCTTCTATACATTGCCATTAACCATATTATCAGGCATATGGTCCGCCACCACCAGCACCAAAGCGAGGTTGCTGTAACGAACAAAACTAAGTCGCCCGGCTTCTGGAAAACTGTTTTAAAGGTAGAGCTTGCGGATATTGCGTTTGCCGTCGATTCGATTCTTGCTGGTGTCGCTCTTGCTATTACCCTGCCTGCCTCCGGTCTCCCGTCTATTGGAGGCCTTGATGGTGGAATCTTCGCGGTTATTTTATTCGGTGGATTGATCGGGGTTGTTATTATGCGTTTTGCTGCCGGTAAGTTTGTTATCCTGCTGGAAAAACGCCCTGGCCTCGAAATTACTGCCTTTGTTATCGTTGGCTGGGTTGGGGTAAAGCTTGCCGTCTATGCTTTGAGTCATCCGGCACTGCACATCATTCCGGAAGCTTTCTCCCATTCGCCGCTTTGGAAGGCTTCCTTCTATATCATTCTCGTTGTGATCGCAGTTAGCGGCTGGTTTTTATCCAGTCCGAAAATAGAAGATGAAACAGCAAAAGAACGTTAAATAATTAAAATTCTATTCAGTATTATTGCAATTAGCTTTGCATATAAACCAGGCGCCTTTAAGCAGATAAAAGCTTGAGGGTGCTTTTTTTACAAATTCTTCAAGCCTAGCCTGGACGTTTATTTATATAGATTGAAGGTAAAAAGAGATGAGAATAAAATTTAATTTTACGGCTGACAATAATGATTATTCTTTTGGTGGCCTGTCCACCCAGGAATTTACTTACAGGCACTCAGAAAAAACAGAAGCATTTATATTAATCAGCAGCTTTCCAAAGATAATAAGAACGCTTTTGTTGGCCGGAATGTCCTGACTGGGCATCTGGAGCACGTATGAAAATTTGCTTGGAACGCTTGGCGAAGGCCTTGCTTTCACCCGTACAAAAAAGCAGGCTCAGCAGGCACGTATTGAAAAAATATCAAAAGCGGCGATCCAGATGTTTTTGAGGAAATGTTTAATGAACAAGCATAAAGGATATATGTTTATAGTTCATTCTTAATTGGTATATCAGGCGCGGCGGTAATGGTTGGATAATAAGCTAACCCATGAGCCAGCAGAAGAAAGCTTTTTCTTTGCTGACTCTTTTTTAATTCCCTGGACCGCTGCCGGTGAAGTTAGCATCGAAATCTGAACTTAAAGGAGTTCCCGGTAACCAGATGGGGCTTTGCCCAGCACAGTTAATTATTAACAGCCTTTTCTTACAGGCTAGCCTATTTAAAATCGAAAAGGAGTAGATATCATGGGTAACACTTCCAGCAAGAAGACACTTCCAATTATCGCGCTTTCAGCCGCAGCTATCGGAGGCGGGGTTTACTGGTATACGAAAAGCTCCGGAAGCACCAGCCAGAGCGGGAGCAGCGAAGGCATCAAGGATAAAGTAAATAAAGCGAACCAGGAAATTGATACGGACGAACTGAAAAGCCGTTTCCAGCGCACTGTGGAGCTTGCCAAGCAGGCGACGACCCAGCTGCAGGAGATTTATAATGATTACGGCAAAGACATCATCGAACAGATTCAGCAGGTGAAAAAAGATTCCGAAGGCGTGGTGTCCACGGCAAAAGAGGCCGGCGATGAGCTGAAGGACGTAGCCGATACCGCCAAAGAGGCAGAGCAGGAGCTCGAAGGAGTAAAAGATCAGGCAAAACAGGGTGCAGAGCAGGTATCTTCTTCTAATTCTTCCTCTGATGATTCCAATAACTCTGATTCTGAGAACAGTGCCAACCAAAACATCCAGGAATCTCCCGAGGAAAAAATAAAACGAAAAGACGATCAAGCGGACATTGAGCCGCAGGAAGAAGGAAAAAATCAGCGGGACCCAAACAGCAAAGGCAATAACTAAACTTTCTTTCCGCAGAGAAAGCAAAAGAGCTTCTAAAAATAGCTAAACCACCGGGCGCCCGGTGGTTTTCTATATTTACCGGTCATATATCGACCTTTTCTGCATGCTCGCCGTTGTCTACGTGCGTAACGCCGAATGGCTTTTTCCCATGCCCGTTATAAAAAACATCCAAATCATGAAATATACGGTGAATCGTTTCCGCCGTCTGTTCTTCTTCGATATCAGATTGTTCCTTCTGCTGAAAGCGCTCGCTCCAGGCAGCAGCGTTACGAAGATCCCTGGCTAAATCTGGATTACCCCTGCTGCCACTATGTATAGGCAGAATAAAACCGCCGGATATAATAGCATCCCGCGGTTTACATTTAAATATTCACCTGCATTGTATCTTAGGAAGAAATTCTCTTTAAGATGCTCCATTTATCCCGTTTAGAAACGTAAGCCCGCTCTTTGAAAACCTGATAATTATTTTTTCGTACCGACTCTAAAATTGCCTGATACATATAGGCAGCTCCCTTAACAGGATATCTGGCATCCTTTGGGTACTGATCAATTGATTCGAGTGCTTCTGCATAAAGCTCCTCTGCCCTAGCGGCGGTTTCTTCCCATGCCTGTACAAATGACGAATCCAGACGGTGCTGGTAAAGCTCCTTCTTAGTATATCCATGCTTTTCCAGTATTTCTACAGGGAAATAAACGCGCCCCCTATCCAGGTCTTCTCCAACATCCCGCAGAATATTTGTCAGCTGCATCGCCTTTCCAAGAGCAACGGCCCCCGGCTTCAGATGCTCAAACCGCTCCGGAGAAAGGATAGGCAGAAGCATCAGCCCCACAGTTCCTGCTACATAATAGGAATACCCTTCAACTTCTTCCAATGTGTAATAAAAAAATTTTTCCAAATCCATATACTGCCCCTGAATCATATCCAGAAAAGGCTGTACTTCCATATCGAACCGTTCGAACGTGTCCCTAAGTGCAATCCATTGCAGCGATGGTTGGTAAAAGGGATCACGCAGGAACTGGTGAAACATAGTTTCAAATTCTTTTAATTCCTGTTCCGGGTTTTCTCCTTCATCCACAATATCATCTACCGTGCGGCAAAAAGCGTAAACGGCCCATACACCCTGTCTTTTTTTAAGAGGCAGAATATCAAATGCCTTCGAAAAAGTTTTGCTGTGCATTGTGATGATACGATGGCATTCCTCGTATGCTTTTTCTAACGTTGGTTTCATACTTCTCATCCCCTCTCCCGCATTTCAGAAGCCAAGCGATGGCTGGTCCCCTGCCGGGTGTATATCAGAAAACATCCTGCTTTCTTCCTACCTTAAGATGCTCTGCTAACAATTTTGCTCCCTGCATGACAATCGGCACACCGCCACCAGGGTGCGTCGAAGCGCCTACCGCGTATACGTTGTTGTACGAAAACGGCTTAAGCTGCGGCCGGAATGCACCTGATTGAGTAAAACCTGGTGCAATTCCGAAGCTTCCTCCTTCATACAACCCGTATCTTTCAGCATCCTTAGGCGTTCGAACCTGCATCCACTGAATCGAAGAACGCAGGTGCGGGAATCCTTTATTTTCGACCGCTTCTAAAATAGACTGAATAAACTCGTCCTGCACCTCCCAGTCGATGTTATTTCCTGATGGTACGGGAACAAGTAGATACAGCACACTCTTACCTTCCGGGGCGAGGGTAGAGTCTATTAAAGACGGGTGGAATGCATAAATACTCGGGTCTTCCGGTAATTCTTTCGTGTCAAAAACCTGCTTCATTTGATGATCAAAATTATTTCCCATGAAAAATTGGTGTATAGAAGCCTTTGTATATATTTTGTCTAATCCTAAATAAATTAGCAAGCATCCTGATGAAGAAGTGTATTTTTTTTGTGGTTTCTTTTCCACCAGCTGTTCTGCTGCCGGCAGTTCACAATTACAAATCAGCCGCTCTGCCGGCTCTACCCGCTTATTCGTTTTTAAGGCGGTGAACGTCTTTTCTTTCGCCTGAATGCTTAGTGCTGTCTCTTCAAATCGAAATATTACTCCGCGCCGTTCAAGTTCTTGCCTGATTTTTTCGATCAGTGTGGCATATCCTCCCCGGATATACCAGATGCCGTGATACTGCTCACTGAAGGAAACCAGAGAGTAAATACCGGGGGTAGTGGCAGGATTTCCGCCAATATAAAGAGTCTGAAGCGAATACGCATCCCTGAGCCTGGCATCTTCAAAATAATCCGCCACCTGGGATCTAACCGGCTGATAGGCTTTCATCTGCCACAGAGAACGGATGTTACCCGCAGTGAAAAATTCCCGTTTACGCATAAATGAACGGGATAAAAAATCTTTTTCTCCCTGCAGGAAATTCTTCTTCATATCCCGTATAAATCTTTCAAAGTTTTCTTCTTCTCCAGGGAAAACACGAGCCATCTCATTTTTCTGCTTGTCGGGATCACTCCATTTATAAAATTCCGTGTCATCAGCAAAAACCATCCGATACAGTGGATCAATCCGCTCCATCTCCAGGACTTCCGGGTTCATCCCCGCTTCAGCTAGTATCGCTTTAATTGTCTCCGGCAGCAGTACAATGGTTGGTCCTTCATCAATTTTAAATCCATCCTGCTTCACCCATTTGATTCTTCCGCCGGCTTCTTTGTCCTTTTCCACTATTGTTACTTCCTCACCCGCCTGCGTTAAATAGAGTGCTGTTACCAGCCCGCCAATGCCGCTTCCAACAATAATATTTTTCATTGCGCCCGCTCCCTGGCGTATTTAGCCGTTAGTGCCTGGGCAGTGATTCTGCCGGATACGATAATTGTCGGCAGGCCGCTGCCAGGATGCGTTCCTCCTCCCACCAGCCAACAGTTCCTTACGTCTTCGAACTTGTTATGCGGACGGAAATACATCATTTGATTTAAGCGATGGGAGAGGTTGAACACAGCTCCTTCGTATACATTACTGTCGATCTGCCAGTCCGTGGGTGTATAAATCTTTTCCACTTCAATATGATCCCGGAGGCCTTTAAACGGTGACCGGCTTTCCACCTGGTCAAGCACCAGGTCCCGAAAGCTCTCTTTGTTGTTTTCCCAGTCGATGCCGCTCTGGTTGTTTGGCACTGGGGCAAGCATATAAATTGGTGACTTTCCTGCAGGGGCGAGCGTCTTGTCGGTCACGGCGGGATTATGAATATAAATGGACGGGTCGTCTGAAACAATCTTTTCATGAATCATTTCTTCCACATTTTTTTTATAGTCATTGGAAAAAACGATCGAATGATGAGCCGCTTCGGGATAAGTGGCGTCAACGCCTGCGTAGAGCATAAACGCTGAGCAGGAAAAGTCTTTTTCAGCCACTTTTTCTTTTTTCCACTTATTCAAAGGCTCGTCGAACAGTTCAGTAGCTGCATAGGCGAAATCTGCGTTCACCACTACTTCGTCCGCCCCGAATACTTCCCCATTTTCAAGCTCAACCCCTGCAGCCTGCTGTCTTTTCGTCCGTATTTTCCTGACCGGCGCGTTTAAGTAAAGCCGGCCCCCATCCTCTTCAAACGCCTTAGCCATTGCTTTAGGTATCTGATTCAATCCCCCAGTAGGGTGAACAATACCATATTCATGCTCCATATAGGAAAGAATGCTGAATGCCCCGGGGCAGTCCCAAGGCGACATTCCCAAATATTTGGACTGGAAGGTAAAAGAAAGCTTCAGCCGCTCATCGGAAAAATACTGGCTCAGCACATCGTACACCGATTTGCCAAGCGCCAGGTGCGGAAGGGCTTTAAGCGTCCGGGGTTTCATGTAGTCGAGCAGTGAGCCGTGCTCGTGCTTAAGCACCGGCAGAAGCGCCTCCCACCGTTTCCCCAGGTCATGCATAAAGCGGTCGTATCCCTTTTCGTCACCAGGAAAGGAAGCAGCGATCCTCCGTTTCATTTCCTGTTTATTGGAGGTCGGCCGGAAGCTCGAATTCTCAAAGAACAATTCATACATTGGGTCCAGATAGTTCCAGGAAATATAGTGCGCCAGATCCCTCCCGGTCGCTGAGAAAATTTCCTCGACGATATGCGGCATACTTAAAAATGTTGGACCTTTATCAAAACGATAACCATCTACATCCACATGGGATGTACGACCACCTACTTTGTCATCTTTTTCAAACAAACTTACTTGAAACCCCTGGCTTTGCAGCAGCATGGCAGCGGTAAGTCCTCCGGGGCCCGCCCCAATAACCGCAATATGTGTGTCTCTCACTCCAAAAAGCCCCTCTCTGTCAAAACCTTATGATCACGTCCAAAGTTTTATTCCCGTTTTTCTGCACTCTCAACCTGCCCAAAAATCCGGAAAATAGACATTGTAGAGGCATAAAAAAAGACCTTTCCAAAAGAAAGGTCCGGCTCAGCGGCTTCTGCTGTATAATGCAAGCACCCTGTCCACCTGGGTCCCGTACATTTCTCCAAATACATTTAAATGGACAAGCAAATAATATAGCTGATAGAGAGGCATCCGCTCTTCAAATTCAGCTTCGATCGGCTGAACAGTCTCATAAGCCTCATACGTCCGTTCAGAAAAACCTCCAAACAGCCGGGTAAAAGCAAGATCAAATTCATAGTCCCCGTACCAGCAGGCAGGATCGATCAAATACGGACGCCCTTCTTCGCCTGTAAGCCAGTTGCCGGCCCAAAGATCTCCGTGCAGCTTGACCGGCTGCCGGTCGTCCGGTATCCACTCCCCAAGATGATCCAGAATGTAGCGCAGGCGGCGGGCCCGTTCCTCCGTCAGTTTGCCAAGGGATCTGGCGATTTCCATCTGTGGCCGCAGCCGGTGGTCCCTAACAAAACGAACCCAGCTCGTTTCCCAGGAGTTCTCCTGGGGCAGTTCCCCGATAAAATTATCCTCTTCAAGACCAAAATAATCTCCGGAGGATTGGTGAAGGTGAGCTAGATCGAGTCCCAGCCATTCATCGGTGCGGCTGTTCCCTCTTCCCTGAATGATATCCATAATAATAAACTTCTTTGACCAGTGCAGAACGTCGGGAACATGCACTGCTTCCGATTCACGCAAAAATTCGAGCCCGCGTTTTTCCTGGCGGAAAAAATCATAAGGAGCTTCTTCATGCCATTTTATAAAATAGGAGCGGCGGTTTGTGTCCACGCGGTAGGCAGAGCTGATGCTTCCTCCGGAGAGGCTTGCTATATTAGTTACTTCTGCCTGTGGGTCTACATACCGTATCGCTTTTTGAATATGCTCCATTATACATTCTCCTGCTCTTTAATCCATTGTAGTAAATGGAAGGTACTCGTATTAACCAGTTCAAACACGTCTTTAAAATTATTCTCAAAATAAGGATCCGGCACGTCTTCGCCTGGGCGTTCCGGATGAAAATCCAACAGCTTCCATACCTTCCCGCTTCTTGCAGAAACCTGAAAGTCTTCAAGCATCTCAAGGTTCTGCTCATCCATAGCCACAATATAATCGGCTTCTTCCCCGGCCCCCACGACCCGGGACCGCCCAGGGCCTGCAGGGACTCCGTGCTGTTTAAGAACACCGACTGTGCCTTCGTGCGGCGGCGCTCCTGCGTGCCAATCACCAAGCCCGGCTGAATCCACTATTATTTTATTCTCCATTCCCGCTTCCTGCAAATGCTTCTGAAAAAGAGCTTCTGCCATTGGCGAGCGGCAGATGTTTCCTAAACAGATAAATAACACCTTTACACTCATAGCTTCTCTCCTTTACCCATAGAGATGTATAATCATGCCTTTAATTTCCCCGGCCATGTCGAGAAGAGAGAGGGGCTTTTGTTCCTGCTGCAGCATCTGGTCTGTCATTTCCACTAATTTTTTATCAATTTTTTCAATCAGCTGATGGGTTTTAAGCCTGCCGTCACTGCCAAAGGATCTTTCCTCATGCAGGTTCAATCCGTGGTCCTTCAGCTCCATGAGGATTTCGCGCACAAGACGCTTATATTCTTTTAATTCCGGAATAGTCTGGTGCTCCATCAGGCGGCGCCCCTGCTGATCGAGCTGTTCGAGCATGATTCCCATTTGCCGGCTGAATGTTTTAGCCTGCTCGGTCTGCATCATTTCTGAAAATGGATTTTTTTCGGCTTTTCTTTCCTTTACGTTAGGCAGTGGTGCCTTTACATTCCCCTGAAGACGCTGAATATCCAATCGTCCGCCTTCCCCCTTTATTCTTCTTCTGCCGGCTCCGTTACGATAGCCGCCATAAATGCTGGTACTTTTACAAATTCTCTAATAAGCAGGCGTTCTTCAGTAGTGTGTATATTTTCATAACCAACACCCAAATTGATCGTAGGAATACCGTAACTTGAAATTACGTTTGCATCACTCCCGCCACCGCTTCTTACGGTTCGAGGCTCCACATCAAGCCGGTGGGCAGCCTGGACGGCCCGCTGCACCACGTTGTCGGATTCTGCCAGCACATAGCCTTCATACATTGGCTGTATATCCACAGAAGCCTGTGCGTCCATTTCTTCGGCTGCTTCTTCGAAAGCCTCCCGCATCGCAGCTACCTGCCGGCTCAACTTATCTGGTTTAAAAGAGCGCGCTTCTGCAGAAATTACAACTTCATCGCACACGACGTTGGTCTGGGTGCCCCCGGCAAAGCTTCCAATATTAGCTGTGGTTTCTTCATCAATTCGTCCGAGCGGCATTTTGGTTATTGCTTTAGAAGCGACACTGATGGCCGATATGCCTTTTTCAGGCTCCACTCCCGCATGCGCCTTTTTTCCGTAAATAGCAGCATGCATTTTCGTCTGGTACGGTGCAGCAGTGACAAGAGTACCTACAGGCCCGTCGCTGTCGAGCGCATAGCCCATATCAGCATGCACGAGACCCGTATCAAGATGTTTTGCTCCCACCAGTCCGGATTCCTCCCCGACTGTAATAATAAATTGAATATCGCCGTAGGAGGCCTCTTCTTCCTGAAGAACTTTTACCATTTCCAGCATGGAAGCAATTCCTGCCTTATCATCTGCACCGAGAATGGTCTCTCCCATCGATACAATATAATCGTCCTGCACCTCTGGCTCAATGCCTTTCCCCGGTTCGACCGTATCCATGTGGGCGGTGAAATAAATCACCGGCTTTGTGCTGTCCGTGCCTTTCAGCGTACAGACCAGGTTTCCTGCTCCATGACCGGTGAGGGATTTTGCATTATCTTCTTTCGTTTCAAGCCCCAGCTCCTGAAATTTCCGTTTAATGACATCGGCTATTTTGGCTTCGTGTTTCGTTTCCGAGTCAATTTGTACCAGTTCGATAAATTCCTGTATTAAACGTTCTTGATTTGCCATCACTATTATAACTCCTTTGCGGATTGCTTAGGTTTATTATATATTTTTTCGCCTGCTGTGTTATAATTTGAGCATTAGTTTCCATTGAAAGCGGGGGTTAGAATGCAGAAAGTCATTATTTACATTATGATCTTTGCGCTTGTCGGCAGCAGCCTGTTAATGGGCGGAGCAGTAATGTTTTAAATCAATACCTCTGCTCTGCTTGTATGTATAGGAGGAAGCAGAACTTCCGGGCGCCCATGCCCGGGGTTCTGCTTTTTATTTATTCCTTCGTGCCTTCTGCCTGTTTAATCGCTTGCCCGATATGGTGTGCGTCCGCTTCGGGTCGGGTTTAAACATTTTTTTAATGAGCAGGTATTCTTCAATTTCATACAAAATGTAAAATAAAGAAGATCGTATTTCGAATTCATGCCTCGTCTTTGGCAGCTCCATCTGCTGGATTTCAAGCTTCATCTCGTCAAGACGATATAAGAAATAGCCGGCAGTATTGCCCGGAGAGACGGCGTCGCTTAACTCATCCATATAATCAGCCATTTTATGCCCCTGGGGCACAGACTGGTCAATGGAAGAAATAAACGGCAAAATACTTTCGAGTACCGAAAACTGCTTTTCTCTCATGCGGAAGTAGTGGTAGAAGTAGTCATCATCCCGGAGAAAATGATTGTCTATGTCCCGCAGAGCTTTTCCTTTAGCTTCATCAATAATTTTAGCTGCTTCCGAAAATTCCCCGCCGTCCCAGATGTTATCTCCAAAGCGAAGGTAGTTTGCGTATTCCTCCCAGATTTTGCGGAAAGCGTCTTCGAGGCTTAACTGGTCCTGGGCCAGGCTTTTTTCACTGCTCGGCATGTACAGGTTCATGATTAAAGCTACCCCGATACCGATAAAAATAATTGCCAGCTCGTTCATCCATATGCCTGCGCTCACCTGTCCCTCTGTATAAAGGTGCAGAACTATCACGCTGCTTGTAACGATTCCCCGGGCGGCATTAGCCGCTACGCTGAGTGGAATGCTGATCAGAAACAGCATCGCAACAGCCACTGGATTGTAGCCGATTAGTTCAAAAAATACACTCGCTACTCCCAGGCCGATCACGCAGGAGACGAGTCGTTCAATACTGACTGTCAGAGAGCCTCTTTTGGTCGTGGTAATACAAAGAATGGTAATGACGCCTGCCGATATGTAGTAATCGAGCTGCAGCAGCTGGGCAATGTATACGGATATAGCAGTACCTACTGCTGTCTTCAGCGTCCGATAGCCAATTCGGAATCTCCCCATCTAAAAAACCTCTCTGTTTGTTCATTCGTATCTGTATTATATCGTAAACCCGGGCGCAGGGAAACTGACTAAGATGTTTCAGCCCTGGTCCTCTTGCACGCGCCCATTACATTCCAAACAGCATATAAAAAAGCAAAGGAATAGCTCCTTTGCTCACACATTTATTCATTGGTGCGCCTACCAGGACTCGAACCTGGAATGCGAGAACCGGAATCTCGAGTGATATCCCTTTCACCATAGGCGCTTTTGTCATATGTTTTAACAAGACAATGAATACTATACCAATGAACGAATAGTAAAGTCAACCCATTTTTAAATTATGTTTCTTCGGAAGAACCCTCCAGCATTTTTTCAAACTGGCCGTTGATATCTTCTTCACTGTAGCCTGCTTCCTGCAGCCGTTTAGTGAAATGCTGGGAATACACTTTGGAACGTTCATGCATCTTGCCGAACTTTTTTGCCTCCTGCTTTTTTTTCGTACGTTTCTGGCGGTCTTCGGAGTTGGACATGAGGCTTTCCGTAATAAATAAAGCTTTCCATACCTGCTCCTCTTCGTAGCCGGAGGCGTTTGTATCAAGCTCATCGATGACATTCTGGTAGTAATCGCGAAACTCATCATACGAAATTTCCTCGTCCATATTTAAGTATTCCTGAATTTTTTCATAATACGTTTGAATCATTTGTCTCCGCCCTTTTCATTTATGTAGTCCGACACAGTATACCATGAATCTAAACCTGAGCGTCAAGACGCCCCTGCTGTCTTTTCTTATTTTTGCAAATGACGTTTAAAGCAAAAGCGATGAAGGGAAGAACCCTTTATAGATCTTACACGAAGAAAGAGGGATAACAAATGGCAGAAGTAACATTCAAAGCTAACATAGGCGAACCTCAGACAACAATCGCCTCCAACGGTAAAACCTTATGGTACAGCGTAACTAAAGAAGAAGGCCCGTCCACCAAAAGCAATGACTTTCGGGTTGGCTTTGAGACCTCTCAGGAATTCGAGCCCAAAACAAGCGAAATCGTGTTTCCGGATGTCGATACTACTGTAGAGCAGGACGGCAATATTTATCATTTAGAAAAGTAAGTGCCATAGGCTCCTCGGCCAGAGAGGAGCTCTTTTTTTGCAAAAAAAAAGCGCCCCGGAGGGCACTTATTATTTTGCGCAGTATTGATCGAAAGCTTCTTCGAGTTTTTGAACAACCTGAATCGGTTCATGGCCTTCGATTTCATGACGTTCCACCATACGAACGAGTTCGCCGTCTTTTAGGAGCCCAAATGACGGAGATGACGGTGGAAACCCTGTGAAATAAGAACGGGCCTGTTCTGTTGCTTCTTTGTCCTGACCTGCAAATACGGTAACAAGCCGGTCGGGCTTCGTATCATAATTCGTCATGTAAGCTGCTGCCGGACGGGCAATGCCTCCAGCACAGCCGCATACAGAGTTTACCATGACGAGCGTTGTGCCTTCTTTATTCAACACCTCATCGACTTCTTCAGGCGTACGGAGAGACTGGTAACCAGCTTCTTCGATTTCGTCTCGGGAAGCTTGTACTATATCATTGACGTAAAAATCAAAATTCATTAAAATCCTTCCTTTCCTTCACCGAATACCTATATTGTAGCGGATAGGGAGAGAAAATCACAAGTGAGAAGCTCGAAAAGTTATTCATTCAGTGCTTTTTCAAGATTATCGACATTCTGATTCATCAGCGAAACGTAGGTAGCCCCGTCAGCAACTTCTTCTTCACTGGCGGACTCAAGATTGTTTAACGTATAAACCTCCGCCCCGATTTCTTCCTGAAGAACATCCGTCGTATCGGATGGAATATTTTCTTCCACCATAATAGCATTCAGATCATTTTTTTCTGCTGTATCGATAATTTCATTGATTTCCTGCGTGGACGGCTCGCTCTGGGCATTCACTCCGTTAATAGCTATCTCTTCGAGTCCGTACCGTTCCTCCCAATAGCCGTAAGCTGCATGGGAAACGATAAATTGATCTTTGCTGCTTTCTTCTGCAAGAGTTTGGAATCGCTCGTTGATTTTATCGAGTTCTGCTGCCAGTTCCTCATAGTTTTCTTCATAAGCCTGCTCATGATCAGGATCTGCTTCAACGAGCTGTTCTTTAATTACAGTAGCCGCTTCCTTCGCCTGAACCGGATCGATCCATATATGAGGATCTGTGCCCCCGTGATCATGGGCATGCTCTTCTTCACTGTGGCTTTCTTCTTCATGCTCTGCATGCTCTTCGTCGGTTTCCCCTTCTTCGTGGCTGTGGCCTTCTTCATGACTATGGCCTTCTTCTGCGCTTCCCACTGCTTCTGCCACCTTGGCTATCTGCACGTCCTGGTTGCCAATCGTGCTTTCCACTTCGTCGGCAAAGCCTTCCATTCCGCTCCCGGTCATCACGAACAAGTCACCCTCTGCTATGTTTGTGAGCGTCTGCGGCGTCGGGTCGTATGTATGTGCATCCGAGCCCGCCGGTACAACGTTTTCTACTTTTACGTGCTCCCCGCCGATTTGCCTGGTGAAATCCTCCCAAGCAAAGAGCGTCGTATAAACTTCGACCTTATTTTCATTTTCGGATCCCTGATCGCTTTGGTCATCTGCTGCTCCACAGGCACTTAAAGTAAAAAATGCTGCCCCAGCAGCTCCTAAAATAAAATGTTTTTTCATTATCGCACCTCTTCATCGTAATGATTACGTTTTGTATGTATATTGATTTTAGCGCAGGGAAATAGTTTTGTAAATAAGAGTGATTCTTTTTTAAGCATGAAAAAAAGAGACTCCCTAAGGGGAAGCCTCTGTTAAATGTTTTCGGTCCCTTTATAATTTTCCAGCCGCTGCTTTAAATCGGCTAAAAACCGCCCGCACAGAAGACCGTCTAAAATACGGTGATCCAGGGAAAGACACAGGTTAACCATATAGCGTATTGCTATCATATCACCCTGCATAACAACCGGACGTTTAACAATTGATTCCACGGAAAGAATGGCGGCCTGTGGATGATTGATAATCGGCATGGACTGCACAGAGCCGAAAGATCCGGTATTATTCACCGTAAACGTTCCGCTTTTCATTTCTTCTGCTTTAATAGTTCCCTGGCGGACCTTGGTTGCCAGAGACTGCATGTCCCGGGCGAGACCACGGATATTTTTTTCATCTGCCCGTTTGATGACTGGCACGTAAAGAGCCTCCTCGCTGGCCACAGCCATCGAAAGGTTTACTTCCTTGCGCTGGATAATCCGGTCACCGTCCCAGGTGGAATTAAGGCTTGGAAACAGCTGCAGGGATTCGGAGACAGCTTTCATGAAAAACGGCAGGTACGTAAGCGAAAAACCTTCTTTTTGCTTAAAGTCATCCTTCACGCTGTTCCGGTACGCCACCAAATCCGTAACGTCTACTTCGATCATCGTCCAGGCATGGGGAATTTCCTGTTTGCTCTTCACCATGTTGTCTGCGATAGCTTTTCTTGCTCCAGTTACCGGAATAATTGTGTCACCTTCACGCTCCTCCTGATTTTCTGAAGGTTTCGTGGAATAGATAGGAAACGGTGAAGGCGCAGCTTCTTCCTGCTTGGTTTTTTCCGCACCTTCCCGGATCGCTTTTTCTACGTCTTTTTTTGTGACGCGTCCTTGTTTGCCGGAGCCTTCGATATTTTCAAGGCTCAGCCCGTTCTCCTGTGCGAGCCGCCACACCACCGGTGAATACCTCTTTTTCATCGATTTTTCTTCCTCCCCGCCTTCTTGTCCCGGGGCCGTTTCTGCATAAGAAGCCGAAGCTTTTTCTACTATGTCCGGCTGCGTTTCTTCTGTTTCCATATAGCATATAAGCGTCCCCACAGCTACTGTTTCGTTTTCTTCAGCAACGAGCTCGCTGATTTCTCCAGTATAAGAGCTGGGGATTTCTGCACTTACTTTATCTGACAGCACTTCTGCGATGGGGTCGTATTTTTTCACTTTATCTCCCGGCTTTACGAGCCACTGGGAAATCGTACCTTCTGTGACGCTTTCCCCAAGCTGCGGCATCGTTACTTCTTTGCGCATCCTTGATACCCTCCTAAAATTCCGCCAAATCTCTTATCGCCTTCGTGATTTTATCCGTATTCATTAAAAATTCTTTTTCAAGTGTCGGAGCGTAAGGCATGGCCGGCACATCGGGAGCTGCCAGCCTCCGGACCGGGGCGTCCAGGTCAAATAAGTTGTGTTCAGAAATGATTGCCGACACTTCACTCATAATGCTTCCCTCGAGGTTGTCCTCAGTGACAAGCAGTACCTTTCCTGTCTTAGCTGCTGCTTCTTTGACGGCTTCCCGGTCGACTGGATAAACGGTTCTTAGATCCAACAGATGCACATCTATGCCTTCGGCGGCAAGCGTATCAGCAGCCTGGCTGGCCAAATGCACACAAAGGCCGTATGTAATCACGGTGACATCCGTGCCTTCACGTTTGACTGCCGCTTTACCGAGTGGTACGGTGTAATCTTCTTCCGGCACCTCGTCCTTGAGCATTCGGTACGCACGCTTATGCTCGAAAAACAGCACTGGATCGTTGTCCCTGATGGACGCCTTCAGCAGTCCTTTTGCATCGTACGGCGTGGACGGAATCACTACTTTCAGGCCCGGCGTATTGGCAAACAGCGCCTCCACTGACTGCGAATGATAGAGGGCGCCGTGCACTCCGCCGCCAAACGGCGCCCGGATGGTGAGCGGACAGTACCAGTCATTATTAGAGCGATAGCGGATTTTGGCTGCTTCAGAAACAATTTGGTTTACTGCAGGCATAATAAAATCTGCAAACTGCATTTCTGCTACCGGGCGGAGGCCGTACATCGCTGCCCCTATGCCTACTCCGGCGATCGCTGATTCAGAGAGCGGCGTGTCGATAACGCGTTCGTCGCCGTACGTGCTGTGCAATTCTTCGGTCGCACGGAACACCCCGCCCTTCAGACCGACATCCTCGCCCAGGACAAACACGTTCTCATCCCGCGCCATTTCTTCTTTCATCGCTGTATTGATTGCCTGAATATAAGACATGACTGCCATATTAGTTCCCTTCTTCCTCGTAAACATACTGTCCAAGCGTTTCTACTGCCGGATACTCCGCTGCTTCAGCGGCGTCAGTGGCGGCATCTACCTCTTCGCGAATCCGCTGCTCCATGGCCTGTTCTTTTTCTTCGGTCAGGATGCCTTCGGTCCGCAGGTAGTTCGCAAAAGCTACGACCGCTTCGGTCTGCTTTTCCTCGTCCATTTCTTCGACCGTCCGGTACAGTTTATCATTATCATCGCTTGAATGCGGTGTAAGTCTTGCCACCATCGCTTCAACGAGGCTTGGTCCCTTACCGGCACGTGCCCGGTCCACTGCTTCTTTTACAGCCTGATACACTTCAAACGGCCTTGTCCCCTCTACGGTTACCCCCGGCATGCCATATCCTTTTGCACGGTCAGCAACATGTTCGCAGGCGAGCTGTTTGCTGAGAGGCACGCTGATAGCATATTTATTGTTTTCACAGAAAAATACGACTGGAAGATCATGAACGCCGGCAAAGTTCATGCCTTCATGGAAATCTCCCTGATTGGAGGAGCCTTCGCCAAAGGTAACCATCGTAACAAAATCTTTGTTTTTCATTTTAGCTGCGAGTCCAAACCCGGCAGCGTGGGGGATCTGGGTAGTTACCGGCGAGGACTGCGTCACAATCCGGTTCTTTTTCTGTCCAAAATGGCCGGGCATCTGCCGCGATTCAGAGTTAGGGTCTCCCTGTTTAGCGAAGGCCGCGAGCATTAAATCCTTCGCCGTCATCCCAAACGCCATCACAAGGCCAAAATCCCGGTAATACGGAAGCAGGTAGTCCTTATCACGGTCAAGCGCCATCGCTGCCGCTGCCTGTGCCGCTTCCTGGCCCTGGCAGGATACGACAAACGAAATTTTACCGGCGCGGTTCAGCAGCCACATTCTTTCATCAAGACGTCTCGCCTGCAGCATGATCTCATACATTGTGAGCGCTTCTTCGTCGCTTAAGCCTACTTCCCGGTGGGTACTGTATTCTTGAATCATATTCGTTGTTCCTCCTTATTTCATCCGTAATGAATGGCTTTTCCGTCTATCGCCAAAGCGCCTTCTGCATAGATTTCCGCCAGTGTCGGGTGGGCGTGCACGGCTCCTTGTATTTCAAGATAAGAAGCATTCATATAAACGGCAAGGGCGCCTTCGTTAATCAATTCGGTCGCTTTACGTCCCACAATATGGACACCGAGGACGTCTTCAGTATCTTTATCCACGATCATTTTTATAAAGCCTTCCGGATCGTTTTCTACCAGGGCTTTGCCTATTGTCTGAAAAGGGACGGTGCTCGTTTTGATTTCCAGGCCGGCGTCTTTGGCTTCATGCTCTGTCCATCCCACCGAAGCCATTTCCGGCTCCGAGTAGACGCAGGAAGGCACATGCTTATAATCCAGGGGCTCTGGATGGTTCCCGAGCATGTGCTCTACAGCAATAATTCCTTCACGTGAAGCCACGTGGGCCAGCTGCATGCCACCGATGACGTCCCCGATGGCGTACATGTGCGATTCCTTCGTTTGATACATGCCGGATGTCTGGATGAAGCTGTTCTGCACTTCGACTTCCGTGTTGTGGAGTCCCAGGTCTCCCGTATTACCGGTTCTTCCTACAGCGACGAGCATTTTTTCAGCCCCCAGGGTCTCTCCTGCCAAGGTACGGACAGCCAGTTCTTTGTTCTTCGTAAGCGAAGCAGGATCGAGCTCCGTATTTGTATAAATCCGGACGCCCTTTCGCTTCAATCGCTTTTCTGCTTCTTTTGAAACGGCGTGGTCCATCATTGGCAGCAGGCGTTCTCCAAGCTCTATCATCTGTACTTCCACGCCGAAGTCCTGAAGCATGGACGCCCATTCAACGCCAATCACCCCTCCACCGACAATGATAATTGACGAAGGGAGGGTTTCCGCTTCGAGCAGTTCCTCGGAGGATAAAATATATTCCCCGTCAATATCGAGTCCCGGCACAGTCGCCGGACGGGAGCCGGTGGCAAGCATAATTTGTTTAGGCTGCAGCATAATATTTTCCCCTTCGGTTTCTGTTTCTACTGAAATGGTACTTGCCGTTGGTGAAAATATAGAAGCCCCGAGGATGCGGCCGTGCCCGTAATATACATCCACCTCGTGCTTTGCTAACAGCTGCTGAACCCCTTTATGTAATTGTTGTACAGTCTGGTTCTTTTTCTCCCGGACTCTTCCGAACTGCAGCCGCACATTGTCTGCTTCGATGCCGTATGACAGGCTCTCCTGCATTGTTTTGTACATCTCTGCGCTTTTTAAATACGATTTACTCGGGATACACCCACGGTGCAGACATGTGCCGCCAATGTCCCGTGCTTCTACTACCGCCGTCGATAATCCTCTTTTTGCCGCGTGGACAGCGGCAACGTATCCGCCTGTACCAGCTCCTAATATGACCAGGTCATATTCTTTAGCCATAAAAATTCCTCCTGCGGGCTTTCACCCAGGATGTTATTCGTTCATCTCTATTTTATTTTAATGGATTTTTCCGTTTCATCATAGCACGAAAATAGATCTGGTGAAGAGAAGTTTTACCGTTCGGGGATTATTATAGCATATTCCAAGGGCCGTCCCTAAGACAGATACCGGGCTGACATTAAAAAAAGCAGCGCTCAGGCTGCTTTACCGATTCGTTAAAATATGCCGGGAGTGAGGGAGAAACTGTTTTCTTG
The DNA here is from genome assembly GCF_002265875.1 of Marinococcus halophilus. Taxonomy (GTDB): domain Bacteria; phylum Bacillota; class Bacilli; order Bacillales; family Marinococcaceae; genus Marinococcus; species Marinococcus halophilus. The sequence continues at coordinate 28,175 of NZ_NPFA01000003.1, forward strand.
AGCGATTGACGGATTCGATTCGTTCTTCAGCCAAACGGTTTGCCGCCTGATATGATGGAATGCCGTCACGTTTCGCAATTTCAAACACCCGGGCAATGTTATCATAGATGCCATCGACTTTTTTCAGGGCCCGTTCCCGGTCGTACCCATACAGTTCGTCAGCAATGTTAATTACGCCTCCTGCATTTATAATATAATCCGGTGCGTAAACGATCCCCTGCTCTTCTAAACGATTGCCATCTTCTTCTGTCTGCAGTTGGTTATTGGCAGCACCCGCTACAACTTTGGCCTGCAGGCGTGGAATAGTACGGTCGTTCAGTCCACCACCTAAAGCACACGGACTGAAAATATCACACGCTACATCGTAAATGTCCCCCGGGGCCACCGCTTTTGCTCCGTAGGCTTGAACGGCTCGCTCCACCGAAGCTTCCCGGATGTCCGTGACAATTAAAGAAGCTCCTTCTTCATGAAGAAACCGGCACATTTCAAACGATACGTGGCCGACGCCCTGGACCGCAATTGTTTTACCAGAAAGCTCATCAGTACCAAAAGCTTCCTTTGCCGCTGCTTTCATCCCCTGATATACACCACGGGCAGTAACTGGCGAAGGATTTCCGCTCGAACCAGAAGCTGCAGACAGGGAAATGCCGGTCACAAAGTTCGTTTCTTCGTGGATAATATCCATATCGTGCTCTGTTGTTCCCACATCCTCTGCCGTAATGTAGCGGCCGGCAAGGCCTTCAATATAGCGGCCGAATGCACGAAACATTTCTTCGTTTTTATCCGTACGGGCGTCTCCCATAATTACGGCTTTTCCCCCGCCAAGATTCAGCCCGGCCGCTGCATTTTTGTAGGTCATGCCCTTAGCGAGGCGCAGCACATCTTCAAACGCTGCTTCCTCGTTATCATACGTCCACATTCTCGTTCCACCCAGGGCTGGCCCGAGTGTCGTATCATGTATGGCAATAATTGCTTTTAATCCTGAGTTCCGGTCCTGGCAGACTACTACCTGCTCATAGTCGTGCATCTCCATGCGTTTAAACAATTCCATTTTGCATGCTCCTTTTGTATAAACTCATATTTATATCTGCTCTGTGCGCAGACGATCAGATACCACTGCGATAAATTCACTATTTGACGGTTTATACGGCAGAGCGCTGTCCTGGCTCCATCCAAATAAATCAGAAATAGCATGCGTATGGCCACGGTCCCACGCTACAACAATGGCATGTCTTAACGCCCGTTCAACACGGCTTGGTGTCGTCTGAAACTTTCGGGCGATTTCAGGATACAACTGCTTGGTTACTGCATTAATCATGTGCATGTCTTCCATCACGAGCTTCACTGCTTCCTGCATATACACGTAGCCTTTTATGTGCGAAGGAATGCCAACATATTGAATAATATCTTTTATCCGCTCTTCCATGGACTGCTGGGCGGCTATTTTTACTGGGATCGTACCGGTTAACACTTGTGAATTTAAGCTTTCCCTGTGCACGTCCCGGATGTTTGCCATCAGCGCCTCCATATCGAAAGGCTTTAAAACGTAATAAGCGGCTCCATACTCCACTGCTTTTTTTGTTACATCCTCATGGCCAAATGCAGTTAACATAATAATTTTCGTGTTAATGTTATGTTTATTCTTTAAGGCCGTTAATACAGACAGGCCGTCCCGGTGCGGCATAATGATATCTAAAAGCAGCACTTCCGGCTGCTCCTGTTCTACTACCTCAAGGGCTTCTTCTCCATTGTGGGCCGTACCTGCTATCTCCATGTCTTCCTGCTCTTCTATATGTTCGATCAATACCTCAACAAGCTCTTTATTATCATCAGCTACCGCGACCCGTATCATTTTCCCCCACCCTTCTGCCACTCTCTTTCTCTCTCAACATTATTTTACCATAGCGTGTCGCATAGAAAAAGACAACTTTGATAGTTGTCTTTCTCAAGTGGACATATTCTTTTGGGGTTACACATTGCTTTTCGCCTTCTCTGCCATCTGCAGCAGCTCAGTGGCGTTTTCTCTCGTTAAGGCTGTCACCTCAACTCCAGAGATCATCCGGGCAATTTCATCGATCTTATAATCAGCGGTTAACGGAGTCACAATTGTTTGGACTCGTTCTGCTTTTTCTTCTTTTTGAATATACAAATGACTGTCTGCCATCGCAGCCACCTGTGGGAGATGGGTGATGCATAGTACTTGAGAGCCTCTGGACACTAAATGGATTTTTTCTGCAATCGCCTGGGCCACCCGGCCGCTGACCCCAGTGTCCACCTCGTCAAAAATCAGGGAGGTAACGTGCTGGAATCCGGATAGAATAGTTTTCAGTGCCAGCATGATCCTGGAAATTTCCCCGCCGGAAGCTACCTTTGCGAGCGGTTTCAATGGTTCACCGGCATTGGCGGAAATAAGAAATTCAATCTTGTCAGCTCCCTTTTCATTAAACACCCACGTCTCCCCCTCCTCCGTTTGATAGGACTTTCCCCGGCCGAGAGGCGATATCTGCACTTCCATTGTAGCTTTTTCCATATACAGGGCCTGAAGCTCCTGCTGCACGCTGCCTGCGAGGGCGTGCCCTGCCTGCCTCCGCAGATCGGTTAATGTTTTCGCTTCAGCAATCAGCTCATCTGCCGCCTGGGAAAGAGCCTGTTCGTACTCAGCGATACGTTCTTCTTTATTGGCAAGCGAATCGATTTCTTCTTCAATCTTTGAGGCATAAACTAAAATATCCTCAACCGAATCGCCATATTTTCGTTTCAGCTTATTCAACTCATCAAGCCGGTTTTCCACCTCATTTAACCTCTCCGGATTAAACGCCATGGAATCAGCCTTATCCCGGAGTGTAAACGTCGCTTCTTCCATCATGTAGTAGGCCGAGCTGACCGATTCGGAAAGGCCCCCCAGATCCGTATCGATTTCTGCGGCTTCTTCTACGCTCGATACTGCCATGCCGGCCCAGTCGAGTGCTTTTCCTTCACCATACAGGTGGTCATATGCACCGCGAATCGCCTCGAAAAGCTTTTCGCTGTTGGCGAGAATATGGCGTTCTTTTTCCAAATCTTCGTCTTCTCCTGGCTGCAGGCCGGCAGCTTCAATTTCCTGGAGCTGATATTGAATAAAATCCAACCGGTTTGCGGTTTCCTGATCACTTTCTTTCAACTGCTTCAATTTTGCCTGCAGCTGGTCGAAGCGATGATAGCGTTTTTGATAATCTTCGAGGGCTTCTTCCAGCTCTGTTTTCCCGAAGCGGTCAAGCATCTGCTGGTGACGCTCCGCGTGCATTAAATCCTGGTGTTCATGCTGCCCGTGGATATCTACGAGACTGTGGCCGGTTTCTCTCAATACCGCAAGGGTAACCAGTTTGCCGTTAATCCGGCAGATGCTCTTGCCCTGATGAGTGATGTCCCTGCGCAATACGACCATGTCGTCTTCAATCTCAATGCCTGCGGCTTCTAATTTTTCAACTGCGGGGTGGTTATCCTCCAGGCGGAACAGCCCTTCCATTTCCGCCCGTTTCTCTCCGTGGCGTACATATTCAGCCGAACCCCTTCCACCGATAAGCAGGCCGATCGCGTCAATGATGATAGATTTCCCGGCTCCTGTTTCACCGCTTAATACCGTTAATCCATTTTCAAATGAAACGGTTAACTCCTCGATAATGGCAAAATTCTTGATGGAAATTTCTTCAAGCATTTCTGTACCCCATTTCCAATTAGCATTAAAGCATTTCTAAAAACCGGTTGACAATTTCCGGGGAATTTTCTTTCTGCTTGCATATAATAAGTATCGTGTCGTCTCCGCAAATGGTTCCCATAATGTTTTCCCAGTCCAGGTTATCAATGAGAGCACCTACTGCATTGGCGTTTCCCGGCAGTGTTTTCATAACAATTAAATTTTCAGAATGATCGATGCCGACAAAGCTGTCCACGAGCGCTCTTTTCAGTTTTTGCATTGGATTAAAACGCTGATCGGCAGGCAGGCTGTACTTATATCTGCCGTCAATCATCGGCACCTTCACTAAATGAAGCTCCTTAATATCCCGTGATACCGTCGCCTGAGTTACGTTGTAGCCATCTCCCCGGAGTCTCGCTACTAAATCGTCCTGTGTTTCTATATCTGTATTTGAAATTAATTCTCTGATCTTTATGTGCCTTTGTCCCTTATTCATCCCGAAACCTCCCGTGCAAAACTACTTTCATCATAACTATTTCATTATAATTATACAAGTTTATGAGTAAATAGCACGCTCCGTTTTAGGAATTCTTTTGATGTTATGGCTTGAATAGAAAAAAACGCCGAAAAAGATCGGCGTCTACGAAGGTTCAAGTTTTTTCTTAAAGGAGTCATGTGCTTCCCGGACGACAGCAGCTATACGCTCTTCTCCAGGCAGCGGATGTTCACTGCTTGATACAGAACCATAGAGCAAATATTCTATGTTGCCATCTCCCCCGGTTATGGGGGAGAAGTCAAGCGCTTCCGGCATTAGGCCGGTGTCTTCTGCCGACTGAAGTATTTTCTTGAGCACCTCCCTATGAACTGCCGGGTCCCTGACAATACCTTTTTTTCCGACTTTATCACGGCCTGCTTCAAACTGCGGCTTGACCAGCACGCAAAAACCGGCATGCTTTGCGAGTACCTGTGGCATCACAGGAAAAAGCTTTTCCAGCGAAATAAAAGACACATCAGCGATCAGTATTCCGGGCACGCCACGTGCCAGCTGGCTTTTCTCAAGATGCCGAAAGTTCACCCGTTCCATCACCTCTACCCGCGGGTCCTGGCGCAGCTTCCAGGCGAGCTGATTGTAGCCGACATCCAGGGCATACACCAGTGAAGCCCCGTTTTGCAGTGCACAGTCGGTAAAGCCTCCGGTTGAAGCCCCGACATCGAGTACGACGGCATCCTGCAGATCCAGCTGAAACGAGTGAATGGCTTTTTCGAGCTTTAAGCCTCCCCGGCTCACGTAGGGCATCTGCTTTCCCTTCAACCGTAAAACTGCTTCATCACTAATTTTTGTCCCGGGTTTATCCACTACTTCATCATCTGCCAGTACAAGGCCTGCCATGATTGCCCTTTTGGCTTTTTCCCGGGAATCAAACAGCCCCTTCTGTACTATCAGCGTATCAATTCGTTCTTTATTCATCCCCGGATATTTGTTCTTTCTTTGCTTGTCATCGCCATCACCTTTTCCACTACCTTCTCGGAAGTGAGCCCTAATTCTTCATAAAGCTCCGGCACGCTGCCGTGTTCCACGTAGTAGTCGGCAATCCCCATCCGGCGGACCGACAGCGAGTCATGCTCATGGTCTGCCATATATTCAAGCACTGCGCTTCCAAAGCTTCCCTTTAGTGCTGCTTCTTCTACTGTCAGCACCGGCTTGCCTTCTTCAGCCAATTCTTCGAGCATTTCATCATCAAGCGGTTTCGCGGAACGGGCATTAACAATACGCACACTTGTGCCGCGCTCGCTCAAGACGGCCGCTGCCTCCTCTACGATCGGAAGCATCGTTCCAAACGAGAGGATCGTACAGTCTGTCCCTTCCCGGACGATTTCCCACTTGCCGTAAGGAATGAGTTGAAACTCTTCGTCCATTTCCACTCCGAGACCATTACCGCGCGGGTACCGGACAGCTGTCGGGCCGTCGTCGTTATGAAAGGCCGAATACAGCATATGCTGCAGTTCATTCTCATCCTTAGGCATCAGAATTTTCATATTCGGCAGATGCCGCAGGTAAGCAATGTCAAACACTCCCTGGTGAGTTTCCCCGTCCGCACCGACTAAACCTGCACGGTCGATCCCAAACAGCACATTCAGGTTCTGGCGGCACACATCATGCACAAGCTGGTCGTAGCCCCGCTGAAGGAACGTGGAATACACACCAAATACCGGCTTCATTCCCTGCGTGGCAAGCGCGCCGGACATTGTTGTGGCATGCTGCTCGGCAATGCCTACGTCAAACATGCGGTCCGGAAATTTTTCCGCAAACGTATCGAGTTTCGTGCCGCCGGACATAGCAGCTGTTACGGCAACAAGCCGCGGGTCCATCTCTGCTATTTTTTGCAGGGTATTGCTGAATACGGCACTGTACGCTGGGGCTGCTGCCGGCTTTTTAATTACTTCACCAGACTCTATTTTATATGGCCCGAGCCCGTGCCAGGTGCCTTTAGCATCATTTTCTGCCGGCGTGTAGCCTTTACCTTTTTTGGACAATACGTGTACTATCACCGGTCCGTTGGTATCTCTCGCGTATTTAATATTGGCATGCAGGTCGTCGAGGTCGTGACCATCCACAGGCCCGAGGTACGTAAAACCAAGCTCTTCGAAAAACATACCGGAGAGCACCATCTGCTTCATACTGTCTTTCATCCGATCGGCATAGGAAGCAAGCTTCGAACCGAAAGCAGGAATTCTGCGCAGCATATGATCTACGTCTTCTTTCGTTCTGCGGTAAGTACCAGCGGTGCGAATGCGGCCGAGCATACTGTGAAGTGCTCCTACGTTCGGCGAAATCGACATTTCGTTGTCGTTAAGAATAATCGTGAGATCAGTTTGCTCATGGCCAATATGGTTCAGCGCTTCAAGAGCCATGCCACCGGTAAGAGCCCCGTCACCGATAATGGCTGCTACTTTGGAATCCCCGCCTTTCAGCTGATTCGCAAGCGCCATTCCTTCGGCTGCAGACAACGACGTTGAGCTGTGGCCGGTCTCCCATACATCATGTTCACTTTCCGAGCGTTTGGGAAAACCGCACAGCCCCTGATACTGACGCAGCGAATCAAAGCGGTCCGCCCGCCCCGTCAAAATTTTGTGTACGTATGACTGGTGGCCGACGTCCCAGATAAGTTTATCTTTGGGCGTATCATACAGCTGGTGCAGAGTGAGTGTTAATTCCACTACTCCGAGATTCGGGCCGAGGTGGCCGCCAGTGACGGATAATTTTTCAATTAGAAAGGCACGTATATCTTCGCCCAGGGCTTTTAGTTCTTTATCGTTGTACTGCTTCATGAATCCAGGGTCTTGGATGGTTTCCAGGTTCATTTAAATCCCCCTACCTGCTATGTTTTTCTGTTGATGATTTCCATCTTCTTTTCTTTGGAATCAGCTTAATTTTCAGCTTATTTTCAATAAAATACAAGATTCTTCCGACCTGAAAAACGATATTGTTCGCATACGTAATCGCAAATGTTTTTCCAAGTGCTTTTCCGCTGACTGTGAGCGCTGCCACGATAGCTGTAAACACAGTACTGAGGATCAGCTGGCCATTGGAGCTGTTATTTGTTCCAATGGTCATACCAAGCTGTACAACAACTGCCGAGCTGGCTGTACCACTTACAACTCCGCTGATATCACCAATTACGTCGGCACAGAAGTTTGCAACCCTGTCGGCATTCCGCTGAATAAACACACTGTGGGATGCACCGGGAACTTTTTTAGCAGCCATTGCATTAAACGGCCTCGGCTTTGCCGCTGTAGCGGCCACGCCGATCACGTCAAAGACAACCCCGGTAAATACGATAATCAGCACGACAATCATGCCGATCGCCCAGCCGACTCCTGACAGTACTGCCGTTGAAACTACTGAAAAGATAGCTGCGAGTATCAGGGTGACAAATCCAATTAACGTGCTCCATCGGAGCGATTTTCTCCATAAACTATTCATCTTTACTTATCACCAAATTCTTTGTTTTTATCATAACGTACATTTCGTTCTTTTAATATCATTTTGTGTTACGGCCTGGTTGTTTATACCCTAAATGGTTCATATTTACGCTTTTCTCCCTGTGCGAGCCTTCCGTAAAAGAAAAAAGCGCCTGTCAGCGCTTCTTCAACTGCTTATGTATAAAGTTGAATGGTCGCCCAGAGCGTAAACCTTGTGGCTTAGGTCCAGTAGGGTTTCCCACCAGGCAGCCAATTCGTCGCCGAATTGGTGGTTTCCCTTTAATGCCTGGTGAACGCCGTCACCGGCAGTTCGACTGAATTACCACTTAGACCACACTGCAATCCACTCTGGACGTGCGTCAAACAGCCTAGGAGTTTTCCTCGGCAGTTCCGTGCCACTTTCTTATCCTCTTTTGCAGAACAGGTTTCAGTTGTTGGGTCCCATACCAGTTGGCCGACCGGTATGATACCAATAGAACAACTTCCCCGCTGTTCCACTCAAGGCAGGCTACGCTGTTGAAAGGTCTTCCCTTGGCCTTTACAACAGGTCTTACCGCAGGATGCATCCGGGACGGTATCCGTCTTCCGGGATGACCCGGATACATTACTGCAGCCTCCACGGCGAAAGGGTTCACGCCCACATGCCATTGTGGATCGCCCTTACGCCTTAACTCCCAGCACCGACCCAGGGCTGGGCGCCGCAAGCCGACGCCAGGAACTTCATCGATGTGCCCTTCAGCGGATTTTTAGGCCCGCCTTCGAAAATGGAGAACCGACTAGGATACTGCACCATTCAACTTTTCAGCCTTATTTTAGCACGGTTTGACTGTCATGAAAACTAATCCGCTCTTTTTTTAGTGGTTTCGCTGTCCAATATAATGTAGAAAGGAGACTAAAAGAGAAGTATCTACTGTCATCAGCCCAAGCAATTTTTCGGCCTCTTCGATATGATAGGTAAGTTTTTCTTTTGCCCCTTCGAGCGTGAGGAGCTTAGGGTACGTACTTTTTTCTTTCGATTCATCGCTACCGGAGGATTTCCCCATTTCTTCGAGAGAGCCTTCCACATCCAGAATATCGTCCTTAATCTGAAAAACGAGACCAAGCTCCCGTCCAAAAGCACGCCAGTTTTCCACGTCTGTGTTCGGGGCTTCCGCTATTAATGAACCGGAAACGACTGCGTATGTCAGCAGGGCCCCTGTTTTATGATGGTGAATGTATTCGAGCTCTTTTAGGTTCAACGCCTGCTTTTCACCTTCCAGGTCGGCCATTTGGCCGCCAACCATGCCTTCGCCTCCGGAGGCCCCAGCCAGTTCCTGAACCAGCTGAAGACGGGCTTCAGCTGAGGCTGGACGCCCCGCCTCAGCAACCCAAGTAAATGCTGTCGTCTGCAGCGCGTCTCCAGCTAAAATGGCAGTTGCTTCTCCAAACTTCCTATGATTCGTCGGCTGGCCGCGGCGCCAGTCGTCATCATCCATCGACGGAAGATCATCATGAACAAGTGAATACGTATGAATCAATTCCACGGCAGAGGCTGCCGGGAGGTCTTCTTCTTCCACCGGGCGGTAGCATTGCAGTACGGCCAGTGCCAGCAGCGGCCGCACACGCTTCCCCCCTGCTTCGAGAGAATACAGCATTGCTGCTTTTAGTGTATCTGGTGTTTTTAACGTACTCACCCGGTCAGTCAAAGCTTGGTCGACAGACGGCCGGTAGGTTTCAAAAAAATGCTGGAGGTCGACACTCATTCGTCCGGGGCCTCATTTTCAAGCGGTGTTACCTCGCCGTTTTCATCCACGATTTCATCCATTTGTTTTTCGACCTTTTGCAGCTTTTCATGGCACGTATTGGAAAGCGTCATGCCTTCCTGATACATCGTAATTGCTTTTTCTAAAGGTACTTCGCCTTCCTCAAGCCGTTCCACGATCTGCTCAAGCTTTTCCATCGCCTGTTCAAATGTTTGTTCCTGTTCTGCCAAAATTACCGCTCCTTTTCCGGATGGGAAAGCGCCTCAAAGCCGTCTTCCCCTTTTTCTTTAATTTCACATTGTAGGTAACCATCTGTCACATACATTCTCAAGCTGCTTCCTTCGTCTGCCTGGGCAATCGAAGACAGCACCTTATCATTTTCATCGTAAGCAACATTATACCCGCGTTGCAGAATGGCGAGTGGATTCAGCAGTTCAAGTGCCTGCAGCGACTTTGTAAAGGTCGCCTTTTTTCGCTCCACCTGCTGGTTCATCGCCTTTTGCAGCCGGGCCCGCTTTTCGTGCATTCTCTCGCGTTCAAGTTCAATTAAACGCTCAGGATGCTGGCGCATAAGCCGTTTTTCCATTTCTTCAAGCTTCTGCCTGCTTGTTTTCACTGTCTGGAACGTCTGCTTTTCCAGCCGCTCCATCACCCGGTCAAGGTCCTGTTCCTTTTGTTCAAATAAGCGCGCCGGATATTTAAACGCGTACGAACGCCGGAGCTTGGCAAGCCGGGTCCGCTGCTCCTGAACTTTATAATGCATCTGCCGGTGCAGGCGGTTTTGCATCTGGCGAATTTTCTCTTCAAGCTCGCTGACCATTGGCACAGCTATTTCCGCAGCAGCAGTCGGTGTAGCTGCCCGTACATCGGCTGTAAAATCGGCGATGGTGACGTCTGTTTCGTGGCCCACAGCAGAAATAACTGGTACATTTACATTCCGGATAGCCCGTGCCACCATCTCTTCATTAAACGCCCAGAGATCCTCAATAGAACCGCCTCCGCGCCCGACGATGACTAAATCCGCACTACTCATTTTTTCCACTCTTTCCAAAGCCCGGGTGACTGATTCCGGAGCCTGCTCCCCCTGCACCAGCACAGGGAATAACGTAATTTTTACTGGCGGGAAACGACGCTTAAGGGTAGAAATGATGTCCCGTATGGCTGCCCCGGTTGGCGACGTTATAACAACTATATGTCTTGGAATAGCCGGAAGCATACGTTTTTGATCCGCTGCAAATAACCCTTCTGCTTCGAGCTGCTTTTTCAGCTGTTCAAACCGCACATACAGCTGCCCGATGCCATCCGGCTCCATCGCGTTTACATACATTTGGTACTGCCCAAAAGGCTCATATACGGACACGCTTCCTGTCACCAGAACCTTCATTCCGTTTTCCGGCAGGAACGAAAGGTTTTTGTTTTTTCCGGCAAACATGACTGCTGATATTCTCGCCTGTTCGTCCTTTAGGGTGAAATACATATGGCCTCTACTGTGCTTTTTAAAATTCGAAATTTCTCCGCGGAGCCATACCTTCTGAAGCCCCGGGTTCTGTTCGATAGAACGCTTGATGGCACCTGTCAGCTGGGAAACGGAAAGCCATTTATCCGCAGGCGACTGCATATCTTTAAGCCCCCTGCCGGTGGAATCGTTTTGCAGACTGCAGCGTATTGTAAAGAAGCATCGTAATCGTCATCGGCCCGACTCCTCCCGGCACCGGTGTGAGATATGAAGCCTTCTCGCTCACTTCTTCAAAATCAACATCTCCGCACAGCTTTCCATCATCCTTGCGGTTCATGCCAACGTCTATAACGACAGCTCCCGGTTTAATATCTTTGCCTTTCACGAATTCCTGCTTGCCGATAGCTGCAATCAAAATATCCGCCGATTGCATATATGACTCCAGGTCTTTCGTGCGCGAGTGACAATAGGTGACCGTAGCGTTTTTATTAAGCAAAAGCTGTCCCATTGGCTTTCCGACGATATTGCTGCGTCCGAGAACGACAGCATGTTTACCCTCAATCGGGGCGCCGACGTATTCGAGCATTTTAATAATGCCGTACGGCGTACATGGAAGAAAAGCCTCCTGGCCGGTCATCATTCGTCCAATATTGATAGGATGAAATCCATCTACGTCTTTGTCCGGCGAAATGGTTTCAATTACTTTCTTATCTGAAATATGATCCGGAAGCGGGAGCTGCACAAGAATTCCATGAATTTCTTCATTGTCATTATATTCTCTTACAATCTGGAGCAATTCCTCTTCAGTAACGGATTCCGGCAGTTCTTTTAACTCTGAATGGATGCCGACTTCTTTAGAGGCCTTCTGCTTTCCTTTGACATACGACCTCGAAGCCGGATTATCTCCTACTAAAACTACGGCGAGTCCCGGTATTTGCTCTCCATTATTCCAGGAAGCGACTTCCTTCTTGATTTCTTCACGCAAAGAAGCTGCTACTTCTTTGCCGCTGATCAGTTGGGCACTCATTCACTCTCTCTCCCTTCACGTTCACAATCACTTAAAATATTCGACAACACGCCGTTGACAAATTTCCCTGCCTCCACACCACCAAATGCTTTGGCCAGCTCAATAGCTTCATTGACGCTGACATGCAGCGGAATATCAGGCACATATAGCATCTCATGTACGCATTCTCTTAAAATAGCACGGTCCACGTTCCCGACCCGTTCAAGAGTCCAGTGTTCAAGCTGATCTACGAGCCGTTCATCAATTTCTACAAGGTGTTCCCATACACCATGCACCGCAGAAATCAGAAATTCATCTGCTTCTTCATCCTCGAGCATGGAATTTTTTATTGCCTGGTCTGCATCAACATCTGTAATATCCATCTGGTACAGTGCCTGTACGGACCGAAGCCTGGCTAAACGTCGATTCATTTCGTGTTCTCCTTTTCTCCTATGTACCCGGAGCCGTATTCGTAAATGAAAGAAGGACGGCTCCCCCGAAAAGCGGTTGCGGGACAGCCCTCCCTGGTCATTTTTCTTGTTCCTGTAACGGCTGCTCTTCTTCAGGGAACTGCAGGCCGATAATGTGTACATTCACCGCCTCGATGTGAATATCAGTCATCCCCCGTACGGTCTGCTGAATGTTTTCCTGGACCTGCTTAGCCGTAACGGGCACAGAGCTTCCGTAGTGCATCAGCATGCTGATTGTCACCACTGCCCCGTGTTCAGTAAATTCTACCTTCACGCCTTTGCCATATGATTTCCGGCCGAAACGCTCTGCTACATCATCTGCGATGCTGCCCTGCAGACCGTATACCCCCTCGACCTCAAGTGCGGCAATGCTTGCCACTACTTCAATCACATCCCGGGCGATCTCAATATTTCCCAGACTTTCTTTTTCTTCATCTATCGTAAGCAGCGTGTATTCGCTCACAGCGCTCCCCGCTTTCTATGCAGCATGATTTTATTCGTCCTGCTCCGCCTCTGCTTCTGCTCTTTCTTTTTCTTCCGCTTCTTTTTGCTTTTGGACGTACTCGTATTTATACTGGCGGAACACGGGATATTCAGAAAGATTATCAGGGATCTTTCCCTTTTCAAGTAGAATCAATTTGACAATATCTTTGTTGCGGGCCATATGATATTTTTCTCCATACTCGTTTTCTTCAGCGAATTGTTTAATGCTTTGATAGTCTTCTTCCTGAATGGACACTGTATATTCATGGCCAGGTTCTCCGTACTCATGTTCAAAGCCTATTTCAAATTCCACGATCTGTATTTGGTCGCTTTTCATGTTGCGGGTCTGTTCAAGCACCGCTTTTGCGCCTTCCGTTAAATCATTCCATTCCATATAATAGCCTCTCTTTCCGTATTACCGCTCAAAATTCCATTCCATTATATCACGGTGTTTCTGCAATTTCACCGGTCCACAGCCGCCTGCGTGTATTGTTCAAGAAAAAACGGCCTCCCCAATGGCAGGCCGTTTGTTTTTAGGCACGGGAGGCGTATGCGCCGGTTCTTGTATCGACAACGATCCGCTCGCCTTCTTCAATGAAAATAGGGACCTGTAGACGGTATCCGGTCTCTACCACTGCCGGTTTGGATCCTCCGGACTGGGTGTTTCCTTTAATGCTCGGGTCTGTTTCTTTAACTTCGAGCTCTACCGTATTAGGCACTTCAACACCAAGCGTTTCTGTACCGTAGCTGGTAATAGACACTTCCATGTTTTCTTTTAGAAAGTTTAATTCATACTTCAGCTGCTCGCTCGTCAACTCCATTTGATCAAACGTTTCCATGTCCATAAATGTATGCACATCGCCGCTAGCGTACAAGTATTGCATTTTCCGGCGTTCAATGTGTGCATTATTTACTTTTTCACCAGCGCGAAAAGTTTTTTCCTGAATGTTGCCCGTACGCAGACTGCGAAGCTTAGAGCGGACAAATGCAGCCCCTTTTCCAGGCTTTACGTGCTGGAATTCGACAACTGTCCAAATATCGCCGTCTGTTTCAATGGTGAGCCCTGTTTTAAAATCGTTAACTGAAACCATAAACGTTCCTCCACTCTTCAATTGATCGATTATTACTATATCACAGCTGCCCGGTTTTTTATATGCAATCCCGGTTAATTGCCGACGATCGTGAGCTCTTTTGCAGAGTAGCTAAGCTTCCGGCTGCCGGTTTCGGTGATAAGAACGTCGTCTTCTATACGAACTCCTCCAAGCTCCGGCACGTATATCCCCGGTTCAATAGTAATTACCATGCCCGGTTCGAGCTCTACATCGCTTTTCGGAGAAACGCCGGGCTGTTCGTGCACTTCCATCCCAAGGCCGTGGCCGAGACTGTGGCCGAAGCGTTCACCGAACCCTTCTTTATTAATGTGATCTCTTGCAATGGCATCTGCTTCTTTCCCGGTCATGCCCGGCCCCACCTGCTCTACAGCTTTCATCTGGGCTTCGTAAACCGTCTGGTATATTTTTTTCATATCATCATTTGGTTCACCGACAGCGAGCGTTCTCGTGATATCCGAGCAGTACCCGTCCACGTAGGCCCCAAAATCAAGTGTCACAAGCTCCCCGTCCTCTATCACCTTATCGGAAGCGATACCATGGGGAAGGGCTCCTCTCCATCCGGAAGCAACGATAATATCAAAGGAAGAGCCCGCTGCACCGTTTTTTCTCATATAAAACTCCAGTTCGTTACTTACATCAAGCTCGGTCATATTCGGTGCAATGATCGATTTGATATGTTCAAACGCATCTTCAGCGATATTGACCGCTGTCTGCAGTTTTTCGACTTCCTCCTTTGATTTGTAGGCACGCTGCTTTTCTACGATTCCTGAAACCGGGGAAAGCGATCCGCTTAGTTTTTCTCTCATATCTTCAAACTGCGCATAGGTTACATGCTGCTTTTCAAACCCAACAGAGCTTACGTCCTCGCTTTGGGCAATTTCTTCGACCGTATCCCAGGCTGAGCCCTTCTGTTCGATAACATCGAAATCGAGCGCTTCATCGTTAGCCTGCTCTACGTAACGAAAATCTGTAATTAGGTGAGCCGATTTTTTTGTAATAATCAGCGTACCGGCCGAACCGGTAAAACCACTTACATAGCGTCGATTATAGGGGCTTTGTATAACAAGCGCATCAAGTTTTTTGTGCTCAAGCTCTTCCCGGATACGTGCTGTGATCTCATGCATTACCGACACCTCTTTTTGGATTAACTTTGCTTCCTTGTTTATCGTAACACAACGCGCGGTAAGGAAACAGACTTCGAGAAAGAGGTGGGCTTCTTCTATATATCACGTGTATTCTCATTAGATTATGGGAATGGTATTAATACAGTGAGAGAATGTTTAAAAGTAGCGCTTTCCATATCTTTATTGTAAAATTTAAGTATTAATTCAATTAACGCTTTTATCCACCCCACGCTTTAGGCCTCTGCAGAATCGTTGTCATTTCTCCGCATTGTTTTACAGCATTACTCAGCGGGTATGGAAATAAATCTTCTTATTAATCTGTACAAAGAATAGAAGAACACCTGGGCATTACTCATATATACTATTACATGTATTATGCACTCAGCTTTTTATATAACTACCTCTGGCCGCTGGTAACGCAAAAAATTTTTACGAAATGAGAGGTGTGTTCCATGCAGCAAGCGCTAAAAAACCCTATTGCTACTGTTGTGCTGGGACTTGCCATTTTAGGGGTGGGTTACCGGCTCGTAACAGATCCGCTCGGTCTGCTTCTCTACCTTGTTATTGGTGCAGCTATCGCTGTTGGTTTATATTTCCTTTTCACAAGAGTCATCATGAAGCGCGCGATGATGAACCAATACCAAGCTGGCTCTAATGCTGCCTCCGGTCGTCCCGGATCTGCAAAAGGAAATCAGGCGAAAAATTTTAAACAAGCCCAGAAGCAGCAGAAGAAAAAATCGGCTAAAAGTTCCAGTAAACGGCGTAACGAGGCAAACCTGAAAGTGATTCAGGGAAACAAAAACCGAAAAAAAGACCGGGCGTGACAAACGCCTGGTCTTTTTTTATTCATACGAGCGCTGGATGTCCCTCAGTGCCTGTACCCGCTCGCTGTCGTCTTCAAAATACTGCAGAACGTCTCCAATACGGTCGATGGCATCCCAGCTGAGATGGTGTTCAATTCCTTCTACATCTGCATATATTTTGTCCTCTTCCACCCCGATAATATGTAAAAACTTTTCGAGCAGCTCATGCCTGTAAACCAGTCGTTTACCTATTTTATTTCCTTTTGAAGTCAACACAAGCCCCCGGTACCGTTCGTAAATCAGATATTCCATTTTATCGAGCTTCTGAACCATTTTTGTTACAGAGGAAGGATGTACTTCCAGCGTTTCTGCAATATCTGATACCCTTGCATACCCTTTTGATTCGATCAATTGATAAATCCGCTCTAAATAATCTTCCATACTAGGAGTCGGCATCGGGACCCTCCAATAAATATGATAAAAACTGTTACACAAAAAAATTGGCTTTCTTTATTTTAACGAAACTATTTCTAAAAAACAAACCTTCTTTTTCTTATAATTAACCCTTATTTCTAATTTGCCCTCAGGAAAATTTTTTGTTCGATAATTAATTTCCTCGCATTTGAAGAGCTTTTCTTTTGTTCAACACTGCATTCTTGTACAATATAAAGTATTGAAGGAGGCAGCATTCATGAGCTATGTGATGTATAACGAATCCATTATTCCAAAAGAGGAAGCCGCTATTTCCTTTGACGATCGCGGTTATTATTTTGGCGACGGCATTTATGAAGTGATCCGGGTGTACAACGGAAAATTGTTTCTCCAGGAAGGGCATCTCGAACGGTTTCAGGACAGCGCTTCTAAACTCGATTTGACAGTCCCCTGCTCCCCTGACACGATGAAGTCGCTTCTTCGCCGTCTGATTGAGAAAAACGGACTTACTACGGGATATGTCTATTTTCAGCTGACCCGCGGTATTCAGGCCCGGGATCACTTGTACCAGCGCGGAACAGCCCCGGTGTTAACCGGCTTTACGAAAGCTTCCGAAGTGCCATTTGCTAAACAGGCTGACGGCATAAATGTGTACGCCACAGAAGACATCCGCTGGCTTCGCTGTGACATTAAAACCATTAACCTGCTCGGAAACGTGCTTGCCAAACGGGCCGCGGAAGATCACGACTGTGCGGAGGCGCTTCAGCACCGCGGAGAGGTTATTACGGAGGGCTCCTCTACCAATGCCTTTATCGTTAAAGACGAAACGGTCATCACTCATCCGCAGAGCAACTATATTCTTGAAGGTATTACTAAGCGCTACGTCCTTCAGCTGGCAAAGCAGTTGAATATTCCCGTCGAACAACGCCCGTTTACTATCGACGAAGCCATACAGGCTGACGAAATGTTTATGACGAGCACTTCGATTGAGATCGTGCCCGTCCGTTCTATTAAAGGCTCATTTCAAGCCGAGTACGGAAACGATCCAGTAACGAAGGAGCTTCTTGGAGAATTCCGCCGCGAAGTCGAGCTGTTCGAATCCGGGGACACCCAGCCGCTTGTTACCTACAACTAATTGGCCGCAACATCCCTTATATAAACGACCGCCCCCGGGGCGGTCGTTTGTTTTTTAATTGAGGGAGAACATCAGCGCCTGAAATTCCACTCATCGGTCTCGTATCGTTCTGCTGCCAGCGCCTCTACTTCTTTCTCCTGGTCCGCAGTTAGCTGATACTCTTCAAGGTCGGCATGCAGACCGTCGGCAAATCCTTCTTTAAAAGCACTCCTCAGATCTTCCAGCGTGAATGGTTTGTCTGTAAGCTCGTTGATCGCGACGGCTTTATTTTTAAAAGCCTGCTGCATTCTTTCCCGAACGCGCTCACTCGGATACTTAAACAAATCAAATAACTTGTCCTCATCCAGGTCCAGAATAATTGATCCGTGCTGCAGGATGACCCCGCGCTGTCTTGTCTGGGCACTTCCGGCAATTTTCCGGTCCTCTACGACCAGCTCATACCATGACGAGGCGTCAAAACAGTTAGCCGAACGGGGATTCTTTAACGAGTCTTCCTCCTCCTTCGTTTTCGGCACGGAAAAATAAGCATCCAGGCCAAGCTTTAAAAACCCCTGTAAAATTCCTTCCGAGAGTACCCGGTAGGCCTCGGTCACCGTTTCCGGCATTTCCGGATGATCTTCTGAAACAATAATGCTGTAGGTCAGCTCCTGATCGTGCAGAACCGCCCGGCCTCCCGTCGGCCGGCGCACAAAACCTACACCGTGCTTTTCCACTGCCTCCATATCAATATCCTTTTTTGCCTTCTGAAAGTAACCGACTGACAGCGTCGGCGGATTCCATCCGTAAAACCTTATCACTGGCGGAATTTGCCCTTCACTGTGCCACTGCAGCAGTTTTTCGTCGAGAGCCATATTATAGGCCGGCGACCGGTTGCCTGAATCTATAAAAAGCCAAGTATCTTTTGCCATTAACGTTCATCTCTCTTTCTCAATTTTTCCACTTCCATTGTAGCAGAGATCACTGCGTTCCATATATAAAAATGACCGCCCATTAATTAGAAATCTGGCAAAGCAACGGGGTTATGCGTTATAATTAATTTGCAATCGACCTGGAAAGAGGTGAAATAATATATATGATATTTGAATGGTTATGGGTAATGCTCATTGCAGTATTAGTTTTTCTGATTGTACGCCGGTTTGTCGGACCGAAGGACTTAACTGCATTACCACAGGAAGATTTTATCAAAGGCTATCGTAAAGCCCAGCTTATCGATGTGCGTGAGCCGAAAGAATACGATGGCGGACACATTCTCGGGGCCCGGAATATTCCCGTTTCGCAAATGAAGCAGCGGATGGTTGAAATCCGGGAAGACCAGCCTGTTTATTTATACTGCCAGTCTGGCATGCGTTCAAAGCAAGCCGCAAAGCTGATCAAAAAGCATAAGGGAAACCGGGATATTTACCACCTGAAAGGCGGATTTAAGCGCTGGACAGGCAAAATCAGTAAAAAGAAAAAAAGCGCATAATTAAAGGGAAGAGCAGGCGCTGCTCTTCCCTTTTTGTGTTTAATTTTCCTTTTATCGTTATTTCATGGATTTGAGCGAGGTTTCAGTATTATACGTCAGTACCGGTTTTCGTGCTGCCAGCGTCTCATCCAGTCTTCCGACTACGGTAGTATGAGGCGCTTCCTGTACCATTTCCGAGCTTTCCTCTGCCTCCCTGGCAATTTCAATCATGGCATCTGCGAAGGCATCAAGCGTTTCTTTGGCCTCGGTTTCGGTCGGTTCAACCATCATGCACTCTTCGACATTAATCGGAAAATAAATCGTTGGCGGATGATAGCCGTAATCCAGCAGTCGTTTAGCTATATCAAGCGTTCGTACTCCAAGCTGTTTCTGGCGCCTTCCTGATATAACAAATTCGTGCTTGCAGTGACGGCCATACGGAAGGTCAAAATAAGGCTCGAGCCGTCTCATTAAATAATTGGCGTTCAGCACTGCATATTCCGAAACTTTTTTGAGTCCCTCTGCACCCATCGTCCGGATATAGGTATAAGCACGTACGTTAATGCCAAAGTTCCCGTAATACGGCTTTACGCGGCCGATGGAATGCGGACGGTCTTTGTCCCAGTAGTACTTATCATTTTCTTTCGTGAGTACCGGCCCGGGCAGATAAGGGATCAGCTCTTTTTTTACGCCCACCGGACCGCTGCCGGGACCGCCGCCTCCATGTGGGCCGGTGAATGTTTTATGGAGATTTAAGTGTACAACGTCAAAGCCCATATCTCCGGGCCTTGTGATGCCCATGATAGCATTGGAGTTGGCTCCGTCGTAATATAAACGCCCGCCAGCCCGGTGAATCGTATCCGCTATTTCCATAATGTCTTCTTCAAACAGCCCAAGCGTGTTTGGATTCGTGAGCATAAGGGCAGCCGTTCTTTCGCCCGTAACTTCTTTTAGATGCTCAAGATCCACCAGGCCCCGGGCGTCCGTCCGGACCGTCACATGATCAAATCCTGCCACTGTTGCTGAAGCAGGGTTCGTTCCGTGCGCAGAGTCGGGGACGATCACTTCGGTGCGTTCCGTTTCACCGTTTGCTTCGTGAAGCGCCCGTATCAGCATCAGGCCGGTCCACTCTCCCTGGGCGCCGGCTGCCGGCTGCAGAGTGACTTCGTCCATGCCGGTTATTTCAGCCAGGGCCTGCTGCAGGTCGTGCATCATTTCGAGATTCCCCTGCACCTGAGTCTCCGGCTGATACGGATGCGTCGCGGCAAATCCAGCCATGCGGGCAGTTTCTTCATTGATCTTCGGATTGTATTTCATTGTGCAGGAGCCGAGAGGATAAAAACCAGAATCCACCCCGTAGTTCCGGTTCGACAGGGCCGTATAGTGGCGTACTAACTGGAGCTCGGACACTTCCGGGAGCGCCGGTTCTTCGTTGCGGATACTAGCCTCCGGCAAAATGTCACTTAGGCTTTGCTCAGGAATATTTGTTTCGGGAAGCGAATACGCTACCCGGCCTGATTTGCTCTGTTCAAAAATTAATGGCTGGTTAGGCTGTTTCATGTATAAGCACCTCCAATTGGTCGGCAAAGGTTTCAAGCTGTTCTCTTGTCCGAAGTTCGGTCACACATACGAGCATCTGGCCTTTTTTATCCGCTGAAACCTTCCCTAAATCATAACCGCCAATGATTCCATGCTGAAATAATTGTTCATTTACCTCCGATACCGGCCGGCTGAGATTGATGACAAATTCATTAAACGACGGTGATTCGTGGACCACCTGTATTCCTTTTTGCTTTAGCAGCTGCTTTAAAAAGTGAGTACCTTTAATATTTCGTTCTGCTGTTTCCCTCAAGCCTTTTTTACCGAGAGCTGTCATCGCTACAGAAGCCGCCAACGCATTCAAAGCCTGGTTCGAGCAAATGTTGGAGGTCGCTTTATCCCGGCGGATGTGCTGCTCTCTTGCCTGGAGGGTCAGTACGTAGCCGCGGCTTCCGTCTTCATCTTCAGTCTGCCCGACAAGCCGTCCGGGAACTTTTCGAATGTGTTTTTTGGTAGTCGCGAAAAAACCACAGTGCGGTCCGCCAAACTGCATCGGGATGCCAAGCGGCTGGGCGTCTCCCGCAACAATATCCGCCCCAAAGTGCCCAGGGGGCGTCAGTATGCCCAGGGACAGAGGATTAGCAGAAACAATCATTAAAGAATTTTCTTTGTCGGCTGCCTGTCTTACAGCCGCTAAATCTTCAATGGTTCCGTAGAAGTTCGGGTATTGTACGATTACTCCTGCGGTATCAGCATCGATCGTCTTTTCAAGCTTATCCAGATCCGTGCGGCCATCTTTTTCAGGAACAATTTTCACTGTAAGGCCGGGGCCTGCCGCATAGGTTTTCAATACATCGAGTGCTTCAGGATGGATGGTTTCTGATACTACAATGGTCCGCCGTTTCCCTCTGTTCTCACTCGCAGCCATCAGCGCTGCTTCAGCAAGCGCTGTTGGCCCGTCATACATTGACGAATTAGCGATATCCATTCCCGTAAGTTCACTGATCATCGTTTGAAATTCAAATATTGCCTGCAGCTCGCCCTGCGAAATTTCAGGCTGGTACGGAGTATACGCCGTATAAAATTCTGAACGCCGTAGCACATGGTCGACGACCGTTGGTATATAATGCTCGTACACCCCTGCTCCGAGATAAGATACACAGTCCTGCACGTTAGCGTTCCTGTCGCTAAGGCGTTTCATTTCCTTTAGAAGGTCCGTTTCCCCAAGAGCCTTTGGCAGATCCATTTCTCCGGCAAAGCGAATATTTTCCGGCACATCTTCAAATAATTCATCAATGGCATCCACGCCAATTGTTTTGAGCATTTCTTCTTTATCTTCACCGGTGACCGGCAAATAGCGATAATCCATTTTTGACGCCTCCTCGTATTATTTTTTCCGTTTGTAAAAAGGCACAGCTGCCACTTTCGCCCGCTTGGCTTTTCCACGCACATCCACCGCTACCGCCTGGTCCAGATTGCTCCATTCGGCATTTAAAAGTGCGAGTCCTACGTTTTTTTTGAGCGTCGGGGACTGGGTGCCTGTCGTGATCCATCCTATTTCTGCTCCGTCATCATTTCGTACGCCGTATCCCGGACGGGGTATCGCCTTATCGACCATTTCAATACCAACCAGCTTGCGTTTCAGTCCTGCTTCTTTTTGTTCCTTTAAAGCTTCTTTTCCGATAAAATCATTTTCTTGCTTCAGCTTTACACAAAAGCCGATGCCGGCTTCAAGCGGGGTGATATCTGCACTCAGTTCCTGTCCATACAACGGCAGCTTCGCTTCAAACCTCAGGGTATCCCTTGCGCCAAGTCCACAAGGGACAATGCCTCTGCTTTTTCCAGCTTCCATAATAGTCTCCCAGCAGTAAAGCGCATCCCCGGAGCGGCAGTATAATTCAAATCCGTCCTCACCGGTATAGCCAGTTCTTGATATAAGAACGTTTCCTGTTTCTCCGATAGAAGCACTGGCAGCAAATCGAAAAGGCAATATTTCTGAAAGAGATGCGTCGGTTACTTTCTGCAGTATCGTTTCCGCCTCCGGGCCCTGCACCGCAATTAATGCTGTCCTTTCTGAGATATCCGTGATGCTTACGTTTTCCGTCCCGTGCCGGCGAAGCCATTCGAGGTCCTTCTCAATATTGGCTGCGTTTAAAACAAGCATGTATTTTTCTTCTTCGAGCTGGTACACGAGCAGGTCGTCAACTGTGCCGCCATTTTCATAACACATAGCGGTGTACAGCGCTTTGCCGGGCTCCAGGTTTTTTATGTTATTTGTGAGCATGTACTGCAGAAAATCAGCAGCCTCTGGACCCTCTACGATCGCCTCGCCCATATGGGAGACGTCGAACAGGCCGGCTTTTGTACGAACCGCTTCGTGTTCGCTTTTGATGCCCGAAAACTGAACTGCCATTTCCCAACCACCAAAATCGACAGTTTTAGCTCCGTATTTTTCATACACTGAATACAGCGGAGTTCGTTTTAGTTCTGCCAAAGAAATCACCTCGTTTAATTATTTTTCTGAAAAATCAAAACAGTAAAAAACAAAAAAAGACAGAGCTCCCATGAATTATGGAAGCTCTGTCCTATAACCAGAAAGTTTCTCCTTTCCGCAATGCAGAAAGAGTGTCTTCGTGGGTGGCTTCAAAAGAAGCGCTCTCCAGAGGAGCGTCCAGTAAGAGTCTGTTTGCCTGAGAGATTCACCTGTTACGGTTTGCTCCTTCGGCGCTGCCTGGCAGTCTCTCCCCTTACCATCATCCGCGCATTATATGTACGTTCTTATTTGCTCATATTTTATCATTAATTCATATAAAAACCAATGCTAAAAAAAATGAAACCGAACATTTTCAATAAAACCATATTAATTATTCGTATGTATGTGCAGATCGGTTATTTCTTCCGGGAAAAATATTGTTTATACTAAAGACAGTATACTAATTGGAGGGAAACTATGAACTGGAAACAGCTACCGCTTGGACCACTGCAGACAAACTGCTATGTTCTGTACGATAATGATAAAAACGCTGTTATTATTGACCCGGCCGGTGATGCCGATAAACTGCTCACCTTTCTCCAGGAAAACGAGCTTCACCCCGTAGCAATTCTGTTAACACACGCCCATTTTGATCATATTGGGGCGCTTGATACTGCTCGGGAAGCATACAATATCCCGGTTTATCTTCACGAACAGGAAAGTGACTGGCTTGAAGACCCTCAGAAAAACGGTTCGGGCCGTATGATGCCAGAGGCTGCATTTACCACGAAGCCTGCCGATCACTTGCTGCAGTCAGAAGGAAGGCTTCAATTTGGCGGTTTTGAATTTCAATGGCTTCACACACCGGGGCATTCCCCGGGAAGTGTTTCCTATTGGCATAAAGAAACTAACACAGTATTTTCTGGTGACGTGTTGTTTTCAGGCGGGGTTGGCCGGACCGATCTCTACGGCGGCGATATGGATACACTGTTAGCCTCCATACACGAGCAGCTGCTTGACCTTCCTGAAAATACGGTTGTAGCCTGCGGCCACGGCCCCTTTACAGATATCGAAACCGAAATGAATTCCAATCCGTTTATTAATGGATTTGGTGCATAATGTGATAAGGACCCCTGTTTTTAAACAGAGGTCCTTTTATAATATATTACAGTGTTTGAAATTATCTTGAGCCCGGCTCCCTGTTTTCATCTGAATACTAAGATGCCCGTTACTCTGCTTCTTCCATCCATTGATATACGTGTTCATGCAGCTCTTGTTCCGTTTCTCCGCCTTCAGCCGGGTGCTCTGCTTCAGCCATCGGTTTTACCGTATATTGGTCTTCAGGGCCCGGAACTACCTGAGTAAAGTCAACGTTTGGGTTCGTTATGTTTATTTTTTCCCCGTCTTTTTCTATATCGAATGTTGCAATGCCGCCTGTATCGGTATAGTCCGTATCCTGCCCGGAATAAAAATTACCAAGCGAATAATAAACCAGCGTCTCATTGCCTTCTTCGCCCTCCACCCATTCCATCGGCTGAAGCACGTGAGGATGGTGGCCAAGAACTACGTCCACTTCCAGATCTGCAAGAAACTGAGCCAGTTCTTTCTGTTCTTCATTGGGGAGTCTTTCGTATTCACTTCCCCAGTGCATATTCACTACCACAACATCCGATTCATCTCTCATCGCTTCAACGTCTTCCTGTATTTGTTCCTTATCAATTTTCTGAACGACATAATCGTGCTCCTCCGGAATCGAAATGCCGTTCAACCCATACGTATAAGATAGAAAACCAATATCAACGTCTTTCACGTTTACGATACGCTTGCGCTCTGCATCCTCTTCGTCTTTATATACCCCTACGTAGTCCATGCCAATCTGCTCATAATGATTAATCGCGTTATTTACAGCTTCCATTCCGCGGTCGAGTGTATGGTTATTGGCCCCGGAAAGCATGTCCACTCCGGCATCCTGAAGATCATCTACAATCGCGTACGGGCTGTTAAAAGAAGGATAAGCTGACAAGCCGAGCTCTTCCCCGCCAGGGATCGATTCCTGGTTCACAATCATATAATCCGGTTCCTTAAGCATGGGCGTAACTGCCTTCAACGCCGGCGTGAAGTCATACTCTCCGTCTTCTTCCATCCTTTTATATACGCGTCCATGCAGCAGCACATCCCCAGCTGCTCCAACCGTGACGCTCTCATCTTCCTGTTTTTGCTCCTGTCTTTCAGTCTCTTTTTGTGTCTCTGAATTTTCGTTTTCCTGCGCTGATTCTTCCCCGGTGCTGCAGCCGCTCAGAACAATAAAACCAACAGTTATGCCTGCATAAAATTTTCGCATGAGTCCCTCTTTTCATTCAAATAGAATTACTAGTCGAAATATACTATAAGTTTACTAATAACTTCATAGAAATTGAAGGGGTTTCATAGCTTTTCATGGCTGCCGGGGAGAAACGTTTTTTCTTCCACGGATAATTAGTATTCCCAAAATACATAATAGCGGTACAATCACCCACCATTCCTGAGTAAGCAACGGATAGGAAAAGTTTTTCGTGGCCACTGGGTATAAAAGCTGGGTGCCATTTCCAAGAAAGTCAATCAGCATAGAGCCCGCCCCCAGCGTAACAAACGCAGCCGCCCAGGCTTTAGGAAATCCTCCACCCAAGGCAGGGCGAACAACTGCAGCGAGCGCCGCAGCAATAAACGGCATTGTTAAAAGCGTATGAAAGATATAGTTGCCAAATAATTTTGGAATATCAGGCACTAGTACTATCGCCCCGAATGCCATGATTTTCAGGCGATCTGAACTGATTAACCACGGGCTTCCGTAAAATATATACATTATCGCTGCACCAGTCAGCAGGTGAAGCAGTGTGCTTGGTACATGTTCAATTAAAATTTCAATCACAGGCGGTCCTTCTTTCTGCTGGAGATGATTGTTTTATTCACGGTTTTTTATTTTCATAAACTTTATCCGGGGTGCTCTAATTAACCAGGTTGGATTATACAGCTGTCAGGGTATGAAAAGAAAAGCACACAATTTATTTTCAGGAGTGATTTATAATGATTTCCGTGGAAAAACCTTCTGCACTCAACCGGGCGAGAAAGAAAAAAGTTGAGGCAATGAAGGCTGAAGGAGACTTTGCCAGCCAGTTGAAAACCATTCTGGTTTTCAGCACATCGATAAGCACTCAGCTGACAAAATGGACAACAGCTTTCGCCCGAAAAAAGCTATTTTTGCTCTTACCGGGGAAAAAATGTCCTTAAAAGACATAGCTTTTGTCATTAAATTAAAAGGATTTAACGGCCTTTATCGTTTGTTTTCCGCTTATAGTACTGTTTCTCATACAAATGAGTCTAGCGAAGCAGTCGTTATTTTTCAGCGGCGCCGTTAATGGAGACTATATAAAAAAACCAAATCCGTCTTTTATTCTTGCCTAAGCACAGCATACGGCCAATGGTTTGTATAGACAAACCGTTACCTGCTTCCATATACTATTAATAGGTGAATAGACAGAAAAAGCGGGGCCTTTTTGTTTTTCCTGTCGAATTTTAAATTTCTACATATTACAGAGGAGTGGGTAGTTTAACGCAAGCACCGTTTCGAGCGGAACATGCTGGGAGTTTCCTTCGTCCGGAGCGACTTAAAAAAGCCCGGCAACGGTATTCAGATGGTGAATTAAGCGCCGAAGCACTATGGGCCGTTACTGCAGGAAGCTGAAAAACATACGCCGCTTGAACAACCCGGTTTAAGCCCGCAGTGCGGCTTTGCTTCTACCGAAGAAGGTAATATTTTTACAGAAGAAGAGCAATGGGCGAAAGTACGCCACGTCGTTTCTCTTGCCGAAGACGTCTGGAATTAAGTATTCGGAAAAGAAGCCGGCGCCCCGGCTTCTTTTTTTATCACACCCACGAAGAGTAATGATTTATCTCTTCGCTGCGTTCGAATGCATAAATCTTTTCTGGCATTTATCACGGTCCCAATATTATAATTTCAGTAAGTATAAAAAAGGTGGAAGATAAAATGGTGATGGAAAGAGATATGGAAGCAATCAGGAAGCTGTTGATCGACTTGAAGGAGCAAAAACCCGGCTTCAGCCTGACATCCAAAAACGAAGAAACCGATTATTACATGTATTTGCTCACCGAAGGAGGCCTGATTGAGGCTACCCGCCACAAAACATTAAGCAAGCAGGTAACAAGCTATCACAATATTAAAATCACTTTTGCCGGCCATGATTTCATTGATGTGGCCGAGGATGAGGATATTTGGAACAGAACTCAGGAAAAAGCCATGGAAAAGGGCTGGTCAATGTCCAATATCCCTCTGACCGTTTTGACTGACCTACTTAAAACTACGCTCTACCAGCATTTAAGCAATGACTGACAGGCAGAATTAATCACAACTAATTTCTTATGTTTCAGGTTTTCTCACATAGCCCTTTTTAAGCCCCCTGGTTTATCAGGGGGCTTTTTTCATTTGTATACCCTGGCAAATGCTTTCACCTCCCTTTCTTTGCTGATTTACCTTCCACAATTTTTTAATTCTATTACCCACTGAAAAATTGGTACATTCTTCTTGCTCAATTAAAATCTTACTGTTTTTTTCGCTATTTTAATTTGTAACATTACGTTCGCGTTATTGGAAATATGACTTAGGAAAATACTTTTTATCTCTTTATTAATAAGGGTTTTTTAATATTACACATAATTTTTCATATATTTCAGAATGCTTAACCTTGTTACGTTTGCATTACATTCGTCCTATTTAACTTGAAAGTTTTTCTGCTTCAAGTTA
The DNA here is from genome assembly GCF_002265875.1 of Marinococcus halophilus. Taxonomy (GTDB): domain Bacteria; phylum Bacillota; class Bacilli; order Bacillales; family Marinococcaceae; genus Marinococcus; species Marinococcus halophilus. The sequence goes on from NZ_NPFA01000003.1 coordinate 55,849, forward strand.
AATTTACAAACATGCGACAGGCTAATTCACCATACGCATCTCAAAACTTATTTGCTCACATTCATTAACATTAAATACTTACAAATAAAAATTTTTATACTCTCTGAGGAGGAATTTTTTAATTATGATGAAAACTACGAAAGCTTCACATTGGATCGGCGGCGCAGTTCTTGGTACAGCTTTAGCTTTTGCAGCACCAGCGGTAAGTGACGCATCAGACAGTCTGCTTGTTCAGGGCGATTCCAATGATTCCGTATCCGAAGCCCAGTCTGTACTCGACGATAAAGGGTACTACGATTACGAAGTGGACGGAATTTTCGGTTCAATCACTGCAGCTGCTGTTCGTGATTTTCAGGCTGACGAAGGTCTTACGGTCGATGGTATCATCGGGCCAAATACAAAAGCAGCACTTTACGGGGAAAGCTCCAGCAGTTCCAGTGAAAATGAGGCTGTAGAAAGCTCTGAAGCGGACGGCAGCGGCAAGGAAGCAGTAGAATCTGCCTCCACTTCTGAAAGCAGCAGCTCTAAAGACACTTCCGGCGGAGAGTCCATGACAGTTGAAGCTACTGCTTATACAGCTGACTGCGCAGGCTGCAGCGGCATCACTGCTACAGGGGTTAACTTAAATACCAACCGTTATGCAAAAGTAATAGCTGTAGACCCTGATGTTATTCCACTTGGCTCTGAAGTACAAATCGAAGGCATGGGTACTTATACGGCAGCGGATACTGGCGGAGCCATCAACGGGAATCGCATTGACGTTCACGTTCCAAGCAAATCTGAAGCATATTCTTTTGGGCGCCGAAGCGTTGAAGTAACCGTAGTAGACTAATCTACTTATTGGATTTTATAGTGAAATGAAAAGACGCCTTTCCATTTTGATTGGAAAGGCGTCTCTTTTATGATAGCTTTAGTCGTTTACCATTTTGTGTACGGGAGAAATTTACCGTTCAACGTGACTACTACCCGGTCTCCACCTGGATCCTCCTCACGCTCTACGTCCATTTTAAAATCGATGGCGCTCATAATGCCATCACCGAATTCTTCATGAATAATTTCCTTTAATGTGGTGCCGTATACCTGAGTAATTTCATGGAATCGATAAATAAGCGGATCTGTTGGAACGTCTTCGCTTAATGAGCCTTTGTACGGTGGCGTCATCAGTTCATGCTTGATTTCCTCATAAGGAATTTCAAGGTAGTTCAAGAGCGCTTCTGCTTCTTTTTCATCCATCGATGCCTGGCCCTGAATAACAGCAGCCACCCATGTTTTATTGCGACCCACAGCTTCCGCTAGATCCTGATAAGTAGCTCTTTTTCGATTTTTTGCTTCTATCAGCTTGGCGGTGACTTCACTCATATCCATTTATTTTATCTCCTTCCTTGTTTTGTTCTATTTCACCTTAACATGCAGCCATTACCTGAATATATGAATACCGTCATCTTTTTTAATATAAATTAGAAGCAGCAAGCGTTAAATCTAGTTCTAACAGTTCATTTTTCCTCAATACCCCGTTTTATTGTTTCAAAAAGATGCGTCAGGGATATATGTATAGTTACCTGCATATTTTTATGCTGTTTTTAAAAGTGACTCTACCAGGCTTCAGCAGCAATGAGTTAGACCATTGGGAGCTAATCATAAGCTGAAAAGAAAAAGCCCGAGCGCTGATTCTTTTTAGTTCCAGGCATGCATCGGGTGCTTCTGTGACTAAACCAGATTATTACTATTACCCCATGAAGGAGTGCTTGCAATGTCTTATTCTTCTCCCTATATTGTTACAACGGTTGCTGACGCAAATTATGCGGAGCATACAGCTGTTTCCCTGACTTCCTTGCTTACGAACACAGCGAAGCCGGAAAGTATCGAATTTCACGTTATCGAAACTGGCTGGAGCAGCTACCAAAAGCAAATGCTCGAACAACTCGGAGCTCATTTTAAATCCCGTGTCGTCTTCCATGCGATCGACACAAACAAGTATAAAAACCTTTTTCAGGCAAACCATAAATATTCTTATCACATTACTAACGCTGCCTATTACCGGTTATCCATTCCATACTTGTTTACCGACGTAAATAAAGTATTGTATATCGACTGCGATACCATCATTCAAGAGGATATTACAGTACTCTGGAAGGTTCCCTTGCGGCGCCAGGTTATTGCCGCAGTAGAAAACTTCGGCGGTTTTTACCGTAATGATGACCTATTTATGCCCCCCGAAGCTAAGTATTTTAATTCCGGAGTGATGATGATTCAGGTTCCGAATTGGAAAAAACACCAGGTGACCGATCAAGTCGTTCAGTTTATCCAGAAGCATGAAAGCCGGATGCTTTACCACGACCAGGACGGTCTGAATGCTGTGCTTTATAACCATTGGTTCGAGCTCCACCCGAAATGGAATACGATGACCGATATGTTCCTGAAGGCTGTGCCCGATACCAGGCAGGGAAAAAAGGTAACCAGCGCTGCCGGAAACCCGGCCGTTATCCATTATACCGGCCCGGAAAAACCGTGGCAGCCAAACACCAGGCATCCTTTAAAATCTCTGTATCATAAATACGCCGCCCAAAAAGAAGAAATTGTAGTAAAACCAACTTCCCTATAATATTCTTGCCGCACTTCATCTATAAATGTGCGGCTTTATTTTGCTTCAGACTCCTTGCTGCTGCAGATAAATATTAAATAATTAATATCTTTGTCTAAGTCCCAGATAATAAACGGATCAATCACTTCCCGGGGCATCAGAGCCAGTAAATTTGTTTCTTCAATAATGCTTTTCACAAGTGTCGTTTTCGCGGCTTCAATTTCCCCGGCATGGCCTTCCTCAATAAGCTGGCGCTCTACCGGGGTCAATACACTGGTTCGTTCAATCAGTACTACGCGGTGGTTTAAAGGCTTTGTATCTACTACAGCTGAGAGCCCTTCTTTATTTTCTCCCGCTTTTTTCACTACGCTGTTTACCTCTTCTTGCCATTTATCCGCTGTGCCGGATTCCTGCTCCAAAGGCGTATCGATTGTACCAAAAATGACCCCGGAGCGATGGTGCAGGTTCCAGTTCGTGTAAATGTCGAGTATTTCCTCTCCAGTCACTGCTTCAAGCTCTGCTTTAATATCGGCATACAGGACACCCATCAGCATCTCCCTAAGCTCTTCCACTTTTCTGCCCTCATTTTTTTGAATCAAAATTTGTTCCATCGGTACCAGAAAATCACGAATATGGACGCAAAAATACGGCGGTGCCCATGTCGTATGTACAGAGATTGGGCCTTTTCCAAAGCTCTCCCGCAATACCTTTCCGATATATCCAGCTATTGCTGATTGCACTTCCTTTACTTCTGACATAACACTCTTCTCCTTTTCTTTCAAACCTTATCTTGTTGTACAAGCTTATATACAGCAACCTAAAGAAACGCGCGAAGCCTTATAAAAGCATAAAAAAAGCCACAGAGGAAAAATATCCTTTGTAGCTTACCGTTTAGCTCAAATGTCTAACGATCCTGCATCAATCACTATGTTATTTGGTTGTACGTGGAGCCCTCCGAAAAAGGGTCCATGAACCTTATCTTCCGTCACTATAACGACTTATTTTCAGCCCTATTGTCTAAAAATTTCTATCGTCTGTATAAAATATTCATTTTTTATTCACATTTCACTTTACCTGTTTTGAATCAATTTTGCAATGAATGGATTTACTGGATGGATGCTATAAAATAAACGCCGCTGCCAGGCCACAGATAAACAAGGGGATATTAAAGTGTAGAAATGTGGGTACACATGTGTCCCAAATATGATCATGACGGCCATCAGCATTCAGCCCCGCTGTTGGGCCGAGTGTGCTGTCAGAAGCCGGGGAGCCCGCGTCTCCAATTGCTCCAGCAGTGCCGATTAAAGCTGCTGTAGCAAGCGGTGAAAAGCCGAGTGAAGCACTTAGTGGCACAAACAACGCTGCAAGGATAGGAATCGTTCCAAACGAAGAGCCGATGCCCATGGTAATCAATAGCCCTGTTAAAAGCATTACTACTGCCCCGAGCAGCTGGCTTCCTCCAAGTATGTCAGAAGTAACTGCCACTAATTCCTCCACTGCTCCTGTGTCCTGGAGCACGGTAGCATATCCGGAGGCAAGCAGCATAACAAAGGCGATCATCCCCATCATGCGTACACCGTCATTCACTGTCTGGTCGGCTTCTATAATTGGCACCACCCGGAAAATGAACATGGCTGCAATACCTGTCAACGCACCAATTACTAAAGATTCTGTCCATACCTGAACCACGAGCGCACAGACGATCGCAATTAACGTCAATAGATGTGACAACCGGAATTTATTTGTGTTTTTCAAGCCATTTTCCGCTTCTGTAACGTCTACGTTTCCTGCCCCGGTTTCTTTTTCCCTGCGATACGTAATGAATACAGCCACCAGCAGACCGGCCACCATGCCCACTACTGGAATAAGCATCGCCTGCCAAATCTGTCCGAAAGCAATATTCATGCCGTTTTCGTTCATGCTCTCCTGTATAATTTGATGAAATATTAAACCATATCCTGCAGGAATCAGCATATACGGCGCCTTTAAGCCGAAAGTCAAGCTGACCGCCACCGCCCGCCGGTTGATTTTCATATGGTCAAACAAATACAAAAGCGGCGGGATGAGTATTGGTATAAAGGCAATATGTACTGGGATAACATTCTGCGACAGGCAGGCCACCCCTGCAATAGTCAGCAGTAAAGCCGCCCGTTTATTCTTTAACAGCTTCACTAAATGCGTAACTAAAAAACCTGTAATACCCGAATAACCAATCATGACAGCAAAAACACCGAGCAGGATATAGCTGAGAGCGGTATCCGCCCGGCCGCCCATGCCTGATACGAGCATTTCGACGGAATCGGTAAATGAAAGTCCGGCGATCAGTCCTGCGGTGACTGCTGCCCCCATTAGTGCAAGAATGACATTCAGCCGGAAGAGACTCAGTACAATTAATACCAGCACTGAAACAATAACTGCGTACTCCACTTTGTTTCCCTCGTTTCTCTTCTTTGATCGTTTATGTATATGAATGTGTGTTAAACGCACAAAGAAGATTTTAGCATAAATCCTTTAGCCTGCTCAAACTTTATCAGAGTAAAACATTGTTCGCCACTTAAAACTCCCACTCGTAATGAGTCCAGGCACTTTTTGCCCCGCCGAGCGACTCGTAAAGCCTTCGTGCTTTGTGATTCATCCGGTCTGTTTCAAGCACCATTCCGGCAAAATCCTCCGACTGTACATAAGAAAGCACAAATTCGAGAAGCTCTTTCCCGTAATGGTGCCCCTGAAACTCCGGAGTGATATACAGATCGTTTAAGATAGCTGTTTTTTTAACCTTAAGGGTGCTGAATGTCTGGTATAAAGTAGCAAAGCCGATCAGGTCACCGTAATACTCCACAATAAATTGAATGCCTGTTTCTGGCTGGGCCAAAAGTTTTTTAATTAACGTTTTTAATTTGCCGATGCCGGGATCGGGGTGATCATAGTGGTCTACAATGTATGTCTGCATTACTTCTGCAAGTTCCGGAATATCTTCTGCTTCTACGGTTCGGATTCTTATACTCATGACTGCCTCCTGCATAGTTCTATTACCTTGCTCATAATTGCCTCATCGCACTATAGTTCATCTTATGGCACATAGAAACAGGATACAACCCTGAAACTAAAAGCTGCTGCCGGAAAATATCTTTTTAATTTCATAAAAAACAGGAGCAGCGTAAGCTGCCCCCGTTTTTATCAGTCATGAAAATTTGTGCCGTCAGTAGTTGCTTCAATATAATTTGCGCGGATAACGAAATCCCCAAAATGCTCTCCTTCATACCTCTCTTTGGCAAAACGGGCAAACATTGGTTCAAGCTCGCTTAGTATCTCTTCTTCCCCGATATTTTCCCGATAAAGCTTGCTAAGGCGGTCTCCGTTAAAGCTTGCTCCTAAATACATGTTATATTTACCGGGAGCTTTTCCGATAAAGCCGATTTCCCCAAGCGCAGAACGGGCACAGCCATTTGGACAGCCCGTCATGCGGATTATAACATCTTCATCCCGCAGGCCCTGCTCCTCAAGCATCACTTCAAGTTTATCGACCAAGGACGGAAGGTAACGCTCGGCTTCTGCCATCGCGAGTCCACAGGTCGGGAAAGCCACACAGGCCATAGAATTCCGGCGGAGAGCAGAATAGTGTTTTCCATCTGTAAGGCCATAATCCTCAATCAATTTATTGATCTGCCGTTTTTTATGGCTCGTAATATCAGAAATAACCACATTCTGGTTCGGTGTCATTCGAAAATCACCGGTGTGAATTTTGGCTATTTCACGAAGGCCGGTCATTAATTGATAGTTCTCCTGATCCTTGATTCTCCCATTTTCGATAAACAGGGTAAAATGCCATTTACCGTCATTGCCTTTAACCCATCCATACTCGTCCCCGTTGCTTTCGAACTCATATGGACGGGCGGCCTCTACTTCATAGCCGAGACGCTCGTTCAATTCGCTTTTCAGCCATTCAACCCCGTAACGGTCAATCGTATATTTGAACCGGGCATTTTTCCGGTTGGAACGGTTGCCGTAGTCGCGCTGGATCGTCAGCAGCTTCTCGGAAGCATTCACCACTTCTTCTTTTGGCACAAAGCCGATCACACGCCCAAGCTGCGGGTACGTATCCGGCTCACCATGCGTCATCCCCATGCCGCCGCCAACGGAGACGTTAAAGCCCTGCAACTCCCCATTTTCCACAATGGCAATGTATCCGATGTCCTGGGAGAAAACATCAATATCATTGGACGGGGGCACTGCTACGCCGATCTTGAATTTTCTCGGCAGATACGTTTCGCCGTAGATGGGTTCAACTACTTCTTTACTGTCCGCCACTTTTTCTTCATCAAGCCAAATTTCATGATAGGCCGTGGTGCGCGGCAGCAAATGGTCGCTGATCTGTTTGGAATATTCATATACTTCTTCATGCACATCAGATTGATGCGGGTTCACGTTACACATAACGTTTCTGTTAACGTCTCCACAGGCGGCGATCGAATCCATCATGGCTGCATTAATTTCCTGCAGATTCTTTTTCATATTCCATTTGAGAATCCCGTGCATTTGAAACGTCTGCCGGGTAGTGAGCCGGAGAGTGCCGTTGCCGTATTTATGCGACACTTCGTCCATTGTGAGCCACTGTTCCGGTGTAATGACGCCTGCCGGCAAACGTACGCGGAGCATAAACTGGTATGCGGGTTCAAGCTTTTGCTGGCGGCGCTCGTTGCGCAGGTCCCGGTCATCCTGCATATAGCTTCCGTGAAACTTCATCAGCTTTCCATCTGCTTCAGGAATGCTTGCAGTGATAGGATTTGCCATTGTTTTAACAAGCGTACCGCGTAAGAAGTTACTGTCTTTTTTCAAGTGCTCCATGCCATTTAACGGGGCATCTTGAATGTTTTTTAAGCTAGTGTATTCTGACATATGCGTTTAATTCCTCCCCGGTAGTTATTAATATACGTCACGCTGGTAGCGTTTTTGCTGCTGAAGATCGAGCATGTACGCTTCAGCTTCTTCATGGGTCATATTTCCTTCATTTTCAAGCACGGTCACGAGAGCTTCATGTACGTCATGGGCCATCCGCTTTTCATCACCGCAGATGTATAGGAACGCGCCATCCTGCAGCCACTGGTACACCTCTCCACTGTTTTCAAGAATCCGGTGCTGAACGTATACTTTTTCTTCATTGTCTCTCGAGAAGGCTACATCCATTTTGGATAAGGAACCGTCTTCAAGCCACTGCTGCCATTCTGTCTGATAGAGAAAATCGGTCCGGAAATGCTGGTCTCCGAAAAACAGCCAGGATTTTCCGTCCGCTTCCACTTCCTCCCGCTCTTCAACAAATGAACGGAATGGCGCGATTCCAGTTCCGGGCCCTACCATGATCACAGGGGCAGACGGGTTCTCCGGAAGCTTGAAATTCGGGTTGTGCTGAATGTAAATAGGGAGCGTATCCCCCGGCTCTGTGCGTTCTGCACACTGTCCAGAACAAACGCCAGTGCGTGGCCTCCCGTGGGCATCGTAGCGAACTGCGCCTACCGTTAAATGCACTTCATCCGGATTGGCAGATGGGCTGCTTGCAATGGAGTACAGGCGAGGCGGTATTTTCCTCAGATTACCCACCACGTCGGCAGCTCCCCCCTGCCACGGTCCATAATCCTTTAATAAATCTAACAGGTCGCGTCCTTCAAGGTACGTGCGCAGCTCATCAGCCTGTCCTGTTTCCAGGAGTTCCTGAAGCTTTTCGTTATTTGTCAGTTTGCTCATTTTTTCGAGCAGTGGTTTCGTTAATACTGTAATTTCAAAATGAGAGAGGAGTGCTTCCCGAAGCGAACGAATATCTCCCTGCTTGTTCAATACTACCGTTTCTTCCGGGTTCCAGTCCATTTCACGGATTAGCTGGTCCACCAGAAGCGGATCGTTTTCCGGGAACATGCCGAGGCTGTCCCCTGGTTCAAAGGTTAAACCTGAGCCTTCAAGCGATAGCTCTACGTGGCGGGTTTCCTTTGCGGATCCTCTGCCGTTTAAATTAATGTTCTCCAAAATTTCGGCCCGAAACGGATTTGTCCTTGAATATGCCGGCTGCTCTGCAGTCGGAGCAGTTGGTGCGGCTGCTCCTGCAGGGGCCGCTGCTGCCTGTGCTGTTTCTTCCTGAAGCTCATTCAGGCTTGATAGAACCCCCTGGATCCATTCTTCAGCATCGTCGTCAAAATCAACATCACAATCTACTCTCGGATACAGACGAGCACCTCCAAGGTTTTCGATCCGCTGATCCAGATCTTTACCTGTCTGGCAGAAATGTTCATAAGAAGTATCACCGAGTGCAAGCACAGAAAAGCGTGCATCTTCAAGTTTCGGAGCTTTACGTCCGTGCAGGAACTCATAAAAGGAAAGAGCGTTATCCGGTGGATCGCCTTCTCCGTGTGTACTTACAATAACCAAAAGGTTTTCAATCTTTTTCATATTTTTTGTCTTAAAATCGTCCATCGAACTTACGGTTACATTATATCCATGGTCCTTCAGCCTTCTCGAGCTGTCTTCGGCTATCATTTGGCCGTTTCCAGTCTGAGAGCCAAATAGAATAGTTACTTCTTTGGAAGCCGTTTCGGCCTGTTCGGCCTGCTGTGCCGGTGTTTCTTGGACAGCAGGTGCTTCAGCTGTTGCCGGTGCTGCTCCCGCGCTCGCCTGGGAAGCTAAATACCCACTTAACCAAATTTTCTGATTTTCTGTTAATGTTGGCAGGAGCTGGTTCAGTAAATCTACCTGCTCCTGGCTAAAAGGACTATTGGTAACCTGCAATTGCACTCTCTCCACCTCACAAATAAATTTAACTGCAATCTTATCATTCTAAGGACAAAATAATTTTTTCTCTGTCTTTATTTTATCCATGTGTATAAACTGGTCATTTTATTACGCTCAATTTTATCCGTATAATTCTTATGTGTCAAGTCGGTTTTAAATCCTTAAGGGAATAATGAGCAGTCTTTTATATTCTATCATACCCCTAAGTCCGTTACGTTCGCTTTAAAAAATTATTTACTTGAAAAAAATGGTAGATTATTGCGCAGTTTTACCATATAATAAAATTACTTTTCAGAAAGAAGGTGAGGCCTTGACCAATATCGAATCGTTTACACGGCAGTTGGTGCAGCAGGCAATAGCTGCAGGGGCATCGGATATTCATCTGCTGCCGTCTTATGCAGAAGCTTCTCTATATTTTCGTATTCACGGACGTCTCGAGCTTTCAGACACTTATTCAGCGGCTTTCGCACACAGGCTCATTACCCATTTGAAATTCAGAGCCGGTATGGATATCGGTGAACGAAGACGTCCGCAGGACGGCTCTCTTACGTACCGCTCGCTTCATCCTCCAGTACACCTTCGCCTTTCTACCATGCCTTCAGAACGTATGGAAAGCTTTTCTATCCGGCTGCTTCCGCAAACCTTTCACTATACCTTTCCACAGCTGTTTTTAACTTCCCACACTACCCGCTCATTCGAAAACGTGCTTGCTTCCCGTAAAGGGCTGGTTCTTTTAACCGGTGCCACAGGCTCGGGAAAATCTACTACTCTTTACGCTATGCTTGAACATCTGCTTTCCACCCAGCCACAGCGTATCATCACGATCGAAGACCCTGTCGAACTTCGTCTTCCCGGCTGCATCCAAACCGAAGTCAATGATAAAGCCGACCTGACCTATGCTTCTCTGCTGAAAGCTTCCATGCGGCATGACCCGGATGTAATTATGATAGGGGAGATCCGGGACGGGGAAACAGCACATCTGGCACTGCGGGCGGCGCTCACCGGCCATCTGGTGCTCACTACTCTGCATGCCGGCAGTACGTTCGGGGTGCTCCGCAGATTGCTCGACCTTGGGCTCTCAAAAACAGATTTGTTTGAAACTATTACCTTCATCGCCCACCAACGGCTCGTTTCCACTTCTTCTCTTTCCGCTCCCAGGCGACTAGCGTTATTTGATTTTTCCACACGTCCAGATATTCATTCCATGCTTCATTCCGATCAACCACTCGATTTCTCCCGAATGAATGACCAGTTGAAACGAGGATACGCGCTCGGCTTATTTGGTAAAGAAACCTTTTCAGAGGCTCCTTTATGAGCCGGCTGTCAAAAAAGAACTGGAAGCCGGAAGCGAAAGCACTGTTTCTTCAGCAGCTAGGTGAACTGCTTGGCAGCGGCTATCATCTGGATCAATCCATTCAAATGCTTTCCTGGGAACAGCCTGCTTTCGTCACTGACTCTCTTCGAAGCATACGAAGACACCTTCGAAGCGGCCGGGAACTGCATCAGCTTTTACTTGACCACCATTTCCCCTCCGACATTGCTGCTTTTGTTTATTTTGCAGAACAGTCCGGACGTCTTTCCGAAGGATTAGCTGCAGCAGGCAGCCATTTTATGAACCGGCTGGAAGCATGGAGCAGCTTTCGTAAAGTTTTGTATTATCCAATGTTTCTTCTGTGGCTCCTGATTGTTCTCGCTTATGTTTTTGTGCGCTATCTTTTCCCCCAGTTTCTCGAGCTGTTTGAACAGCTGAGCATGGACCTCCCCTTTTATACCAGAATGATGATGAAAATGATTTCCTTTGCCCCTGTATTTTTTGTATCCATTTTTATTCTGCTGGCGGGGTTCGGGCTGTTTTACGCTTTTGCTGTCCGGCTAAAGCCTGCTTCTACACGGATTCTTTTTTGGTCAAGGGTGCCGTTTCTCCGCCCTTTTATTGCTATGAGGACTACCTCCTCTTTTGCCGAGCAGTTCGGCTACCTACTATTAAATGGCCTCTCTCTTGCCGAAAGCTGTCTTGTCTTAAAAAATCAGGCACACTCTCCGTTGTTTCAGGAAGAAGGAGGGCGCCTCGAGCAATTGCTTACTTCCGGGACTCCTCTGGCAGAAACGTTCCGGCCTCCCTGGTATCTCGAAAGCCTTAGGCAGGCGGTTCAATACGGGCAGTCCACTGGATCTCTTGGCAAGGTGCTTGTACAATACAGCAGCCAAACGCAGCATAAACTCGAAACGAGCATCCAGCGGTTGACCATGGCCGCCCAGCCTATTCTTTTCTTTTCCGTCGGCATTCTAATTTTAAGTCTTTTTGCTGCCGTATTTTTGCCTATGTACCACATGATTACTTCTATACAATAAAAAGGAGCGACTATTTATGCAAATACCTCACGATTATTTTTTTGAACGACTTTTGGTTCTTGAAAAACGCTTGACGGATCTTGAAAACCATAAAGAAGAAGACATCGCTTCTTTACTTCAGCTGCTTCGCCAATCCCGGGCCTCCAGAAAGGAAAAAAACTATGTTTAAAGACAGTAAAGGTTTCACCATGGTGGAAATGCTGATTGTGCTGCTTATTATTACCGTGCTTCTTTTAATTGCGATCCCAAATATCGGTACAAACAATCAGGTTGCCCAGTCTAAAGGATGCGATGCCACTATTCAGCTTTTAGAAACCCAGGCCGCAGCATACGAAGTGGAGTATGGTAGTGAACCCTCTTCCCTGCAGGACCTTGTGGAGGCTGATTATGTAGAAACTATTACCTGCCCGGACAATACCCCGCTCGTTTACAGTAACGGAGCTGTAAGTAAAGGATCCTGATGTCTTTTTTCTGTTCACGGGGCTATACCTTCCCGGAAGCTATCGCAGTACTGCTTATTTTCAGCGTACTTGCTGCCGTGCCGCTTATTCATTTCTCGTCAGCATACGAGAGTGCACGTGAAGATCACTTCGTCAAGCAGCTGGAGGCGGACCTCGTTTACAGCCAGCACTATGCGTACTCCTATAACACCTCCACCCGCATGGAGTGGAACCAGGAGGAGAACTATTATATTCTTAGAGGCAACGACCGCAACAAACTATACATCCACCGGACCATCCCCGAAGGGTTTTTTTCGCCTACCACCTCCAAGATTTTCTTCGAAGAGATATCCTATAATGGAAATGGCGCTATTAAAAAACCAGGGACCATAATTCTCCACGGCCCGTCCCAGTCGTACCGTTTTATCTTTCAAATCGGAAGGGGGCGGCTTCGTGTTGAGAAATCCCCGTAATGGCTTTACCCTGATCGAAGCCGTCAGCGCTCTCTCACTTCTATTCGCTGTGTTTTTACTTACACTTCCCCTGCTTCATCAAACTTACAAAACCTGGGGCAGCCAGCAGCTGTATTACGAGCAGCTGTACGTGATGGAAAAGGAAGCAGGGCGTATTCACCAGTCTGCTTCTGCTGCTGTCGCCCCTGCTGCCTATACGAAAGGAAAAATCCATGTTCATATTAAAGTACACAAAAAAGGCTATAACGTGTGTACTTCCATCGAAGACACGAGAAACGAGCAGTGTGTCTATGTACTTCCGAAACAATAAAGGCATCACGCTTCCTGAGATGATTATTACGCTTATACTGTTCAGCCTCTGGGCTCTCGCCGCCGCAAAATTCAGCAGCCTGCTTTTAACCGACGTCCCTGCGCCTGATACTGAAGCGCGTTTATTTGTTCAGCAAATGGAAGAGGATATGCAGACCGCTCACACACTAAGGTATGAAGAACAGCGATTCTACATTGAAGCCCATGAAAACACGTACGAATATTTCATGTCAGAAGGCCGGGTGATACGCCGAGTAGATAATGAAGGGTTTGAAATTATGCTTCAGGGAGCCTCTGCTTTTTTTGTTGAGGCCGGGGATTACGGCGCAGATGTGGAGGTGATCTTAAATAATGGACAGCCGATCCGAACCTTTCTTTCCTACCATACAGCCAAAGAGAAACTCCGCCCTGCGTGAAGGCTTTATCCTTCCTTCCACCATCTTCTTTCTTCTGTTTGTCTTTTTATTCATGATACTGGCTGCGGGGCTTTTAAAGCTTCAGCTGCTTCAGCAGAATGAAGAGTTCGGCTCCCAGGATGTGAAATGGATGATACGGAATGCTGAAAATATTTATATTGAAGCTCCTTCCGAAGCCGGCCTCCTCTCCATGCCCGAGGGGAGCGTGGAGTGGGAAGAAAGCAGGCATGGCGAAACTAAATTCACGGCCCGCCACCGTATGGGGTTTTCCAAACAGGTGGTTTACCCAACAGAATGGAAATCTTCTATTTATGAAGCCCGCTCCCGTACAGAGCATAAGTAAAGCCGGCAGAATAATTCTGCCGGCTTTACTCTCGTGCTATTGTTTTCTTGCGTTCTGCACGGACTCCATTTTCTTTTTCATTTGCTTTCCTTCTGCGTCCCGGCGGTCATCAATACGGATATTTGTTGACACCCGCTGGTAGCCTTCCTGAAATGGGATCTCGTGTATCTCTCTGACTGCCTGAAGCAGATCATCAATATTTCCTTCGAGAAGGGTACTCATCGGTGTCATTTCAATATCGATTTTATCGTTATGCTTTTCGAGCACGTCCTGAATTTTTGCCACGGTGTCCGACATCCCAGTCCCCTGTTTGTCTATAGGAGAGACTGTCACATCAACAATTGCCATAGATAACTGCTCCTTTCGTTTTCGTCGGAGCCGGTGTGGAAATTCATGTTCAGCCAGCGTGCGAAAAGCCGTAATTGCGGTTTGAACATGTACTTTCTCCGGCACCGAACAAGTAATGTTTCGTTGAAGCCAATACGAAGGCTTCAGCCATGTTTTTCTGCTGCCTGCAAAGTGCCGTTGAAGCACTTTTTCTGCCGCAAAAGCCATTGGCAGTGATATATAGGCACTGACAGCTATAAAAACATTTCCCGGAGAAGAAACAATGTAAACCGGAGACGCCATAACAAGAAACAAAATGAAGTATATAAACACAATATTGGTGGAGCAGTGGGGATTTGTAATTGAAGCAAGCTTGATTCTTCTCCAGGAGCTTTTTCGCGGGACCCCCGAAAAGCTGAAAATTTTGTGTTCCGCCCCGTGAAACTTTTTAAGCTGTTCCGGAAAAATAAAATGTGTTCCCATGGCAAACAGCAGAAATGTATAAAACGGAAGCAGTTGAAAGGCTGCGGCTGTGAACCACGCCGCAGCTGCAAGCTTGTACCACCCAGGCATGGCACTTGCAACTGCTGTCATTACCTTTAAGTAAGACCGCAGGGAAAGCGGAAGCAGCTCATTGTGGATCTTTCCTTCCCTGTCAATATAAGCTCTGCTAATAAAGGAAGCTCCAAAGAAAAGCACTCCATGCTGATAAGAAAGCCCGCGGATTTTCATCCCGCCCTTTACTCGCCGTACATGAATCTAGAACCGGCGATCCCCGGCTTGGTCATTTCTTTGGCATCCAGAATTTCATCAAGCTCTTCTTCCGACAATATTCCCCGCTCGATGCAGATGGAGCGTACGCTCTGATCGGTCTCGATGGCTTCTCTTGCGATGCGGGCTGCTGTTTCGTACCCAACATGCGGGTTAATAGCTGTAATAATGCCTACGCTCCGCTCCACCATGTTCCGGCAGTGGTCAATGTTGGCTGTAATGCCTTCAATCGTGTATTCCTGAAACACCTTTAAGCCATTCTGCAGCACAGACAGCGACTGAAGCAGATTAAATACGAGGACCGGTTCCATTACGTTCAATTCAAGCTGGCCCGCTTCCGAGGCATGGCTGATTGTATGATCGTTCCCAATCACCTGAAAAGAAATCTGGTTAATTAATTCGCACATTACCGGGTTCACTTTTCCTGGCATAATTGAGGACCCCGGCTGTCGGGAAGGAAGGTTGATTTCATTTAAGCCGGTCCTCGGGCCAGAGCTCATCAGGCGGAGATCATTCGCCATTTTAGAAAGGTTAATGGCATGTACTTTAAGTGCCGCAGATAATTCAGTGTAGGAATCCGTATTCTGCGTTGCATCCACCAGATCGGTGGCGCTGTAAAAAGGCATCCCAGTATGCTCGGCAAGAATCTCTGCTACACGCCCGATATATTCAGGCATAGCATTAAGCCCTGTACCGACAGCTGTCGCCCCAAGGTTAATTTCATACAAATGATCCACTGAACGCTTAATTCGCCGCAGATCTCTTGTAAGCACCCTACGGTAGGCTCCGAACTCCTGGCCGAGGCGGATAGGCACTGCGTCCTGCAGATGTGTTCGCCCCATTTTAATCACATTGTCAAACTCTTCTTCTTTCTCGCCCATCGCCTCGATTAAGTTATCAAGCGCAGTTACAAGACCCCTGGAAAGGCGCAGTGCTGAAATATGAATAGCGGTCGGAAAGGAATCATTGGTGGATTGGGCCATATTCACGTGAGTGTTCGGGCTGACCCGCAGATAATCCCCTTTCTCGCCTCCGAGTATTTCAATGGCTCGGTTGGCGATGACTTCGTTTGCATTCATATTAAAGGAAGTACCTGCTCCGCCCTGAATAGAGTCCACGATAAATTGATCATCAAATTTGCCTTCAATGACCTCATCTGCTGCTTCGATGATCGCCTCGGCAATTGATTCATTTAAAAAACCGACTTCTGTATTCGCCGTGGCCGCAGCTTTTTTAACGTACCCAAACCCTTTAATTAATTCCGTGTGCGGCGGGTACCCGGTTATTGGAAAATTTTCTTTTGCCCTGAGCGTCTGGATGCCGTAATAAGCGTCTTTAGGCACTCTCTTTTCTCCTAAAAAGTCACGTTCCACACGGTAGTTTTCCATGTTTTTAGCCCCTTTTTAACAATCGTTTTTTCTGTCTCAGTCGTTCATGTAATGCTGTTTCGCCAGCCACGCGGCTCCCGCTACGCCAGCGTCGTTCCCGAGGTCCGCAATGACAAAATTTGTTCCTTTTTTTACTTTGTCGAGCGCGAAAACATCAAAATGAGCACGAAGCGTATGCAGTAAATCGTCACCGGCAGCTGCCACCCCGCCTCCAATCACGATCCGCTCGGGGTTCAGGGTGTTGGCAATATTGCCGACGGCAAGCCCTAAATAATACATAGCATGATCAATCACGCCGGCACAATAAGGGTCCGCGGATGTCGCGTACGCGAACAAGTCCTTGGTGGTAATTTCTTCTCCGCGCTGATGCACATCATAAATCGGAGAGCCCTCTGCTTCGTCTATATGCTCCAGAGCCCCCCGGACCATGCCCGTGGCTGATGAGATAGTTTCCAGGCAGCCACGCTTCCCGCAGTTACAAAGCCGGCCTCCCTCTGGTTTGACGGTCACATGGCCAACTTCCCCAGCCATGTTGTCTTTGCCGTTCACCAAATTCCCATTAAGCACAATGCCCGCGCCAACGCCCGTACCGAGGGTAATAAAAATCATGTTCTGGACGTCTGTGCCGGCGCCTTTCCAATATTCCCCTGCGGCTGCCAGGTTGGCATCGTTGTCGAGCGCTACGGGGAATCCAAGCTTATCTTCAAGAATACGTGCGACCGGATAGTCTTTCCAGCCTATGTTTGTTGCAAATTCAATAATACCCTTTTCTATGTCAATAAACCCCGGAAGCCCCGCGCCGGCGCCGGCGACTTCCGTCAACGGGATGTGCTTTTCTTGAAGCTCATGCTGAATGGATGCGGCTATTTCATCGAGCACGTATTTTCCGTTTTCTTCCTTACTCGTCTTGATACTCCATTTGTGGTCCATGCCGCCGTTTTGATCGAACAGAGCCATTTTCACTGCAGTGCCGCCGATATCGATTCCTATTACATATTTTCCAGCCATTTGTTTACCCCTTTTCCTACTCGATTCGTCGTTCTCTTTTTATCGTCAATAAAGCAGTCTGATACATTCTGACATCCAAAAGACCGTTACGATACGCTTCCTTGATTTCTTCTTCCATTAAATCTAAGTCCATCAAACGATTTTTTGTATAAATGAAGGCTCCGACCGTACGAAGCCACGTCCGGATTTCTGTCATGGATTCCATCGTTATCCTGCTTCCTTTCATTATAGCAAGCGAAAGGCAATTTTCTACTACGTATTTTGTTCAGCTCCACCGGTACATGCCGATAACGAAAAAGGTGGCGAATGCTAAAATAAACATCACAAATGCTCCTATACGCACAAACTGCCAGCGGTGGCCCGGCAGGTGCACAAACACAGAAGCAATGAACCCGCCAATAAGACCACCGATATGCGCCCCGTTATCTACTGCCTGTACGGTAAATCCAAATGCCAGGTTGATGCCGAGAATCACAAGCACATTCATGCCAAGTGTACGGAAAAACAGGCGCTGATGGGCCAGTCCCAGATATAAAAGAGCGCCAAAACAGCCAAAAATGGCTCCGCTTGCTCCTGCCGAGACTTGTTCGTTCATAGCAAAGCTGACCGTAGAGGCGAATACACCAGCAGCAAAATAAATAATAATAAACCGCCCTGTGCCGTAAATACGTTCTGTGATACCGCCAATAAAAAACAGGGCCAGACTGTTCATAAATAAGTGCAGAAAACCAATATGAAGAAACATAGCAGTAACCAGCCGCCACCATTCTCCTTCGACAATACCCGGATTGTACTTCGCCCCCAGCTCAATAAGCGTGTTGATATTCATGCTGCTGCCAGCGCGTTCCAGCACTAAAAAAATCGCAGCCAGTAATGCCAGGACAGTGTAAGTGACAATTGGCTTTCCACTGGAAAAAAAGGACATATCCTGCTGTTCAAGCTCCCGCTGTTTGTTCTCTGCCTGCCGGCGGTAAAAAGAGGCTCTTTGTTCATGCTCTTCGGGATCAAGCTCTTCTTCGAGCTCTCCCCATATCCATTCATTAGTCTTTAAATACGTACTGACGGCCGAAGGCGGATCCGCTATGCCGCGTCCATTGTCGTCGGCGAACAAAAAGGAATAGGCTTCATGTTCTCCGCTCTCCATTGGCGCTTCCATATCAGCGGGCGGATACGAAGTAATATAGACATTGGCAAATTTTGCTTTCCTTAAGGCAAGCCTGCGCTTCCAGCCGTGAAAGCTTTTTTCAGCCTCTCTCCTGTCCTCTTCTAACCGTTCAAGGCGTTCATATTCTACGCGCGCCATGCGTACCACCCACGGCTGCCCGTTCACGTCCCCCTGAAGCCATATACGTTTTCGGTCGGGCCCGACATCAATCAGGCGGAACGATTCTTCTTCCATGAGCTGCTCTGTAAATTTCCAAAACTGGTGCGTTTCCCGTTTAGACATCCGAACGCCGTCCTTCTTCCGCTATTTCTTTTAAATACAGGGCTGCTTTGTTAAAATTGCTAAACTTTCTTACTGTTTTCGACGAATGATCGTTTTCTTCCCCCCGGGTGTTTACATAAAAGGCTTCCCACCCTGCATTTTCCGCTCCCTTTACATCATGGTCCCAGGAGTCTCCGACAAACAGCGCCTGTTCTCTGCGGCTCCCCAAATGCTGCAGCGCTTCGTCAAAAATAGCCGCCTTCGGCTTCGGGGCTTCAGCCGTTTCCGAAATAAAAAGATGCCTGCGATCTATCCAGCGGTCAAGCTCGAGCTGATAAAATTTTTCTTTTTGGAGCTCCTCCGACCCATTGGTAATAATCCCCAGGCGCACGTTGCTTTTTGTGAGCGATTCCAACAAATCAGGTACGCTCTCATATAGTTCGCTGAATTCGGGCAGACGCTGCTCGTATTCCTGATGAAAGCTAAGTGCTTCGCGGGCCGAACTCGGAAGTCTGAACACATGCATGGTTTCTTCATACCGCTTGATCCGGTACTGCTCCTGAGTAAGACTGCCTTCCTCGTATTCCTGCCAAAACAAATCGCAGTGATATTTAAACACTTCGAACCATCTGTCTTCATGAACAAACGGGGCTTCGCTATTTAATTGCTTTCTGATGGAGACAAACACAGCCTTGATTGTTTTCTGAAAAGCTTTTTCGTGATCATAAAGGGTGTTGTCCAGATCGAAACAAATTGTTGTCCAGCGCATGTACTTGTGCCACCTTTCTTCCTTCCATTATAGCAACCTCCCGCAAAAGGCGAAATCAAAAGGAAAAAAGAAGGGCAGCGTACAATGCTGTAACTATCATCCCGCCGCCAAAAGAGCTTAGCGCATTCACAGCGTTATTGGTCATCCATGAAACGCCCGAAGCATAAATGGTTTTTCTGCCGTGATGAACCTCTGCTTCTGTGTAAGACTTACATTCACTGCACCAGTTTATCCGCTCTGCGTACGCTCCGAGAAACGTGTCTATAAAGCAGCCTCCTGCTCCTGCGATACACACGGAAACAAGCATAAACATCCCAAGCTCTTCAGATAAGTAAAAGACGGCCCCTCCTATAAGGGCGGCGCCCCCGCAGGCACCCAGTGTTCCAACTGTTGAAACCGCTCCGGACCATCCATTTTCTGTTTGTTTTCGACTGCGAATATGAAAGGGGCGGCCTCCGAAGCGCCGGCCGATCTCTGAAGCCCACGTATCCGCATTCGATGCCGCCACTGCCCCAACAGCAGCAGCCAAAAATCCCTCCCACGGAACTGCGCTGTATAAGGCGGCAAATAAAAGCATCGGCCCCCCATTTGCCCATACCTGCCAGCTGTCCCGCTGGACCTTTTCCTGCCTGTTCAAGCGTGAGAGGGCTGTCGAACTAATAAAAAAAATAAGCAGGGCCGCTGTTCCCGGCCAACTTGTCCATACGTAGATAAGCGTACCAAGCACCCCTGCTGACATCGTACCGAAAAGCGTTAGGGATCGTTTTTGCCAAATGGTGAGTAAAAACAGCGCGAACACTAGACCCAGTGCTGTTTCACCCCACATGAAGAAGCCCGTCACTGCTGATCAGAGTCTGTACCGGCACATCGTGCGCTTCTACCGGAATATGCTCCTGAAGCTGAAAAGTATGAATCAGGGCAGCCGTGGAAAAATCCGCCCGGTTTAGAAAACGGTCATAGTACCCGCCTCCAAATCCAATACGATAGCCTTCTTTATTAAACACTAGACCAGGCACAAGAATAAGGTCAAGCTGCTCCGGAGGAACGAGGGCACAGACGCTTTTTTTAGGCTCGTATATCTGGCCGATCGAGCGTTCAAGCTCACCGAAATTCTGAATTTCATAAAATTCCATTCCACGCTGTTCGGGATCTATTTTAGGTACACATATCCGCTTTCCTTGCTGCCAGCCAGTTTCAATGATTGGTCCGGTGTTTATTTCATTTTTGA
The DNA here is from genome assembly GCF_002265875.1 of Marinococcus halophilus. GTDB lineage: Bacteria > Bacillota > Bacilli > Bacillales > Marinococcaceae > Marinococcus > Marinococcus halophilus. The sequence continues at coordinate 76,454 of NZ_NPFA01000003.1, forward strand.
GTGATACCGTTACCGCGATCGTATCCGCCTGTTTCCAGCCGTCCCATTGAAATAAATATTCGTAAATTTTCTTTTCCGCCTTCAGACGCTCGCTTCCGGAAAGGGCCTGGTACGAGCTGTTTATCTTCTGGCGGAGCCTATGTTTATTCAATTGCATCCCCCTTCCACGTTATTTTTCCTTATACGTTGCTTTAAGACAAAAGAAAAAGCAGCTGGGAGATGTAATCTCCTGCTGCTTATTTCGTTTCGCGATGAAGAGTGTGCTTTCCTAAACGAGGAGAATATTTGTTCAATTCAATACGCTCAGGGTTCGTGCGTTTATTTTTGCTGGTAATGTAATTACGGTCACCAGTCTCTGTGCAGGCAAGCGTTATTTGTACACGCATGTGATTCCCTCCCTACTTTCGTACATTTTTCATACTTAGTAATACTATCAGATTCCTATTTGTGCTTCAAGTCTGTGGTGTTAGTTTTTCCAAGGAAAGTTAAGAAGATTTTTCTTAAAAGCGGCAAATCAGGCAAACACGGTATTAATGTGAGGCTCAGCCTCCGGCTGTTGTTCCCAAAGGATTACTGTTCTTCGTCCGCGGATGCTTCATCGCCCTCTGCATTTTCTTCGCCTTCCGCATTCTCTTCTCCGTTTTCTTCTTCAGCGTCACCTTCACCACTGCCGGCCCCCGGGCGCTCTTCTTTAAGGTTTTCATAGGCCTGCATCGTATCGGCAGCAATGCTGTTGGCAATACCCGATCGTCCGCCCTCATCACTTGAATAAGTATTAGGAACAACTACCGCAATCGCAATCTCCGGGTCTTCATACGGCCCGTAGGCAATAAAGGTCTGGTTGTTAACATCTACTACTTCATTATCGCTTTCCCTGCGCACACTGCGCTCAGCCGTACCAGTTTTCCCGGCAACTTCCATATTTACATCGGTAAAATAGCTGTCCGCTGTGCCAAGCTCGGTGTTTACCACGTCATACATGCCCTCCTGGGCGATATCAAAGTATTCTTTGTCAATATTAACTTGGTTCAGCATGTTCGGTTCAAACTGGTGGAGCACTGCTCCCATCTCGTCGGTATTACGGTTAGGTTCACGAATTTCTTTTACCAGGTGCGGCTCCATCCGTTTTCCGTCCGAAGCAATAGTCGCAGAATACTGCGCCAGCTGCAGCGGCGTGTACGTATCAAGCTGGCCGAAGGAGAAAAATAACAAGCTGCCTGGCACCTGTGTACCAGCATTTAAACCGGTAGCTTCTGATGGAAGATCGACACTTGTCTCCACCCCGAGGCCAAACTGGTGATAGTAGTCTCTCATCGTCGCATATGCTTCGTCCACTTTTTGATTGTTGAAACCATCGTTACTTCCATACTCGTAATCCATCAGCCGCATTGCAATTTCAGACATAAACACGTTGGAGGATTCTTGAATAGCACCGACAACATCTATCGTGCCGATTTCATGAGAAGAGCTGACTTTTCCCCCTGGACCGGGAAGGTCAATCGGCCTGTCGTTGATTTTCGTGTCTTCCGTAATGACTTCCTCCTGGAGACCAATCATACCTGTCGCGGGCTTGATCGTGGAACCCATCTCATACGTGTTCGTTATATTCCCGAGCTGATCATCGTAGCCATTTATGGCAAGTATCTCTCCAGTATTCGGGTCGATCGCAGTCACGTACGCCTGCTGATCGTTTGGAAATGAGCCCTCTGACTGCCCCATCTGATCGTCAATTATCGTCTGTACTTCCCGCTGCAGATCCATGTCAATCGATAGCACCAGGTCATTACCGCGGCTTCCGTTACTCGTTTCCTCTGCTTCATCGTCTTCACCACTGACGGTTCCTTTTTTGCCTCTCAGTGTATCTTCATAATGTTCTTCGAGAAAGCTCTGGCCTACTTCATCGGAACGCTGGTATCCTTTGGCCAGAAACTCAGACACCGTTTCTTGAGGAATCGATCCTACATTTCCATACAGACTTTGAAACGCCTTTGTGTACTGATAGTCGCGCCTGAAGTCTCTTGTTACATCCACGCCCTCCAGCTCATCGAGGCGGGCACTAATAGCAGTGGCTTCTCCCTCTGTTAAATCCCGTTTCACACGCTGCGGAGAGTCGTAGTAGCCAGAAATCATTTCACTCCAGATGGCCACCACTTCCAGTTCTTCGTCACTGATGTCATTTAATTGTTCGTCTGTAATCCGGTCAAGCTGAACTTCATACGGATCTTTACCGTTTTCCATCAGCCGCTGCTCTTCTTTATCCGAAACGAGTTTATCCGCTTCATTTTCCCGTGTCAAAAGCCAGTAGTCCTGCAAATTTCTTTCGGGCATGCTATCGCGATCTGTTTCTTCTTCATCAAACTCAATCAGCTCAGCCAGCTCTTCAGCTGTCTGAATACGTTCGTCGTCCTCGTAGCTTCTCTGGTTCGTGTACGTTAATGTCAGAATAAGGTTGTTGCCCACCAGCTCTGTGCCATTTCGGTCGTACATGATCCCTCGCGGGGCATCGACGCGGCTTGCAGAAGTGGATGCTGTCTCATTTACGTCTTCTTCATATGTATCACCTTCAACGATCTGTACGTACCCAAGCCGCAAAATCAATATAGAAAATAATATAAAAACGGCGAAAAAAAGAACGTTCAGCCGAAAAGGAATGGTAGGTTTTTTATTTTTTCCAGAAGCCACACGCAATCCCTCTCTTAATGTATATATGTTTGCTGATCACTTATTAATTATAGCACAGAAAGAGGCTGCTGCCGAACTTCTGCTTTCTGCCAAAACAAAAAATCCGCTCCCGAAAATGGGAACGGATTCTGCAGAAATATTATTTTGCTTCCTGATAATTCTTTTCAACTTCGTCCCAGTTCACAACATTCCAGAATGCTGCTACGTAATCCGGGCGACGGTTTTGATATTTCAGGTAATAAGCGTGCTCCCAAACGTCCAGGCCGAGAAGAGGAGTTTTCCCTTCCATAACTGGGGAGTCCTGGTTGAGCGTATCCATAAGTTCAAGCTCACCGTTGTTTAAGACGAGCCATGCCCAGCCGGAGCCAAAACGACCGGTAGCCGTTGCGCCGAATTCTTCTTTAAATTTGTCAAAGCTCCCCCACTTGCTCTTAATGGCATCTGCCACTTCGCCTGTTGGTTCTCCACCGCCGTTCGGGCTGAGAAGCTTCCAGAAAATGGAGTGGTTGGAATGGCCGCCGCCGTTGTTTCTTACTGCGGTACGGATATCTTCAGGTACAGCGTTCAAATCGCTGATCAGTTCATCAACGCTTTTGTTTTGAAGATCGCTGTGGTTTTCCAAGGCTGAATTTAATTTTGTTACATACGTGTTGTGGTGTTTATCGTGGTGAATGTTCATTGTCTGCTCATCGATATGAGGCTCTAATGCGTTTGGTGCATAAGGTAGATCTGGTAGTTGATGTGTACTCATACAAAATGCCCTCCTTGAAAGTTCTGGTGATTTGTACAAAGTGACTATGCAATAATTTAGTATACAAAATTACACTTAGTCTACTTTCACTTTACCAAAACAATACTTATTTTTCAAATCAGCTTTCTGGCTAATTCAAACTAGAAAGCCTGCCACGATTGATTATTCCCTTTTGCTTTTTCTTTAAACATAAAAAATTCGGCAGTGTTTGCTGAAAACCAGAAAATCAAAAGCTTAAAAATGTCTGCATACACGATCGTCCCTTTTCCGGACCAACCTGGCTTTCAAACAAAAAAACTTCCCCGGCTTTGCCGAAAAAGTTTAGTGGATGTCTATATTAAATCCGTTTGTGTTTACAATCATAGTTTAATAATGGCGGAGGAAGAGGGATTCGAACCCTCGCGAGCCGTAAAGCTCCTAACGGTTTTCGAGACCGTCCCCTTCAGCCGTACTTGGGTATTCCTCCATGAGAATATTCATCCACTGTTTTTAAAGTGGTGGACCCTGTAGGACTCGAACCTACGACCGGACGGTTATGAGCCGTCTGCTCTAACCAACTGAGCTAAGGGTCCCTAAGAGTATTCCAGAGAAAAAAATGGGGCGGTTGATGGGAATTGAACCCACGAATGCCGGAACCACAATCCGGTGCGTTAACCACTTCGCCACAACCGCCGTATGCTTATGTAAATGTATTGGTAGCGGCGGAGGGGATCGAACCCCCGACCTCACGGGTATGAACCGTACGCTCTAGCCAGCTGAGCTACGCCGCCATGGCTCCGCAGGCAGGATTCGAACCTGCGACCAATCGGTTAACAGCCGATTGCTCTACCACTGAGCTACTGCGGAATGTGTTACTGCCGTTTTTACGACAGTAATTACTATATCATTTCCCTTAAAAAGCGTCAAACAGATTTTCGCACTTTTTAAACAAGAATTATTATAATATAAATAGCGTTCACTAGCAATATACCGCCCTTTACAATAACACTTGCGATAAATCCCCCAACAGAGCCAACGCCAATTTTGCCAAGCTGTTTCCACGACTTCTGGCCCCCAATTAATTCTCCGATGACAGCTCCGGCAAGTGCGCCAATCAGAATACCAGCAACCGGAATAATAAACGGCCCGACGACCAGGCCGATCAGGCTTCCCCAAATGCCGTACTTCGTTCCCCCGCTTCGCTGGATACCATAATAGTTAGCGACGTAATCAATGGCAAACAACAGCACGGCGATCACTGCCTGGATAATCCAGTATGCAATGCCAATGTCTGTGAACCCGTACCCGAGTGCAAACAAAAGAGCAGCAGCTGCATGAAATATCCCGCCCGGGAGAATCGGGTAAATAACTGCCACAAGCGCCAGCACGTAGCAGGCGAACCCAAGCAAATACCAGATAATTTCCATAGTTTCCTCCTTATACAGATATACTTTGTTCTATAGTCTTAGTCCCCTTTGGACCAGCCACAAAAAAGAAGGAGGTGTCCTCCCTCCTTCTCTTCTTATGAAACTTCCCGATCATCTAGTACTGTTTCGGCTATATTCACCGAATGGTCGCCGATACGTTCGAGATTACTGATCATATCGACAAATACAATACCGGCAGACCCGGAACAGCGCCCCTCATTCAAACGGAGAATGTGTTTTTTACGCAGCTTCCGTTCCATCTTATCGATGTCTTCTTCCTGTTTTGCCACCTGCTGGGCAATTTCATAGTCATCCTTTTCAAGCGCTTCAACGGCGCGGGTGAATGTGCTGATCGTCAGTGTGAACATTTCATGTAAATCTTTATATGCTTCCTCTGAAAGCGTCACTTTATTGGACAGCTGATAGTCGACAAGCTCCATGACGTTTTCCATATGGTCGCCCACCCGCTCGATGTCGCGGACAGTATCCATTACGACAGAGTGTTTGCGCGAATTTTCTTTAGACAAAGACCGGGCGGAAATGCCGATCAAATATTCCGTAATGTCTTTATCAAGGTTATTGATCGCTTCTTCATACCGAACAATCTTCTCGGCGTCCTTTTTGTTTTTCGTATCCAGATAGCTTTCGCTTTTCTTGAGACCTCTTCCAGCGTAATCTGCCATTCGGAGCGTTTCAAGCTTCGCCTGGTCTAAAGCAATCGCCGGGGATTGATAAATAAAGCTCGGATCCAAGTGTTTCGGTTTGTATTCAATTTCTTCATCGCTTCCAGGAACCAGCTTGGTAACGATGTACGCCAAAACGCCCACAAAAGGCAGCTGGATAATCATGTTTGAAATGTTAAAAATTCCGTGGGCGAACGCAATCGTCATTGGCTCATTTAAGTTAAGTGCTTCCTGCAGGTAGCTGATAAATGCTGTATACGGCACAAGCAGGATGAGTACAATTGTTGCACCGATCAGGTTAAAGATGACGTGGGTCAACGCAGTACGCTTTGCTGCCACGGAAGCGCCGATAGCTGCTATGACCGCTGTAACAGTCGTACCTATATTGTCGCCAAAAAGTATTGGAAGCGCAGCATCCAGCGATATTGCATTTTGCGTGTACAATTCCTGAAGAAGGCCAATGGTCGCCGAAGAGCTCTGCAGCCCGACGGTAAAGATGACCCCTACCAGCAACCCTAAAAGCGGGTTATTACTCATGCTTATCGTTAAATCGTTAAACGCCGGCAGTTCTTCAAGCGGTGCTACTCCGTCCCCCATAAGTGAGAGCCCAAAGAACAGGGCCCCAAAGCCGAAAAAAGTTTGTCCTATGTTGTTTATTTTTTTGTTTTTAAAGAAAAAGATCAGTACTGTACCAATAAATATAATTGGAAGAGCGTATTCTTCGAGTTTGATCCCAATAATAAACGCCGTCACCGTTGTCCCGACGTTTGCCCCCATAATAACGCCAATCGCCTGGCGCAGCGTCATAAAGCCGGCGCTTACAAGGCCGACTGTAAGTACTGTAGTTCCTGAACTTGATTGAATAAGTATAGTTACGATAATACCGACCAGCACGCCCATAAACGGGTTGGAGGTGAATTTATCCAGAAGGTCCCGAAGCCTGTCACCGGCAATCTTCTGCAGACCATCCCCCATGTATTTAATTCCAAACAGGAATATCCCCAAACCACCAAAAAAAGTAAACAAAATCGTTTGAATATCCAAACTCTACATCTCCTTAGTCGCTTTATGAATTTTGGCAGTTTTTTGCCGCGCCCAGTCTATTTTTAAAGTAATTTAAATGGTTTGTAAAGGAAATATTACTTTTTTCCAAAGTTATTTAACTTTTGTTTTTATGCCGTAAAAAAAGAGCAAGCCAAAGCCTCCTCTTTTTTCATCTACAACCTTTTATTATATGGAAATTATTGTTCTTTTACTGCGGAATCGAGACGCTTCACCCGGATGCGTGTACCGTCCACAGAGGTTACCTCAATTTCTTCGTTGGCATTCAGCCACTGATCGCCGCTTGTCGCACTGTAACGTTCTCCCTCAATATCAATCGTCCCAGTCGGACGGAAAGGAGTAACGGTAGTCCCCGTTTTACCGACCAGCCCTCCGTACGTCTGGTTAATCGAATTGTAGCCCAGATCGCTCGTTAAACTATCCTTAAGCATCAGCTTCGACCACAGATCCCGGCGCGGAAAAACCTTCAGGAAAAACATAGCTGCCATCGCTCCTGCCAGGAATCCGAAAATAACGAGTACGCCGTAAATAATGGTAGGAGTCGGTACTGCAATAGATACCCCCATCAGCAGAAGTCCTACAATAGAGACAGTGCCATCTCCGATAAGCTTGCCGTCAAGCAGAATCAGACCAAGCCCCGCTGCATACAGCACCAGCACCCAAATGCCGGCTGCCCCTTCAAGATGATAAGAAAAGAATAAGACCATAAAGGCTGTGCCCAGAATAAAAAATAAGCTTTTGGACTTAACCAGAAATTCGGAGATTAAAAACATCGTTCCAAGGAAAACGACAATAAATCCTACACTCGGGTTCGCTAACCATTCCATCGTATATACTCCCTTCCACAAAGCTTTTATATTGCCTACTCTATTCGTTTCATAAGCGCTTGATAATCATATATACGCGTAAGCAGCCAGTATCGTTTCACATATATTGTAACTCTTCCGTCTGCCAGTTGTCAGCTGAAAGCGTCTTCTTTCCATAAAAAAAGAGACCCTAGCGGCCTCTTCTCTTTTATCCAATATTATGCCGATTCCCCGGAATCGCTGTTGAACCATCCCTGGACGGAATCAAGCATTTGTTCGAGGAAAGCGACAATGCGTGAAAGGAAGTTCTGCGTGTCCTCGCTGTTCATAAAGCTGTCAATATTTTCGGTAGCCTTATTCAGCTGGTTTTCCATCTGTGACCAGTCGATATTTAAGTTCTGCATCCGGTCGAATAAGGAAACAAGCTCATCTTGCTGCTGTTCGCTCAGCTCAATATTCATATCACTGGAAACATTCTGTACGATAATCCGGATGTCTTCCGTATTATTAATCTCAGTGTTATTAATCTCCTGCTTGATTTCTGTGATCAGTGTTGTTGCTTCTTCTTTGCCGATGTCTTCGCCAAGCTCAGATGTTTTGGCAATCTCTTCATTTGCCACCTGTTTTTGATCCTCAGATATGCTGACATTGTTCTGCTGTTCGTAGGCTTTTAAAATTCCTGTCAGCGCGGCCGTGCCGGATACATTAAACGGGGCTGTTACGTAAACCTCTGCATCCTCCACTCCTGCTGTGGCAAGCGCGTTGGCATACATCCCTTCTGTAACAGTATCTATTTTATTCGTTTCAATATCAATGCCTTCACCGTCTTCAGCCGCAGTAATCTTTGCAGAAGATAATGCCCGCGAGCCAATTTCGGAACTGCTTAAATAATCCCCAAGATACTGATACTCTTCTTCATTTGTAACTTCAACCACCGGGACTTCCCCTTCGGTTACCTCCATCTCTTCGAGCAGAGAACTTCTTTGTTCCGAGGAAAGGTCCTGGCCGAGTGTCACTGTTACATCTCCTGTCGCTGCGTCCGCTGACACCTGCTGGCTTACCCCGAGAGCCCCTAACGTAACTACCCCGGCTGCTAATGTCTGTTGCCACCACTTCATTATAATCAGCTCTCCTTCTTATGCCCTTTCATTTCCAAATCATATGCTTTTTTGACCAATATATTTATATTCGTCGCATCTATAGTCGTAAGCTTTGCAAAAAAGTTACACTACCCGCACGCTTTCGTTAGTTTCTCATCATTTTACAAAATGCCGGCGCAGTGCATTTCATTTCACTGCGTTAGAAGCAACTGCTTGCCAAGAGCACACGCCCACTGATACAATTACGTTGTGTTATAGACCACTGTCAACTATTGTTGTTGCACTAGAAGAAGCACGAAATAAATTCACCAATATAAAGGGGCGAATGGATACATGAGCCAAATAACCCACCGCAGCGAAACCCGAGCAGTCAAAGTAGGTAATGTGACGATCGGTGGAAGCAATGAAGTAGTAGTACAAAGCATGACCACAACAAAAACCCACGATGTGGAAGCGACCGTCGCAGAAATCCACCGTCTTGAAGAAGCCGGATGCCAGATTGTCCGTGTCGCATGCCCGCAGATGAAGGATGCTGAAGCAATTCCGAAAATTAAACAGCGTATCAATATTCCGCTCGTGGTCGATATCCACTTCGACTATAATATGGCTTTAAAAGCCATTGAGGGCGGCGCCGATAAAATCCGGATCAATCCTGGCAACATCGGCAAGCGGGAAAAAGTAGAAGAGGTTGTTGAAGCAGCCAAAGCCAAAGGCATTCCGATCCGTATCGGTGTGAACGCTGGCTCCCTCGAAAAACGAATTCTTGATAAATACGGGTATCCAACTGCAGACGGAATGGTTGAAAGTGCTCTCTACCACATTTCCATTCTCGAAGAGCTCGGCTTTTACGATATCATCGTTTCAATGAAAGCTTCGGACGTGCACCTTGCTATTGAAGCTTATGAAAAAGCAGCTCAAGCCTTCAGCTATCCGCTTCATTTGGGCATCACTGAATCAGGCACCCAGTTCGCCGGTACGGTTAAAAGTTCGGCCGGCCTTGGCGCTATTCTAAGTAAAGGCATCGGAAGTACACTGCGTATTTCTCTCAGTGCCGATCCGGTGGAGGAAGTAAAAGTAGGCCGCGAACTTCTGAAAACGTTCGGCCTTGCGTCGAACGCCGCTACACTTATTTCCTGCCCTACCTGCGGACGTATCGAAATTGACCTGATTAGTATTGCTAACGATGTCGAAGAGTATATATCCACAATTAAAGCCCCAATTAAAGTAGCAGTGCTCGGCTGCGCAGTTAATGGCCCTGGTGAGGCAAGAGAAGCCGATATCGGTATTGCCGGTGCAAAAGGCGAAGGTCTTCTTTTCCGCCACGGGGAAATCATCCGGAAGGTTCCGGAAGAAACCATGGTGGAAGAACTGAAAATTGAAGTTGATAAAATTGCTGAAGAGCACTACGCTAAAGAGGCAGAAAAAGAACGCGAAGCTAAAGAAAAGGAACTGACGAACTAAGCTTCTCGTGCAAAAGAGGTCCACCCGTTGCGGGTGGACCTCTTTTTTGCTTTTATTGTTATCATCGCAGCTCCAGCGTTTATGCCGGTGCTGCTTCTCTTTGTTTTGCTCGTTTGCACTCAGCGCACAGGCCGTAAATCTCAAATTTATGACCGGTCACTTCAAAACCGCCGTCGACGTTTTCATTCAGCCAGTCCATCGGGCACGTTTCAATTTCTCTGGTTTTTCCACATTCAAGACAGATAAGATGATGATGGTGAGCCGTCGTTGAGCAGGAGAAACGAAAATGCATTTCGCCTTCAAGTTCGGTCATTTCAAGAATATCCATTTCTTCAAATATGGCCAGGTTTCGGTAGACAGTATCCACGCTCATTCCAGGGTAATTTTTTTGCAGGGACTGCAGTACCTCTTTCGCTGTCAGGTAGCGCTTTTCATCAGAAAAGAGCTGAAGCAGTTCTTCGCGCTTCGCAGTATATTTAAACCCTTGTTCTTTCATAATGTTAAGCGCTTTGGTGACGTTCATATTTAAGCCTCCTGTTTCTTTTCCAGTTAATCCATGCTCTAAGAATTAAAGTGGCTAAAAGTATAAAAGCAGCTGTTACCACCGTACCGCCGCCGGAAGCAACCCCAAAAAAGATGGAACCGGCCGCCCCGGCTGCCACAGAGATCTCCCCGATTATAACAGCTATCAGAAGCATTCGTTTAAAGCCAGTGGCCCACTGCATTGCAGCCGCTGCCGGAAGCGTAATTAAAGCCCCTGCGAGCAGCACGCCGACAACCTGCATGGATGCCGATATGACAATTGCAAGCAGCACAGCAAGCAGCACATTGAATATTTTAACCGGAATTCCAGCAGATGCCGCCATTTCTTCATCAAAGGAAAGAAACATTAACTCTCTCCCAAACGCTGCAAGCAGCCCTAAAGCAACAACTGTCATCACCCCAATAAACCAAAGGTCTTCCATCTGCACTGAAACGACACTGCCAAACAGGTAGCCATACCACTCCGTCACCCCATCCGCAGATATGGACATAAACAGGGCGCTGAGCCCTACCGCCGCTGCCATTAGAATCGGAGCGGCAAGCTCCTGAAATCCTCCGTAGGTATGACGTACACGTTCGATAATCAGCGACCCGGCAAACGCAAATAAAAAACCGGTATACAAAGGATTAATTTCCCAAAAAGCCTGAAGATTACCGGCGAGCACTCCGGCTGTCACTCCGGTAAGGGTGACGTGAGCGAGAGAATCTGCTATCAGCGAAGAGCGGCGCACAACTAAAAATGAACCGATCAAAGGTGCCGTCAGTCCAATTAACACCGCTGCTATAATGCTTCGTTCCACAAAATTAATATCAAACATAGCCGTCACTCTCTATTCTTTATTTTACACAATGAGCACTTTTTTGTGCTATTGATTTGCTTTGTCCGTCCATTTGGCCGCTTCCCACGGTCTCTGCCTTATTCGCCCAGCCACTTTTTCTGCCAGCACCACAATTGTCCATATTGCAAATGAAATGACTGCTATTGTACCGCCGGAGCTGAGGTCATAATAATAAGAAACAAAAAATCCAGCCAGCACAGCCGCTTCTCCAAACACTATGGCATACAGGAACATGCTTTTAAAGTTGGAGGCAACACGGAGCGCTGCTGCGGCCGGCAGTGTAATTAAGGCAGAAACAAGCAGTACTCCTAAAATAGATATGGAAGAAGCAACTACGACAGCCACGATGCCGGCAAATAATAAATTTACTCTCTGAACCGGAATTCCGTTTGCATCAGCCTGCTCCTCATCAAAAGCCAAAAACAATAATTCTTTGTAAAACAGCAGAAACAGCAGCAGCGACACAGCGGAAATGATGCCTATTACCATTGTGTCTGTGACGTTCACCGTGAGAATACTTCCAAATAAAAAGTTAAAAAGATCGTTGTTAAAACCGTCTGCCAAAGAAATAAAAACAACTCCAAGCCCAATGGCCGAAGCCATTACTACTGGTATTGAAAGCTCCTGAAATGTTTTAAACCGCCGGCGCAGGTATTCAATGATGAAGGAGACAATAAAAGTAAACAAAATGCCAGTGTAAAGAGGATTCCATTCGCTGAGCCAAACCCAGAAAGAAGCAAGCCAAAGGTGAAAGGCAATGCCGGTTAATGCCGTATGCGACATGGCATCGGCAATCATCGGTGTCTTTCTTACCACCACAAAGACACCGGCAGCCGGAGCAACCACTCCAAGCATAAGGCCGATGATCAGCGCATATCTTAGAAAATCAAATTCCAGAAAAACCATTAGGCTCCTCCCGCGTGGTGATCATGCTCATGGTGGATAATATGCACATCGTGCCCGTAAGTGCCGGCAAGATCACTTTCTTCAAACTCCCTCGTCGTTCCGTGAAAATGAAGCTGCTGATTCAGGCAGGCCACTTTTGTTACATACTTGGTCATCGCTCCTACATCATGGGTGACAAGAATAAGAGTAATGCCCTTCTCTCTGTTCCAGTAGCTCAGTCTTTCATAGAATGACTGAGCCGAGGCAGCATCCACCCCCACGGTCGGTTCGTCCAGAATCAGCACCTCAGGGTCGCTTACAAGCGCGCGCGCAATAAATACCCGCTGCTGCTGTCCTCCGGAAAGCCGGCCCATATTTTTCTTTTTATAGCCAAGCATATCCACCTGTTCGAGAGCTTCGTGAATCCGCTGCTTGTCTTTGCGGTTCAAAAACCGGAGCAGCCCTTTTTTACCATACAGTCCCATCGCAACGACCTCATATACAGTTACCGGGAAGCCGGCATTAAAACGATTTGCTTTTTGCGATACGTAGCCAATCTTCGGCCATTGATGAAAATGGCGGGCCGGAGTTCCAAACCAGCGGACTTCTCCTCTATATTGCTTATGCAGGCCTAACAGAATCCGTACAAGCGTGGATTTCCCTGAACCGTTCGGCCCAACCAGGCCGACAAAATCTCCGTGGTTTATATTCATATTGATGTCATCGAGCACGAGTTCTGACTCGTAGCGAAAGGACAGGTGATTCACTTCAAGCAGCGTATTCGTTGAATCTTCCATCAGGAAGCCTCCTTTTTTCCAAAAAACAATTAAGAATGGTTACGATTTATTGCTAGGAAAAGTATACAAAACCTTTTTGGTTCTGTAAATCTTCTTTGCTTAATCGTATATACAATTCATGGTTTTTCTTTGTATGATAGTTAATAGAAAAGCAGGCAACGAAATCAAATCCAATTCTAAGGAATGATGCATATGTTTCAAGCGAAAGAAAAAGTCGCCGTTATCGATATTGGCTCCAATTCCATTCGTCTTGTAATTAATGAAGTGGATGAAAAACGGGGCTACCGCGAACTTCATAATTTAAAAACCGTCGCCCGCCTAAGTAACCATATTGATGATCAGGATGCGCTCACTGCTGAAGGGAGAGATATTCTGCTGCATACGCTGCAGCAGTTTGAAGAAGTTCTTCGTTTTCACGATGTTCAAACCATTCATGCCGTGGCCACCGCAGCTGTACGTGGTGCGTCCAACCGTGAAGAAATTCTGCAATACATTGAAGAACGCATTGATTTTCCTATCCGCGTGCTCTCCGGCGAGGAAGAAGCCTCTTACGGCTATCTGGCAGTCGTGAATTCCACCAGTCTATCTGAAGGTATTACGATTGATATTGGTGGTGGAAGTACAGAAGTGACCATGTTCAAAAACAGGGAACTTGTACGCACTCACAGCTTTCCTTTTGGCGCTCTCACCTTAAAACAGAAATTCCTTCCAAATGATGATAAAATTACCTCAAGTAACTTAAAGCAAATGAATAAATGGATTGAAAAACAGTTCCAGAAGGTGCCCTGGTTAAAAAAGGAGGGTGAAAATCTTCCGGTTGTCGGTATCGGCGGCAGTTCCCGTAACATGGTGCTCGTCCACCAGGCTTCCATCAACTATCCCCTGGCCGGTTTGCATCAGTATTCCATGAGCGGTCGCGATATTGCTGAAACCATGGACCTTCTTGAAAAATCAAGCTTATCGGAACGGGAAAACATCGAGGGTCTTTCCAAGGACCGGGCGGACGTTATTATCCCGGCAGTCCGGATCATTTCCCAGCTTTACAATCATATCGATGCCCCCTCCTATTTAATCAGCAATAAGGGTCTTCGTGACGGTCTGCTGTTTGAAGAGCTGCTTCGGGACAAAACATATCCTCATTTTCCGGACGTAATAGAAGAAAGCTTCTACCAGCTGAACCGTGAATTTGAGATTAATCCAGACTATGTGGATGAAGTCGGTAACATTGCTTCTTCTATGTACAATAGCCTCGAGCCTTATATTCCAAAATCCTATTTGCATGAAGATAATCATCGCCTGCTGAACCGGGCCGCCCAGGTGCTGTATATCGGAGAGTACATCAGCTCTGAGGCGAGCAGCCAGCATACTTTTTACATTTTAACCAACCGTTCCATCGATGGCATCATGCATGAAGAGCGCATAGCCATGTCCCTTGTATCATCCTTTAAATCAAAATCAATGTTTAAAGAGTTTGCAAAGCCGTTTCGTCCCTATCTTCAGAAAAACAGCCTAAAACGGCTCGAATTTCTCGGAAGCATCTTAAAGTTCTCTTATTCGCTCAATCGCACGCGCCGCAATATCGTTTCAGGGCTCGGCATTGACAAAGAAGGCAAAGAACTCCACTTCCACATTTATTGCCGCGAGGGGATGCATTCTGCTTTTGAAGAAGCCAAAGCAGATAAGTACAAAAAACACCTGGAGAAAATGATCAGCCGGGACGTGGTGCTTCATTTCCATGAACAGTCCCCCGTTTCTGCTTTTTCAAGCTGAACGATGCTTTTTTCGTGGATCTTTACATGCACTTAACATTTCATTGATACAATTGGCCCAGAAGTGAACAGGGTGTAAAGAAAGGCGGATTCTACTATGACCGAAACGACACAGTCATATATTGACCTCAATAATCCAGCATATTATAACAACCGCGAAATCAGCTGGCTTGCTTTTAATGAACGGGTGCTTGAAGAAGCGCTTGATGAAACCAATCCGCTCCTTGAGCGCCTAAAGTTTTTAGGTATTTTCAGCTCCAACCTGGACGAGTTTTTCATGGTCCGGGTCGCAGGTTTAAAAGACCAGGTGAAAGCAGGATTTAATAAGCCTGAAAATAAAGCCGGGCTCACGCCGAAGCAGCAGCTCTCCGAAATCACTAAAAAAAATTCAGAGCTCGTACGACTGCAGGATCACTTTTTTACAGAAACAGCTGTACCGCTGTTAGCCTCGGAAAATATCCGTTTTCTTTCAACGCTCGAATTAAACAGCGGCCAGTATGAATATATTCAGGAATACTTCATGTCCAATATTATGCCGGTGCTGACACCAATGGCCGTCGATGCCTATCGTCCGTTTCCGATGCTGCTGAACAAGTCATTAAACCTGGCTGTACGGCTGCAAAAAGAGGATAGCGGAGAAAAGGAAAGCATCGCCATCGTACAGGTCCCCGGCGTGCTCCCGCGCTTCCTCGCACTTCCATCAGCCAACGGCAGCCGGGAGTATATACTGCTTGAGCAGGTGCTTGCCGAATTTATACACATGCTTTTCAGGGGGTTTTCCGTGGTAAGTGCTTCTCCGTTCCGGATTACCCGCAACGCGGATTTAACGATCCATGAAGAAGGCGCCCGCGATTTGCTCAGGGAAATTGAAAAGGAATTAAAAAAGCGCAAATGGGGCGCTGCCGTTCGCCTCGAATGCCAGCAAGGCATGATGGACGAATATATTCTTTCCTTTCTGCTCGAGGCTCTTGAGATTCATACGGACGATGTATATACGCTGAAGGGCCCGA
Source organism: Marinococcus halophilus (assembly GCF_002265875.1). GTDB lineage: Bacteria > Bacillota > Bacilli > Bacillales > Marinococcaceae > Marinococcus > Marinococcus halophilus. The sequence continues at coordinate 92,248 of NZ_NPFA01000003.1, forward strand.
TCGATTTAACCTTTCTGTTTCCGCTCTGCGATGAACTAGGAGAGGCCTGGGAGCACCTTTCGTACGAAACGCTTATCCCTCAGCCGCCTGAAGATTTAATTGCCGACTCCGACGTGTTCAACGCTTCCGACGAACGGGATATTTTATTGCATCATCCATACGAATCGTTCCAGCCGGTGATTGATTTTATTTCCAAATCTGCCGATGACCCTGATGTACTTGCCATTAAACAGACTCTTTACCGTGTCAGCGGGGACTCTCCTATTATTGCTGCGCTGGCAAGAGCTGCAGAGCAGGGTAAGCAGGTCACGGTACTTGTAGAGCTGAAAGCACGCTTTGACGAAGAAAATAACATCCAGTGGGCGAAGACCCTCGAAAAATCCGGGGTCCATGTCATTTATGGGATCACGTCGCTCAAAACTCACAGTAAAATTGTGCTGATCGTTAAAAAAACAGCGGCCGGCATTAAACGGTATGTGCACCTCGGCACCGGGAATTATAACGATTCCACCGCCAAGGTATACACCGACATGGGCATGATTACCACCCGCCCGTCCTTCGGTGAGGATGCTACTAACTTTTTTAATCACTTAAGCGGGTTTTCCCAGCAGCCTTCCTGGAATGAGATCAGCACTTCTCCGGACGGGATCCGTGATGAGCTGCTCCAATTGATCCAGCGGGAAATTGAATGTCACCAGCGGGATGGGAACGGACGAATTATCGCGAAGATGAACTCTTTAACAGACAAGGACCTCATCATTAAACTGTATGAAGCTTCCAGGGCCGGCGTTCGCATCGAACTTATCGTGCGCGGTATTTGCTGCCTAAAACCGGGTATCCCCGGAGTAAGCGAAAATATCACCGTCCGAAGCATTGTCGGCCGATTTCTCGAGCATACCCGCATTTTTTATTTTGCCCACAGCGGCAGCGACTATTATTACTTGTCCTCGGCTGACTGGATGACACGCAATATGGAAAAACGGATCGAAATTATGTTTCCAGTTTATGAAGCTATTTTAAAGGAACGGCTCAACTCCATTTTACAGCTGATTCTGCAGGATAATGTCAAAGCACGGGAGCAGGACAGCAGCGGCCGTTATTATTACGTCGAGCCTTCCTCTGGAGAGCCTTCCATTAACAGCCAGCTCGTCTTATTTGAGTGGGCATCAAGGTTTCTGGACATGAATAACGAATAAAACCACGCCCTGCACATTCATGAATGCGCAGGGCGTGCTTGTGATGGGAGAGGCCTATCTCTTTGCTCCGTTTTGATTCCTCAGAAACCCAGATGTAATTTACACCCCTGTACCAGGCATTTATACCTCTGCTGGCATGAGTTCATCCCGCCAGTTCGCCTTCCATTCTTTTTGTCTGAGCATAGCAATTTCATGCTTATACGGTGGTTGTTTGTTTTTCTTATCTGTGCCTACATAAGGTGTTTCTAATATTTTCGGCACAGATGCAAATGCCTCGTGGTGCACAATTTCCGCCAGCGTATTGTAGCCAATATACCCATAACCGATATTTTCATGGCGGTCTTTGCCTGCTCCGCGCTCGTTTTTACTGTCGTTAATATGAAGCACCTTCAGTCGGTCCAGGCCGACATAATGATCGAACGCTTCCAGGACGCCGTCAAGGTCTCCTGTGATATCGTAGCCCGCGTCGTGGGTGTGGCATGTATCAAAGCAGACGCTCAATTTATCATTGTGGGTTACTCCGCTGATAATCTCTGAAAGCTCCTCAAAGCTTCTTCCGCATTCCGACCCTTTTCCGGCCATTGTTTCAAGCGCGATTTGAACCTTCTGATCCGGATATATGACTTCATTTAATCCTTCAATGATTTTTTTAATTCCCGCCTCTGTGCCAGCTCCGACATGCGCACCCGGATGAAGTACGATCTGCTTTGCCCCGAGTGATTCGGCTCTGCTGATTTCATTGCGCAAAAAATCGACGCCCAACTGAAACGTTTCCGGCTTGGTGGTGTTGCCGATATTAATAATATACGGTGCGTGAACCACAACCTCCTGGATGCCATTTTCTTTCATATGCGCATGCCCGTTTTCGATATTTAATTCTTCGATAGGTTTGCGCCTGGTGTTCTGCGGCGCTCCTGTGTAGATCATCATCGCTGTCGCTCCATACGAAGCCGCTTCTTCGCTCGAACCAAGAAGCATTTTTTTTCCGTTCATAGATACATGTGAGCCTAAAAGCACAGTCATCACCTCGGTTATTATTTTCGTTTACGGCGGCGGGATGTTGTTTGGTCCGCCATTGCTTTTTTCTTATATCCCGGCTTCACTTTCTTCGGTTTTTTTACCGGCATAGCATCTGACGCAGGCGCAGGCTTTCGCTTCGTCTGCTTGGTCGCAAACAGCGGCTTGGATAGTTCAGTCCAGGCGCCTTTACGAAAGTCCATAAACGTAAAACGAATACCCTGCTTCTGAAGGGAAAGCACAGCTTTCCGGTCTTCTTCCCCCATCAGAGTATACGATTCTCCTGTCAGCCCCGCCCGTCCAGCGCGACCCGTCCGGTGGATAAAGTATTCCAGCTCTTTCGGCAGACTGTAGTTAATAATATGCGAAATTCCGGGAATATCCATGCCCCGGGCAGCAAGGTCGGTAGCTACCAGGTACTGGACTTCGAGATTTTGAATCCGTTTCATGACCTGCTTGCGCTGCCGTGAAGGCAGCCCGCCGTGCAGCACTTCTACCGGGTATTGCTTTTTAAACATTTCTCCAGCCAGTTCATCGGCTTCGTCCTTCGTGCTCGCAAATATAATGGCTAGAAACGGCTGCAGCCGGTCCACAAGCTCCATCGTCACATCGAGCCGGCTGCGGTGCCTAAGGGCGATGCCGTAATGAGTCATCTCCTTCGGTGTCGCATGCTCCGGCTTGACGTGTACATGCTTCGGATTATTCATATATTTGCGCAGAAAGGGCTGCAGGCTTTCCGGAACCGTAGCAGAAAATACCATCATCTGCAGATTGTCCGCCATTTTACCGGCCACCGGGTCAATCTCTTCCAGAAAGCCCATGTCAAGCATCTGGTCGGCTTCATCAATGACGAGCATGGTTGCTGTATGCACATTGATAACATTTTCTCCTACCATATCTTTCAACCGGCCCGGTGTTGCTACAATAATGTGAGGCGGGTTACGGAGCTGCTCCATTACCCTTGAGCGTTCCGTGCCTCCGGACACCTGCTTGGCACGTACCGAAGAAGTTTCGTCTTCATCTATAAGTTCCTTCAGCACCCCGAAGATCTGGCCGGCAAGCTCACGTGTAGGCGCTGTAATGACTGCCTGTAATTCCGCTTTGGAGGTGTCGATCCTGCTCAAAATCGGGAGCAGGTACGCTAGTGTCTTTCCAGACCCCGTCTGTGACTGGCCAATAACATCTTTTCCATTAATGGCAGACGGAATCAGCCGTTCCTGAATATCCGTTGGTTTTTGAATTCGTTTTTTATCCAGCAGCTTGAGGGCATAAGCTGGAATGTTATATTGTTTAAAGCGGTTTTCCACGCTATTCACCTAACTCTCTTTTCATTTACGCATTTTTTGCATCTCCATATTTTATCATAGTTAAAATAGAAACCATAGCTTCTCCTCTGCTTCTGTTCACAAAATATTAAAGGAATGGTATTTGGCCAGCTGTCCTTTCTTTTCAACCAGACGCTTAGGTAGTATAATGAATCCAGAATCGTTTTATATGACTGCATACGTAAAGTCAGCGCGTACACGCAAGACCTCACGGTTCAAATTATGAAACAGGAGGCCTTTATGGAAGTAACGAAAATTTCACCACGGGGATACTGCTACGGCGTTGTTGATGCGATGGTAATGGCGAAGAAAGCCGCCGGCAACCAGGAGCTCCCACGCCCCATCTATATTTTAGGCATGATCGTACACAATAAACACGTGACTGACGCGTTTGAGGAAGAAGGCGTTATTTCTCTCGACGGACCCAACCGGCTTGAAATACTCCGCCAGGTGGACAAAGGCACGGTCGTCTTTACGGCTCACGGCGTTTCGCCGGAAGTCCGCGAGCTCGCCGAAGAAAAAGGACTGACGACTATTGACGCTACCTGCCCGGACGTTACCGTGACGCACGACTTAATACGGGAAAAACGGGACCAGGGCTATGAATTTATCTATGTCGGCAAAAAGGGGCATCCGGAGCCGGAAGGCGCTGTCGGTGTCGCTCCGGACATCGTACATTTAGTAGAAACACTCGATGATCTTGAGAGCTTAAATATCCAGTCGGAACGGATTATTATGACCAACCAGACGACGATGAGTCAATGGGATGTTTCCGACATTATGGACCGGGCGAGAGAAATTTACCCGCACGCAGAGGTTCATAACGAAATCTGTAATGCCACTCAGGTACGCCAGGAAGCGGTAGCTGAGCAGGCAAAGGATGTGGATCTTGTGCTCGTTGTCGGCGATCCGAAAAGCAACAACTCCAACCGGCTTGCCCAGGTCTCGGAGCAGGTTGCAGGAACCACTGCGTACCGGATCAGCAACTTGGCCGAGCTGGATTTAAGCTGGCTTGAAAATGTCAATTCTGTCGGGGTTACAGCAGGCGCTTCCACACCGACGCTAATCACAAAGGAAGTCATTTTGTTTATCGACCAGTACGACCCTAATGATTCGTCTACGTGGGACACCGAATCCCGGATCGATAAATCAAAAATTCTTCCAAAAGTTAAAGCAAAATCATAAAAAAATTCCTCCGTTAAAAGCGGAGGAATTTTTCTGTTACGCCAACCGGAATGGCTCAGTGGACAGATCAGAAGCGACCCATTCGACCTGCAGCAGACCCTGGCTGCGGCTTTGCATTTCCTTCTGAACGCCCTTTTTCATGATTTTCTCCACATGATGGCCGGGATCGATCATCGTAAGACCGTCCATAGCTGCATCCTGGGCTGTATGGAAATAAATATCGCCCGTGATGTACACATCTGCCTGCTTGGAAAGCGCCTGCTGCCAGTACTTGTTGCCGTCGCCTCCAAGCAGTGCCACGCGTTTAATCCGGTCGGTTTTTCCGTCCACCACCCGGACAAACGGCACATCATAGCTCTTTTTCACCTGTTCCACAAATGCGTCAAGCGTCATTTCCTCTGGGAGTTCTCCAACCCTGCCTAATCCGTAAGGCTCTCCTGGGAGGGCAAGCGGGTACAGATCATACGCCGGCTCTTCATATGGATGAGCGGCAGTTAAAGCGGCTTCCACTTTTTTCCGGAGGGAGTGCGGCACAACCGTTTCCATCCGTTTTTCGTCTGCAAATTCCATTTTTCCCTGCTCACCCAGAAAGGGGTCGGTGCCGTCTCCGGGGATAAACGTTCCGGTCCCTGAGGCAGAAAACGTGCAATGGCTGTATTCACCGATATAACCGGCGCCCGCGTCTCCCACTGCCTGCCGTACTTCTTCAGCGTGGGATTCCGGCACAAAAGCCACCAGCTTGTACAGCTGATCTTCACCAGTTGGAGCCAGCACTTCTGTATTCGTTAAACCGAGTGCTTCTGCCATCATGTCATTCACTCCCCCCGGAGCTATGTCCAGGTTTGTATGAGCGGCATAGACAGTTAAATCATGCTTAATACACTTTTCAATTACCGGTCCCTGCCCGTTCGCCACGTCAAGCGACTTTATCGGGCGGAACAGGAGCGGGTGGTGGGCAATGATTAGCTCTGCTCCGTTTTTGACCGCTTCATCCACTACTTCTTCGGTCACATCAAGGGTCGTAAGTACTTTTGTTACCGGCTGGTTCCAATCCCCGATCATCAGCCCTACCCGGTCCCCTTCCACAGCCAGCGATGGCGGCGCCCACTCTTCAAACAACCGGATAACGTCACGTACAGTATTCATGCAATAACCTCCTCAACCCATGCAATGTATTGGCTTAATTCTTGTTTCTTTGCCGTGATTTTTTCTGTCGGAACGGCGTTTGTCAACTGGTGCAAAATCTGCTGCCAGTTATCTTTTTCCCTCATCCATTTCTCCTTAAAAGCATTGTTTCTTTCTTCAAGCAGGTAAGGCCCGAACAGCAGCTGCTTTTCAAGCGGTTCTCCGCACTCTTGGTACGGCGCTTCTGCTTCTCCAGGTACAGCCGTCAGTACTTCGTATACGTGGCGCTCCTCCTTCAGGATTCGCTCGCCTGTAAGCTTCCAGCCGTTATCAAGCAGCCATTTGCGGACGCGGACCGCCGAAACGTTGGGCTGAAGAACCAGCTTCTGTACAAAATGAAGCTTTATCTTCCCCTGTTCTAAAATATCAGCGATCAGTGTGCCACCCATTCCGGCGATAACGACCGTATCAACCGCGTCTTTTTTAGTTAAGACAGCAAGACCGCTGCCCAGGCGGATATCGATTTTATCAGTCAGTCCGCAGGAAGCAATGTAGTCCGACGCAGCCTGGAGCGGTCCCGCATTTACATCTGCCGCCACCGCACGCTCCGCCTTGCGGTGCGCCACTGCTTCCACCGGGACAAGCCCGTGATCCGTGCCTATATCTGCGACTACCGCCCCCGGGTCGATTTGTTCAGCGATGAGTGCCAGTCTATCCGGCAATACAGATTTCTTCATGTTTTCCTCTCTCTTCTATGTAAAATAAAAAAGGGACACCTGCTTATTGGAAGCATGCGTCCCCTTGTATCTATAATGAATTCATTAGTCCATGAAATCTTTTAATCGCTTGCTGCGGCTAGGGTGACGAAGCTTTCTTAACGCCTTGGCCTCGATCTGGCGAATACGTTCTCTTGTTACGCCAAACACTTTGCCCACTTCTTCGAGCGTACGGGTGCGCCCGTCATCAAGACCAAACCGGAGACGAAGAACATTTTCTTCACGGTCCGTAAGCGTATCAAGCACGTCTTCAAGCTGCTCTTTCAGCAATTCATAGGCGGCTGCATCCGAAGGCGCCATTGCTTCCTGGTCTTCAATAAAGTCACCAAGATGGGAATCATCTTCTTCACCGATCGGAGTTTCCAGCGACACCGGCTCCTGGGCAATTTTGAGAATTTCCCTGACTTTATCCGGAGTCAGGTCCATTTCTTTGGCAACTTCTTCCGGAAGCGGCTCCCGGCCGAGATCCTGCAGCAGCTGGCGCTGCACGCGGATTAATTTATTGATCGTTTCCACCATGTGCACCGGAATACGGATGGTTCTCGCCTGGTCGGCAATAGCACGGGTGATTGCCTGACGGATCCACCACGTAGCGTACGTACTGAATTTAAATCCTTTGCTGTGGTCAAATTTCTCCACCGCTTTAATCAGGCCCATGTTGCCTTCCTGGATTAAGTCGAGAAAGAGCATGCCGCGCCCGACATAACGTTTTGCGATAGAGACCACCAAACGAAGGTTGGCTTCTGCAAGACGGCGTTTTGCTTCTTCATCGCCTTCTTCGATTTTAGTCGCAAGATTAATTTCTTCTTCCGCAGAAAGAAGTGGCACGCGGCCAATTTCTTTTAAATACATGCGGACTGGATCGTTAATTTTAATGCCTGGAGGGACGCTTAAATCATTCAAGTCGAGAGATTCTTCTTTTTCTACCTGTTCCATGCTCGGAACTTCTTCTCCCTCGTTGATAATATCAACGCCTTGTTCACCAAGGTATTCAAAAAACTCATCCATTTGCTCAGAATCCTGGTCGTAACTGGAGAGTTTTTCTGTTATTTCTGCGTACGTTAATGTTCCACGTTTTTTGCCCGTTTCGAGCAATTGTTCTTTTACCTGATCGACCGACATTTCACCTTCCGCCAGCGGACGGCTTGGTTTTTCCGCCATTCGATCTCCCTCCTTCCAAGCTTCACACCTTGAATCCTACCCTGTCTCTTTACATGCCCGCAATTGTCTGTGCCGACGATTTCTTTTCCTGGTATTTTCTTAGCTGGTTGAAAGGACGGCAGGCACATAGAAAGAGCGTGCACATCAAACTGGCACGCTTTTCTACTATCGTGATCATATCTTATCAACCACAAAGGAAAAGCGCAAGCAAATTGCTTCAGGCTAGTTTTTCTTCAGCTGCATCATCAATTCCATAATTCTCGCACCCAGCTTTTGGGCTGCTTCTGAATCACGACTTCTTTCAGCGTCTTTAAGCTGTTTCTGCCTTTGCAGTAATTCTTCCCGTTTTGGTCGAATTTTAATCTGTTCAACATAGTCAGACATTTCATTATCTGATATTTCTGTTGGAATGTCAAGATGCGCCAGCTCAGATACAAGATTTATAAGTTCCTGCTCTTCGACGTATTCCATAAAGCGACTTACGTCCGGCTCATGCTCATCGTCATAATAAGCATATAAATAAGCCGCAAGCGCTGTATGGGCATCAATGTTAAATTCTCCCCCAATGCGCTCCTTAACCTCCTCAGCTATTTCCCGGTTCTGAAGCATAAATGCAAGGAGCGTCCGTTCAGCATTTTCGTAGGCTGAGCGCATCGATACCTGCTTTTTCGGAAGCGCCCCGCTTCTCCATCTTTTACCGGCTTCAGAAGCAGACGGAGCCCTAGCAGCCTTTTCTTTCTGATCTTCTTTCTGGACTTTGCGCTCTTCCTCCCGGAGTGCATCCATCGACAGATCAAATTCTTCTGCCAGCTGCTTCATGTAAAATTCACGTTCCACAGCACTGCTGATTACAGATGTTTCCCGGAGTACTTCTTCGATATAGGCAAGCCGGTCTCCTTCATTTTGAAGGTTTTTATTTTCACGAAGCTCCTGAACCTTAAAGGACATGAAAGGGACAGCCCGTTCCGCCAGCTGCTTTCTGAATGCTTCGGGGCCCCGGGCCTGGATAAAATCGTCCGGATCCATCTGTTCAGGAAACAGCGCTACCCGGACGTCAACGCCCTGGTTTACAAGAGTATCCCCGGTTTTCCAGGCAGCTGCCCGACCTGCATTATCACCGTCATAAGCAATTACAGCCTTGTCTGTCGCTTTTCGGATCTGCTCGGCCTGTCGTTTGGAAAAAGCTGTGCCAAGGCCCGCTACTCCATTCTTCACTCCAGCTTTCCAGGCGGCGATAACGTCCATGTAGCCTTCAAAGAGGACAGCTTCGTCCTGTTTGCGAATTGCCTGGCGCGCTTTGGGGAATGCATATAGCGTTTCGTGTTTTAAAAAGATGGGCGTTTCCGGGCTGTTTAAGTATTTCGGCTTTCCTTCCCCAAGTGCACGGCCTCCGAAGGCAACAGCCTGCCCGCGCTGATTATGAATAGGAAACATGACCCGCCCTCGAAAGCGGTCGTACCGTTGCCACGTGGATTCCTGGCGGAGAATCAGGCCGGCCTCTTCCATTTCTTCAAGGTCGTATTCCCTTTTTTCAAGCAGCTGCACAAGCATGTCATTCCGCTCCGGCGCATAGCCGAGCTGAAATTCTTCAATAATCTCTTCACTGATACCCCGGGCTGTTAAGTAATCATACGCTTCTTTTCCCTGTTCTGTATTCATCAGCAAGTGATGATAAAACTTGGCTGCCATTTGATGCGCTTCTTTTTTGGATTGATGCTGTTCCCGTTCGCCAGGATATTGATCTTCGAGTTCAGGCAGATCCACATTTGTTTTAGCTGCGAGAGACTGAATGGCTTCCACAAACGTCAGGCCGTCATGCTCCATCAAAAAAGAAATGGCGTTGCCACCCGCTCCGCAGCCAAAGCAGTGATACAACTGCCGTTCCGGCGAGACGGAAAATGACGGAGTATTTTCCCCGTGAAAAGGACACAGGCCAAGGTAGTGTTTGCCCTGCTTCTTTAACTGGACGTAATCATTGATAACTTCTACGATATCTACCTTTTCCCGCACCTCAGCAACTTTTTCTTCCGGAATAAACGCTGCCAATTTGCTTCCTCCCTGATGAGCCTATTACCATTTGGACGCACTATCGCCTGTTTCAAAAACCTTCAGGCCTTCAAAAAACCGTTGGCGCTCTTCGGGCGATATTGCTTTAGGCCCTTTAACTCTTTGCTTTCCCTGTTTAGCCAACACGCCGGCATACCGGCCGGCAAGCAGCCATTCTTCGTCGCCTTTTTTCCAGCGTTTCCCCCGGAAGGAGAGCACTGACGCTCCCTTCTCAAGGGCGATTGCTGCCAGGCCGTGGTCGTCGGCAATAACCAGGTCGCCGGCAGAGACATGATTCCAAATGTACATGTCCGCTGCTTCGGGTTCGTTTTCTACCATTACGGTCTCTGCTTCATACATTTTATTTGATGCGTGGGCACTGCTCGCCACAAAAACGATTGCCATGTTTTTATCTGCGCCCCACGTATCGATCGTTTCTTTGTGCGGGCATGCATCAGCGTCCACATACACTGTGGGTTCCTTTTTCGTCATGTTGAGTCTCTCCTAGCGCTGCTGAAACATATTGGAGATGATATTAGCTGTCTCTTCCACAGCTTTATTGGATACATCAATGACCGTACAGCCGATCTTGTTCATCAGCTCTTCCGAGTAGTCAAGCTCTTCCTGGATACGCTCCATGCTCGCATAATTTGCTTCCGGCCTCAGTCCAAGGGCTTTCAGGCGTTCTGAACGAATACGGTTCAATTTATCAGCGCTGATCCGCAGGCCGATACATTTCTCACTTGGAATGTTAAACAATTCCTCCGGCGGGTCCACTTCCGGTACAAGCGGCACATTCGCCACCTTCAGGCGCTTATGGGCCAGATACTGGGAAAGCGGCGTTTTCGAAGTTCGCGATACGCCGATCAGCACAATGTCCGCCCGGACGATGCCCCGCGGGTCCCGGCCGTCATCGTATTTAACCGCAAACTCAATCGCCTCCACCTTACGGAAGTAGTCTTCATCCAAACGATATACGAGCCCAGGTTCATATCTTGGCTGCTGGTTCGTGAGGGTCACCATTTTATCGAGCACCGGCCCCATAATATCAACAGTATCTACGCCAGCCTTCTCCGCACGTTCCCGAAGGTACTGATTGATTTCTGGAATTACTAGCGTAAAGGCAATCATCGCCTTGGCTTCCTTGGCGAGCTGGATGACCTCTTCAACCGTGCCTTCATCTTCAACGTACGGGATGCGGCGCACCTCCATCCCGTCTTCCCCAAACTGACTCGCAGCAGCTTTTACTACTAGTTCAGCTGTTTCTCCTACCGAATCGGACACTACGTACACTACTGGACGCTCTTGTTTTGTGGTCATGTCTGCCTCCCCGGGTTAAAATAATTGATTATTGGCCAGATCCACCAATACTTTGGTTATATTCGTTTTTGTGACCCTGCCGACCACTTCATACTTTTCACCGCCGGCATCTTTTACGACCGGAAGCGCGTCAATCTGGCGTTCAATCAGCTTGGTGGCCGCGTAAACCACCAGATCTTCTTTTTTACAAACTGTGATATTGGGCATCCTTGTCATTATAATACTTACCGGGATAGCTTCTGTATCCTGGCGGCCAAGACTAGCCCGCAGCAGGTCTTTTCTTGAAAGGACGCCGGCCAGGTGGCTTTGTTTATCCACTACAAAGAGGGTACCGACATCTTCAAGGAACATAGTGCATATGGCATCGTACACGCTATCCGATTCTGAAACGACCACCGCAATCGACTGATAATGTTTAACGGTCAGTTTGTGCAGCTGATTATTCAGTTCTTCCGTATCCGTTTTTCCGGTGTAATAATACCCTACTCTTGGTCTTGCTTCTAAAAACCCTGACATTGTGAGAATAGCCAGATCGGGTCGCAGCGTAGCTCTCGTAAGTGAGAGTCTGTCTGCGATATGCTCCCCGGTGATTGGCCCGTTGTCTTTAACAATCTGCAGGATGGTTTCCTGACGCTCTGTTAATTCGATAATGACTCCCCACCTTCATCGGCGCTTCGCACGGAGGCACTGTTTTATGAAGAAAAAACAATACTCCGAAAGCGGGCGAACCGTTCAATTTCTTTAGATAACAGTGTCATCTGCTGCAGTCTGTTTTGCTTTACCTGTTCATCTTCAGCCATAACCATGACATGATCGAAGTAGGCGTTGATCGCTGGCGTCACTGCCTGAAGCGATTGATAAGCACCGGCCACGTCAGCCTGGTCGAGCCTGTCATCGAGCTGTTGATTCAAGGTTTTGCTTTTTTCGTAAAGCTCTCTTTCCTCTTCAGCCTGGAACAGCTCTGTTTGAATATCCGAGCCGCTATCTGTATTTTTTGCGATATTGGTCACCCGGCTGAGGGCTTCCACCGTTTCTTTAAAGTCTGCTTCTTCGGCACGTGACTGAATAAATCCAGCTTTCTCTGTCACTACATCAATTCTTTCGCCAAGATGAAGCAGCACAGCATCCGCGATATCATGACGGATCCCCTCATCAAGGAGCTTCTGGCGGACACGCTGAACAAAGAAGTCTTCGAGGTCCTTCAAGACATCCGCCTCCTCCCGCTGGAGAAGAGAACGCTCTTTAATTTCATCCATTACAAGGACAATCAGCTGTTGAATCGTCAGCGGAAGGCGGTGCCCGTTGATTGTCTGGACAATACTTGCTGCCTGTCTTCTCAATCCGTGAGGGTCCTGGGAGCCGGTGGGCACCATCCCTACCCCAAAGCTTGAAATGATAGTATCCATTTTATCCACTACACTAATGACCGCGCCTTCAATGTTTTCCGGCAGAGAATCGCCAGCAGCCTTGGGCTTGTAATGTTCTGCAACAGCTTCGGCAACTGCTGTGTTTTCTCCTGCCAGAAGGGCATACTCTTTTCCCATAATACCCTGGAGTTCCGTAAATTCATCCACCATTAACGTAACGAGGTCGAATTTGGAAATGTGGGCAGCGCGTTTGATGTTTTGCCCCTTTGTGCTGTCCAGCTGCAGATATTCTGCCAGCCGGGTGCTGACAGCTTCCACCCGCATTACCTTCTCACCGACTGTACCGAGATTTTCCTGATAAATAACGTGATTTAATTTTTCTACCGCTTCATCCGGTGATAGCTTCTGATCTTCATCATAGAAGAACTGGGCATCCGCCAGGCGAGCACGAAGCACTTTTTCGTTCCCTTTCCGAACCTGGTCAAGATGTTCTGCGTTACCGTTTCGTACTGTAATGAAATATGAAAGAAGGCTGCCCTCATCATTTTCCACCGGGAAATACCGTTGGTGCTCTTTCATGGAGGTTACAAGCACCTCCCGCGGAATATTCAAATATGATTCGTCAAATGAGCCATGCAGCGCGGTCGGATATTCCACAAGCTGATTCACTTCAGCAAGCAGCCCTTGATCGATCGGAATATGCCAGCTGTTTTCCGCTTCGATCTCTTCGATCTGGCTGCGGATCAGTTCTGTCCTTTCAGCAGCGTCTACAATGACATACTCCTCTTTTAGCTGCTGCTCATACGTTTCCGGTTTATGGATCGTTACCGCATTTCCCAAAAACCGGTGGCCGTGAGAAACATTTCCGGCTGTATGGCCTGTAATAGTGAACGGGATCACTGCTTCACCGTACAATGCAACGAGCCATTGAATCGGACGCACAAAGCGGAGCTCATGGCTTCCCCAGCGCATATTTTTTGGAAAAGCAAGCGATGTAATAATCGTTTTCATTTCCTGCAGCAGTTCTGTAGTTGATTGTCCTTTATGTTCTTTTTCCACAAAAACGTATTCGGTGCCTTTGACCTCTTTAAAATACAGATCCCCCGCATCGACCTGCTGGCCTCTGGCAAATCCTAAAGCAGCCTTGCTCCAATCCCCTTCATCTGTGAGGGCAATTTTCTTGGCCGGGCCGCGGGCTTCCTCGACCATATCCTCCTGATAATCAGCCAGATCTTCCACGCGGAGCGCGAGCCGTCTCGGCGTGGAAAACATATGAACGGCACTATAGCTTAAGCGCTGTTCCTCCAGCCAGGTTTCTGTTTTTTCCTTCAGCTGCTTTACTGCCCCTTCCACAAAGCGGGCAGGCATTTCTTCCACGCCAATTTCAAGTAAAAAATGATTAGCTGCCATAATTCATCGCCTCCTGCTTCTGTAGCGGAAATCCTAGTTTTTCCCGTTCTTCATAATATGCCTTCCCGCATTTTCTTGCCAGATTGCGCACACGTGCAATATATCCAGTTCTTTCCGTCACTGAAATCGCCCCGCGGGCATCGAGCAGATTAAACAAATGCGAGCATTTTAATACGTGGTCGTAGGCCGGCAGCACCAGCTTTTCATCAATCGCCCGTTCTGCTTCTTTTTCACTGGCGGCGAACTGATTCAACAGCAGCTCTTTATCCGCAATTTCAAACGAATACTTCGAATGCTCGTATTCTGCCTGCAAAAACATATCCCCGTACGAAACGCCCTGCACCCATTCCAGGTCAAACACATTTTCCTTGTCCTGAATATACGACGCCAGCCGTTCAATGCCGTACGTAATCTCAGCTGTCACCGGGTGAGCATCCATACCGCCGACGTGCTGGAAATATGTGAACTGAGTGATTTCCATGCCGTCGATCCACACTTCCCAGCCAAGGCCCCAGGCACTCAATGTTGGGGCTTCCCAGTTATCCTCCACAAAACGGATGTCGTGGGCAAGCGGGTCAATGCCAATGGCTTCCAGGCTTTTTAAATACAGCTCCTGGATATTGTCCGGCGAAGGCTTCATGACCACCTGAAACTGATGATGCTGATACAAACGGTTTGGGTTCTCTCCGTAACGGCCGTCTCCTGGCCGTCTCGAAGGCTCTACGTATGCTGCGTTCCACGGCTCGGGCCCGATGCTGCGCAAAAACGTCATCGGGTTCATCGTCCCCGCTCCCTTTTCCACGTCATAGGCCTGCATTATAATACAATTCTGACTGGCCCAATAATTCTGCAATGTTAAAATCATTTCCTGTATGTTCATTGCCATGTTAAACACCCCTTCTGCTTTTGGATTATTTCATTAAAAAAGTCCCTATACCTGTCACTCAGGTATAGGGACGGTTATTACCGCGGTTCCACCCTACTTGCTTTTAGGCACTATGACCGAAAAGCCGCTTTATCCATCATACGCTCCAGAACGCCTTCACAACCTGTCAGCGTGCAGCTTTCACTATCCTGCACTCGCTAAGACTGAAGAAGATTGCTACTACTTTCTTTCCTTGCGCATCGTTATGATTGTATTGAAATAGTACTTAACATTTGCGAGTGTGTCAAGCACTCATTCGACGTTCCACTTTTCCATCTGTTCTAAAAAACGCCTCGCCTTTAAATGAATACCTGCGTATGAATCATAATAGCTGTTTAGGACATCCTTCAGCTCTTTTTTCGTTTCTGCCGATACAGAAACCGAACCGATCCGATGCACGTCAATATAGAAAAACGTCCGCAAAAGCCGCACCGTCTTCGGCTGAATGCGGAAGCGGTACGGATCGATTTCCCAGCAATGGTGGCAGAGAAATCCGGCTTCACGAATAGAGAAATGAAATGTTCCTTCCTGCCGGCCACAATTCACGCATCGGTCAATCACGGGCTGAATGCCCGCCACCGCAGTCATTTTCACTTCAAAGAGGCGGATAAGCACTTCGGCGTCCTCCCCTTCGTCGATACGCCTCAGAAGTTGCCAGAACAGCTCAAACAAATAGGGATTTCGTTCCTGGTCCACAGTAACTTTATCAAGAAGTTCGGACAAATAGGAAGCGTAGGAAGTGAGAACGATGTCTTCGCGCACGCTGCGGAAAGAATCTGTTACATCTCCCTGGCTGAGTGTCCTCATTCCTTTACCTGGATAGTACACAAATGTTCCATAAACAAAGGGCTGCGAGATTGAACGCAGGCGGCTGCTTGGTTTCTTTGCCCCTTTGGCCATCATCGCCATCTTGCCGTGCTCTCTTGTATATACTGTTAACACTACGTTGGATTCCCCGTACGAAGCAGTCCGCAAAACGATGCCTTCTGTTTTCTGAATCATGCTGTTCCTCCGCTCACAGGCGTTTTCTTAATACTCGTCCTCGCGATATCCGTTCTCCCGAAGCAGATACGCACTGTTTCTCCAGTCTTTTTCCACCTTCACCCAAAGTTCCACGAATACCTTCGATCCAAGCATCGATTCAATATCTGCCCGGGCCCGCTGGCCGATTTCCTTGAGCATCGATCCCTGTTTGCCGATAATAATGCCTTTTTGGGTCGGGCGCTCAACGACAATGGTAGCCGCCACATATACGGCCCCATTTTCACGCTCTTTCATTTCATCGATAACGACGGCGAGCGAATGCGGCACTTCCTCCCGGGTGAGCTGCAGAGCTTTTTCACGTATTAATTCACTTACAATAAACCGTTCCGGATGGTCGGTGACCTGATCTTCCGGATAAAACTGAGGGCCTTCCTCGAGGTATTTGGTAAGTTCTTCGAGAAGCGTCGTCACGTTATTGCCGTTCAAAGCAGAAACCGGCACTACCTCAGCAAAATCATACCGTTCGGAATAGCTTGCAATAACCTTGAGCAGTTCATCCGGATGGACTTTATCGATTTTATTTACGATTAAAAACACCGGTGTGTCTGTCCGCTTCAGTTTTTCGATAATATATTCTTCTCCGGGGCCGTAGGACTCGGACGCATCAATCAAATATAAAATAATATCGACGTCGTTCAGCGTCTGCAAAGCAGCACGAACCATAAAATCGCCCAGCTTGTGCTTCGGTTTATGAATGCCCGGAGTATCGATAAAAACAACCTGGGATTCTTCCGTCGTATAGACTCCCTGGATTTTATTTCTCGTGGTCTGTGCTTTGTCGCTCATGATCGCAATTTTTTGGCCAAGCACCTGATTCATTAATGTAGATTTTCCCGCATTGGGCCGCCCGATTAGAGCGGCAAATCCGGAACGATACGATTCACTCATTGTTTTCCCTCTTCTTTCCTGCTTTCATACTATAAATCCTCCGGGCCGAATGCTCCCGGGAGCAGCTCTTCCATTGTTGTTACTTTCATGTCACCCTGCAGGTTGCCTAAAACAATCCGGGCGTCCTTTGGCAGAAACTCAGAAAGCACCTGCCGGCAGGCGCCGCATGGGGCGACCGGCCCTTTTGTATCGGCAATGACAGCTATCATTTTTCCACTGCGCATGCCCGTGCGCAGTGCACTGAATACGGCTGTCCGTTCTGCACAGTTGCTTAACCCATATGACGAGTTCTCAATATTGCATCCTTCGAACCATTCGCCGTTTTCCCCTACGAAAACCGCTCCAACCGGGAACTTGGAATACGGGACATATGCTTGTTCTCTTGCCTGTTTAGCCCGTTCAAGCAGTTCGTTTTCTATAGCCAATGTTCTTCCCCCTTTGTCAGCTCAGCCATTCCCAAAGGAATGGCGCAAAAATCATCAATCCGATGGCAACAGCAAATACCGCGTAAATGAGCACCGCCCCGGCTGCAATATCTTTCACGTCTCCTGCGATTTTATTCCATTCCGGAGAAATCAAATTCACCAGGCGCTCCAGTGCTGAATTAACCATTTCGAGGACGAGCATGCCAGCGATCGCTAGTAAGAGAACGGTCCACTGCCATAATACAATACCGCACAGCCAGCCCAGAAAGACAGCTGCTAGGCCAAAAAAGACATGGAAGCGCATATGACGCTCCTCCCGAAACGCCAGGCGTATGCCTTTTCCGGCAAACACAAATCCGTCTCTCCAGCGCTTGGGAAACAATTTATCGCGGTAGCCCATACGCTTCAAGAATCCTTTCCTGACGCGAAAACATTCTCTCTTCTTCCTCTTTTTCCATATGATCGTAACCAAGCAGATGCAGCAGGCCGTGAACAGCCAGAAACCCCAGTTCCCTTTCAAATGAGTGCTCGTACTCTTCCGCCTGTTCCCGAGCCTTTGGGATGCTGATAATAATATCTCCAAGCAGGTTCGGGATGCCTTCGGCCTGCGGCTGGATCTCGTCGTCATTCAATGCAAACGAAATCACGTCCGTCGGACGGTCAATTTCCCGGTATTCTCTGTTGACTGTTTGAATCATTTCATTGTCTACAAAGCTTACGGAAACTTCCGACCCGTCTACGACTCCTTCCTCTTCACATGCGAACTGCAGTATATTCTGTACCAGCTCCCAGTGTTTTGACTCTACTCGCTCCGTCTCATCCACCATATCCACTTCAATACTCACACGTGTCCACCCCCGGCTAGTTGTTTGTTGGTTTGTCCGGCCGGTTCACCGTACGCTTTGGATCGCCTTCTTCCTGTTCATAGGCATCCAGAATCTGCTGCACTAGTGTATGCCGGACAACATCTGTCGCTTCGAGATAAACGAATCCGATATGATCAATGCTTCTTAAAATTCGGGCTGCAACCTTCAAACCAGATTGCTGTCCTTTTGGAAGATCAATCTGGGTGAGGTCTCCGTTGACAATCATTTTTGAACCAAAGCCCAGCCTTGTTAAAAACATCTTGATCTGCTCTTTCGTCGTATTTTGTGCTTCATCAAGAATAACGAAAGCATCATCAAGCGTCCGCCCTCTCATGTAAGCAAGCGGGGCTACTTCAATCGTACCCCGTTCCATGAGCCGCTGTGTATGCTCCGCCCCAAAAATATTATGCAGGGCATCATACAGCGGGCGCAGGTACGGATCCACTTTTTCTTTTAAATCTCCCGGGAGAAACCCAAGGCTTTCTCCGGCTTCCACCGCCGGCCGGGTTAACACAATTCGTTTCACCCGTCCTTCTTTTAAGGCATTGACCGCCATCACTACTGCCAAATAGGTTTTACCTGTCCCTGCCGGACCTACACCGAATATCATATCCTTACGGCGGATTTGATCGATATATTCCTTCTGTCCTAAGGTTTTAATCATGACTGGCTTGCCTTCAGCGTTTATAGCGATCTGTTCCTGAAATAAATCTTCAAGCTTTTCAAGCTTTCCTTCCTCGGCAAGCTGCGCTGCATAAACGACATCCCGTTCTGAAATCCGCACCCGTTTTTTCAAAAGTCTCGCTAATGCTTCAATCACTTCTTCCACCAGTGCCGCTTGTTTTTCATCGCCTTCCACGATCAGTGATCCACCGCGGGTAATTATTGAAACATCCAATTTTTCTTCAAGCCTTTCAATGTGCACGTCATTGGGGCCGAACAGCTGCTGGATGTCATTCATTTCATTCACTTGTAATTCTAGCGTTTTCTTTTCGGTCAATATAGCTCAGTCTCCTCGAATATATTATCATATCCTTGCTCTCATCAGTTTTTACGTTAGTATGCTAACTCTACTCTACCACCACGCTTTAGGTGTTGCAAAAATTAGCAGACATTTTACGTAATTGAAGCAAAAAAAGAGCCTGATCTGAAGACCAGGCTTACTCATTGCTGCTTTTTTTGGTGGAACGGTGCGGCGCGACTATCTCACGCGACATTGTTGATTGCCGCTGGTAAGGATAGCCGCTGCGTCTTGTAACCGGCGGACTGAGAACCTCCGCCCACACAAGTCCATTCGCTGCTTCTTTTTTGTTTATTGCATGCGGATTTCTCCGTCTTCCACCGATTTCTCCCTCTGACATGACGCTGCCATGTTCAGCAGATTGTCTTGAAGCACGCTCAAGACGCTGGCTTGCATTCTTTTTTTGCTGCTGCAGCTCTTCACGGCGTTTTTCGTATTCTTTTAAAGCTGCGCTTTTATTCTGAGGTTCATCTGCCTCTTCCTTGTACAGCTCTGCCTCTGCTTCCGGCACCCGGCGGGTGGGATGACTGCCGGAACGTCCGGAAGGATCATTCTGAGGACGGTTCGGTGTGTTTTCTTTCCGGGCGTTTTCAAATTCCTCAAACAAGTCCTCAAGTTTTCCGAAAGCACCGCCCCGTTTCTTCGAATCGCTGCCACTGCCGTCCTGCTGCTGGCTGCTGTCCCCCCGGCCCATAAACGTAATCAAACCGCCGAAGAGCAGCAGTAAAATCCACAGGTTATTAAACACTAGTTCAAATAGCTGCTCCATCGCTTTATTCACCTTCTTCTACGGGCAAAGTCCCTTAATTATCGGTGTGCGGACGGCTATACGGTCCGTTTTGATCGTCGTCTTTACCGGATTTACTGATCGATTCACGCATATCTGTATCAGACATTACATTTTGAATATTCATGTAATCCATAACACCAAGATTTCCGGAACGCAGTGCTTCCGCCATTGCCATTGGTACTTCTGCTTCGGATTCGGTAACTTTCGCGCGCATTTCTTCTACACGTGCTTTCATTTCCTGCTCTTGGGCTACAGCCATCGCACGACGTTCTTCGGCTTTTGCCTGGGCGATGTTTTTATCTGCTTCCGCCTGGTCCGTCTGCAGTTCTGCGCCGATGTTCTTGCCGATATCAATATCGGCTATATCAATGGATAAAATCTCAAAAGCCGTACCTGAGTCCAAGCCTTTGGAAAGAACCGTCTGGGAAATGCTGTCCGGGTTTTCCAATACTTGCTTATGGTTTTGGGATGAACCGATCGTTGAAACAATGCCTTCACCAACCCGGGCGATGACGGTATCTTCACCAGCGCCCCCCACGAGACGGTCAATGTTTGCCCGTACGGTTATTCTTGCTTTTGCTTTCACTTCAATACCATCCATTGCAACACCGGCGATAAACGGTGTTTCAATAACTTTCGGGTTAACGCTCATCTGTACAGCTTCCAGTACGTCACGGCCGGCAAGGTCAATGGCGGCACAACGCTCAAATGTAAGTTCAATATTTGCACGCTGGGCAGCAATTAAGGCGTTGACCACCCGGTCCACGTTACCACCGGCCAGATAGTGGCCTTCAAGCTTGTTCAGTTCAATATCAAGTCCGGCTTTTTCCGCTTTAATCAACGGGTTTACTACTCTTGACGGAATAACCCTCCGGAGCCGCATACCGACCAGTTGGAAAATACCTACTTTCACCCCTGCTGCAAGCGCCGAAATCCAAAGCGCAACTGGTACAAAAGTAAATAGAATGACGAGTGCTATTAAAATAATAGCTAATACAACAACGAGACCTAAATCAATGCCCATGTTATGATTCCCTTCTTTCTTTGTTAGAGTATGGCTTTACTACAACACGCGTGCCTTCTACACGCACTACCTGCACATCGTCTCCGCGGTCAAGATAGCGGCCGTCTGAAACAACATCGATTTTTTCACCGTCAATATCTACCGCGCCGGTAGGATGCAGCGGGGTTAATGCTGTTCCTTTCCTGCCTAATAAATCTTTTCTGCTTTCACTCGACACGTATCCTTCCTTCGAAGAGAAAGTATCCTGCAGGACCAGCTTTTTCATCGGCCCCCGTTTTCCAAAGCCAACCACCATGACTACCGCTGCAATGATAGCCGCTACGGCTGCCAGCGCCACGGAAATTGCCATGACCGAAACAGAAAACGAGGACATAAATAAGCTGCCGACAACTGCCCCTATACCTAATATACCAAAAATTCCAAAACCAGGAACAAAGAATTCTACCAGCAGTAATATTAAGCCGACGCCAAACAGAAGCAGCCCTTCGAAGCCAGCAAACCCGGCAATCATATGACCAAAAAAGAAAAGTCCTAAAGACGCAAGGCCGATACCTCCAAAAATGCCAAAGCCCGGCGAAAACACTTCAAGTATTAACCCGATCATGCCGACGCTCAGTAAAATCGGGATTACATAGGGACTGGTCACCCATCTGGCTATCTGCTCGGCTGCACTGATGTCTGCTTCTTCTACTGCCGCGTCTCCCAGGTTCATCTGGCTGAGAAGATCCTCTCTGCTGTCAGCAATGTATTCTGCATAACCTACTTCCTCAGAAGCTGCCTCCGAGGCTGTAAGCGTTAACAGCTCGCCTTCACCGGCACGGTAATCAGGCAGATCCACTCCAGGATCGGCCATGGCTTCTGCATACACCGGATCTCTGTCATTTGATTCAGCAGCATTGACCATATTGGATACCCAGGCTGATTGAGCCTTATCAGATGCTGCGTTACCTGAGCCGTCAATAACCTGGGCTGCTCCCATTTCCGTGTCAGGTGCCATCGCAATTTCGTCAGCACTCAGAGCCAGAAATGCCCCTGCTGACATCGCCTGTTCCGTTACGTATGCTGTCGTTGGAATAGACGTTTCATTAATAATTGAAGCAATCTCTCCTGCGGCATCTACCGCACCACCAGGAGTGTCAAGCTCAAAAATAATCCGGTCGGCTTCCGCTTCTTCTGCTTCCTCTACCGATCGTTCCAAAAATGCAGCCATTCCCTGCTCCACGGTCTGCTCAACCGGAATAACGTACACTGTCTGATTTTCACCAGCTCCCTGTACAGAAGCTGGAAGCCACGCGGCCATCGTAAAAAGAATCGCAAGAAAGACAGCCAGCCATCTGCTTTTTCTCTGCTCCACCATTATCCCTCCTCCCGTTCAATAGTTATATGTCTATATTCTTATGTACGAGGATAAAGATAAAAGCGTTTCAATTTTTTCCCGTTTATTTCAGTAGTAAGAGCGGCATAAGTTTAAAAAAAGAGACCGAACCGGCACTAAACCCTGATTCGATCTCTAGATTTCATATTATCAAGAAGACAGATGCTTTTTCACTAATTGATTTACCTGAGAACCATCTGCTTTTCCGCTAATTTTAGGCATCACTGCAGACATCACTATTCCCATATCTTTCATCGAAGAAGCATTCTGCTCTTGAATGGTTTCTTTTACAATCGATTCCAGTTCTTCATTCGATAAAGGAGCAGGAAGATATTCAGATATGACGTTCATTTCGAACCTGGTCTGTTCTGCTAAATCTTCCCGTCCTGCGTTTTCAAACTCATGGAGGGAATCTTTTCTTTGTTTCATTTCACGGTTTAACACCGCTGTTGCTTCACTTTCATCAAGCTCTTTATTGAGCTTGATGGCTTCATTCTGCATCGAAGCCCTCAGGCCTCTGATAACATTCAAACGCTGTTTTTCCTTGTTTTTCATTGCTGATTTCATGTCACTGCTTAAACGATCCATGAGTTCCAAGGATGCAGCACCTTCTTTACTTAAAACTTACGTTTTCTAGCTTCTTCGCTTTTCTTCTTACGACGAACACTAGGTTTTTCGTAGTGTTTGCGTTTTTTCACTTCAGCCATTGTTCCTTCTTTGGAAAGGCTACGCTTAAAACGGCGAAGAGCGGCATCAATATCTTCATTCTTTTTCTTTCTTGTCTCTGCCATGTGATTCCCTCCCTCCGAACAACCAATCTAACCAATACATGAATAAAGAAGTTTACTCAAATACTAGCCATTTGGTAAATAGTATAAAGCATCTATGCCAAAAAATCAACGAGCAGGAAAGTTCAGATTGTTAGTAGTTTTCGCTTGAGGTTTCGCCTTGCAGAATTTTCACACCGGAACTTGCACCGAGCCGGGAAGCTCCGGCCTCAATTAATGCAAGAGCGGTCTGCCGGTCTTTGACCCCGCCACTTGCTTTCACTCCGGCGCGGTCGCCCACCGCTTCTTTCATCAGCCGCACATCTTCAATTGTTGCTCCGCCTCCATTAAATCCAGTGGAGGTCTTTACAAAATCTGCGCCGGCTTCTACGGCAAGACTGCAGGCCGTTTTCTTTTCATCATCCGTCAGCAGCGCTGTTTCGATGATGACTTTCACCAGTGCTTCCTTATTAGCAGCCTGTACTACTGCTTCAATATCTGCGCGGACCAGGGCGTCTTCCCCGCTCTTTAGCGCGCCTATATTAATAACCATATCAACTTCCTTTGCTCCATTAGCAAGGGCATTTTTTACTTCAAACGCTTTTGTTTCCGGATTCGTAGCACCGAGCGGAAAGCCAATTACCGTGCAAACGAGCACATCGGAGCCTTCTAGTTCCTTAGCCGCTAACGGGACCATTGCCGGATTAATGCACACAGATTTGAAATGATTATCTTTCGCTTCGGTGGCGATACGTTTAATGTCTTCAAATGTTGTTTCCGGCTTCAGCAGCGTATGATCGATATATTGCGCGAGATCTGCCATGCTTTCTCCTCCAGTTCAACTATTATAGTTATACAAGCGTTGCCGCGTCAGGGTCGAGCACGCGGACAAATTCCCCTTCATTCAACGGGTAGCCGGCGTCCGTAATTTTCACACGTACAATCTCACCGCGCCATTCCGGTTTCGCAGGGAAACGGACTTTTATATAATTTGTCGAATAGCCGACAAAGTATCCTGGTTTTTCCTTATCTTCCTCTTCCGGGATTACTTCCACGACTTCATTTTCGAAACGCGAAGCATATTCTTTGGCCAATTGGTTGGAAAGTTCAATCAGACGGTGCACCCGATCATTTTTTTCTTCCTCCTCAACTTGGTCATTCATTTTAGCAGCAGGCGTACCCGTGCGCTTCGAATACGGAAACACGTGCAGCTCTGAGAAACGCTGGTCCCGGATAAAGTCGTACGTCTGCTGAAATTCTTCTTTTGTTTCTCCTGGGAAACCTACGATCACGTCTGTGGTGATAGCACATTCCGGCAGGGCTTCGCGCAGTTTTTCGAGGCGGTCTGCATAAAACTCCACGCTGTATTTTCTTCTCATTCGTTTAAGCACGGTGTTCGAGCCGGCTTGAAGCGGCACGTGCAGATGATTTACTACTTTGTTGGAGTTGCGGAGCACATCAATTACTTCATCGGTGATCTGACTTGCTTCGATGGAGGAAATCCGGATTCGTTTTAGACCCTCGATTGTTTCAAGGTCCCGCAGAAGCCCAGCAAGGTTGTAGTCCTTCAGGTCTTCCCCGTATCCGCCTGTATGGATACCTGTAAGCACTAATTCTTTGTAGCCTTTATCAACTAACTGATGGGCTTGATGCATGACATCTTCCGGATTTCTCGAACGAAGAAGGCCGCGGGCCCATGGAATAATACAGAAGGTACAGAAATTATTGCATCCTTCCTGAATTTTAAGCGATGCTCTCGTACGATCGGTAAATTCCGGCACATCAAGCTCTTCATACACCCGGTTTTTCATAATGTTGCTTACACCGTTAATCGGTTCCCGGGATACCGTGTACTCTTCAATATAGTCGAGCATTTTTTTGCGGTCCTGCGTACCTACGACAATGTCGACGCCGGGAATATCCATGATCTCTCCCGGGGACGTCTGGGCATAACAGCCGGTAACGCAAATAATAGCTTCCGGATTTTTGCGCACTGCGCGCCGGATAACCTGGCGGCTTTTTTTGTCTCCGGTGTTGGTCACCGTACAGGTGTTGATGACATAGACATCTGCGGTTTGATCAAATTCCTTTTTTTCGTAGCCGTTATTTTTAAACAGCTGCCATATGGCTTCCGTTTCGTAGTGATTTACTTTACAGCCAAGAGTATGAAACGCCACTGATCTCATTGTATGTTCCCCTCCTGAATTTCATAATAATATGTCACTGCCCCGAGAAGCAGCAAAGAAGCAGTTTCGCTGCGGACAATTCTTTTTCCGAGCGACGTCATAGGAATTTCGTTTTCTTCAAGCAGAGAAAGCTCATTACTGGAAAAACCGCCCTCCGGCCCGATGAAAGCGAGCAGCGTTTCAGGCTTCCGGCTGAATACGGCTGGAAGCTGTGCAGGCCTGCCTGCCCTGGCCTCTGCTTCCGATAAAACGATTCTGCTCTCCATAGAAGACGTATTTTCTACAACCTTCCGTACAGAAGCAAAATAAGCAACTTCCGGTATATACATCCGCTCTGACTGCTCTGCTGCTTCTTTAGCAATTCGGTTTAAACGATCAATTTTCTTTTGCCGTTTATTCGCATCCCATTTTACCACAGAATGCTCCGCTTCATAAAAATAAATCGCCGCGGCTCCCAATTCCGTTGCTTTTTGTACAACGGTGTCCATCTTTTCTCCCTTAATCAGAGCCTGGGCTGCGATGACATTTACAGGAAGTTCTGCACCGGCTGTCCATTCGCTGACTATTTTTGCACGAACACTCTTTTCTTCAACGCTTTCGATTTCACTCACAAAAGCACGTCCCTGGTTGTCTTTGCATACAATTTCTTCTCCCGGGCCCATACGCATAACACGGGCAATGTGCTTTGCATCATTACCCGTGATTTGTATATATTCATGCTGTATGGAGGAGGGGTCCACAAAATAATGCTGCATATTCCTCTCCTTTATAACGCCTGCGGACGGCGGGCGATAATGCACAGCCAGTCTTCGACTGCCCGCACATCCTCAATAACGAAACCCGCTTCCGTCAGAGCCTGCTCAACATCTGTACGTTTGCTTTCAATGATGCCTGAAGTAATAAACACACCATCCGGTTGAAGAGAGCTGAACGCATCTTCCGCGAGGCGGATAATAATTGGCGCTAAAATATTAGCTACAATGATATCTGCCTGCATTGATTGGTATTCCAGCAGATCCGATTGAGCCACAGTGATCTTTTCTGCCATACCGTTACGGCTAATATTTTCTTTCGCACTTCTGACAGCCACTTCATCGAGATCGAGCGCAAGAATCTCTCCCGCTTCAAACAAGGAGGCTCCTATAGCAAGCACGCCGGAACCGGTCCCTACATCCAGCACCGCATCTCCCGGACGTGTATACTCTTCAAGAGCCTGCATGCTGAGTACGGTTGTCGGATGGGTGCCGGTACCAAATGCCATGCCCGGATCAAGCGTAATGATTTTTTCACTGCTCTTTTTTTCGTACTCTTCCCAGGAAGGCACAATAGTGATTTTATTCGTGATCTGGACAGGTTTGTAATATTTTTTCCACGCCTCTGCCCAGTCCTCCTCGGCAATCTCTTTGAGCACCACCTGGTTTCGTCCTAAATCAATATCGTAAAGGAGCAGTTCGTTAATGGATTGCTTGATTTCCTCCACAGTATCGGTGACGTAGCTTGTCATTGGAAGGTAGGCCTTCACGAGCGTGCCTTCATCCGGATAATTATCTTCAGAAAGCATAAACCATTCATCTTCCGCCTCTTCCCATTCACGCTCCAGGTCGGCCGAATCTTCAATCACCACTCCGCTCGCTCCTGCTTCCTGAAGCACAAATGAAACAGGGTCAATTGCTTCCTGGGTGGTGTGGACAGAAATTTCAATCCAATTCATAAGCCTGCTCCTCTCTTTTACTCTCCACGAAAAGCCCGTTTCACGCGGTCAAAGAAATTTCCGTGCTGTTCATCGGTCTCTTCATCGCCGCTGATTTCTGCAAATTCCCGCAGCAGCTCTTTCTGGCGGTCCGTTAATTTTTTCGGTGTCACTACCTGGACTTTGACATGCTGGTCGCCCTGCCCGCGGCCGTGTACATTACTAATACCTTTATTACGGAGGCGGAATTTCGTGCCGGACTGTGTACCTGCCGGTATTTTCAGTTTCACTTTCCCGCGCAGTGTCGGCACTTCAATTTCATCACCAAGCGTTACCTGAACAAATGTAAGCGGCATTTCACAGTAGACGTCGTCTCCGTCACGTTCAAAGAACTCATGCGGTTGTACGTTGAATACAACAAACAGGTCGCCTGGCGGTCCGCCGTTTGCACCAGGCTCGCCCTGTCCGCTCACGCGGATCTGCTGGCCGTGGTCGACGCCCTCCGGAATGTGAATATTAATCTTTTTGTTCCGGCGGATGCGTCCGTTTCCATTACACGTAGGACATTTTTCCTCCACTTCGACGCCGGAGCCGCTGCAACGGTCACATACGCGCCGGTTCACGACACGTCCAAACGGCGTATTCTGTTCTACGTTCATCTGGCCTTGGCCACCGCACTGGCGACATGTTCTTTTTTCAGTTCCCGGCTTCGCGCCGTCGCCGCCACACGTTTCACAGTTTTCTTCTTTTGGAATTTCAATTTCTGTGTCCTTGCCGAAAGCTGCTTCTTTAAAGGTGAGCGTCATTGTATACTGCAGATCCGCGCCCTGTCTCGGAGCATTTGGATCTCTGGAAGCACCGCCGCCGAAAAACATATCGAAAATATCGCCGAAGCCGCCGCCAAAACCGCCAGCTCCACCACCGCCGCCAAAGCCCTGATTAGGATCTTCATGGCCGAAACGATCGTAATTTGAACGCTTCTGTGGATCGCTTAATGTATCGTAGGCGTCTTTGATTTCAATAAATTTTTCTTCGGCGTCGTCTTCTTTGTTGACGTCCGGGTGATACTGGCGCGCCAGTTTTCTATATGCTTTTTTTATTTCCTGCTCATCTGCGTCTTTGCTGACGCCAAGCACGTCATAATAATCGCGTTTACTCATCGTTCATCTTCACTCCTCGCTCTTGTCCATACGTGTTATCTTATCATTCTACAAGAAGACGCTTCAATCTGAAAAACATATTCTTTACAGAAAGAAGGGGCTATCCCCTTGAATAGAAGCAGTCAAGTGACCACTATTCGGGACAGCCCCATTCATCAGCGCTACAGATCGTTAGCTGTTTTTGTTGTTGTCATTGTCATCATTAACGTCTTCGTACTCAGCGTCTACAGTGTCTTCACTGCTTTCGCCGCCGGCTTCGCCCTGCTCCTGCTGAGCCTGTTGCGCTGCCTGCTCGTACATTTTGGTTGTGAGCTGCTGAACGATTTCCTGAAGCTCGTCTTTCGCTGTGCGAATAGCTTCAATATCTTCGCCTTCAAGCGCCGTTTTTACTTTTTCTTTTGCGTCTTCTGCCTGTTGTTTTTCTTCCTCTGTTACGTTTTCACCGAGATCGCTCAATGTTTTTTCGGTAGTGAAGACGAGCTGGTCCGCTTCGTTGCGTACTTCTACTTCTTCTTTACGCTTTTTGTCTTCTTCCGCGTTTTCTTCAGCATCTTTTACCATTTGTTCAATTTCTTCTTCAGAGAGGCCGGAAGAAGAAGTGATGGTAATGGACTGCTCTTTGTTTGTGCCAAGATCTTTCGCACGCACATTCACAATACCGTTGGCGTCAATATCAAAAGTAACTTCGATTTGAGGCACACCGCGCGGAGCCGGTGGAATATCCGTCAACTGGAACCGGCCAAGTGTTTTATTGTCCGCAGCCATTTCACGCTCACCCTGAAGCACATGAATATCCACGGAAGGCTGGTTATCTGCCGCTGTGGAGAACGTTTGGGACTTACTTGTCGGGATCGTAGTGTTCCGATCGATTAGTTTCGTCGTCACTCCGCCCATTGTTTCGATACCAAGCGAAAGCGGTGTAACGTCGAGAAGCACAACGTCTTTTACGTCACCAGTGAGGACGCCTGCCTGCACGGCAGCACCTACGGCTACCACTTCATCCGGGTTAACCCCTTTGTGTGGTTCTTTACCGGTTAAGTTTTTAATTCCTTCCTGTACAGCTGGAATACGGGTGGAACCACCAACAAGGATGACTTTATCCACTTCGGAAGCACTGAGACCGGCGTCTTTCATTGCCTGTCTTGTAGGTCCCATTGTGCGTTCAACCAGCTTCGAGGAAAGCTCATCAAACTTGGCGCGTGTCAGTGTAAGCTCGAGGTGCTTCGGCCCGCTTTGATCTGCTGTAATAAACGGCAGGGAAATTTGGGTCTGCGTAACGCCGGAAAGATCTTTCTTCGCTTTTTCAGCTGCATCTTTTAAACGTTGGACAGCCATTTTATCCTGGGAAAGGTCAATGCCGTTTTCTTTACGGAATTCATCCACCAAATGATCGATAATTACCTGGTCAAAGTCATCGCCGCCAAGCTTATTGTCGCCGGACGTGGAACGCACTTCGAAAAAGCCTTCGCCAAGCTCAAGAATGGAAACGTCAAATGTACCGCCGCCAAGGTCAAACACGAGAATCGTCTGATCCTCTTCTTTTTCCAGCCCATATGCAAGCGCTGCTGCTGTCGGCTCGTTGACAATCCGGTCTACTTCCAGACCTGCAACGCGGCCGGCGTCTTTTGTAGCCTGACGCTGGGAGTCGTTAAAGTAAGCCGGCACTGTAATAACCGCGTTTGTAACAGTTTCGCCAAGATAGCTTTCAGCATCAGACTTCAATTTTTGAAGAATAATCGCAGAAACTTCCTGCGGATTGTATTCTTTGCCTTCGATTTCCACCTTATAATCTGTGCCCATGTGACGCTTGATGGAACTGATCGTGTTAGGGTTTGTGATGGACTGGCGCTTTGCCACTTCCCCAACCTGACGTTCTCCGTCTTTGAACGCTACAACTGAAGGAGTTGTGCGGTTGCCTTCCGGATTCGGAATAACCTGTGCTTCGCCGCCTTCCATAACGGCTACGCAGGAGTTTGTTGTACCTAAGTCAATGCCAATTGTTCTACTCATTTTTCTTCCTCCTATACAGTACTCTATATATGAATTATTAGTTGTTCACTTTTACCATTGAAGGGCGCAGTACACGATCTTTCAGTCTGTATCCCTTCTGCATTTCTTCCACAATCTGATTGGACTCAAACCCTTCTTCGTCAGCCTGCATGACAGCCTGGTGAATGGTTGGGTCAAAGTATTCGCCCTGTGCCGGGATTTCTTCTACTCCCTGCTGTTCAAGCGCGGTCCGGAATTGATTGTAAACCATAGCCATGCCGTCAATAAATGACTGGGCACTTTCATTATCCGGCTGGGTCTGCATCGCTCTTTCGAAGTTATCCATTACCGGCAGAAGCTCCTCTGCAAGAGGCTGAACCCGGTATTTGGCGTCCTCTTCTTTTTCCGCTTTTGCTCTGCGGCGCACGTTTTCTAGATCGGCCTGCGCGCGAAGAGCACGGTTTTTCCATTCCTCTACTTCTTTTTCGAGTTCCGCTTCACGCGACCCTGTTTCTTCTTCCAGTTCATCTTCCTCAACATCTTCAGGTTCGATGATTTCAACATCTTCTTCTGTTACTTCTTCATTCGGTGTTTCTTGTTCATTTTTTTCTTGTTCCTGCTGTTTGTTCTTTTCGCTCAACTGCGCCACCTCCATAAATGCTGTTGCTATCGTTCAGAGCTACATTTTATCCGGCTCTTTATTAAGTTCATCAACCAATAACAAATACTATCATTAAGAGTCTCTCCGGTACAAGTCATCCAACACATTTGACAGTCCGTAGGAAAGATGATTGATAAGGGTTATGACTTTTTGGTATTCCATCCTTGTCGGCCCTACAATGCCAATGGTTCCGACCGGCTTCCCGGCAAGAGAATAGGTGGCAGAAATAATACTGCAGTGTTCAAACGCTTCATTCGTATTTTCCTGGCCGATCCTAATTGTCATTCCATTCATGGTTGGCTTTAAGAGCTCATGGATCAAATGCTCTTCCTCCATTAATTCAAGTAGCGCCCGCACACGGTCCACGTCTTTAAATTCCGGCTGGTTAAGCAGGTTGGTCTTTCCTCCGTAAAAGATTTTTTCATGCCTTGACTTGCGAAGAGCTTCTTCTGTAAATGAAAGAGCTGCTTCATAGTTAAGCACATACTTTTTCAGAAGGTCCCTTACTTCAGAGAACAACGCCCGCTGCAGCTGATAAAGCGGAATGCCCCGCAGGCGTTCGTTTAAAATATTCGTAATTTGTTCGAGCTCTCCTGCTTCGAGAGAGGGGGGAAGAGCTACCGTGTGGTTTTCCACATAGCCTGTATCCGTTACGATGACAGCAACAGCAGCTGCTTTTCCGATCGGAACAATCTGAATCTGCCTGAGCCTGGATTCAAACATCTCCGGGCCAAGCACAATAGAGGCATAGCTCGTCAGCTCAGACAATATCCCCGCTGTTTCCTTCACTGCTTCTTCAGCTTCGAGTATTTTACCAGCAAAAAGTGATTGAATATTATTCATTTCAGGCTCACTGAACCGGTACGGAAGCAGCAGGCGGTCCACATAGAGCCGGTAAGCTTTTTGGGAAGGAATGCGTCCGGACGAGCTGTGGGTTTTTTCTAAAAAACCGAGCTCCTCCAAATCCGCCATATCGTTACGGATAGTGGCCGGACTGAACGTAATGCTGTTTTTTTTGGAGATGCTTCTTGAACCCACAGGCTCAGCCGATTGAATATAATCTTCAATGATCGATTGCAAAATGAGTAATTGTCGATCGGTAAGCATTACACATTCTCCTCTGTTAGCACTCGTTTTACCCGAGTGCTAAATCTATTTTATAAGCTATCAAAGGATTTTTGCTTTGTCAATTATTTTCGGGCTCCTCGTCCAACAAAAATAACGTAAACACTTCATTGCCGAGCAGTTTTCCTTCTTCCGTTAAAAACAGATAGCCGTCTGCTTCTGCCAGCCATCCTTTCTGCTTTGCTTCCTGAATGCTTTCCGGATATATATCTTCGACTGTGCAGCCGTATTTCTGATAAAAACGTTCCGTAGACACACCCTCGTATAGACGAAGCCCGAGAAACATTTCTTCTTCGATCTGCTCTTTTCTCGTCACTGGATGCGTTGACTGGACTGGATTGCCTTTTTCCTGAACTGCCTGGATATAGTGGTTCAGCGGTTTAACGTTAGCATAGCGCACGCCATTAATATATCCATGAGCCCCGGCCCCAGCCCCAATATACTCTTCATTCTGCCAGTATATCCGGTTGTGGCGGCTGCTGTGCCCCGCACGCGCAAAATTGCTGATTTCATAAGCCTGCAGCCCATAATTTTCAAGGCGAGCCACGAGCAGTTCATACATGTCCGCTTCCTCTTCTTCCGGAAGCGGTGCGATCTTCCCTTCCCTCCACCAGTTATAAAACCGGGTCTGCTTTTCAATTTTCAGAGAGTAAGCCGATACGTGCGGGGGGGCAAGCGCCATCGCTTCATCAAGCGTTTCTTCCCAGTCCTTCATTGTCTGTCCCGGCAGCCCGAACATTAAATCAATAGAAATGTTATCAAATCCGGACTTTCTGGCGGCCTGGACCGTTTCTTTCGCTTCTTCCGCTGAATGCCCCCGGCCAATCTTGTTTAACTGGGTGTCATGGAATGTCTGGACACCAATGCTCAACCGGTCGACTTTACCTGCCTTTAGCAGTGACAGCTTCTCTTCCCCAACATCTCCTGGATTCACTTCCACCGTGTACTCTTTCAACTGGGACACCGGAACGTGTCGGCTCACAATCTGCATCAGCTTCTCCACCTGTTCGACTGAAAGTGCAGTCGGTGTGCCCCCGCCGATATAGACCGTCTGCAGCTGATCCATCTTATAAGAAGCAAGCTCCTGGTCCAGCGCTTCTAAATATTCATCCACCGGCTGATTGTTGATGAGAAATTTATTAAAATCACAGTAATAACAAATGTATTCGCAAAAAGGGATGTGGACGTACAATCCTTTGGCCACGTTTTTCTCTCCTTATTTATAGAAAAAGCAAAGGCCGCCCGGAAGGCAGCCGCTTTGCTTAGTCTTTATCCATCTTTAATACAGACATAAATGCTTCCTGCGGAACATCTACTTTTCCAACGCTTTTCATGCGTTTTTTTCCTTCCTTCTGCTTTTCAAGCAGTTTGCGCTTCCGCGTAATATCGCCGCCATAACATTTCGACAAAACGTTTTTCCTCATGGCTTTGATCGTTGAACGGGCAATGACGCTTTTTCCGATCGTCGCCTGCACCGGCACTTCAAACTGTTGGCGCGGAATTAAATCCTTTAATTTTTCAACGATAGCTTTTCCGCGTTCGTAGGCTGCCTCCCGGTGAACAATAACAGACAGTGCATCGACATTTTCGCCGTTTAACAATATATCCATTTTCACGAGATTGCTCTCTTTAAAGCCGATAAATTCATAATCAAACGAAGCATATCCTTTCGTCTGCGATTTCAGCTGATCGAAAAAATCATAAACAATTTCGGTTAACGGAAGATCGTAAACGATATTTACACGCGTATCATCCATATACTGCATATCTTTAAATTCTCCGCGTTTGGCCTGGCAAAGCTCCATGACGGCGCCCACGTAATCATTTGGCACCATGACAGTAGCTTTCACAAACGGTTCTTCCACCCATTCCACCTGCTGGGCGTCGGGCATATTGGAAGGATTGTCAATTTCCTTCATTTCCCCGTCCACCATCTGCACGTGATAAATGACGCTCGGGGCGGTAGTAATCAGTTCGATATTATATTCGCGCTCGATGCGCTCCTGAATAATTTCCATGTGCAGCAGGCCAAGAAACCCGCAGCGGAAACCGAATCCTAGCGCCTGGGACGTTTCTGCTTCAAACTGCAGCGAGCTGTCGTTAAGCTCGAGCCGTTCGAGCGCGTCCCGGAGGG
The DNA here is from genome assembly GCF_002265875.1 of Marinococcus halophilus. Classification (GTDB taxonomy): domain Bacteria; phylum Bacillota; class Bacilli; order Bacillales; family Marinococcaceae; genus Marinococcus; species Marinococcus halophilus. The sequence continues at coordinate 126,246 of NZ_NPFA01000003.1, forward strand.
CGTTATATTTGCTTGCATCTGTCGGGAACAGGCCGCAGAAAACCATCGGATTCATGCGTTTGTATCCCGGAAGAGGTTCTGCAGCCGGGTTGTGGGCGTTTGTAATTGTATCGCCCACCCTCGAATCACCGACGTTTTTGATGCCGGCAATCAAAAATCCAACGTCTCCCACTGTCAGTTCATCGCAGGATACAGGTTTAGGATTAAAAACCCCGACATCCGAAACTTCGAATTCTTTTCCCGTCTGCATCATCCGGATTTTTTCCCCAGGCTTGACCGTTCCTTCTTTAATCCGGATATAGGCAATAACCCCGCGATACGTATCATAGACGGAGTCAAAAATCATACCCTGCAGCGGAGCCGAGGGGTCTCCCTGCGGAGGCGGGACTTTTTCCACGATCTGCTTTAAAATTTCTTCTGTTCCGAGTCCATCCTTTGCCGAGGCAAGCACTGCCTCCGAAGCGTCCAGACCGATAACGTCTTCCACTTCCTGTTTCACCCGGTCAGGTTCGGCGCTCGGCAGGTCCACTTTATTGATAACAGGCAGAATTTCCAGATCGTTATCGAGGGCCAGGTACACGTTGGCAAGCGTCTGGGCTTCAATGCCCTGGGCGGCGTCTACTATTAAAAGAGCCCCTTCACAGGCTGCCAGGCTCCGCGACACTTCATAGGAAAAGTCGACGTGTCCCGGCGTATCGATAAGGTGAAAAATGTATTCCACTCCATCTGTATGTGTATATTTCAGCTGTACAGAATTAAGTTTAATCGTAATACCGCGTTCTCTTTCTAAATCCATCGCATCCAGCATCTGGGCCTTCATTTCACGCTGGGTCAACGCGCTGGTCGATTCTAAAATCCGGTCAGCAAGCGTCGATTTCCCGTGATCAATATGGGCGATGATCGAAAAGTTACGAATGCGCTTCTGGCGCTCAAGTTTTTCATGCTCTTTCATTGATTCGATCACTCCTGTTATTACTACTTTGCCGTGCGTTCCGTTCGCAGAGACTAACGTCTATTATAGCAATGCCCCGCCTTTCCTTCAACGTTCGCGTTCACTTCGCTTTAATTCTGAAAATTTCCTCCATTTAACTCTTTGCTGCTGAATCTTGCGCTTAGTCGTGATTTTTGATAGAATCCTTTTGTGCTGATAAAAGAAATGACCGGTAACTAAAGGAGGTGACCACCATGGCAAATATTAAATCCGCAAAAAAGCGCGTGATTATTAACGAAAATCAACGTGTGAAGCAGCAGGCTTTCCGTTCTTCCATGCGTTCGGCTATTAAAGAATTCGACAAAAACATCGATGCAAACAACATTGATGCTGCGAAGAATTCTTACGCGCTCGCGATGAAGAAAGTAGACAAAGCAGCGAGCAAAAACATGATTCACAAAAACGCGGCCAACCGCGCTAAATCCAGAATGCACAAGCGCCTAAGCGCAGTAGCACAATAAGGATAAAACGACTCGGGCCCGAGTCGTTTTTTTATTGTCCAATTTTCTGCCCTGAAACAAGCTTCATAAAACAGAGTTCCAGTGCGAGCTGCTTATCCATTTTTCCTGCTTTCATCTGGTAATCTGTGGCACTCAGCAGCTTCATGGCCTCCTGAAGGTACGCGTGGGAAAATGCTGCCGCCGGCTTTTCAGCCAGCTGCACCGCGTACGGATGGATTTTAATCGACCCAGCCATGCGTTTTCGCGAATAGCCCTGCTGCTTCAGGTTTTTTACGTGATAAATGATACGGATCTGCCTGGCAAGCAGCGCCAGAATTTTAATCGGCTCTTCTCCCTGCTTGAGCAGGTCGTAATATATACGCAGCATTGTTTTTGCCTGGCCCTTGACTACAGCAGCCACCAGTTCAAACACATTGTCCTCAAGCGATCGCGGAACCAATTTATCTACTGTCTCCATCGTTACTTCCCCGCTGCCGGTATAGAGCTGCAGCTTTTTCGCCTCTTCGGCAAGCATCAAAAGGTCTTTGCCGGCAAGAGCAATGAAACGGTCCATAACTTCCCGGCTCATCACAAGCTGGTGGGCCTGGTTAAACTGCTGCATCCATTTTTTCATTGTCTCTTCGCCGGCGGCTGCTGCTTCGAGCACCACCGCCTGTTTTTTTATTTCTTTAACTACTTTCTTTCTGGCGTCAAGCTTTTCATAGGGCGCGGACAGTATTAACACGGTAGTCGGGTTTGGCTGCCTAGCATAGGTCTCAAGCGCTTCGATTTTATGCTCTACCTTCTCTTTTTCTCTTGCCCCCGTTAAAAAATAACAGTTTTTCAGCACAATCACTCTCCGCTCCCCGAAAAAAGGGAGGGTTTCCGCCTCTTCTACAGCAATTTCGATTGGCGTTTCACGCATATCAAACGTGGACAGGTTAAATTCTTTCTCTCCTTCTGCCAGCGCTTTACCGATAATTTTCTGCTGAATATCCTGAATCATATAGCTTTCTTCGCCCTGCAAAAGGTAAAACGGCTGCACTTCCTCCTGCTGTACCTTTTTTTCCATCGTTATATAATCCATCTGCTCACACTTTCCGAACGTATTCTTTTTCTATTTTATCGTATTTTCTTTTTCTTTCCTATGAGAAACTCTGAGTTACTTGCACGCCGGAAGCATTTCTTTACGCACCGTATGTATGCCTGGCTCTTCCCTGGGGAAAACAGTAAACTGGATGGCTCCTTGAAGATCAGTACGCCATATATTTATCCCTGCCCTTTCAAGTATCTCGAGCGGCTCAGGATGCGGGTGTCCAAAACGGTTGCAGTAGCCAGCCGATATGACCGCGTGCTCCGGCTCCAACGCTTCCACAAAATCCCGGGACGTGGAGGTGCTGCTGCCATGATGGCCAGTTTTTAAAATATCAGCCCGGAGGCCGGGATAATTCTGTATCATCCGTTTTTCCTGTTCGGCGGAAACGTCTCCTGTCAACAGCCACCTTTTTTCGCCAAGCTCAAAATACAACACCACAGAACGGTCGTTTTTGTCTTTCCATTCCCCGCGGGGATGCAACACATAGAAGGACGTGCCTCCGATCTGGTACGTTTCCCCGCCTTCAACCAGCCTGATGTCAGTATGCTCGTCAAATTCTGCTAAAAGCTCCAGCTCTTCAGGTTCGTAGTGAGTGCTTCTGCCATACCATAGTTCCCCCGTCGGCACATGCTCCATCAAATATTTCAGGCCGTTCACATGGTCAGCATCCCCGTGCGTTGCTACTACTGTATCCAAATGCCGGATACCCCGGTATTTTAGATATTCAGCGACGACTGCTTCACCAGGGTCAAATGGCTTTTCCTGCTGCTCCCACTCCACCTCATTAAAACTAACCCGGCCGCCTCCATCAACCACAACCACTCCGCGCCGGTAGGGAAGCTCTATAACTGTGCTGTCTCCCTGTCCGACATCAAGATAAGTCACTGTCCCTCGGCTGTCTGTATAAGGAGCCACCCACTGCCAGCCAACAGCGGCAAGCATGGCTGCTGCTGACAGATATAGTGCTTGTCTTCGCAGCCCCCTATTCCAAGCAGCTACAAACACTGTGCAGCCTGCTGCATATACGATAGTAAAAACAGCTCCCGGTTTTCCTAGAAGTACTGTAGACCAAGACATGCCGGACAAATAAATAAAAAGGGCGTGCATCCATTCGATACCTGAGAACATTATGGAAAATACTTCAGGAGGAGAGGCAAGGAAAAACGAGAGAAGATAATTTAAAAATAAAAATGGGAGAACAAGAAGTAGAAGAACCGGGGTGAATAGAAAATTAATCATTACATTCCAGAGGGAGAATTGGTAAAAGTTCCATAATACAATCGGGAGAGAAACAAGCATTGAAGAACCAGCGACCCATGCCATATTCGTCCACTTGCCCACGGCCGCCATCTTTTTCCGGCATAAAAGTAGATGCCCGCTCAATAAAAAGGAAAGCTGAAACCCAATATGAAAAAGATAGCCTGGGTTAAAGAAAAGCATAGCTCCCATGACAGCCAGAAGAATCACCGCCGGATCCAAACGCTGACCGGGCGGCCCCCATTTCTGCCAGGCAATGAAAATCCCCGCAGCAATCGATGCACGAAGCACTGATGGAGCCCCTCCGGTCAAAACAGCGTACACAGGCAGAAGGCAAAGTACAATAGTATAGGAACGTTCCTTTGTCATGCCAATTCGTTTCAAAAGAAAAAATGCAGCCCCGCTTACGATAGCGACGTGCATGCCGGACACTACAAGCACATGAATGAGACCGAGCGAGCGATAAGCTTCTTCAACCTCTCCGGTCATTGAAGCACGTTCTCCAAAAAGCAGTGAAGCTGCCAATCCGCCAGCCTGTTCCGGAAAAAAATTATCCATCCGCTGTACCTGCTGGGCCCTCAGCCGCTGCAGCGTGTCCACCACTCCCGTGGATTGGTTAAAACATTTTATCTCCTGGCCGTTTTCCACCGTAAACAGCCAGTGTATCTTGTTCCAATACAGGTAAGTCTTATAGCTGAAGGCCCCTGGATTGCCAGCTGTCCCCGGTTTACGCAGCTCCCCGGCCCACTGGCAACGGTCACCGGGAAGCAGTCGTTTGCTTTGTTGCATTTCTTCTTCCGTCTCAAACCACCACGTAACCGGTATGTGTTCCTTTTGATCCGTGCGCAGATCAAACCGGGCCCTCCCGCCGTCATACATCAGCGGCGATGACACGGTACCCGTGATTTTTGTTTCTGTGCCGTCTAAAGCCGAATCATTATGCGCAGTCCAGTACAGGGAGCTGCCAGCAAAAATCAACATCAACGCTGCTCCGGCAGCAAGCATCCAAAAGCGCCTGACAATTATCCATCCGGCGCCGAAGCACAGCCAAATGGCCCCCCACGCCCATAAGTCTCCGCGGAGTACCATCGCGGCCGGGGCTGTCATAGATATAAGTATCCAAAGAACGGGGATTGCATCCACCCCCCCATAATTGTTAAATAGTACGTCGGGAAAAGAAAAAGAAAGGGCCTGCCCGTGGAGGCAGGCTTTAGCGTTCGAGGTTTATTTCTGGCTTTCGTGGAGAGCTTTTTCTAAATCGCGGAGAATGTCGTCGATATGCTCTATTCCGACCGAAAGCCGGATAAGGTCTGAAGATACACCTGCTGCGCGCTGGTCTTCTTCAGAAAGCTGCTGGTGCGTTGTACTCGCCGGATGAATAACTAAAGACTTGGCGTCTCCGACATTCGCTACGTGCGAGTGCAAATTGCACGCTTCAATGAATTTTTTTCCTTCAGCGAGGCCGCCTTTTATACCAAAGGTTAGAATGGCCCCCTTTCCTTTAGGCAAGTATTTTTCCGCTGTAGCGTACGTATCATGCGAAGAAAGCCCTGGGTAGTTCACCCAGTCCACCAGCTCATGCTGCTCTAAAAACGCCGCTGCCTTTTCGGCATTTTCGCAATGACGTTCCATTCGCAGGTGAAGCGTTTCAAGCCCCTGGAGAAGCAAAAAAGAGTTCATTGGTGAAATAGCGGCCCCTAAATCACGCAGCAGCTGTACCCGCGCTTTTAAAATATAAGCCATCTCCCCGGCTGCTTCAGTAAATACGACGCCGTGATAGCTCGGATCCGGTTCTGTCAGACCGGGAAATTTACCGTTCTCCCAGTTGAACTTTCCACTGTCGACAATCACTCCGCCAATGGTCGTGCCATGGCCTCCGATAAATTTTGTAGCAGAATGCACCACGATGTCTGCTCCGTAATCAATGGGCCGGCATAAAACTGGCGTAACTGTGGTAGCATCCACGACTAACGGCAGGCCGTTATCGTGCGCCACTGCTGCCACCTCTTCAATATCGAGCACATTGCCATTAGGATTTCCTATAATTTCGCTGAATATTAATTTTGTATTTTCATTTATCTTTTCTTCGTATGCTTTTGGATCCGTCCCCTCCACTAAATGCACATGAATGCCCATCTTCGGGAGCGTATGCATAAACATGTTGTACGTACCGCCGTACAAGCCGCTTGAAGCAACAATTTCATCTCCCGCGCTGCAGATATTTAAAACGGCAATATGAATGGCAGAACTGCCGCTTGCAGTTGCAAGCGCTCCAATACCGCCGTCCAGAGCAGCCATTCGCTTTTCAAACACGTCAGAGGTCGGGTTCATGATACGGGTATAAATATTCCCGAACTCCTGAAGGCCGAATAAGTTTGCAGCATGATCGGTATCATTGAATTCATAGGAAGTGGTTTGATAAATAGGTACTGCTCTTGCATTGGTAGCCGGATCGGGAGTCTGGCCGGCATGTACGGAAAGCGTCTCGAGTTTCCAGTCTTTATGTTCTTCCACGGTAAAGCTCCTTTCTTTCAAATTATTAATATACCTTTCTTAACTTTATCAGACTATTTCGAAAAGTAAATATTAGAGAGAAATGTAATCTTGGAGCTGCTCCACCGTTTTTTCCCCTATTCCGCTGACGTTGGATAAATCCTCAATCGTTTCAAAGGAGCCATTTTCCTCACGATAGCTTAAAATAGCTGCGGCTTTTGCCGGGCCTATTCCTGGTATGGTCTCTAAATCCGTCTGCTCCGCTTCGTTCACATTCACCATTGCCGTATCTGCACTGCTTTCTTCAGGCGGCGCATTAAGAGGCTCCTCTCCTTCACCGGGAATGTGAATAACCATCTCGTCCTCTATTTTTTCTGCCAGGTTCACCTGAAGCATATCCGCATTGTCTGTCGCCCCACCAGCCTTTTGAACCGCTTCCTTGACTCTTTCGTCTGCCTGAAGCACATAAACACCAGGAGCCTTCACTTCTCCTTTTACATCCACCTGAACCTTTTTTTCCGGCTCTTCCTCTTTTTCAACAGAAGCGCCCGCGGACATTTCCTCCTGGTTTATTTCTTCAGAATGACTCTTCCACGGCACAGGCTCCTGCGTTGCTGACTGTTCGCGGGGCAGACCACTCCAGAATAGTAGAAACATAATTCCAAAACACACGGCACCGCCGGCGCTGACTGCAATTAATTTCCAACGGGTCATCAAGGACAGCATCAACTCCAAATTCTATTTTGTTTGCTCAATGGGTAAGAAAAAATCAGGGAAGGGGTGAAGGGAGCAGGCGCTCCCAGTATAAGAGGGGGCAATTTCTATATATTACATTATTTTACACCATTTGTCTGTTTTTTAGCTACAAAAAATATGCGCTCGCTTTGTTCGTTTGGAAAATCAGCTGTGAAATCTGCCGTAATGCGAATATTTGAAAAACCGGCTTCTTCCAGCCACTCCTTGTATTCATTAATAGCAAACGTCCGCTGCACGTGGTCTTCATCGTAGCGGTTATAGGTGCCGTCTATATTTTTTGAAAAAATCGTCAGTTCATGCTCAACTTCCCAGTTTTGCTCTGATGGATACACATCCCAAATAAAAGAAATTTCCTCATCATTGTCTGCAAAAGAAACTTCAGCCAGTATGTCTTCTATGTAGTGAATGGAATGGACATCAAACATAAAAACTCCTTCCGCTTCAAGATGGCTGTACACTCCAGCAAAGGTATTTTTAACATCTTCCGGCGCCGTTAAATAGTTCAGGGAATCACAAAAACAATAAATGAGCTGATACGTATCAGGTGCCTCCAGAACCCTCATGTCCTGATGAAACAATACAGGCTTTTCATCTGATAAACCCCATTTCTGTGCAGCTACTGCAAGCATGTCGGCAGAAAGATCCATACCATCCACCCGGAAGCCTTCCCCATACAGATGTTTCATAATCTCTCCGGTTCCGCATCCAAGCTCGAGCATTTTGACGCTTTTGCCTGGTGTTTCCTGTATTACAGCATCCTTCCAGGCTTGATACGGGGCGTCAGCCATCAGCCGGTCATATACTTCGGCAAAGCCATTGTACATTGAATCATCCATCCCGAGTTCCCCCTTTCGGTTAAATTAGAAAAAGGCCTGAAAAATCAGGCCTTTCAGGCATGCATTATTACTGGGAGAGCACCGTTTCAAGCTCTACATATGCGGCATCTCCCCATAGTTTTTCGAGGTTGTAGTAATTTCGTTCATCTTCATGAAAAATGTGGACGACCACGTCTCCGAGATCGATCAACACCCACTTGGCTTCGTTGTAGCCTTCAAGCCTCTGTACATCAAGGCCCTGCTTATGCGCAGCTTTTTTTAACTCTGTCGCAATCGCCTGTACCTGCTTTTCGGATGTGCCGTGTCCAATCACAAAATAGTCTGCGACCGGCGAGATGCCTCTCATATCCATTGCCACGATATCATGTGCATTTTTGCTGTCAGCAGTTTGTACCGCTAATTCAAGCAGTTCCTTTTCGTTCATCTACAGACCTCCATTATTTACGTTCCATCACCAGATCGTTATAGGCAGCAAGCGTCTCTGGAAATACAGGAACATTTTTTGAAATTAAAAACTGAATCGTATTGCCAAGAGCCATCACGATAGCAGCATCTATATCTTTTTCTGCTGTCTCCCGGACCTCTTCCACTCCGGGAAATGTCCGGTTTGGTTCTATATAATCTGCTAAAAAAAGCACCTTTTCATAGGCAGTCATATTAGGCTTTCCAGTGGTGTGCCAATAAATAGAAGAAACAATATCACCATCGGCAACACCTGCTTCTGTTTGAATGAAATAAGCACCGGCAGGAGCGTGAAGCAGTTCATCTCCGTAAGCAATAAACCTCGCGGCTTCTTCTTTCCCCCGGAGCAGTTCGCGCATTTCTTCGACCGGCCGATATTTAGCATAGTCATGCAAAATAGCTGCTATCTCAACTTTATTATAATCGATATTAAAGCGTTTTGCCAAATATAGCGCGGTCTCACGCACACCGAGTGTATGCTTGTACCTGTTCTCTGTCAATTGTTCTTTGACGATTTGAAGAGCTTTACTTTTGTCCATACAGCTTTTTCCTCTCAATCTCTTTTAATACATTATCCGGCACAATATAACGAACGGTTTCTCCGTCCCTGAGCCGGCGGCGTATCATCGAAGAAGAAACGTGCATTGTAGGAGCCTCCACCTGCTTCAGCCATGAAGGCTTGTGGGCGTTGTAACCCGGACGGTTCACAAATATAAATTCGACCAGGCCGCGCAGTTCTTCAATATCTTTCCATTTATCCATCTGATCTGCCATGTCACCGCCGATTAAAAAGAAAAAATCTGTTTCCGGTGCCTGCTGCCTAAAGTACCGCACGGTATCAATTGTATACGAAGCGCCGCCACGCTCAAGCTCCACGGAAGAAGTCCGAAAACCCGGGTTATCTTTAATCGCTGCTTCCACAAGCGCCAGACGTTCTTCCCCGGAAATCATATTTTCTCTCTGTTTATGCGGGGGCGTATGCACTGGTATAAACCAGACTTCATCCAAATCCAGTGCGTTCTTTGCCTCTTCTGCCATAATTAGATGAGCTAAATGCGGTGGGTCAAATGTGCCTCCAAACAGGCCTATACGTTCACTCATAGCAGGTCTCCTTGTTTACTTTGGAAGTTCAATCCCAGGATTGTCTTTCGATCTCCGGTACAACACGATCGTGCTCCCGATCACCTGTACTACTTCTGAACCTGTGCCTTCGGCAAGCTCAGCCGCCACTTCATGTTTATCTTCCATACAGTTCTGCAGCAGATTCACTTTTAAAATTTCTCTTTTTTCAATAGCTTCATCTACATGAGTAATAATCTGCTCGTTCATGCCTTCTTTTCCAATTTGGAAAAGCGGCTTTAATGAGTGCGCTTCTCTGCGCAGGGCACGTTTTTGTTTATTATTCAGCATTATGTTCTCCTTTTAGATGGTTTTCGACGAGGGAGTGCATCGCTTTACGGTCCGGTTCCTGACCCGTCCAATATTTAAATGCAAGTGCTCCCTGGTTAACAAACATTCCACTTCCGTTCAAGGTGTCAAGGCCAGCCTTCCGGGCTTCCTTCAGCCATCTGGTTTCCCACGGGTTGTAAATAAGATCACTGCATAGCGCAGAAGTTTTGACATTTTTTAAAGGCCACGGAGACCGGTCCGTCTCAGGACTCATCCCAATTGAAGTCGTATTAATCAATATATCGTATTCAGAATTCCTGCTTTCTGCTTCTTCTTTCGGCACCACTTCGATGGACGCTATATCCTCAAGGTGGCTTTTCAGCTGTTCTGCCTTTTCCTGCGTCCGGTTCACGAGAATAATGTTGTTAGGACGCCGGAGACTTAGCGCATAGCACACCGCGCGTGCCGCCCCGCCTGCTCCGATCACCAGGATATTTGCATTTTTTATTTGTTCCAATGAACGTACGGCCAGTAAAGATTCCAGGTACCCCTCCCCGTCTGTATTATATCCGACAAGCTCTTCGTTTTCCCTTACGACCGTGTTCACTGCACCAATCCGTTCGGCCGACGAATCGACCCTGTCAATATAGGCCATCACGCTGACTTTGTAAGGAATAGTAATGTTAAAGCCTGCAGTCCCGAGCTGTCGGAGCGCCTGTACGCTTTCCTGCAGTTCTTCTGTCGGTGTATCAAACAAATGATAGTATCCATCCAGTCCAAGCCGTCTAAATTGCTCATTGTGCATTTGCGGAGAGAGCGAATGGCCAAGCGGATGGCCGATTAAGCCAAGCAGCGTCTTCGGCATTTAAATCACCGCCTCCCGCTTTGATACCCCTGTACCGACCGGCACGTAAATATCCACCGAAGCGTGAGGCTTCGTCACTGTAATCCATCCGAGTCCCTGTACGACAATATCTGTTTTTTCTTCTTTAATTTCTATACGGTGTTTCGTTAATTCCGGTGCCTCCTCCACCCGGTACGGCGGCTTCAATACATCTCCGACTCTGTCCGGATGAAGACGGTCAGCGTTCTCCTGTTTCGTGCGGTGGACCGGAAGGCGGTTGGACATAAACACAACAAATGAATTAGAGTCTCCTTCAACAAAGTCCATGCGCACGTAACCGCCGATAAATATCGTCTGTCCGCTTTCAAGCTGGTAGACCTTTGGCTTTAATTCTTTCTCCGGGATAAATTCCTTCCGTTCCTGAAGACTTCTTTTACGCCCAAACTGCTTATCATTAATAAGCCCCGGCGTATCATACAGGCTTGTCTGGTCATCTAAAGGAATTTCAATCATATCAAGCGTTGTGCCGGGAAAATGAGAGGTAGTAATGTCTTGTTCTTCGTTTTCACCAAATTCGGCAATCAAGGCGTTAATAAAGGTGGACTTACCAACGTTCGTACATCCTGTGACATACACATCTCTGCCTTTCCTTAATTCTTCAAGGCGTGAGGCAGCTTCCCTGATTCCCTGTTTATTTTTAGCGCTCAGCAAAACGACATCCTTCGGCTTTAACCCCTGTTCCTTTGCCTGGCGGCGAATCCAGTGAAGGAGCCTGTTTTCATTTACGGAATGCGGCAGCAGATCTGTTTTGTTGACCATGAGCAGCACTGGATTGTTTCCGATATACCTTTGAAATCCCGGGATCCAGCTGCCCTCAAAATCAAACACATCAACAATTTTCACAATAAGTGCTTGCTTGTTACCAAGCTCGTGCAATTTATTACGGAAATCCTGATCTTCCATATCCACGTCCTGGACTTCATTATAATGCTTCAAACGAAAACAACGCTGGCAGATCACTGTCGCTCTGTCTACTAGCGCTGATGTTGGGACGTACCCCGCTTTATTTTTATCCTCATTTTGAATAGGCGCCCCGCATCCGGCGCAATGCAGCTCTTCGGTCATTGTTGGTCCTCCCATTGAATTAATCCTCTATCTTTTAACCGTTTCATTACCCGGCGTTCTACTTTCCTGTTGATTTTTGTCAGGAAACCATCGCTTTGGGCCACTGGTACGACTAATACAGTATAAAATCCGGCCCGGTTTCCGCCGAACACATCTGTCAGCACCTGGTCACCGACTACAACGACTTCATGCTTTTTCAGCCCCATTCGCCTGGTCGCTTTACGAAACGCCCGTCCCATTGGCTTTTTAGCTGAGTGAATAAAATGGATACCATTAGGTTCTGAAAATGACCGGACGCGGTGCTCTGAATTGTTGGAGACAATTGTCACCTGGAACCCCTGCTCCCGCAAAAAGAAAAACCAATCGTCAAGCTCCGTTGTTATATCCGGCCGGTCCCATTCTACAAGAGTATTGTCTAAGTCAGTAATAATGCCTTTAATGTTATTTTCACGCAGGTGTTCTAAGTCGAGATCCAGAACACTTGGCAGATATTCATTTGGCATAAATCGTTTAATCAACATCCCGTCCCCCTTCGCGCAGGTTTTCGTGTTCTCACTCCTGCCATTGTATTACAAATTCGTCCGCTGCTTCTATTTTAACAAAACCGTGTCCAAATATCGTATCGATTCAGCATGCTTTCCTCATAAGCCGTACAAACAGCTAGTATAACCGTCAGAGGCTTTTTTTTCAATTTCCTTTAGGCTTGTGACAAAATATCGAACAAAATTGTGAACACTTCCCCTTCTCTTCATATATATTTGTTAAAAACAAAGGTCTTTTCCGGAATTCGCTTCTAATGCAAGGCGTTTAGATATACGCTATAATGTGAAAAGAATTCAGTGGCGACCGAAACCAACAAGGAGGTTCATCATGTTTACTATTTTACACCTTGCCATCATCGCACCGTTTCTGGCCGCTGTGCTGGTGCCTTTACTGTATAAATTCATCCCGCGTATACATACAGGATGGTTCGTACTTATTGTTCCTATTGTGCTTTTCAGTTATTTCCTGACTTATCTCCCTGACGTATCCGGTACAGGGTCAGTCATAAAGACATTTGAATGGATCCCCTCGTTAGGCATTAATTACGTTGCCTACGTAGACGGACTCGGTCTTTTATTTGCTCTGCTTATTACAGGCATAGGAGCGCTCGTGGTTCTTTATTCCATTTATTATCTGAATAAGCATAAAGAGCAGTTAAATAACTTTTATACATATTTAATGCTATTTATGGGAGCCATGCTCGGCCTTACATTGTCAGATAATTTAATCGTTTTATATACGTTCTGGGAAATTACGAGCATTTCTTCCTTTTTGCTGATTTCGTATTGGTACACGAAGGAAAAGTCCCGTTATGGAGCGTTGAAATCACTGCTCATTACCTTTATAGGAGGATTTGCTTTATTGGTCGGCTTTGTGCTGATTGCCTCCGTAACCGGTACTTACAGCATTCGCGGGATTTTGGATGCTTCTGACCAGCTTGCGGCCAGCCCGTTGTTCTTACCCGCCATGCTTTTAATTCTACTCGGGGCGTTTACAAAGTCCGCCCAGTTCCCATTTCACATTTGGCTGCCTGATGCCATGGAGGCTCCAACACCGGTAAGTGCCTATTTGCACTCCGCTACGATGGTTAAGGCGGGGATTTATTTAGTAGCCCGCCTCACACCGTTGTTTGCAGTCAGTGCTTACTGGTTCTGGCTTGTTACCGGCTTCGGTCTCCTGACTCTTATATGGGGATCGCTTTCTGCGATACGGCAGACTGATTTAAAGGGTATTCTCGCTTATTCCACTGTCAGCCAGCTGGGAATGATCTTATCGATGCTCGGCGCCGGAGCTGCGGCTCTTCACTATGACAGTGTTGATAACAATGCTTATACCGTTGCTGTGGCAGCTGCTATTTTTCATTTGATCAATCATGCCACGTACAAAGGAAGCCTATTTATGATGGCAGGTATCATCGACCACGAAACGGGTACACGGGACATTCGGCGGCTTGGCGGACTCATGACCTTGATGCCTATTTCTTTTACCATCGCAGTAATCGGCAGCTTTTCCATGGCTGGCCTGCCTCCGTTCAACGGCTTTTTGAGTAAAGAAATGTTTTTTATGTCGATGGTGGAAATCACACATTTTTCCCAGTATGGCATGGGCTCCATTGGCCTGTTGCTTCCGATTGTTGCATGGACTGCCAGTATCTTTACCTTTGTTTACTGTATGATACTCGTTTTCCGGACATTCACCGGGAAACTCCAGGAAGAGAAGCTTCCTGCCAAACCGCACGAAGCTCCATTCGGTATGCTTTTAGCTCCTTTGATTCTCGTGGCGCTCGTCGTAGTCTTCGGCTTTTTCCCGAATACGCTTGTACCGGCCATCATTGAACCAGCCATGGCTTCTATCATGCCGGAACTTGCCCAGACAGGTTCTTTTGGGGTGGACATCTATTTTTGGCACCGCTTTTCTACCGAATTGTTTATGACCATCGGCGTGGTGCTGTTGGGGACGATTATTTTTCTCGTATTGCAGAAGTGGAGCAGCATATACGCTGTCTTCCCGGACAACCGCCTGTTTAATCAGACCTATAATCGTTTTTTGGAAGGAATTGAACGTACTTCATACACTGTTATATCCTGGCACATGACGGGGCTTGTGAGAGATTATTTCATTTACATTTTTTCTTTTACCGTAGTATTGCTTCTTTTCTCGCTTTTTGGTACAGGAGCTTTTGCCATCGACACTGCGAATATGGTGCCGGTAACTCCTTATGAGGCCGTTCTCTCGCTTGTGCTGGTAGGGTCTTCTCTCATTCTGATGTTCACTCGTTCACGATTAAAAGCAGTGATTTCCCTTGGTGTGCTTGGCTATACGGTAGCGTTATTTTTCGTGCTGTTCCGGGCGCCCGATCTGGCGCTGACCCAGTTGACGATTGAAACAGTCTCAGTAACATTGTTTTTGCTCTGTTTCTATCATTTCCCGCAGATTTTCGACGCTTTAAAAGAAACGAAGTTCCACGCTGCCAACCTGGTTATTTCTGTGGCAGTCGGACTCACCGTTACCCTGATCGGGCTTTCTGCGAGTGGCACCAGGCTGTTCCCTGCCATTTCGGATTACTTCTTGGAAAACAGCTATAAAGAAGCGGGCGGAAACAACGTCGTAAACGTGATCCTCGTAGATTTCCGCGGTTTTGATACCCTGCTTGAAATTCTCGTGTTAGGCATCGCCTCTCTCGGGGTCTATTCCCTAATTAAATTAAGGCTGGCAGGAGGCGAAAATAAATGAAGTACAATGACGTGATTCTGCAGACAGTAACGAAATTCATTTCATTTCTGATTTTTCTATTTGCTATCTATATTTTCTTCAACGGTCACCAGGAGCCCGGAGGCGGCTTTATCGGAGGATTGATGACAAGTGCTGCTTTAGTTCTTCTCCTTCTTGCCTTTGACATGGAAACCGTCCGCCGGGCCATGCCGATTGATTATAAAACCATGATAGCCATTGGTCTTGTTTTTGGGGTGGGCACCGGCGTAGGGTCATTTTTCTTTTCGACACCGTTCCTTTCGCAAACGTTCGGCTATTTCCATTTTCCTGTACTGGGTGAATTAGAGCTGACAACTACCCTCGCTTTCGACCTGGGCGTCTATTTGACCGTGGTAGGAGCAACTATGACTATTATTCAAACGATCGGAGAGGATAAATAGTGGAAATAATTATGTCTATCCTTGCCGGCTTCTTATTTACTGTCGGTTTGTATTTGATACTGACAAAAAACTTAATCCGCATCATCATCGGCAGCTCGGTTTTAAGCCACGGCGCCCACTTGCTGCTTTTAACCATGGCAGGGCTGAAAACAGGAGCACCTCCGTTGCTTGGCCTGAATGCTGACACTTACGTAGACCCACTGCCCCAGGCATTGATACTAACTGCGATCGTTATCAGCTTCGGAGTAACTTCGTTTATTCTTGTGCTGGGCTACCGCACGTACAAAGTAACCGGGGCAGCTGAGACTGACCAACTGAGAGGAACTGATACTGATGAGTAATTGGCTGATCCTTCCGGTGCTTATCCCACTCATCGCAGGAATCGTGGCGCTATTTTTTCCAAAGCGTGTCACTGCCCAGCGTATTTGGGCATTTATTACAAGTTTGATTTTAATCGGCGTTAATGTCTTCTTGCTTACGTACATATTAGCAAACGGCATTATGACCCTTGAACTTGGCGGCTGGGAAGCACCGTTTGGCATTGTGCTTGTAGGTGATTCCTTAGCTGTGCTTTTAACTACGACCACTTCGTTGGTAACACTGCCTATTATCTATTTTTCCTTTAGTACCATCGGAGTAGGCCGGGAAAAATATTACTACTATTCTTTTATTCAATTCTTGATTGCCGGAGTATCCGGAGCTTTCCTTACGGGAGATATTTTTAATCTGTTCGTCTGTTTTGAAGTGCTTCTTTTAGCTTCTTACGCTTTAATCGGCCATGGCAGTACAAAAACGCAGCTGAAAGAATCTTTTAACTACGTTATCGTGAACGTTGTTTCTTCCGCTTTTTTCGTTATTGGCGTAGCTTATTTGTATGCTGTCACGGGGACCCTGAATATGGCACAGCTCAGCCAGCGGGTCAGCGAAACCGGTGCTGAACCAATAATTACGGTTATCGCTATCCTGTTTCTAATCGTTTTTGGCCTAAAGGGGGCCCTGTTCCCCCTGTACTTCTGGCTGCCAGGATCCTATTCTGTACCGCCGACAGCCATCGGGGCAATTTTTGCTGCTCTTTTAACTAAAGTTGGTATCTACAGCATTTTTAGAACCTACTCTATTATTTTTAATGAAGATACGGCTGTAACTCACACTATTCTTCTGGTTCTTTCCGCCGTCACAATGATCATTGGTGTTATCGGCGCCATTGCTTACAGGGATGTAAAACTGATCTTAGTGTACAACGTAATTGTGGCTGTTGGGTTTATCCTGTTTGGCGTTGCCTCGCTGAACAGCGATGCGTTTGTCGGAGCCATTTACTATCTGCTTCACGACATTGTCATCAAAGCCGCTCTGTTCTTAATCATCGGAGCACTGATCACAGCAGCCGGCACCAGCAAGCTCTCAGGTATGGGAGGAATTATTAAGCACCACCCGCTCCTTACATGGATGTTTTTCATTTCCGCTCTTGCCCTTGCCGGCGTCCCACCTCTTGGTGGATTTCCCGGAAAGCTAATGTTGGTTGTAGGCGGAGCCGAAGCCGGGCATTATATCGTCGTAGCAGTTATGATGATCGCAAGCCTGCTCGTGCTGTTTTCGGTAATACGTATTTTTCTCCAGGGCTTCCTCGGAGAACCGAAGCTCACCCACGCTGAACAACATGGCAGCATAAAAGCACAGATGCCTCCAATTGTATTTCTTGTAGCACTGTCTGTATTTATGGGGATCGGAGCAGAAGTTATGTATCCTTTTGTAGAAAGCGCAGCACAAACACTCATCAATCCTCAAGCTTATATTGAGGCCGTGTTAGGGGGGGAAGCATAATGGCTTTTCAGATTATGATTAATCTGGTTATGGCTCTGCTTTGGATGGTTATTAATAATGCCTGGTCCTTTGCATCCTTCATCAGCGGCTTTTTTCTCGGTCTTCTCGTGCTGTATTTTGTGAGAGGTTTTTTTCGGGAAAGGTTGTATTTTCACCGAATCTACGCTTCGCTAGTACTTGTTCTTATCTTTTTTAAAGAATTAGTTCTTTCAAGTTTCTCAGTAGCCCGGCAGATCCTCAGCCCCCGCTTAAATATCAGGCCCGGTATCTTCGAAATGGAAACGACGCTTGAGAGCGAATGGGAAGTGACTTTGCTCTCCCTTTTGATCACGCTGACGCCGGGGACCTTGGTGGTAGAAGTAGCACCGGATAACCGCTCTTTATTTATTCATGCTATGGATCTTCAGAGCGTAGAAGCCACAGAAGAGGAAATCCGTGATTCATTCGAAAAAGCAATTAGGGAGGTCAGCAGACAATGATATTAAATATAATTTATATCACGGCAGCCGTTCTTGTGACCCTGTCTATTTTAATCACGCTGTACCGAATATTCAAAGGACCTTCGATGCCGGATCGTGTCATTGCACTTGACGTGATTGGCATTCAATTAATCAGCTTAATTGCCTTGTTTTGTATCATCTTAAATACAAACGCATTTATCGAAGTTATGCTGCTGCTTGCGATCCTGGCCTTTATTGGTACTGTTGCTTTTGCTAAATATATCGAAAAGGGTGTTGTCATTGAGCATGATCGCGATCGTTGACTGGGTTGTAGCGCTGCTTGTTCTTGTTGGAGCGGCCTTCAGCGTGATAAGCGCTATTGGCCTGGCACGCCTGCCGGATATATTCACGCGCTCACACGCCGCTACCAAGGCAGCTACGCTGGGGGTCCTTTGTGTTGTACTTGGTGCTTTTATGTTTTTCATGGTACACACCCAGGAGTTCAGTCTCCGCTTTACTCTGACGTTGGTGTTTGTGTTTGTGACAGCTCCTGTAGGGGGTCACCTGATTGCAAGAGCTGCATACAATTCTGGTGTGCCACTCGCAGAAAGGAGTTCGCAGGACGCTCTTAAAAAATCCAGGTCAGAGAGCCGTTCCTACAGCGAAAAAAATACCAATAGTGACAAATAGTAAAAAAGCTGGGCCGTTCATCTGGTCCAGTTTTTTGCTATTCAATCTTTTTATCATAAATACTGGAATTCTAATCAAACCCTTGTTATGATGGGGTTTAAGAAAAAAACCAGAATAATGTAAGTATTTTTAAAATATATTTGCTTTATTACTGGTTTTTCTTCTTAGAAACCTACAAAAATAAATGGAAGGGTTGACATACCAGGGTTTTCATGAGTTAATTTGGTATGAAAGACTCTAAATTTATGGAATGAAAGGGAGTATTTTCATGAACAAGACGGATTTAATCAACGCAGTTTCAGATCAGGCTGAGCTTTCGAAAAAAGACGCTTCCAAAGCTGTAGACGCTGTATTCGACAGCATCACAGAAACTTTGAAAAAAGGCGACAAAATCCAGTTAGTTGGATTTGGAAGCTTTGAAGTACGCGAGCGTGCCGCTCGTAAAGGGCGTAACCCGCAAACCGGCGCAGAAATTAAGATTCCTTCCACAAAGAATCCTGCGTTTCGCCCGGGCAAACAGCTGAAAGATGCTGTAAACTAACATAAATACTTAAAAACAGCCTTTCTGGTCAGAAGGGCTGTTTTTTCTTGACGTTCTTTGGTGTTTCTTCCAATGCGAATAAGGGAACAATTCTATATCATTCTTTGAAGGAGTTTATGTATGGATATAACAATTACCCGTCCCGCAGTTAAATGGATGAAGGAAGAACTAAATGTGGAAAGCGGCGATTCTGTAAGATTCTATGTTCGCTATGGTGGTTCTCCCCAGCTCTATCCTGGCTTTTCTATGGGCATTGCTCTTGATAAACCAGAGAAGCCGGCAGTGACGACTGAAGAAGAAGGCCTCACTTTTTACGTAGAGGATACAGACAGCTGGTATTTACGCGCACACAACCTGCACGTCAGCTTCAGCCGGAAACATGATACCATTGTGTTTGAATATAACGAAAGCAGCGACGCAGAGTAGTGCACCTACTCTGCATTTTTATTTCAGGGCTGTCACTTTCCCCTGTCAGCAAAAAAAGGCTGCAGGCCTAAGTGCCTGCAGCTTCAAGGGAGAGAGAGTGATGCCTAAAGGAGAGCCTGTTATTCACGGCTTACAGGACGTGCCCTGCTCCAATACGAAAAGCCATGCCGGCTGATCCATTTCGATTGTTTCTGCAAAAAACAACAATGAAATGCTGGAACGAAGCATCTGCCTCCTGTTATTTATCAGTGTACATAGTCGCCCCCTGATTTTCATTATATGTGTCAGATGTTCTTCCACTGTTTTTTCACAGAACTTTCAGCCTTGCAGTTTGTTTGTTTTTTACGATACGTTTTACTATACTAAAAAAGTACCCTACATACATGGAACCTTTCCCAAAAGAACAGCATCACAGGTACAATATGAGGAGGATACTACGTTGTCTATGAAAAGACCTTTAACTGCAGCTGATTTAGAGCGTATTCATGTCGTGGACGATGCTCGCCTTTCTTCAGACGGCGAGCGTTATGCGTTCGTGCAAAAATCTATTCAAACAGATACGAACAGCTATTATTCAAATATATACACGCAATATTTAACGGATGATGTGCCAGTTCAATGGACATTCGGCTCTTACACAAATTTTTCGCCGCGGTGGTCCCCGGATGGGTCAAGCCTCGCTTTTGTATCTAACCGCTCGGGACTTAACCAAATCTGGGTAATGAGCACTTCAGGGGGAGAGCCAAAGCAGATTACCTCTGTTCAACACGGAGCCTCAAACCCAGTGTGGTCTCCGGACAGCCAAAAACTGCTGTTTGAAACAGAGCATGCCACTGAAGAAGACCTCCTTTCAGCATCAGAGGATTCTTCCAGCAGTGCTCCTTCGGCTGTAAAAATTGACCGCCTTCGTTATAAATCAGACAGCCGCGGCTTTCATTACGGCAGGCGCTCACATATCGGCTTGTTTCGATTTGACCAGGAAGAAACCTCCCTGCTTACGAACGGAAGCTATGATCACCATGATCCCGATTGGTCCCCGGACAGCCAGTTCATTGTATTTACAGCAAACAGAAACAGCGACGAAGATATTTCTCCAGTCCAGGACCTGTATACACTTAATGTTGAAACAAAAGAAATTTCTAAACTGACCGACTCCTCGGGAATGTTTACTAATGCCAGCTGGTCCCCGGATGGCTCTTGGATTGCATGTACTGGCCACGAATTAGAGTATAAAAGCGCCACTATTAATCAAATCTGGCTGATCAATCCATTAACAAAAGAACGAAAAGGAATGACACTAAAGTGGGACGTCCAGATAGGAGACTACATGACCGGCGATATCAGAACCGGGCATACCTCTGATAAACCAGTATGGTCAAGCGATCAGGAGCATATTTACTTTTTGGCAAGCGAGAATGGTAAAGTCGGTTTGTATCAAATGGATATGCATAATGAAATTACCGCCATTCATGATGAAGACAATCACGTCTTTTCGTTCTCCTTTCATCCAAAAAACGAGCAATTTGTTTTAGGCATCAGCGATCCTTCAAACCCCGGGGATTTTTACAGCCGCCGGCTCGAGGACAAGGGCCGGGTACGGCTGACAGACGTCAATGCCGGCTTTTTGAAAGAGGTTGATCTCTCTTTGCCCGAGACTCTTTCCGTTCGTACAAGCGACCACTGGGACGTTCACGGTTGGATTATGTATCCGGTCAATTATGAAGAAGGTCAGGCGTTTCCGCTAATCCTGGAAATTCATGGAGGCCCGCACGCGATGTACGGCCATACATTCTTCCATGAGTTTCAGCTGCTTGCAGCAGAGGGCTACGGAGTCCTGTTCAGCAATCCCCGGGGGAGCCATGGTTACGGCCAGGCTTTTGCCGATGCGTGCCGCCGGGATTATGGCGGGAAAGATTTTGAGGATTTGCTTGCCATTTTAGATCACGCAGTCGACAGCTACGAGTTTATAGACCGCAACCGGCTGGGAGTGACCGGAGGGAGCTATGGCGGCTTCATGACTAACTGGATGATCAGCCATACCAATCGATTCAAGGCAGCTGTTACCCAACGCTCCATTTCGAACTGGCTTAGCTTTTATGGAGTGAGTGATATCGGCTTCTTTTTCACGGACTGGGAGATTGGGGTGCCGCTTCATCAGGATCCAGAAAAGCTCTGGCATCATTCGCCACTCCGTTACGTGAAAGATATTCATACGCCTCTGTTGATCATGCACAGCGAAAACGATTATCGTTGTCCAATGGAACAGGCAGAGCAGTTGTTTATTAACATGAAATATTTAAACAAAACGGTTTCTTTTCTCCGTTTTCCAGGAGCTAATCATGAACTAAGCCGCTCCGGTCCGCCCGCCCTGCGGATCGAACGACTAAATCATATGGTCGACTGGTTTCACCACTATATAGAAAAATAATATTCCTCGAAGCTTTCGGTAGTGTGCAGCATAAAAATGATCCCGCTTCTCCATTGAAGCGGGATTTCATTTACATGTGCCGTCAGTCATCTTTATCTTCACTGCCGGAGCGTTTCTTGGTATTATGCTTTTTCCTGTTTTCTTCTTCCTCGTATTTCATGTCTGCCAGTGGGATTGGATCTTCACTGCTTGTAGGCGGCTCTTCATTGCCTGGCTTTTTATCCGGCTGCTGTTTTTGTTCTTTTTTCACTTTATTTTTAAGACGTTCTGATTCTGACATCTTTATCCCTCCTGTAATATGATCCTATAAACTGTATATACCACATTCAAGAGGATGAAAAACAATGATACCTCAAAAGGAGGATACTATGGACAATGCCCGCTATTGGAGAAACAGAATCCGCACCCGTTCTGCGGCTATAATGGGAGAAGAGCATATGCGAAAAGCAGCGGTAGTAGTACCCCTGCTTCAACAACAAAATAAATATCATATCATGTTTGAGCGTAGAGCCTGGTCGCTGCAGTCCCAGCCAGGGGAAATATGTTTTCCTGGCGGGAAAATTGATGACTCTGACTCTTCTCCTCTTGCTGCAGGCCTTCGAGAATTCGAAGAAGAAACCGGGATCCCCTCTTCTGCGTTAGATGTATGGGGGGCTTTAGACGTTGTTGTTCAGCCATTCCAACGAATAGTGTATCCTTATATTGGAGAGGTAGACTACTCGGGGAATTTTTCCCCCAATACGTCAGAAGTAGACGAGCTATTCACCGTGCCGCTTGACTTCTTTCTAAATCACGAGCCCGAAAAACATAATGTTTACATGGGCATGCGTTTTTCAGACAGCTTCCCTACTTCATTAATTCCAAATGAAGAAACGTATCGTACAAATACTACAACACTGCCCCAATTTGTCTATCACTACCAGGATGTCGTTATTTGGGGACTGACAGCACAAATCATTCGCCATACCGTTTCTCTTCTTCGGTAACAGCCTGGAGCCTGAATCAAAAATGGTATCAGGCTTGTGCCAACAGCGCGATCACCATATCCGCTGACTGCTTTGAAGCATGCTTTAAAAATTCATCATAGGATTGTTTTGCTTCTTTGCCTGCAATGTCACTAAGCGAACGAATTATGACAAATGGACATGAAAACCGGTAGCACACCTGGGCAATTGCTCCTGCTTCCATTTCTGCACACTGGGGCTCATCAAAGTGGGCTTTTAAGCTTTCCACCTGCTCAGCCTTACTCATAAACGAATCCCCGGATAAAATCAGTCCCGTCCGTGTGTTTAAGTCTACCTGCGAAGCGGCTGATTCTGCTTTTTCTATCCATTCTCGGCTTGCAGAATAAGCGGCGGGCATATTGGGCACTTGTCCAAATTCATACCCAAATACAGTCGCATCCACGTCGTTGTAGCGCACCTCTGTGGAGACCACGACATCTCCTACAGAAAGCTCCGGGTTAAACCCTCCGGCTGAGCCTGTGTTAATTACGGCTTCGGGCTTATACAGCTCAATTAATAGTGAAGTGGCAATAGCTGCGTTCACTTTCCCGATGCCTGACTGCAGCAGAATGACCTCATGGCCGTTTAAGCGCCCAAAAGAAAAAAAGCAGCCTCCGCTTTCTTTTTCTTCAATGTTTTCCATTAAACTTTTTAAATACTCCACTTCTTCTTCCATTGCTCCAATAATGCCTAAACGCATTGGCGGACCCACCTTTATCATCTACAATTATAATTACTTGTGAAACTACCCTGTATATTATAACGCAAAGGAGAATACATATGTCTTTAAACCTTCAAACAATCCGGGATAAAGTAGAATTTTTTGAATCGTTGTCTCTTGAACAACTCGAGGCGGACATTCAACAAAAAATCGAACAGAATGAGGCTCTTATGCTTGAGGTCCATCACGTTCAGCACCACGTGCATACCCGTTCGGAGAACGGTCATTCAATCTATACTGCTGTTGTTCATTTCCGTGCTATTCCAACTTCTTAACTTAACATGCTCCATACACGAAAAAACCGGCCTCCTCCAGGGAAGCCGGTTTTTCATTAATTATACTGGTTACTGCTGAGACGCTCGACGCTTGTTGGCTTCCAGCCTTCGCCATCCACCCATTCCATGTGTACCTCGTATGGATTTTCACTGCTGGCGTCCTCACTGATCACCGCTCTTGCGGTATCCTGGGAACCACCGTTTTCAAGCCTCCAAAGCACAGTACTGTTGCCTTCCGTTGATCTCAACCCTGTGGCGGCTTCTACAGCATCCTCCATCTCTTCCCAGTTCTGGCCGCCTTCAGTGAAGTCTGCCTGGAAGTTTTCCTGTTCCGTGCCTACCGGCTCATATTCTCCATCCTCCTGGGATGGTACAGTATCGTCACTTTCACTGTTTTCCGATTCGGAGGCGCTGCTGCCTTCCTCTTCAGAAGAATCTTCGCTAGATGTTTCTTCCTCAGAAGAATCGCTTTCCGCTTCTTCATTAGAAGAATCAGACTCGGAAGAAGAATCAGATTCAGAGTTTCCTGCCGGTTCTTCTGCATTTTCTTCGTTCGCATTTTCCTCGGCTGTATTCTCTTCGTCTGCGTTATTCTCCGGCGTTTCTTCCGTCGAAGAAGTGTCCGGATTCTCCTCCGGTCCGCTTTCGTTTTGTTGTTCTTCGGTATTAGTTGAGTCTGCCACTTCTTCTCCGTTATCTTCAGCCTGTTCATTATTATTATTGAAAAATAACAACAGAATCCCAAAGAACAGAATAAGCACTGCTACTACACCGATCGCAGCATTTAAAACATTATTCATTCTCTTTTTCCTTTTCTTTTGAAAGCGTGAGCCGGATTCGTCGTTATAATTGTTGTTCGACATCTTATGATTCACCTGCCCCTATCGTATGTATTGCTTTTATAGTACAAAAACACGCCCTGCAGAGAGCACGTAACATGTTTTATCATAAAGGAAATACTTTCGGAAAACGAGGGAATATAGACCTATGATTTACATCCTCAAAACAGGGCGCCGTTTTTAGTTTTCATTGCTGCGTTGAACTTCTAGGCGATTTCAATGATTTCCACTTCTATGTCCCCGCCTGGTGTTGAAACCGTAACCTGCTCGCCGATCTGGCGTCCAAGCAGACTCTGGGCCATAGGAGAATCGTTAGAAATTTTCCCTTCAAGCGGATCAGATTCCGCGCTTCCAACAATCGTATAACTTTCTTCATCCCCATTTGGCAGTTCTTTAAACCGGACCGACTTTCCGAGTGACACGACGGAGTTGTTGCTTGTATCTTCTTCAATAATAGCAGCGTTTTTCAGCATCTGCTCAATCTGGCCAACTCGTCCTTCTACAAAAGCCTGTTCATCTTTAGCAGCGTCGTACTCCGAGTTTTCGGACAAATCGCCGAAGCTTCTTGCAATTTTTATGCGCTCCACGACTTCCTGGCGCCGCTCCGTTTTTAAATATTCGAGTTCCTCTTCTAGTTTTTTTCTGCCTTCTTCTGTCATAAAATGCTGTTTTTCTTCTGGCATATTTTCACTCCTCTATTCAGTATAAAAATGTATCATATTTTAACTTGCTTTTATAGTATTTTACGTTTTACTGCTCACTTTCCCGGAAGGTGAATGCTTATTGCCACCCCGTCCCCTACAGGAAAAATATCGGTATGAAAATCTTTTCTTTCCACCAGCCAGCGGTTATATTTCCTTATTTTCTTCACCATCGGCTGTAATCGTTTAGGAATATCCGCTTCAGGGTCCGCAACCAAACCGCGGAACAGTACGTTGTCGCTAATAACAAGCCCACCAGGGGCCAGCAGCTGTTCGCATAATTGAAAATACTGCTGATATTGTCCTTTAGAGGCATCTATAAATACAGCGTCAAACGTGCCTCTCTCTGAAAATTCCTCTTTCAGGTCCAAAGCATCGCCGAGAATAAATGCAGCCTGTTTCCGCCACGGACTGTTTTGGCGGTAATATTCTGCGCGCCTGTAGCGTTCCTCGTCTTTTTCCACCGAGATTATGGACGTTTCAGGCAGGGCAGCGGCCATACGCAAAGCAGAATAGCCAATCGCAGTTCCAATTTCCAACACTGAGTCCGGCTGTTTTAGCTGCAACAGCCCAATCATGAATTGCAGCGCTTCTTCATCCATGATGGGGACCCGGTCCTGTGCCGCTTCTTCCATCATTTCCTCAAACCACGGCCGGGGCCCGAGCCCCAATTCTTTTCGGTATTCAATAAAATGGTTGTTTATATCCGGCATATTTTCGCCCGCTTTCCCAGCTATTGATTCTCCCACTCGCTTTCATACTTATTCTGTGTACGTGTATGCTGCTCGTACGTTTCGTTATATATAACATCCCCGTTCGGGCGGGCATAAAAGTATAGTGCCTTTGTGCGTTCAGGGCTCAAAGCTGCCTGTATCGACTGCGTTCCCGGACTTGCAATCGGTCCCGGAGGCAGCCCCCGGTTCCGGTATGTGTTATACGGGGAAGAAACCTGCAAATCCTTAAAGGATGTACGGAGCCTGTGTTCACCGAGCGCATATGCTACTGTAGGGTCCATCTCGAGGCGCATATTTTTCCCCAGCCGATTCTCGATTACTCCGGCAATCGGAGCCCGGTCTTCTGCCTGCATGGCCTCTCGTTCTACGATGGAGGCGATGGTCCATATCTCACGAACTGTCCAGGAGCTGTCCGCGATTTGATTCGAAAATTCTACCATAGTTTTGTTGGTGCGTTCAATCATATCCTTTATAATTACTTCAGCTTCCGGCGATTCACCGTAATACTCATACGTCTGTGGCGATAAATAACCTTCAAGCGCGTACCGAATTTCATTTTGATTGTTCGGCTGCTGTATAAATGAATATGATTCACTTAAAGAACGAATAAACGAATCATCTGTTGCTGTTTCCATAAATTTTTCTTCTGAAAAATCAGCATTCTTTGCGCTGATTCGTGCTATTTGTTCCAAGGACCGACCTTCGAGAACGGTAATAGAAACTACCGGCTCCTGAGCCTGCTCCCCCGCTTCAAGCGCCCCGGCTATTTCCCCGGCACTCATCGAAGCAGATAATCGGTATGTACCGGCTTTCAGGCTATCTGGACGTAAGTAGCTGTAGTATTGAAACACTCCAGCATGCCTGATCAGCTGCTGATTTTTAAGTTGCTCAGCCGCTGCTTCCGTCGAAGTGCCCTGTTCAATTACTACTGTCTGTTTTTCCCTGCTGTTTTCCGCCACCGGAAAAAGCATGTACAGCACATACAGGAGACCCGCAGCGACACTCATTAGGAATATAAGTCCCAGACCATAGAGCCCCGCCTTCCCTTTTTTCTTTTTAGATCTGCGGCGCCCGGTATATGAATATATGAGCGTTTTCATGAATGGATGTTCTCCTCTTAACCCCCCGGCTCAGCTGCAGGGCAGGCATAATGATAAAGAAAAACACCGGAAGAAGATCCGGTGTGCTTCCTTTACGGTTAGAACAGGTTCTACTCCATTTCGTTAGCACTGTACGTGTTTACCATTTCTTCGACCATTTCCCATTCTTCATCAGACTCGATCGGGAAGAGGTTTATATCCGACTCGTCGCCCTCACCTTCCTCTTCATAACGGAAAGCAAAGACCTCCACTTCTTCATTGTCGGCATCGCTCGATGGGATTACTACAATGTAAGACTGCTCGCTTTCATCTGCATCGAACGTAAACAAAATATCAAATAAATGTTCATTGCCGTCCTCATCCGGAATGACAATTCGCTCTTTTTCTTCTTCCTCAGCCATTATATTTCACCTCTTTACTATAAGTTTGATTGATGATCCAAATAACTTTGCAAAATCATGACAGCTGCCATTTTATCTACGACTTTTTTGCGCTTTTTCCTGCTGACATCTGCTTGTAACAGTGTGCGTTCTGCCGCCTTTGTTGTCAAACGCTCATCATACATGGCTACCGGCAAGGAGGAAAATTCTTTAAGATTTTCTGCAAAAGCCTGGCACTCTTTTCCCCTGCCGCCAATTGTACCGTCCATGTTTTTAGGAAGGCCGACCACAAGCTGCTCTATTTCATTTTCTTTGACCAGTTCAAGAATACGCGGGAAGGCTTCGTCCGGCTCTGTCGTTTTCAAATGAATCGTTTCTATCCCCTGGGCTGTCCAGCCAAGCGCATCGGAAACGGCAATCCCGATTCTTTTCTTTCCGACATCGATGCCAAGCGCTTTTTTCACGAGGATATTTGGTGATCCTTTAAATAGTGTCGAATTAATTCTTCAATTAATTCATCCCGCTCGAGCTGGCGGATGGTCGTTCTTGCTTCTTTATGGCGGGGGATATAAGCTGGATCGCCTGAAAGCAAATATCCCACAATTTGATTAATTGGATTATACCCTTTTTCCTCGAGCGCTTCATACACGCTGAGCAGAACTTCTTCGGCCTTCGGGTCGGAAGAATCTTCTTCTCGGTTAAAACGTACGGTCCGGTCGTTCGTATCCAATTCCTCCACCTCCTCAGATGACTTTTCACGAAATTTCATTTCATAAAAAGCAGAAGGGAGGAGAAGCTCCCTTCCTATACTGTGGTAATTAATATGGTTACTATATAGACGATTATATTGTACATGAGATAGGGGCAATTAGGAAAGGGATAAGATAAACTTCTTCGCTTCTTCTAATGCCTCGGCAAGCTTTTCGGGCTGTTTTCCCCCTGCCTGAGCCATATCCGGGCGGCCGCCTCCCCCGCCTCCGCACACTTCTGCTGCTTTTTTCACAATATCTCCTGCTTTATACCGTTCAGTCAGATCTTTGGTTACGCCGGCAATGAGCTGTACTTTTTCTCCTTCCGATGTTCCAAGCACGACAATACCGCTTCCAAGCTTCTGCTTGAGTTCGTCTACTGTCTGTCTTAGTGTATCTTTATCTGCTCCCGGAAGTTCTTTGGCAATCACCGGAATACCATTTATTTCTTCTGCCGCGTCTGCAAGATCACCGGCTTCGAGATTACTCAGCTTTTGCGACAATGATTCATTTTCTTTTTGAAGGCTTCTGATCTGCTCCTGCAGAGCTTCTGCCCGCTGTGGAATGTCGTCAACAGCACGGGCCCGGACGATGCTTCCTGTTTCCTCCAGCAGCTGTATTCTGCTTTCAACGTACTCATACGCATACCGGCCGGTAACAGCTTCTATGCGGCGGGTCCCGGCCCCAATACCGGATTCTCCTGTAATCTTGAACACTCCAACTTCGGAGGTGCTTCCGACATGGCAGCCGCCGCACAGCTCGATACTGTAGTCACCGATCTGCACCACGCGCACTCTTTCTCCGTATTTTTCACCAAATAACGCAGTGGCCCCCATCTGTTTCGCTTCGTTGATGCCTTTTTCTTCAATAAGAACCGACATGTTGTACCATATTTTTTCATTCACCTGGTATTCAATCTGCTTTATTTCTTCTTCAGTGACCTGCCCGAAATGGGAAAAGTCAAAGCGTAGACGGTTGTCCGTCACAATTGACCCTGCCTGGTTTACGTGCTCGCCAAGAACGTCCTTAAGTGCCTGGTGCAGCAAATGGGTCGCTGTGTGGTTTTTGATAATGCTGCTTCTCGTATTTTCTTCGATGGATGCTCTGACGTGCATTCCTTTGCGAAGAGATCCTTTCTCGATCCGTACCGTATGAAGATGCTGGCCATTTGGAGCTTTTTGAACGTCTTCCACTACCGCTTCCACTCCTGATACCTCATTTACGATCGTGCCGCGGTCTGCCACCTGTCCGCCGCTTTCCGCATAGAACGGGGTTTTTTCCAGGATAAGCTGCACCTGTTCCCCGGCGCCGACTGTGTCCACGATTTCTTTGTTGTGGATCAGCGCCTGAACATTTGTTTCTACATCAAAATGCTCGTAGCCAACGAACGTGCTGGTCGTTTCTATATCTGTCAGAAGTGCTTCCTGGGTCTGCATCGAACCGCTGTCTTTTCTCGCAGCCCGCGCCCGGCTCCGCTGCGCTTCCATTTCCACTTCGAATTCCTCGTTATCTACCGCAAAGCCTTCGTCCACTACGTATTCTGCCGTTAAGTCAGGCGGGAATCCGTACGTATCATACAGACGGAATACGTCCTTGCCGGAGATAACGGTCTCACCTTTGCTGCGGGCTCTTTCTGTCACCTGCTTCAGCATTTTCAACCCATCGTTCAGCGTTTCATGGAAACGTTCTTCCTCCGTTTTTACCACACGTTCAATAAAGGATTGTTTTTCACGAACCTCCGGATAGTAATCTTCCATAATCTCACCCACGACGCCTACAAGCCTGTGCATAAACGGCTCCTCCTGCCCGAGCCAGCCGGCATAACGTACCGCACGGCGGAGCAGGCGGCGCAAAATGTAACCGCGTCCTTCATTGGACGGCAGGGCCCCGTCCCCGATGGAGAAGCTGACTGTCCGTACGTGATCAGCAATCAAACGAAAAGCAATGTCCTGCTCTTCATTTTCTCCATACGTTCTTCCGGACACTTCTTCTACCTTTCGGATGATCGGCCGGAAAAGATCAGTATCAAAGTTTGTCGGCACGTCCTGAACGAGAGTTACAAGCCGTTCCAGCCCCATGCCCGTATCAATGTTTTTCTTTGGAAGAGGTGTATACGTATCATCGGCATTATGATTGAACTGCGAAAATACGAGATTCCATACTTCTAAATAACGCTCATTTTCGCCTCCTGGGTACAGTTCAGGATCGCGTGGATCGTCCCCCCAGGCGTCTCCGCGGTCATAGAAAATTTCCGTATTTGGCCCGCTCGGTCCCTGGCCGATATCCCAGAAGTTTTCTTCGAGCCGGATTACCCGTTCTTCAGGAAGTCCGATGATTTCCCGCCAGTATTGATAAGCCTCGTCGTCTTCAGGATGCACGGTAACTGACAGCCGGTCTGCATCAAAGCCTATCCAGCGCTCTGACGTTAAAAATTCCCAGGCCCATTCGATGGCTTCCTTTTTAAAATAGTCACCGATCGAGAAATTACCGAGCATTTCAAAAAATGTATGGTGTCTCGTTGTTCTTCCGACATTTTCAATATCATTTGTCCGGATTGATTTTTGAGCGTTCGCAAGGCGCGGGTTTTCAGGGATCACCCGGCCATCAAAATATTTTTTCATCGTAGCGACACCGCTGTTGATCCACAAAAGCGTCGGGTCTTCGTGTGGAACAAGCGAAGCACTCGGTTCAATCGTGTGTCCTTTTTCCTCAAAAAAGTCCAAAAAGCGCCGCCGGACTTCAGTAGATGTTAATGCTGGCATTATTGATCAGCCTCCCGTGAATTTTTCACTTTCGTTTATATCACATTAAAAAACCCGCCCCTGAAAACAGGGACGAGTGTGCTCGCGTTACCACCCTGGTTGCCACATATCAAGCGGCCAACTCAGCATCCGTAACGTGGATGATCCGGCAGGGTTTGCCTGCACTCCGGAGCAGCGTTCGGGCGGGTTATTCTCCGGCAGTTTCAGCCGCTGCTGCCGGTCTCTGTGTGAATATACCCGCCGTACTCGTTCCATCACTGTTTTTGTTATTCTGTTTCAGTTATATCGGAAACCGTATTTTCTGTCAAGCCTGGTCTTCCGGATCTTCTTCCCGGTGTTTCAGTCGTTCCTTCAGGTACGAATAGCGTTCATTTTTTGATTCCTGCTTTACGGCATACATGAACGCTTCTTTTTCGCCGCAGAGAATTAAATAATCCTTCGCCCGTGTGATCGCTGTGTACAACAAATTACGGCGCAGCATCCGCCGGTAGGACATCAGCATCGGCACAACTACAATGGGAAACTCGCTTCCCTGCGCCTTATGAATAGAAGTACAGTAGGCAAGAGTGATTTGTTTGAGGTCCTGGCGCGTGTAACTGACTTCCTTTTCGTCAAAGGAAAAAACAACCTGCATTTCTTTATCGACAGTTTCTTTTGCTTCAAAGACAGTTTCGAGCACGCCTTTGTCCCCGTTATATATGCCTTCTTCGCCGTTATTTACAAGCTGAAGAACGATATCATCCTTCTGATAAACAGCGTCACCGAAGGTTACACTCCGTTTCTGCGGCGTCCGGGGGTTAAACATCTCCTGCAGACGTTCGTTCAGGGCGTGGATGCCCGCCTCCCCCCGGTACATCGGGGCAAGCACCTGAATATCCATGGGATCGTAGCCCTTCCGGATGGCGCCGGCACACGTTTTCTCCACCACATCGGCCACCTGTGATTTTGAGCACGGGAAAAACCGGCGGTCTTCAAACGGCTGCTCGAAGTCGTCCGGCAGCCCTCCTTCTTTCATCGCATGGGCTAATTCTACAATTGATGACTGGTTCGTCTGCCTGTATACCACTGATAAGCTCACAGTTGGTATGGTACCTGCTTCAAGAAGATCTCCGAGCACCTGGCCCGGGCCTACCGAAGGCAGCTGGTCTTCGTCCCCAACAAAAATTACTTTCATTCCTTTCGGCACCGCCCGAATCAGCTGATTGGCAAGCCACATGTCCACCATCGAAACTTCGTCAACAATCAGCAGCTCCCCTTCAAGTGGCTCGTACTCATCCTTTTCAAACAGCTCATTTTCCCCTTCTCCGCTGAATCCGAGCAGCTTATGAATTGTCACCGCCCGCAGGCCGGTGGATTCTTTCATTCGCTTTGCCGCCCGTCCGGTCGGGGCTGCAAGCAATACTGGAAAAGGCTTCTTCCCCGAATATTCCGAAGGATCAAGAGAAATATCGTAGAGGGAGGCGTACACTTCTACAATGGCCCGGATGATCGTGGTCTTGCCAGTCCCCGGCCCTCCTGTAAGAAGCATCAATGGTTTTTCCATAGCCGTTTGTATCGCTTCTTTCTGCTGATCAGCATACTCAATATCGAACTTCTCCTCCACTTCCCCGAGTGCCTGCAGCAGATCCGCCTGGGAATATTCTTTTTCCTCCGCTTCCTCCTGAAGCTTATGTACCCTGCTTGAAAAACCTTTTTCCGCAAAATACAAAGAGGCGATATAAACACGGCTATCGTCGATCTGCACCCGCTCTTCGTTTACGAGCTCCTGCAGTACAAGCTTCAGCTCCTGCTGATCAATGGTAACGGCAGGGTCTGCAAGCAGCTGCTCTGCGCTATCGAGCAGCTGCTGCTTTGGGATATACACATGCCCGTCCTGCATCGTCCGCTCGTACAGCTCAAACAACACCCCTGCCTTTAAACGGCTTGGGTCGTTTTTTTGTATGCCGGTGTTTTCCCCTAGACGGTCTGCTTTCGTAAAGCCAACACCGTCTACGTCCCAGACAAGCTGGTACGGATCATGCTGAATGATGTCAAGGGTCTGCTCGCGGTACTGGTTGTATATTTTCACGCCAAGGTCCGTACCGAATCCGTAGCGCACTAAAAGCGTCATGGCATGCTCCATACCTTGATTTTCGAGCATGGCGGTACGAATTTGTTTACGTTTTTCTTCGTTCAGGCCAGGAATCTTTTCGAGGGCTTCCGGACGTTCGAGCACTTCATCAATCACTCTGGCCCCAAAGCGATCGACCAGTTTTTCTGCTGTTTTTGGCCCGATGTACGGGAACCGGTCACTCGATAAATAATCAATTAATGCGGAACGTTCGGTCGGTATCTCTTTCTGGTATGAGACGACCTGATACTGGGTGCCAAAGCGCGGATGCTGTTTAATTTCACCGCTAAAACGATATCGTTCGTTTGCCTCCACTGTCGGAAGGATGCCAACGATAGTCGTTGTGGTTTCTTCAAAGGCGGGTATCGATTCTTTAATTTTTACTTTCGCTACCGTATAGCCGTTTTCTTCATTGCGGAATATAACGTGCTGCACTGTTCCGAGGACATAGGGTTCAAGCAGCTCCTGTTCATCATATCCGTTCTCCATAGCACCACCTCACTTTTCGCCGAGCAGCTGCTGAACCTGCTGTCTGCCGTTCTCTGCCAATGCATGTTCAGGCTCTGATTCAAGTGCTTTCTCGAAGCAGCTGAGCGCTTCTTCCACCCGTTCATTAAACAGGGCAGCCACTCCCAGATTATAGTGGGCGTCGGCATGGTCCGGATCCTGCTCCACCACTTTTCTAAATTCTGCTTCAGCCTGGTCGACTTCCTCCTGCTGGGCGAGCGACAGTGCATAATAATATCTTGCTTCAGCGTCCGATTCATCGAGCTCCACGGAACGCTTGAAATTGGCAATCGCATATGGAAGACGATCGGACTGCAGATAACTCAGTCCGAGCATGAAAAACAGGCTCGAGTCTTCAAGCCCCTGCTGCTGGGCCCCTTTATACATTGTAATAGCCTCGGCGTATTCCTCCCGGTTATACAATACATTCCCGGCCCCGTAATAGGCTGTTGCGGCTGTTTCGTCTATCTGCAGTGCCTTCGTAAAAAAACGGATTGCTTTGTCGTCTTCACCGGCTTCGGCAAGCAGGTTACCAAAGTTTATGTACGCGACAGGGTCATTCGGCTCTGCTTCCATCTGCTCATTCAAAAGCCTGGCCGCTTCTTCAAAATCCCCATTTTGCAAAAGCTCCATCGCCTGCTGATTCTTATCCATACTATCATCCTTTTCAAATCTTCTTTCTATATTATTTCACGATCCCGGGTGATTGAAAAGCCTTCCCACCATACAGGAGGAATCAAGAAAAAGGAAAACGTTATGTTGCAACGCTTTCCTTCATCATGGCTTTTTCTATTGTTGCGCCTCCAAGACACACATCGCCGTCGTAAAAGACAACGGCCTGCCCCGGCGTGACTGCCCGCTGTGGTTCATCAAACTCTACAAGAAGTTCCCCATCTGCCTTCTGGTGAACGGTTACTCCCTGGTCCTTCTGACGGTACCGGAATTTTGCCGTGCATGAAAACGGAAAGGCTTCCGGTTTATGAATCCAGTTGGATTCAGAGGCGGTCAACTGTTCTGAATACAGCCGCTCGTGATTGCCGCCCTGGCCGACAATCAAGACGTTGCGCTCCATGTCTTTATCGACGACGAACCACGGCTCCCCGGAGCCGCCGATGCCAAGTCCCTGCCGCTGGCCGAGTGTATAGTACATCAGACCGTCGTGACGGCCTTTCACCTCACCCTCCGGACTTTCCATGTTACCTGGCTGGGCTGGAAGATACTCCTGCAGGAAATCCTTGAAATTCCGCTCTCCGATAAAGCAGATCCCCGTGCTGTCTTTTTTTCCAGCCGTTTCAAGACTCCGTTCTTCTGCCATTTTCCGGACTTCGGATTTATCATACTCTCCGAGTGGGAACAGCACGCGGCTCAGCTGTTCTTCACTTAACTGGTTCAAAAAATACGTCTGGTCTTTGTTATTATCTACGCCGCGCAGCAGATACGTGCCGTTTTCCGTATGTTCCACTCGTGCATAGTGGCCGGTAGCAACGTAGTCGGCACCGAGGTCAAATGCGTGATCGAGAAACGCCCGGAATTTTATTTCTTTGTTGCACATTACGTCAGGGTTCGGCGTACGACCGGCTTTATATTCCTCCAGAAAGTACGTAAAAACCCGATCCCAGTATTCTTTTTCAAAATTCACGGCATAGTATGGTATATCCAGTTGATTGCATACTGCAATGACGTCTTCGTAGTCCTCCGTCGCCGTACACATCCCAGACTCATCTGTATCATCCCAATTTTTCATAAAAATACCGAGCACTTCATAGCCCTGTTCTTTTAACAGGGCTGCTGTGACAGAAGAATCCAC
This sequence comes from Marinococcus halophilus, assembly GCF_002265875.1. Taxonomy (GTDB): domain Bacteria; phylum Bacillota; class Bacilli; order Bacillales; family Marinococcaceae; genus Marinococcus; species Marinococcus halophilus. The sequence continues at coordinate 161,665 of NZ_NPFA01000003.1, forward strand.
TCCCCCGGACATTCCTACGACAATTCTTGTATCTGCATTAGTCATTTCAGAGCCTCCTTTTCTTTCATTTTCCGGCTGATTTTCGCTGCAGCCCGCGCTACAGTTTTCATATCTTCCACGGTGTTTTTATAACCAAAACTAAACCGGACAGATTCATAAATACGGGCATCTTTTCCGTACATTGCTTCGAGGACATGAGACGGTTCTACAGTCCCAGCGGTGCAGGCCGACCCGCTTGAAACAGCTACGCCCTCCATATCCATTTGCACAAGAAATGCTTCAAGCTGAATCCCGGGAAAATATATATTTAAAATATGCGGGCTTTTTTCTGCATATTCTCCGTTGATCCGGTATGCTGCCCCGCTGCGTCCGAGCTCGGATAAGAAAGCCTTGCCGAGCACTTCAAGCTCCTGCCTCCGTTCGGGCATACTATTCATCTGCAGCTCCACGGCTTTGGCAAAACCATCGATAGCGGCTACGTTTTCTGTACCTGCCCGGCGCCTTCTTTCCTGTTCTCCGCCTGTTAGTTCCGGGCGGAGCTTTGCGCCCTTGCGTACGAATAAACAGCCTGCTCCCGCAGGGCCATTGATTTTATGAGCTGTCATCGTCGCCATCGTCACCGGTGTCTCTGCCACGCTAAATGGCAGCTGCCCATATGCTTGCACCATGTCGGTATGAAAAGCAATACCTTTTTCTGCCAGCGTTTCAGCAGCTTCAAGCACGGGCTGGACAACCCCAGTCTCATTATTTACATACATTAATGAAACAAGTATCGTTTCGTCGGTCACAGCTGCCATCAACTTTTCCACCGAAACGATTCCCTGCTCATCAGGCTCAACATAGGTAACCTGAAAGCCTTCTTTTTCCAGCGCCTGAGCCGTATGCAGAACAGCGTGATGCTCGATGGCACTTGTCACCAGATGGCTGCCTTTCTCACGGTTGGCGTGCATAAACCCGCGGAGTGCCAGGTTGTTGCTTTCAGTTCCTCCACTCGTCCATATGATTTCTTTAGGGCTTGCACTTATAGATGAGGCCAGCATACGGCGGGCCGCATCGAGTCTCTTTCTCGCCCGGCGCCCATATTGATGGACGCTCGATGGATTTCCTGCCGGCTCTTGCATAGACTCGATCATGACCTCAGCCACTTCCGGGCGAAGCGGTGTTGTAGCCGCATGGTCTGCGTATATAGCGGACATATTTTTCTCCTCCTACTGGAGTTATTACATGTAATCGGAATAACATTATTTTTTACATTAACAAATAGGAGATTTTTTGTCTATTTCCTTGCCTATGCTTTCTTATCACGTGTAATATATATTTTGTTTCCTATTATTTTATGAAAGTGCGGGATGTGTGAGTGAAAAATGTTTGGCTGCTCCGGCCTTTACCTAACGGCACCAACCAGCTGCATAATTTTTTAGAATATGACTTTATCGCCATTGGATACCCTGTCGGCAAATCCTTAAATGGCCTCAGTTACGAAAAAGTTAAAAAAGAATTAGCCCGTTTTGATATGGATGAAGGCGCCACTAATGTATATAATTTTATTTCCCAGATGAAAATAGACGACCTTGTCATCGTGCCGGACGACAATAGCCGTGACGTGTATTTCTGTACGGTCACTTCACAATACATTTACGTACCAAACGTTGATAATCAAAAAAAAGGGCTCGGTTATCCCCACCAGAAAACCGTCAATTGGTTTTTTAACAAAGAGCCGCTCAACCGCAATGATTTCAGTAAGGAACTGCAGGCCTCCTTGCGTTCACCAAAAACCATTACAGATTTAACTCATCATCTTGACGTGCTGAATGAAATTATTTTCGATGTGGCATTTATCAGCGGCGGGGTCCTGAAGGGCAAAGCAATTGAAACCGTCAGGGAAATGCTCGAAGAAGACCAAACGGTCGACACCCGGCTCCGGGCGGCCGAGCTTGCGCTTAAATACGACCTTTAATGTAATAGCCAGTATATCTGCAGAGATGCAGCATTTCTTACCAATTAAAGAGGAGCTTCAATATTTCTGTTACTACAGTGTAGATGAATGCTGCCCATAGAAAGGTCGGCAGATGAGCCGACTCTTCTGTCGGCATTTCTTTTTTCAGCACATTAAATATCATGGCCCCTGCAATGACCGCAAACGTGATGGCCAGAACGATTTCCGGCAGTGTAAATATGATGGCAAATACCCATCCGAATAAAATACCTCCTGCCAAATAATATCTTCCCCGTCTATACCGGCCCGCATCTTCCCGGTGCAGATCATGCGAAATAGCCATAAAGTGCAAGCCAATTGCCACCCCATAAAAGACTGTCTGAAGGCCTTCTACATCAGAACCAAATACTGTATAGGCCACCATACTGTTGTAAAGGGCAAAAAAAGCCACCTGGATCCAGAAAAACTGGCCTTCTCCCCTTTCAGTTGAATGATAAGCTCGGACAGCAAAGTTATGAATTATAAAGTAAACAACGAGTCCAATCAGGCTGAGCAAATAAAACTCTGACTCAAACGTTAGACCACGAAAAGAACTCTCTCCATATTTGCTTTGCTCGTCATGCAGATATGGAAGTATATATACAAAAATAAATGCTACGGCCACTCCCCCGGAAAATGACAACCAACTAAAACGGCCGATCTTGTCAGAGGATATCAATTTATCTGCAAATAACTGGATGAGTAAAAAAATTACAACGACGATAATATTTTCTACGGCCACGGTTACTTCCCCCTTAAAGCTCTTATCATAAGAAATCTCCATGCCAGATGCGGCATGGAGATTTCGCACGTATACTTGTCATACCTTCAAGGATTAGATATAAAACATATAGTTTTCCTGTTCTTCATCTCCCTGATACTCCGCCAGATAATCAAGCGTGGTACTATCGAGTACATCCTTTACAGCGTCCCGGATTTTCAGCCATAAATCCCGTTTAGCCGGCTCTTCATCATCGAGAACTTCGACTGGGCTGATTGGTCCTTCAAGCACGCGGATAATGTCACCGGCTGTAATATCTGCCGGCTCTTTCGAGAGCATGTAGCCGCCATAGGCTCCTCTTACGCTTTTAACAAGACTGGCGTTTCGAAGCGGAGCAATCAGCTGCTCTAAATAGTGTTCGGAAAGGTTATGGTCACGGGCGATTGATTTTAAGGACGTCGGACCACTCCCATGCTTTCTGGCAAGCGCCATCATAATCGTCAATCCGTATCTGCCTTTAGTTGAAATTTTCAATACCTTCATTCCTTCCTGTCAGGCCTGTCAGTACCTGTTACGTCTTCAGTAATCCTGCTGATTGATTCTTAGTTTTATCCGTCTGCTGTACGGTTTCTAATGCTGATAAAAACAGTTGGAATTAATGCCAGTATACCATACCTGCAGCCCGCTGTTCATCCTCATAACTGAGAAATCATGATACAATTTCTATGTGAAGTGTTTACGAAAGGAGAAACTCCATGTCATCCAAACAACCTCTCGCCTTCCGGATGCGGCCTGCCTCCATCGAAGAGGTAGCTGGCCAGGATCATATTCTCGGGGAAGGAAAAATGATTGCCCGAATGGTGGAAACAAGAAAGCTTTCCTCTATGATTTTATATGGCCCGCCGGGTACAGGGAAAACTTCCATTGCCTCCGCTATCGCCGGAAGCACAGACATTGCCTTCAAAAAAATGAATGCCGTCATGAATAACAAAAAAGACATGGAGCTTGCTGTTCAGGAAGCTAAAATGTCCGACCAGCTGATTGTCATTATGGATGAAGTACACCGGCTCGATAAAACAAAACAGGATTTTTTGCTTCCCTACCTCGAAAGCGGCTTAATTATTATGATCGGCGCCACTACTGCTAACCCCTATCATGCGATTAATCCAGCTATACGAAGCCGGACGCATATATTTGAAGTGCTGCCTCTGTCCGTTCCCGAAATGAAGCAGTTGATCGAGCGCAGCCTCATTGACTCGCAGAATGGTATGGGAACGTACAAGACAGAAATCACTGAGGAAGCAAAAATGCACCTGGCAGAAGCAGGCGGAGGAGACGTACGCGCCGCTCTCAATGCGCTCGAGCTCGCCGTACTCAGCACCCAGCCCGATAGCAACGGAATCATCCATATTACTCAGGCAGTCGCCGAGGAATGCATTCAGCAGAAGCGGTTTACCCATGATAAAGACGGGGATCACCACTATGACGTCCTCTCCGCCTTCCAAAAATCCATTCGGGGCAGCGACCCTGATGGCGCCCTCCATTATTTGGCAAGGCTGATCGAAGCAGGGGATTTAACCAGTATCGGCCGCCGGCTGATTGTAACCGCCTATGAAGACATCGGTCTTGCCAATCCACAGGCCGGCCCGAGGGCCCTGGCTGCTGTCGAAGCCGCCGAACGGCTAGGTTTCCCAGAAGGGCGGATACCGCTTGCGGATGCCGTAGTGGAATTATGTCTTTCACCAAAATCAAACAGCGCTTATAAAGCCCTCGATGCTGCCCGCGAGGCGATGCTAAAAGCAGGCACGCCAGCCATTCCCCCTCATCTTCGGGATTCACATTACAAGGGCGCTGACGCTCTGGGACGTGGCAAAGGCTACGAATACCCTCACAATGATGAACGCGGCTGGGTGCCGCAGCAGTATCTCCCGGATAAATTAAAAAACGACCAGTATTATGAGCCGAAAGACAACAGCAAATTTGAGAAAGCCCTGGCTGACGTTTACCGCCAGATTAAGCCAGCAAGGAGGAAGCCATAAGCTGTTTTAATGCCGCCAGCGCTTTTACAACCCATTACTGCACTTAAAAAAGACGCCCCATCCGAGGCGTCTTTAATTTACATTCTGGCTGTCATTGTCCGTTGCTTCTCCGGCCAGCTGGGCCGGAAGCCTTAAATTAAAAGCTGTTCCGGCACCGGGAGCAGAATCCACCTCCAGCGTTCCTTTAAAATCTTCCACAAGTTGAAAGACTGTCATCATCCCAAGACCGGTCCCGTTTGATTTGGTTGTATAAAAAGGACTGCCGATTTTCTCCAGCTGTTCTTCACTCATGCCGCTGCCGGTATCTTTAATTTTCACCTCGAAATAAGGTTCTTTACCCCATTCCATAAAAGTCTCCACCCGCAGCACACCTCCATCCGGCATTGCTTCCAGGCCATTTTTAATCAGGTTGACAAACACTTGCGATAATTTCTTCCGGTCTCCGATTATTTCAGGAATATCATCAAAATTAGTATAAATAAACGTTTTGTTTTTTACCGCCTGCTGGCTGTACAGCTCCAGCAGCTCTTCAAGCAGGCTGTTTACCTGAATACTGTGTTCGTCGCCAGCGCGCGTTGGCCTGGCAAGGCCGAGCAAATCTTCGACGATGCTGTTCATGCGGTCAATTTCGCTTAGTACTAAATCATAATGCTGGATATCCTTTTCTTTATTTGCAGACTGGCGGAACAGCTGCACAAATCCTTTAATCGTCGTAAGCGGGTTTCTAATTTCATGAGCAAAGCCTGCTGACAGCTGGCCGACCATTTTTAGTTTTTCACTGCGGACAAGTTCATTTTCCATATCCTTCTTTTCTGTAATATCGTTAAATATGAGCACAATCCCCTCAGAGGATTCCCGGGCATCTACAGCTGGAAGAGGGGTCATATTTACTAAAAACGTCCGGTTTTTTCCACTGATCGGAACTACAATCTCTTTCATTTCAATCTGCATATCTTTCAGGTGATTCTCTTCTATTTTCTCCGCAAATTCCCGAAAATCTTCAGACTTCTGCATCACCTCGCGGACAGAAGAACCAAGGGCTTCTCTCCTGTCCAGCCCAAACAGCTTTTCGCACATCGCGTTAAATGTAGTAATATTCATGAAATCCCTGGAGACAGCTATTACTCCATTATCAGTCGTTTCCAGAATCATGGTAGACTGGCGGTGCCCCCGCTCCCTCTCTTCAAGCTGCTCTGACATGTGGTTAAATGTATTAGTCAGCACATCCACCTCTTCGTAAGCATTGGCCTGCAGCGGGAATACCTTTTTACCAATCGCAAAACGGCTTGTCGCTTCCGCGAGGCGTTCAACAGGATGTACGATGTATTTGGACAGCTTAAAAACGGCAAATACCGTAATAATTAAAACAATGCTGAATACAAACAGATAACTGTAGATAAGCTGCCGGAGGTTTGCATAAAATCCGCTTTTGGGCACCGTATAGCCGACATACCATTCGTTTGCCAGACTGCCTACATTCTCTACAGGAGTGATCACAGAGACATCGTTTCCATGCTCAATCAGCTGATCTTCCTGGCTGGTGCTCAGCTCTTTAATAGAATTCTCTTCCATGCCCTGCTCATCGAGGAAGCTTTCTTCAAGCACATAGCCCGAATTAGGATAGGCAATGTATTCCCCTTCGTTATTAACTACAAAGGCCTGACCGGAGAAACGCTCGTGTTCTCCCATTTTATTTAAACGCTGCCAGAGCACTTCCCATAGCGCATTTTCATTGATGGAAGGAGAGATTACAGCGGTCACGCTGCCTGCATCGTTTTCTACCGGAGCTGCCAAGGGAATAATCGGCTGCTTTAAGATTGGGTCTATAAACGCTTCTTCAAGCGTGGGGTTCCCTGCTCTCGCTTTTTGGTACCATATGCGGTCAGAAACATTTTTCCCTATTACTTCGTCCCGGGTGGAGGTAACAATATCCCCATTTGTGTCTATGTAAACAATACCCATATATAAATTTTCTGCTTCCACCATTTGTTCGAGCTCATTACGTATACCGGACGGCGAGGCACTTTCATCCTGCAAAACAGGATTCATCGTCATCATATCCAGATCATTCATTCGTTCCGACAAAACGCTCTCCATCGTTAACGATAAATTATTGGCCAGTGAAAATAAAGAACCCTCAAGCTGGGATTCCATCTCTGAACGCTGGGATTCGAACAACACCACTCCAAAAATTAACAGCGGAAGCGCTGTTATGATTAAAGTGATTACTAAAAGTTTAGAGCGGAGCTTCCTCAATGTATGTTCACCTGCGTTTCTCTTACTGCCGTGAAAGCCTGCCCGTCCCGGCGGGTTTATGTAAAAAACCTCCGGTGCACTATTCACGCGCCGGAGGATGCATAACAATTTAAGTAAAACAGGAAGAGTCCCAATGTGCCGTCAAACGAACTTGTTTTTGAACCTGCTCATGGCAGGTGGGTGCCTTGCTTGTTCGTTCATACTTCCTCAAATATTGAGGCTTGTACTCCAGAACAAGACGTCAGGCTCCCAATGTGAAAGTGTTGGCTCAAAACGATCAGTGCTTCACGAACACCTCAGGACTCTTCACATTGTTTGATTATATATTAGCACTTTCGTATAATTCGGTCAAGAACGTTACTATATCATTCCAAGGTGCCCCGCCGCATCTTAAAAGGAGCAGACAATGTCAGAAACACTTGCCCGGCTTAATGCAACGTATACGGAACAAGTAATTGAAAATTTCCAGAAAAAGCGGATTCCTGTGGAAGTCCCTCTTTGTTTAAAAGAAGACCATATCGCTTACGGCCAGGAGATTTCTTATCCTCTTAAAGAAGTGCTCGACGTTTCCTACCGATATGAACCCGGGAAAATAGGCTTTCTTTATGTTCATACGATACAGGGCATCCGCACTTTTCAGATTAATTCAGACCCCGGAGCTTTTGTCGAGCAGTTCCACCGCCTTGACCACCTATAGCTTTTAGTCGTCTTCGTCCTCTTCTTCAACTACATCAAGTTTGAGATGCAGCTCCTCGAGCTGTCGGCTGCTCACTTTTCCTGGTGCCTGGGTTAATGGATCAGTGGCGCTGGCCGTTTTCGGGAAGGCAATCGTATCTCTCAGGTTATTTCTGCCTGCAAGAATCATGACGATCCGGTCAAGGCCAAACGCTATGCCGCCGTGTGGTGGTGCACCGTAATCAAAGGCTTCCATAAGAAAATCGAACTGTTCTTTCGCTTCTTCCTTATTAAATCCAAGAGCCGTAAACATTCTTTCCTGCAGCTCTTTTTCATAAATGCGCTGCGATCCCCCGCCAATTTCGTATCCGTTCAAGACAAGGTCGTATGCCTCTGCCCGAATGTCTTCTGGTTTTGTCTCAAGCAGGTGGGCGTCGCCTTCCACCGGTCGTGTAAACGGATGGTGCATAGCTACATAGCGGTCTTCGTCCTTGTTGTATTCCATCAATGGAAACTCTGTGACCCACAGGAAATTAAACTTGCTGCGGTCGATCATATCCAGCTCTTTTCCAAATTTCAGGCGCAGAGCACCAAGGGAATCCCAGACCACCTGGTGGGTGTCTGCTCCAAAGAATAGAAGATCTTCTGCTTCCGCCCCCAGCGCTTCCCGAAGCGACGCTGTTTCCTCTTCGCTTAAAAACTTCGCGACTGGCCCTTTGAGCTCGTTTTCCTCTACCTTCAGCCAGGCAAGCCCTTTAGCCCCGTAAGCGGCCACAAACTCTGCCAGGTCATCAATTTCCTTCCGGGACATTTTATTGGCCACGCCTTTAACATTCAGCCCTTTAATAATGCCTCCCGAAGCCGCGGCATTTTTAAATACTTTAAAATCACTATCCTTTAAGATTTCAGTCAGCTCTACAAGCTCCATGCCAAACCTGGTTTCCGGCTTGTCAGAGCCGTAGCGGTTCATCGCTTCATAGTATGTCATACGCGGGAAGGGCGTTTCAATGTCTACTCCACGTGTTTCCTTTACCAATCCGGCCATCATTGTTTCCATCATCGAAAAGAGATCCTCTGTATCCAGAAAAGCTGTCTCAATATCCACCTGGGTAAACTCCGGCTGCCGGTCGGCCCGCAAATCCTCATCACGGAAACAGCGCACAATCTGGTAATAACGTTCAAAACCTGAAACCATTAACAGCTGTTTAAACAATTGAGGAGACTGTGGCAGAGCATAAAACTCCCCGGGGTGAACCCGGCTTGGCACCAGGTAGTCTCTTGCCCCTTCAGGCGTGCTTTTGGTAAGCATCGGTGTCTCCATGTCGAAAAAGTCATGATCATCCAGAAAACGGCGGATAAACTTTGTCGCCTGGTGACGGAGCTTGAACGTTTCCTGCATGTCCGGGCGGCGGAGATCAAGGTAGCGGTAGCGGAGCCGGACGTCTTCAGAAACGTTAGTGTCTGCTTCGATCTGAAACGGCAGCGGCTTCGAGGCATTCATAATCGAAAGCTCATCAACACGCACTTCTACCTTCCCAGTCGGAATTTTTTCATTGTACGTTTCCTCGTCACGTTGAACGACAATTCCTTCTACGTCGAGCACATATTCGTTGCGGACCCTTTCCGCTGCGTTCAGTGCTTCCTTGGACTGTTCAGGGGTCGCTACTATCTGCACAATTCCTGAGCGGTCCCTGAGATCAATAAAAACGACCTGTCCCAAATCCCGGCGGGTCTGGGCCCATCCCTTCAATCGTACTTTTTCGCCTATCAGCGCTTCTTGAATGTCTCCGCAATAATGCGTCCGTCCTATCATTGTGCCTTCCTCCTTGTGCGTTTCTGCATAGTAGTAATAAAAGCAGACAGCGGCACTTCTTCCTGCGCGCCGGTCTCCATATTTTTAATGTTGACTGCTTCTGCTTCTAGTTCATCGTCGCCGATTACTACAGTGAATGTACTGTTTGTACGGTCTGCCGCTTTAAACTGGGCTTTTGTTTTCCGGTCCATATAATCCTTATCAGCTTTGATTCCTGCTCTCCGAAGCTCATGTACCAGGGATACAGAACGTTTTTTAGCTTCCTCTCCCAGGGCAACAATGTAGCAGTCCAGATTTTTTTCTGCAGGGAGCTCTACATTCTGTGTGTCGAGTGCCATCAGCAGCCGTTCAATGCTAAGGGCAAAACCGATGCCCGGCGTATCCGGCCCGCCAATATCTCCGATCAGCCCGTTGTAGCGGCCTCCGCCCATTAGCGTTGTAATTGCTCCAAAACCTTCTCCCTCAATCATAATTTCGAAGGCTGTATGGGTGTAATAATCCAGTCCTCGTACAAGGTTCGCGTCCACCTCATAAGGAATGCCCATTTCATCAAGCATTGTTTTAACCTGGTCAAAATAGCTGCTTGATTCTTCATTCAAATGCTCAAGAATGGAAGGGGCGTCCACCATCAGTGGATGGTCTTTATCCTTTTTGCAGTCCAGGATCCGGAGTGGGTTAGTGTGCAGGCGCTCCTGGCAATCACTGCAGAATTCCCCGATCCGTGGTTCAAAATGAGATACCAGTGCTTCCCGGTGAGCCTTCCGGCTTTCTTTATCCCCAAGGCTGTTCACCACCAACTTTAGGCCCTTAAGGTTCATTTCTTCATAAAACTGCATCGCAAGACCGATAACTTCTGCATCAATCGCAGGATCCGCGCTTCCGATTGCTTCTACACCGAACTGTACAAACTGCCGCATCCTTCCGGACTGCGGGCGCTCGTAGCGGAACATCGGCCCGGTGTAATATAACTTCACCGGCTGTCCGGCCCAGCCATACATTTTGTTCTCCACGTAAGAACGAACGATTGAAGCTGTGTTTTCAGGACGGAGTGTCAGCTGTCTTCCGCCTTTATCTTCGAACGTATACATTTCTTTTTGTACTATGTCCGTAGAATCCCCGACACCCCTCGCAAACAGCTCAGTTTGTTCAAAAATTGGAGTTCTTATTTCACTGTAGTTGAACCGGCTGCAGATATCGTCGATTCTTTGTTCAATAAACTGCCATTTTTCCGAATCACCCGGCAGTATATCCTGGGTTCCTCTTGGAATTCGATAAGCCATGCTCTTTCCTCCCTTTATCTTTTCAGTCTTTCCACATAAAAAAACCGCCCCTCATGAATCATGAGGGACGGTTGATCCGCGTTGCCACCCTAATTGAAACGACACTCGTTTCCGCTTTATGCCTGTAACGAAGGCGCACGTTTATTCCTACCGGCTGCTCGGCAGCATTCGAAATAAAACCTACAAAGTGTCTTTCAACAGGGGAGAAAGAGAGGGGCTTCCAGCCTCAGGCCCTTCTTCTCTGGCAGTCTGCCGCGCTGTTTACTTTCTTTATCATCGGCTTTTGCTGTTCTTCTGTAAAACAATCTTACGAATCTTCCCGGGGATTGTCAACCATTTCCCTGGCTTTTCGGAGAATCCAGTATGAGCGTCACCGGGCCATCATTCGTAAGAGATATATCCATGTCCGCGCCAAACACGCCTGTTTCCACGTGCACATTCTGTTCTGCGAGAAGTTCGTTAAACCGACGGTAATACACTTTAGCCTGCTCCGGCGCGGCAGCTTCCATAAAATTGGGCCGGCGCCCTTTCTGCGTATTGCCGTACAGCGTAAACTGAGGAATGGATAGTACAAGGCCTCCCTCATCGAGTACAGAACGGTTCATTTTCCCCGCTTCGTCCTCAAACACGCGGAGATTACTCACCTTCTCTGCCATCCACTCAAGCTCCTTCTCTGTATCCTCGCCGTGGATGCCTACAAAAAGCACCAGGCCTGCAGATATTTCTCCAGTCACTTTTCCATCGACGCGGCACGCCGCCTCTTTGCTTCGCTGCAGTACTATCCTCACGTTGAACGACCCTTTCTCTCCCGCAAACGTTAATGCATCACCCGGCGTACAGAATAAATATCGGGGAGCCCCTTAATTTTATCCACGACCCGGCGCAAGTGATCGGTGTTGCTGATATTTACTGTTACGTGAATAATAGCCATTTTGTTTTTATCTGCTTTGCCGCTGACGGCGCTCATGTTAGTTTTCGTTTCCGTGACCGCCTGCAGAACAGCATTTAACAGCCCCCGCCGGTCATAGCCGGTCACTTCGATATCTACATTGTAGTTTTTCGATTTCTCTGCCGCGCCTTCCCATTCCACAGATAATAGACGCGGTTCCGAATCTTCATTTTTAATATTGGGGCAGTCGCTCCGGTGTACAGAGACGCCCCGGCCTTTCGTAATAAAGCCTACGATTTCATCGCCCGGCACCGGGTTACAGCATCGCGACAGGCGCACGAGAAGATTATCGACGCCTTTTACTCTTACTCCGGCGCCGGTTTTTCTCGTCGGCGTTGCCGGCTGTACGTCTTTGACGGCTTCAGCTACCGATTTTTGCTCGGCGGCCTGCTCCCGCTCTTGACGGGCCCGGTCGGTCAGCCTGGTGACAATTTGCTTTGGGCTGACACCATTATACCCTACTGCCGCAAACATGTCTTCGTCATTGGAAAAGCTGAATTTGTCGGCCGTTTCCTGCCGGTTTTCTTCGTTCAATATATCTTTGGGTTCATAGTTTTGAGCCCGCAGTTCGCGCTCCACCATTTCCCGGCCTTTTTGAATGTTTTCTTCGCGCCGTTCTTTTTTGAAAAACTGCTTAATTTTATTTTTGGCATGAGAGCTTTTGGTCAGCTTCAGCCAGTCCTGGCTTGGACCATAGGAATGCTTGGATGTAAGCATCTCTACAATATCGCCGGTCGTTAATTCGTGATCAAGCGGAACCATTTTTCCATTTACCTTTGCCCCGATTGACCGATTGCCGATTTCCGTATGAATCCGGTAGGCAAAGTCAATAGGGACCGAGCCCCTCGGCAGTTCAATGACGTCTCCCTTCGGCGTAAATACAAATACCATGTCGGAAAACAAATCAATCTTAAGCGACTCCATGAACTCCTGGGCGTCCGGTGTATCATCCTGCCATTCCAGAATTTCACGAAACCAGGTGAGCTTGTCTTCAAGCGACTTTTTGTTCTGGGCGTCTTTACCTTCTTTATACGCCCAGTGTGCTGCTACACCAAATTCAGCGATACGATGCATTTCCCTGGAGCGGATCTGCACCTCAAGAGGTTCGCCGTTCGGCCCGATGACGGTCGTGTGAAGAGACTGATACATATTTGCCTTCGGCATGGCAATATAGTCTTTGAACCGGCCCGGCATCGGCTTCCAACAGGTATGGATAATCCCAAGCACAGCATAGCAGTCTTTAATACTGTCAACGATAATACGTACAGCCAGCAGATCATAAATTTCATTAAACTGCTTTTTATCTTTCACCATTTTTCGGTAAATGCTGTAGATGTGCTTTGGCCGCCCATACATTTCGGCATTTATTCTTAAATCGTTTACGTTTTCCTGAATGTTATCAATTACCTGATCAATGTATTCTTCCCGTTCGGCGCGCTTTTGTTTCATTAAATTCACGATCCGGTAATACTGCTGGGGCTCGAGGTAGCGTAGAGCCGTATCCTCCAGCTCCCATTTTATGGTGGAAATACCTAGCCGATGAGCAAGTGGAGCAAAAATTTCCAGCGTTTCATTCGAAATGCGGCGCTGTTTTTCCGGTGGAAGGTGCTTCAGTGTCCGCATGTTATGCAGGCGGTCTGCAAGCTTAATAAGAATCACCCGGATATCTTTGGCCATTGCTACTACCATTTTACGGTGGTTTTCTGCCTGCTGCTGTTCCTTCGATTTGTATTTAATTTTTTTCAGCTTCGTGACGCCATCTACGAGCATGGCAACTTCACTGTTAAATTCCCGTTCGAGGTCTTCGACGGTCACTTCTGTATCTTCAACCACATCATGCATAAAAGCAGCCGCGATCGTATCAGGATCCAACTGCAGTTCTATTAAAATACCAGCTACCTGAATAGGGTGCAGGATATAAGGCTCGCCTGACTTCCGGTACTGTTCCTGATGGGCTTTTTCTGCATAATGATAAGCTTTATCCAAAAAAGCGACATTCGCTTCGGATAAATAAACGCCCGCTTTTTCCATTACTTCATCAATCGTCATGGAATCACCCTTACTCACCTTTCCACCTTATAATAAATACACGTTTCATGTACCGGACATAAATATCTGAATATGAAGAAATATAACGCTAATTGGCTCTATTTTCAAGCCTCAAGCTTTTTTCTGTGCCAAATCCTCTATGTATAATAATAACCCCCGAACCACTGATTGGCCGGGGGGCTTAAAACAGGATTATTATTAGTCAAAAGTTACTAACGAATAAATACTATAATCATTTAAATCTTTGTTATTTCTTGCATCCAAATAGGAGAGCTCAATGAAAAAAGCGAGGCCTGCTACGACTCCTCCCAGCTTTTCCACCAATTGCACAGTAGCTCTCACAGTGCCGCCAGTAGCAAGCAGATCATCAGTAATGAGCACCCGCTGGCCAGGCTTAATAGCGTCTGTATGAATCGACAGACTCGCTTCTCCGTATTCGAGACCGTAATCTTCCGTAATGGTTTCCCGCGGCAGTTTTCCTTCTTTGCGTATTGGAACAAATGCTTTCTCCATTGCATATGCCACTGGGCAGCCGACAACGAACCCCCGGGCTTCCGGTCCGACAATTACATCGACATCATGTTTTCCGGCAAACTCCACCATGTTGTCAATCGCCTCCCGGTATACAGGCCCGTTCTGCATCATGGTTGTAATATCTTTAAATCGAATGCCTTCTTCCGGAAAATCTTCGATCACTGTTATGTAATCTTTAAAGTCCATGGTTTACCTTCTTCCTTACATCTAATATAGTTTCGTCCTTCTCCGGCAGCCAGGAAAGAATCCGTTTTTTTAATTGCGAGAACGGAGTGAACATTAATTCCTGTTCAACATTTCTTGCCTCCATCTTTTCCTGGTAGGAAAGGGAATCGGTTAAATCCTTTTTCGCAGGCTTCTCTTCTGCCGAGACAACTGCATCTTTCATTCTAACAAAACCTAATTCAAAAAACACTTGGCTCATAAAAAACAGATCTTCTGTTTTCCACTGCTTGTGCTCTGCCAGCTGCCTTCCCTGATTGTTCAGATCAAATGAACCACGCTTTTTCAGAAAAGCATAATACCATTTGAACTGTTCTCTTGAAGGCATCGAATGAAAGTAGGCCTTTTCTCTGCCCAGTAAATAAACATAAATATTTGCTGCCTTAGGAAAGAAAGCAAGCGCCTGCTTAAGCTCATTGAGAGAAGCTGGCATGTCCGCTATCACTACAGTGACCGCGCTATGCGCTTCCCCTTCCGTATCAGCGCCGTTAAGAATAGCAGCTTCTCCTGCGGATTTTGCCAGAGTCTGCCTCTGCTCCTCTGTAAAAGCAATAACCGCCGTATCTTTATTATCCGGAAACGAAATCTTTTTTTCCTTTCTGCGGTCAAATACCTGAATCTGCTCCACCTTCGCATCTCTCAAAAATAATTGAGGTTTCCGAAAGCCGTTCCATTCATTGATACTCAGTTCCCCCACGACAGAAACCTCTTCGTTTTCTGCCAAACTTTCTGATAAATAGCCGAGATGAAACCCAACACAATCAAGTTTTTTCCCACCGGCTGCAAGCGCCATTTTTAAATGATTCTTCGAGGCTCCTATCGTTTTCACTGACTCGAGAAGCGTTTTTTCAATCCGGAAAACTGGCTTTGGATTACCAACGCCAAATGGCGCAAGACTCCGCAAATCTTCAACCGCATCAATTGTAATATCACTTACCGAAACGTGCACGTCAATATTCGTCGCCGGGACCAGCAGCTCACGACTCAGTGTTTCTTCTACCTGGGAGGCCATACGGGCTCTCAATGCGTTGATATTAGCCGGATCCAGAGACATCCCTGCAGCCATAGGGTGACCGCCGAATTTTTGGAGCAGGTCACGATTTTTAGAAAGCTCCTGAAACATATCGAAGCCTTCGATGCTTCTTGCCGACCCCTTGGCTTCCCCGGTTGCCGTGTCAATACTTATGACAATTACCGGGCGGTAATACCGTTCCACCAGGCGGCTCGCCACAATGCCAATCACTCCGGCATTCCATCCTTCTCCGGCTGCTATAATGAATGGATTTTCTTCTACCGGATAGTTTGATTCTACTTCCTCTACCGCTTCCTTAGTTATGCTTTCAACAAGCGATTTGCGTTCATTGTTCAAGTCATCGATCATTTCTGCCCACGACTCTGCCTCGTCGAGCGTACCTGCGGTCAGCAGATGAACAGCAGGGTCCGCTTCTTCCATGCGCCCTGCCGCGTTTAAACGCGGCCCCATCGCAAAGCCGACGTGGTCTTCTTCAAGCTGCTCCCCTTCAATACTGCATATTCGCTTTAACGCCTGAATACCGGGAAGTTTACTGTTTGTTAAAAGCTTCAGCCCATGCTGCACGAAAAGACGGTTTTCTTCCACGAGCGGCACAAGATCGCTGATGGTGCCAAGTGTGACAATATCGAGCCAGTGCACAGGCTCCTCGGGAAGAAGGGCATGGGCCAGTTTATAAGCGACGCCAACTCCGGCCAGTTCTTTAAACGGGTAGCCGCAGCCTGGCTTTTTCGGATTGATAATCGCGTATGCGGGCGGAAGCTCCGGCGGAGGTTCATGGTGGTCAGTAATAATAACATCCATGCCTAAATCGTTGGCAGTCTGGATTTCTTTAACAGCTGCAATACCTGTATCTACGGTGATGATGAGAGACGCCCCTTCATCGTGGGCAGATTGAAAAGCGGGAACGTTCGGCCCGTACCCTTCCGTAAACCGGTTCGGGATATACCAGCCAAACGAAGCTCCCAATTCGGATAACAGCCGGATCATGATTGTAGTACTGGATACTCCGTCTGCGTCATAGTCGCCAAAGACAAGAATTCGTTCTTTATTTTCCACCGCCTGCTGAATACGGCGGACAGCATTTTCCATTCCATCAAGCAAATACGGGTTATGTACAATAGACCAGTCATTCTGGATCATCTGCCGCACTTTCTCTGCTGATTCAAATCCTCTTGCAGCAAGCAGCCTGGCAGATAGAACACTTACATTCAGTTCCTTTTTGAGCTGTTCTGCAAGATGTTCGTCTACTTCGGGCTGGTGCCACCTTGTTCGTGACTGCAGCATAATTCTCTTCCTCTTTTCCTGCTTTAACGTTTCAAACGATCATTCTCTGCACTCACTATTGTACCGAAAATACTTACGGGATAAAAGCCATTTTATCTGCTCCATGACTTATTAAAAAAGCTTCTTCTCCCGTGCACGGGAAAAGAAGCAAAAAATTATTTCACTTACGATGAACGGCTGGATTTTCCTTTATTGTCATTTTCATGTGCCGTCCCGGCTGTTCTTGAACCGACAGAAGCACTATTGTCGTTCGTAGCTTTCCGCAGGCGCCGTACTTCTGCTTTCAGCTTATAAATACGGAACATACTAAGAAATCCTGCCACCATTGCCCCAAGTAATACAGAAACCAAAATCACAATGATCAGCGGCCATTCACCTGTTCCAAACAACAAATTCACTTCTACACTATTTACATTAATCACGGCAAAAACAGCGATAATAAGTGCTAGAATAAGTCCCATGATTAAACCTGTTTGTGCTTTCATTTTTTCACTCCTTTCACAATCTGTTTTCTCCTTTATTATACCCGTATAATTGCAACAATAACCATAAAAAGCCTCCCTTTCATAAGGGAAGCTTTCCTGTTAAGATTCTGGTTCTTCTGTCGGAGCCTTTTCCCGCTCACGTTTGATTTTTTTCCAGTTCCAGACCACCCACAGTTGGGCAGCCAGGAATATGGAGGAATACGTTCCGGCAACCAGGCCGATCAGGAGGGCCAGAGAAAACGAATGTATACCTTCACCGCCAAAGATAAACAGCGCTGCGGCTGCGAACACTACTGTTAAGACAGTATTGATGGAACGCACCAGCGTCTGGTTCAGGCTTACATCCACCACTTCTGCAAGATCTTCAAACGATTCGATTTCTTCTGTCGGCGGCATGTTCTCCCGGATCCGGTCAAACGTTACAATCGTATCGTTAATGGAATACCCTACGATCGTGAGTACTGCTGCAATAAACGGCACATTCACTTCCACCTGGAGCAGGCTGAAAAAGCCAATGATGAAGAACGCATCGTGAAGCAAAGCAGCGATCGAAGCGATGCCGTATAATAACTGAAACCGGATAGTAATATAGATCACCAGACCGAGCGAAGCAATCAGCACAGATATGAACGCATTCTGCGCAAGCTCCTGGCCTACTTGGGGGGAGACGGTGCTTGTATTTGGAATGCTTCCGTATTCATCTTCAAAATACGTCTGCAGTGCTGCAATCTCTTCCTGGGAAAGCTCCCCGATAAAACGGGCGGAAGCAATTGTATTATTTTCTCCGCCAAGGGTGATATCGTCCGGTTCCAAATTTGCTTCCACCGCTTCAAAATCCGAGCGCACCTGTTCTTCGGTTAACGGCTCCTGTGCTGAAATTTCTACTCTGGACCCGCTTTGAAAGTCGATACCCAGATTCAATCCGATTGTAGATAACAAAATACCCCCGGCAAGAATATATGCAAGTGTAATCAGAAAAAAGACGTTCCGGAATTTGACAAAAGGAATCACCCGTTTTAAGACCTTTTTGCTGTTATTAAGGTTCATGGATGTCACGCTCCTTTACGCCAAACACTTTCGGTTTTTTATTAAAAATCCGGCTGTTCACCCACAGGCCGAGCAGCAGCCTCGTACCGAGCACCGCCGTAATAAAGCTTACCAGAATGCTCACAATCAGCATTAGGGCAAAGCCCTGCACCGAGCTTGTGCCGAAGTAGAAAAGCACACCGGCGGCAATCAGAGTGGTGACGTTTGCGTCGATAATCGTACCAAGAGACCGCCTGGCTCCTGAACGATATGCAGATAAGATAGACCTGCCGTACTTGATTTCTTCTTTAATCCGTTCATATGTGATAATGTTCGCGTCTACAGCCATACCGACCCCGAGAACAAGAGCCGCTATACCCGGAAGCGTCAGCACGCCCTGGATAAAGTTAAATGCGGCCAGAACGAAATAAATGTAGGTGGTGAGTGTTAACACAGCGATAAAGCCGGTGAAACGATAATACACGAGCATGAATAAGAAAATAAGCCCAACGCCGATGAACGTCGCAAAAATGGTTTTATCCATCGCCTGTTCACCCAAGGAAGCACCCACCGAGTTCGAATATACTTCTTCGAGGTTTACAGGAAGCGAGCCTGAATTCAAAATGTCCGCAAGATTTTCTGCCTCTTCTACGCTAAAGTCCCCTTCAATCTGAATATCCTGGGTATACAGCGGTTCATTTACTGCGGGGGCAGAAATAAATTTTGGATCTTCCTTCGTTGCTTCTTCTTCGTAGGAATCTCCCTCTTCATAATCAAGCCAGATCACCAGCCTATTATTTGGAGGGGAATACTCGTTAATGATATTTTCTGTTACTTCGCCAAACTGATCCCCATCTTTTAAAGAAACGGTGACAATAGGGTTATTTGCGTCGCCGAAGTTTACCGAAGCACTGTTTTCCCGAATATCATTTCCGGACAGCCGCTCGTTATCGTCCACGTCCCTAATGCTCAGGTCGGCTTCTGTGGAAAGCAGCTCCCGTGCAGCCTGCTGGTCTTCGACCCCTGCGAGCTGAACGCGTATACGGTTATCCCCTTCAATAGTTATATTCGGCTCAGATACACCTAAAATGTTCACCCGCTGCGTCAACGCAGCAACCGTATTCTGAAGAGTTTCATCTGTGATTTCCTGTCCTTCTTCCTGCGGCTCCACTTCATAGAGCACTTCAAATCCACCTTGAAGATCAAGTCCGAGTTCAATACCGTTCACAATTTTTTCCGTGGTCGGTATCATTAACGCCGCCAGCGCAAAAATAATTAAAAAGAAATAAACTATCCGCGATTTCTTTACCATTACAGGTTCATCCTTCCGTGCTTCAATCCGCCGTTGTCGTGACGCCGCTGCTCCCATAAATAAACCAGCACGGAGTTTTCCGTCTGGTTCCAGGTCCCTGTATACGCCGCTCTAAGCTTTTCAAACAAGAGCAATTATACGTATGCGCAGAATTAAATGTCAATCGACCTTTTCTGCTACATTTCCACTGACCTGCGCCAGTATATCCTCCAAAGCGTCATCATAGTTTTTCTTTTCCTCTATTCGTTTATATGACTCAATGGTTTTCTGTTGCATGTAGTCGTGCGCTTTCATGTGGAGGATTGTTTGCACAATTGTATGCAACGCCGGCGCATCCTGGTGCTTCTTCATTTGGCGTATGCTCATTTCCCAGATTTCATTGATATGTATGTTCTTATAGCCGAGGCTTTCAAATTCCTTCACTTTGCTTTCAAGGGCAGGATAAACAACTGGTTTCCATTCTTCCCATTCTTTTTCCATAGAGCACCTCCTGCTTTTCATTATACTGAACCATGAAGATGTGGCAAACAAACTTTTCTCACAGGATGAAAAAATTCCCGTTTACTCACAAACGGGAATTACATTCTATACCAACTATTCATTTACTGTTTCGCGGACCGCGTTCCGGTCAAACGTTAATTTCATGCTGCCGTCTACGTCCACGATGATTTTGTTTTCATCAATAGCATCAATGGTGCCGTGTATACCGCCAATAGTAACGATATGGTCACCCTTCTGCAGATTTGCATGCATTTCCTTGATCCGTTTCTGCTGCTTTTGCTGCGGACGAATTAAAAGGAAATAGAATATGAGAAACATCAAAACCAATACAATAATTGTACTCACTGTTTCACCCCTTGTCCCATTAGCTTCCCCGATCTAGAAATTTTTAGCATCCGGACGGTTAAAGCCGTATTGTTCAAAAAAAGTTTCTCTGAAGTCGAGCAGACGATCTTGCTGGATAGCCTCGCGTACTTGCTGCATTAAGGACAGTAAGAAATACAGGTTATGGTACGAAGTAAGCCGGACGCCAAACGTTTCTTCACTTTTGATCAGATGACGGATGTAGGCCCTCGAGTAGTTGCGGCACGTATAGCAGCTGCATGCCTCATCTATTGGGCGGAAATCCCTGGCATTTGAAGCGTTCCTTACGACCAATCTGCCTTTGCTTGTCATACACGTTCCGTTTCGACCGATTCTGGTTGGAAGAACGCAATCAAACATATCTATCCCGCGGATAGATCCGTCAATTAACGCATCTGCCGACCCGACTCCCATCAAATAGCGTGGTTTGTTTTGAGGGAGAAGCGGGGCCGTATATTCCAACACTCGGTTCATCGTTTCTTTCGGCTCTCCAACAGATAATCCGCCTATAGCGTAACCCGGAAAGTCCATTGAAATCAACTCTTTTGCGGATTTTTCACGCAAATGCTGGTAATCTCCGCCCTGTACGATGCCAAACAGCGCCTGATCTTTTGGACGCGTGTGCGCTTCAAGGCACCGTTCGGCCCATCTGGTTGTACGTTCAACAGATGCTTTCATGTATTCTTCCTCGGCCGGGTAAGGCGGACATTCGTCAAAAGCCATCATCACGTCGGCTCCAAGAGAGTTTTGAATCTGCATCGCTTTTTCGGGGGAAAGAAATAATTTCGCGCCGGAGATATGGTTTCGGAAATGGACCCCTTCTTCTTTAATATCCCGCAGTTTGCTCAGGCTGAAGACCTGAAACCCTCCGGAATCGGTGAGAATTGGTTTGTTCCAGTTCATGAATTTATGCAGGCCCCCGGCTTCCTCCACAATATCTTCGCCGGGCCGTATCCATAAATGATACGTGTTACTCAAAATCATTCCTGCACCCATCGATTCCAGTTCTTCCGGGCTCAATGTTTTTACAGTGGCCAGCGTCCCAACCGGCATAAAAGCAGGAGTGTCAAATGACCCGTGCGGTGTGTGTACTTTACCGAGCCGCGCTCCTGACTGCCGGCATGTCTTAATGTGTTCATATGTTACTGCGGTCATTCGTTATTTCCTCCCGAGTGTATAAGCATTGCATCCCCAAAACTAAAAAAACGGTACCTCTCGCGTATGGCTTCTTCGTAGGCCCGGAAAAGAAATTCCTTTCCGGCCAGAGCGCTCACAAGCATTACTAGTGTAGACTTTGGCAGATGGAAATTTGTCAAAAGAGCGTCGATTCCCCGGAACGTGTAGCCTGGATAAATGAAAATATCCGTCCAGCCCCTTGCTTCCATAAATTCATTTTCCTGTTTGCCTGCCACGGTTTCGAGCGTACGCGCTGACGTCGTCCCCACTGCAATTATACGTTTGCCCGCCGATTTCGTTTCATTTAAAATTTCGGCAGTTTCCTGCGGAAGATGATAAAATTCCGCGTGCATATCATGCTCCTCTACCGTTTCAGCAGATACCGGGCGAAACGTTCCGAGGCCGACATGCAGCGTCAAATGCGCCGTTTGCACCCCTTTTGCTTTTAAGCGTTCAAGCAGCTCGGTCGTAAAGTGAAGCCCTGCCGTAGGAGCCGCAGCGGAGCCGTAATGCTCGGCATATACGGTCTGGTACCGGTCCTGGTCTTCGATTTTTTCTTTAATATAAGGAGGCAGCGGCATTTCACCGAGCTCCTGAAGAATTTCAAGAAAAATACCGTCATACGTGAACACCATCTCGCGGCCCCCATGCTCGAGCACCTTCGTGCATTCTGCGGTCAAACGGCCATCCCCGAAAGTGACTACGGTTCCCGGCTTAACTCTTTTCGCCGGTTTTACAAGCGTCTCCCAAGTGTCACCTTCCTGCTGCAGAAGCAGCACTTCAATTCCGGCACCGGTTTCCTTTTTTTCTCCTATCAGCCTTGCCGGCCACACTTTCGTGTTGTTGAGCACTAAACAGTCGCCGGCTTCAAGATGATCTTCAATTTGATGAAAACGTTCATGGGCAATCGTCCGCGCACCCGTATTCATTACAAGCAGCCGGGACTGATCCCGTTCCTTCAGCGGCTGCTGCGCAATCAGTTCCTCCGGCAGTTCAAAATCAAATTCATTTATATTCATGGCTAACCCTTCCTATTCGTTCAATCACGTAAAACCAAAAGCTATTATATAAGAATTTACTGATTTATGCACGAAAGAAATCCAGCACCTCAAAGTGCTGGCTTCTTAAACATGGCTCATTCATTTTCGCCCTGATATGGATAACCGAAATGCTCGTAAGCAAGCGGAGCTGCTTTTCTTCCACGCGGTGTCCGCTGCAAAAATCCGATCTGCATCAAGTACGGCTCATACACATCTTCAAGCGTATGGGCCTCCTCTCCGATTTTTGCTGCTATTGCTTCCACTCCGGCCGGTCCCCCTCTGAAGGTTTCAATTAAACCGAGCAGGTATTTATGATCAATATGGTCAAGGCCGAGTTTATCCACCTGCAGGCGTTCAAGCGCATGATTTGCCAGCTCCATCGTAATGCTTCCATCCCCCTGCACCTGGGCAAAATCCCGCACCCGGCGCAGCAGCCGATTCACCACCCGGGGAGTCCCCCGTGATCTTCTGGCAAGCTCATACGCTGCGCCTTTATCAATATCAAGCTGGAATAAATCTCCCGAGCGCCGGACAATTTCAGCCAGATCCTCTTCCACGTAGTATTCCAGGCGCGCATGCACCCCGAACCGGTCCCTGAGCGGCGCGGACAGCAGGCCAGCTCTTGTAGTGGCGCCGATCAGCGTGAAGGGAGGAAGGTCAAGCCGCACGGAACGTGCCGTGCTGTCCTTGCCGATTACAATATCAATACAAAAATCCTCCATCGCCGGATAGAGCACTTCCTCCACCGCCCGGGGGAGGCGGTGGATCTCATCAATAAAAAGAACGTCGCCAGGCTCAAGAGCCGTCATGACCGCTGCCAGGTCCCCTGGGCGTTCAATGGCGGGGCCGCTGGTTGTCCGTATATTCACATCCATTTCGTTTGCAATAATCATAGCAAGCGTTGTTTTCCCCAGTCCTGGCGGGCCATAAAGCAGCGTATGATCAAGCGGTTCTTCCCGGAGCTTTGCGGCTTCAATAAACACCTCCAAGTTTTCTTTTACCTTCCGCTGGCCGATATACTCACGCAACCTATCCGGCCGGATGCTTTGTTCCACTAAATCTTCTCCCGATTCTGCTTCCTGAGAAACAATTCTATCTTCCAAGAATTTTTCCTCCTCCGTTTTCTGCTAAGTAAGCATCCATTGCAGTGCTTTTCTCACATATTCATCTGCACTCAGCTCTTCTTTTTCCAAGTGAGGGCGCACTTTTTTGATTTCTTTTTCTCCATAGCCAAGAGCCGCCAGGGCTTCAAGTGCTTCTTCAAGGTCTCCGCCAGGCTGCTGCTCATCAAGCAGAGAGACCGGCGCTCCCGCTATGGTTACTGCATCATACACGCCGGTAAGTTTTCCTTTCAGGTCAATAATCATCTGTTTTGCTGTTTTTTTCCCGACACCGGGAAACTTGGTCAAAAACGTTTCATCTTCGTTTTCGATGGCTCCTACAACCTGCCCCGGGTCTCCGGATGCAAGGATCGCCTGAGCGCCCTTTGGCCCTATCCCTGATACCTGCAGGAGCTGTTCAAACAACTCGCGCTCTTTTCGCGACCGAAAGCCGTACAGGCGGTTCACGTCTTCTTTTACATACTGATATGTATATACTACTGTCTCTTCCTCCGGCTGCTGGCCGTTAAATACGAAAGGATTGGAGCAATAGATTAAATAGCCGATCCCATTATTTTCAATCGTAATGGTGTCTCCTTTTATATGATCTACACGTCCCTTTACGAATTCGATCACTACGGTCCTCTCCTTGCCTTATTGAAATGCGAACATGTTTTCCTATATCATAGCAAAAATATTGCTGATTGAAAAATAACTATTGGAGCAGTTCCTCATATGCTTGGACAACAAAAACCTTTCACCACCAGGGTGAAAGGTCACGGGGAAACTTCCAGGCGTTCCATCTGCTCTTCTTCTGCTTCAAAATTGTGATATACACTCTGCACATCATCATTATCTTCAAGCGTATCAATCAGCCTTAGCATCTTTCTGGCATGCTCGTCTTCTAAATGGGCTTTGGTCTCCGGGATCATAGTAACTTCAGCCGTGGAAAAATGATACGTGCGCTCCATTGCGCCTTTCACGGCTTCAAAATCGCCAGGCGCGGTGTAAATGTAAAAGCCGTGATTATCGTAATCCACATCATTCGCTCCAGCATCCACCGCTTCAAGCATGAACGTGTCTTCATCAGTTTCTATATCCTCACGATCTACCACAAGAAAGCCCTCTTTATTGAAAAGAAAAGACACGCAGCCGTTTTCACCAAGATTGCCTCCGTTTTTATTAAAGGCAGCACGAATATCGGCCACAGTCCGGTTTTTATTATCTGTTAACGCTTTTACCATTACAGCTGCCCCGCCGGGTCCATATCCTTCGTATGTCATTTCTTCGTATTGAACACTTTGATCCTGGCCATTTGCTTTTTTAATCGTCCGCGTTATATTTTCATTCGGAATGTTTGCTGCCCGGGCTTTTGTAATCGCCATACGCAAACGAAGATTCTGGTCCGGGTCATCCCCTGCTTCCCGGACAGCGGCGAAAATTTCCTTCGACATTTTCGTGAAAATTTTTGCTCGTTTGGAATCCTGGGCTTCTTTACGCCGTTTAATGTTGTTCCATTTTGAATGTCCTGCCACTGGCGGTTCTCCTTTCCTGTCTTTACCGACCGGCACAAAACGAACCGGCGGCAACTTTTAATTTACAATAAAAACATATTACCGCTATGATATATATTAGCAACCAACAAAGCGAGGTATTACCATGCCTAATCATTCATCGAAAAAAATGCTTGGAGCGGACCGGCGCAAACAGCTGCTCGAATGGCTTGAAACGTCTACCCGGCCGTTGACCGGGAACTCTCTTGCCTCAAAGGCCAGCGTCAGCAGACAGGTGATCGTTCAGGACATGTCATTACTAAAAGCACAGGGCCAGCCGATTCTCGCTACTTCTCAGGGCTACATTATCATGAAAAACAATGAAGCAGGCCAAACGGTACAGGAGCGTATCGCCGTCTCCCACCCTTCCGATCCGGATAGTACACTGCAGGAGCTGTACTTAATCGTTGATCACGGGGGGAAGGTTCTCGACGTATCCGTTGAGCACCCCGTTTACGGGGACATTACCGCATCCTTAATGATTGAAAGCCGGATCGGCGCGGACCGTTTTATTGAAAATATGAGAAGGACAAATGCTTCCATGCTCTCAGAACTGACCGCCGGGGTACACCTTCATACAATTGAAATTTCTTCACACGCCCAGTTCAACGTTCTGCTTGATGCTTTGCAAAAACACGGCTACCTGATCGATGAAGACGATTAGCCTGTTGTCCTGCTATTTACTTTCGCTTCTGTCGAAGAGAGTTCAAAGCACGGATAGTGCCCGAGAACCCGTACGCCGAATCCGAGGGCTTCAAGTTCAGCAATGACTCCGGGGATCAGTACATCATCTTCGGGCTGTTCCACATCCATCACAAAAAAGTAATTTCCAATCCCGGTCTTCATTGGCCGGGATTCAATTTTTGTCAGATTTAATTTCCGCCATGAAAAAGCTGCCAGCACCTGATGCAATGCGCCAGGGTAGTCAGATGGCAGCGTGATCACCATCGTCGTCCGCTCTGTTATTTTCTTTTCATCCGAAAGATTTTCTGTTCGCTCATCGCTGCCTGCAAGCACCACAAAGCGTGTATGATTATTCGTATAGTCATGAATGTTTTCCTTTACAACCTCCAGGCCATACTGCTCGGCAGCAAGCCTGGTCGCAATTACCACGCCTCCGGCCGTACCTTCACTCAGCTTCTTTGCAGCAGCACTTGTGGAATTCGTAAACTGGGCTTTTGTTTCCGGCATCCACCGGGTTAAAAATTCATGGCATTGGGCGATAGCATGCGGGTGTGAATGTACAAATTCCGCCTGCTCCCAGTGTTCTTTATTTTCTGGAAGAGCCAGCAGGTGCTGTTCAATCGGCACAGTTACTTCTCCAATAATCGGCAGCTCATGTTTATGAATTAAATAGTCAAGAGTCACATTCACCGATCCTTCGATTGCGTTTTCAAGCGGTACGACAGCAAGATCTATCTCCTGCTGCTCTGCCCGCTTCATCCCTTCTGCAATTGTATCAAAGGGCTCAAGCAGCTGCTCATCAAAAAGCACCCGGGCCGCCATTTCTGTAAAAGTTCCTCTCGGACCAAGATATCCCACTCGCTTCACTCTCTCCACTCCTTTACCTTTCTACTCCTTACAGCGATCCGGATCCCACTATTTCAGCTTTTTCCACAAATTCCATCCCTTGAATTTTACGTACAAAGTCACGGATTTCCAGACTGAGCGCTGAAGTGTCGACAGTCAATGTAATGTTTGCCCTTCCCTGCAGCGGGATCGTCTGATTAATGGTCAGTACGTTCGAATTCGCTTCTGCCACAATACGAAGCAGTTCCGAAAGGGAACCGGAACGATCGGCAAGCTGAATCGATAATGTAATAATCTGCTCCTGTATCATCGTATGGAACGGGAAAATAGCATCCCGGTATTTGTAAAACGCGCTGCGGCTCAGATCCACATGCTGTACCGCTTCCGCTACCTTGTGCACTTTCCCGCTTTCGAGCAGTGCTTTTGCTTCCAACGTTTTTTGCATTGCATCTGTCAACAGATCTTCCCGTACAAGGTAGAAATGATCAATTCTGTCTGCCACTGCTTTCACCACACTCTTTTATACTCTGATTTATACTGGCTGGTTATCCATCAACAAATTCAAACTCAAAATCTAATAATCTTACTGTATCTCCGTGCTTAGCACCGCGTTCGCGCAGCGCTTCGTCGACGCCCATGTTGCGCATTTTTCTCGAAAAGCGCTGCATCGAATCTTCGTGGGAGAGGTCCGCCATCCTATAGTGCTTT
Source organism: Marinococcus halophilus (assembly GCF_002265875.1). Taxonomy (GTDB): domain Bacteria; phylum Bacillota; class Bacilli; order Bacillales; family Marinococcaceae; genus Marinococcus; species Marinococcus halophilus. Next base: position 189,289 of record NZ_NPFA01000003.1, read on the forward strand.
TCGATGTCCGGCCCGTACAATACATAAGCACCGTCGTCGGCACGGCCGATATAAAACGGAGCTTCTTTTTCATCGAGCGTGTACACCACTTTTTCTTCCTGATCCTCTTCGTCGTATAAATGAAACGCAGGAGTCGTTTCCACCAGGTCCGCGACTCTTTGCAGAAGCGGTTGAATACCCTGCTTTCTAAGCGTGGATACTGGAAAAACTTCAATGCCTTCCGGGAGCTTCTTTTTAAACTCTTCAAGCTGTTGGTCTGTACCTGGCATATCCATTTTATTAGCCATTACTACCATTGGGCGTTCAAGCAGCCGAAGGTTGTGCTCCCGCAGCTCCGCATTAATTTGCTGAAAATCCTCAAACGGGTCCCGGCCTTCAAGCTCGCCAGCCATATCCACAATATGCACAAGCACCCGCGTCCGTTCAATATGCCGCAAAAATTGGGCTCCAAGCCCAACGCCTTCATGAGCTCCGGCAATAAGTCCCGGAAGATCTGCCATTACGAAGCTTTTTCCTTGCCCGGCGTCCACCACTCCAAGGTTCGGCTTTAGCGTGGTAAAGGGGTAGTCAGCAATCTTTGGCCGAGCCGCTGAGACAATGGACAAAAGCGTGGATTTTCCAACACTTGGGAAACCGACAAGACCAACATCTGCCAGTACCTTCAGCTCCAGCTGAATGTCTTTTTCTTCCGCGGGCTCGCCCTTTTCACTGATCTCCGGAGCAGGGTTGGAAGGCGAAGCAAATCGGGTGTTTCCACGACCGCCACGGCCGCCTTTTGCCACTACTACCCGCTGTTTATGCTCTGTTAAATCCGCGATCATGACCTCGGAGTTGCGGTCGCGGATGATGGTGCCCGGCGGCACACGGACGATTAAGTCTTCTCCGCCTCTACCGTGCTGGTTCTTGGATCGGCCGTTATCTCCGCGCTTTGCTTTAAAGTGGCGCTGATACCGAAAGTCCATCAATGTTCTGAGTCCTTCGTCCACCTCAAAAACTACATCCGCGCCTCTGCCTCCGTCGCCTCCGGCGGGCCCGCCGTCCGGAACATACTTTTCCCGACGAAAGGCGACCATGCCATCTCCGCCATCGCCGCCTTTTACATATAAATTTACGTGATCTACAAACAACTCATTCACCTCATTAGTATTCTTTCTGACCGCCTGCTTGATCGACAATGACGCAATATAGGTGTTCTTTACTTACTTCTATATACTCAATCATATCTATCATTACGGACTCTTTTCGTATCCATTGCTCAAGCCTCTTCGGGCTCTTTAATTCTCCTTCAAAATCCAGTTCCAGACACGGAACCCCCCCCGTCATTCTGGTTGATGGAAATTTCGAGGTGGTTATCTCGCGTGCGCTCGGCCTGCTCATCAATGCATGATGCCAAACCTTGAAAAAAACGAGTCCAAATTTGATCATCCGGCCGGGCACTGAATGCATCCTCCACTTCAAAATCGATGGAAAACCAGTGCTCTTCCCAGTGAAACGTGATCAGCTCCAAAGCAAACGCCGGAGCCTGTACATTTGACAGCTTGGCTTCATGGGAGGCTTTAAACGTCGTCTTTTCGATCACTCTTTGAAGCTCCTCTATTTTGCCAAGCGCAGCATGTGTTTTCAGCAGCTGAAGGACATTCATCCAGTCGTGACGGGAATGCTTCAATATCTCCAATTTTTCTTCAGCGTTCATCTGAGCTCCCCGCCTTTCCACGTTGCCCCTGTATCGTTTTGTCCCTCTGCTTCGAACGCAAAACTACTCACATATGGTACACTTTATTGTATCACATGTCACGGGGTAAACGTATCCGGGCATGTACACTTCTTCACTCCCTATATATTAGAAACCATACACAGAGAGGGTGCTGACATATGAATCGACCGCTCATTTACGGAAATACACCGACCTTCCTTCATGCTTCTTCGGTAGCAAAGGATTTGGCGCAGGCAGCAAACTATCACGCTACTATTTACGGAGTGCCGTGGGAGGGAGCTGTTACCTGGGGAGCGTATACAGGATGCGAGCTTGGCCCGAAGGTAATCCGCCAGTGCTCCGAACGTTACAGCGGCTACCTGCCGGAGCTTGACGATATTGACGTACTAAGTCACTACAGTCTCGCAGATGCCGGTGACGTTTCCACTATTCCAGCTGACGTACCTGCCACTATGGAAACGATTCAATCATTCGCTTCGTCTTTATGGGCTTCCGGCACTTTTCCGGTTGGCCTTGGAGGTGATCACGGCATCACTTACCCGGTGGTACGGGCTCTTGGTGAAACTACTGGTAAGAAAATTGGTATCATCCATATCGACGCCCATTTTGATAATAACGATGAATCGATGGGAGACGAATTTGGGCGCGGCTCCCCGTTCGCCCGTATGTATGAATATGAGCAGGTGAGAAATGAAAGTCTTGTGCATCTCGGCATTCACGGCCCACGTAATAAAGCCGTTAACGGCAGATCCGCCAAAGAGGCAGGAGCCGTTACGATTACCATTGATAAAATCCGGAGCGCTCCTGATTTAAAAGCATTTGCTAAGGAAGTTTATGATATCGCCGCTGATGGGACCGATGAAGTGTATTTAAGTATCTGCAGCGATATTTTAGATTATGCCTATAACCCGGGAGGCCCGGCAGATGCTAACGGGCTCCATCCCGAACAGCTGCTCACTCTCATTCACGAATTCGGTAGTTACGGTGTTTGTGGCATGGATTTCGTTGAAGTCTATCCGCAGCAGGATCAAAATGATTTCTCCTCCCATTTTGTCACGTTGGCTATACTTTATGTGCTTGCCGGCAGATTAAAAAAGGAAGGAAAAGCTTAGAGTATATAAAAGGCACCCTTTCGCTGACGAAAGGGTGCCTTTTTAAATTATGAAGAAACTTTTTGTTCTACTAACGAATCAATCGCATCGCCAAGCGCCTCTAAAAATTCACGCTGGCTGTTTGGCATTTCCGGCCGGTAGTACGCCGCTCCCACACTATCACAAGCGTCTTTACACTCAACATCGTTATCAAACAGCACTTCGAGATGATCGGCCACAAACCCAACCGGGCAGTAGACAAACGACTCGTAGCCGTATTGATGATGCAGATCCTTCGTCAAGTCCTGCACATCCGGTCCGAGCCACGGATCCGGGGTGTTCCCCTCACTTTGCCAGCCAATATCATAGTGCTTGACATTCGCCCGCTCCGCGATCCATTGAGCTGTTTCTTTCAGCTGCTCCGGATACGGGTCACCTTTCGCAATAATTTTCTCTGGAAGACTGTGGGCAGAAAAAATTACACATGTTTTTTCTTCATCGAGTCCGTCAAGCAGTGTACGTACCCGCTCCGCCCAGTAATGCAGAAACTTCGGCTGGTCATACCAGCTTTCTACGCTGTGAATCGCCGGACCATTGATACGGAAAGATTCTTCCTGGGCTCGCCCGTTATAGGACTTCACGCTGAAGGTTGAAAAATGCGGCGCCAATACAATGCTGTATGCCTCTTCGATACCATCCTTTTTCATCTCAGCGACAGCATCTTCGATAAATGGATCGATATGCTTTAAACCGATATATACATGAAATTCACGATCAGGATGGCGTTCATTCATCACTTCGCCCAAACCGTAAGCCTGGTCCTCCGTGATTTTTGCAAGCGGCGAAACACCTCCGATTGCTTTATATCGGGAAACAAGGTCCTCCAACGCTTCTTCGGAAGGCTTATTTCCGCGACGGATATGGGTATAATAGCTTTCCACTTCGTCAAGGCTTCTCGGAGTTCCGTAAGCCATAACCAAAAGGCCGGTTTTCTTTTTCATCGTCTTCCCTCCAATTGTTCTTTCGAATATTCATGAACGAAAGCTGTTAAACGTTTCAACGTTTCCGGCTTCACATCCGGAAATACACCGTGACCCAAATTAAAAATAAATCCGGGATGCTGAATGCCCTCATCAATAATGGCAGCCGCTCTTTTCTCTATTTCCGGCCACGGGGCAAGCAGCAGGCTCGGATCCAGATTGCCCTGAAGTGTCTTTGTAACCCCCCGGTTCCTCGCTTCAAGAATGGAGGTCCGCCAGTCCAGTCCAATAATGGAAAGGGGCAGATCGTTCCAATCTTCGAGCAGATGGCCGGCTCCGACGCCAAACATAGAAACCGGCACATTCTTTTCTTCCAGAGCCGCAAATATCCTGCTCATGACAGGCTTCACATACTGGCGGTAATCCGGAGCATTCAGCGCCCCGACCCAGGAGTCGAAAATTTGAATCGCCTGGGCACCGGCCTGTATTTGGGCACCAGCGTACCGGATAACCATATCGCCGAGCGTATCCATTAAAGCAAACCAGGCATCCGGCTGGGAGTACATAAAGCTTTTCGTCCGGTGGTAATTTTTCGACGGGCCGCCTTCAATCATGTAACTCGCTAGGGTAAAAGGAGCCCCGCTGAAGCTGATCAACGGCACATTCAGCTGCTCGCGCAACAAACGGATAGTTTCAAGTACATAGTCAATATCCTTTTCAGGCTCAAGCGCACCAAGCTTCTGTACATCGGCCAGTGTTTCGATCGGACGGTCAATCACCGGGCCGACTCCCGGCTTTATTTCCACATCTACGCCGATAGACGGCAGCGGGGTCATAATGTCTTTATATAAAATTGCCGCATCGTTTTGGTACTGTTCCACCGGCAGCCGGGTTACGTACGCACACAGCTCGGGGTCATGGGTAATCTCCACCAACGAATACTGCTCTTTCAATTTACGGTATTCCGGCTGGGACCTGCCCGCCTGCCGCATGTACCATACCGGCACGTGGCCAGTATAGTTTCCTCCTGCTGCTTCTAAAAAAGTATTATTGTATATAGTCTCTTTCATTTTTTGGCACTTCCTCTCTGCCTGCTCACCACTCAAGTTCGCACAATCACCTTTTCTGTTTTTACCATAACTTGATTGTTCCTGTCATGTATAGTGTATTTCACCAACATTCATAAAAAATTCATGAACAGACGAAGGCAGCCCTTCAAGGCTGCCCTGTAGCTGTCATCCTCCTATCCCAAAAATAGAACGGGCCTGGACTTCAGCCGTATTTGACTCGTTTCCTTTCTGGTTTGTAGGCTCATAGGAAGGTATGACCACATACTCCCGTAAATTAAACGGGTTTGCATTTTGAATCGTATAGCTTCCCTGTCCCCGAACCTGGTCAATTTCTTCACGTTCCCCGCCTGTTACTTCGTAAATCGTGTAATTGACGCGGTCGTCTTCAGACGCTTCCCATGTAAGCTCGACATTTAAGAAGCCGTCTCCGGCGAATGTTAAATCACCTTCGAGCGAATCGATCTCCGGAAGCTCCACAGGCTCTTCAAGATCCCTTACGCCCTCCGGCTTTTCAAACTCTACAGCACTGTCCCCAGCAGGTGTTTCATTTAAAATAGATTTGAACAGCTCCACCGCATGGGCACTCCCCCCGGTTAAATAATTGTCCTCAGTCGTCTGATCGTAACCCATCCAGAGCGTGCCGGTCCACTGCGGTGTATAGCCGGCGAACCAAGCATCCCTCGCCCCGTCTTCGACTGCTTCAAACGAGGTCGTTCCTGTTTTGCCCGCTAAATCATAAGATGTATTTCCGGCTGAAGCTGTGCCGTTTTCTACTACATTTTCAAGCATACGGGTCATGTACCACGCATTCTGCGGGTCCATCACTTCCTTCTCTTTGGTTTCGTTTTCTGCAATAATGTTTCCGTTTCGGTCTTTGATGTTTGTAATAAAGTACGGCTCAGTTTTTGTCCCGTTATTTGAAAAGGTGGTGTACGCTTCGGTTAACTGCGCAGGGGTGACGCCGTTTTCCAGACCGCCAAGCGCTGTCGCCAGTCCTTCCCCCTGAGGCTCAATGCCTGTATCCTGTAAAAAATTATTCGTGGCGCTGCGGTCAAGCTTGTCGTACAGCCACACCGCTGACGTGTTGATGGACTGCTCCAGTGCTTCATTCATTGTTACTTCGCCCTGGTATTCGCCGCTGTTATTTTTAGGTGAATAACCGTCATAGTCTAATTGTTCATCCTTGAGCACTGAATATGGCTCATAATCGCCCGATTCGAGCGCCGGCCCGTACACGGCAAGTGGTTTAAACGCGGAACCCGGCTGCCGCTGTACCTCAGCCCGGTTCATACCCTGGCGTTCGTAATCACGCCCGCCCTGCACTGCCACCACTCCGCCGGTACTGTGATCCATCATAAAAAAGGCACTCTCTGCATCCTCTGAGCCGTCCGGATAATACGCTTCCTGCTGCATAAGAGAATAGGAGGCTTTTTGCATATCCTCATTCATCGGCACCTGTATCGTGTAACCGCCTTTGTAAATTTCTTCCGGCTCAATGTTGTATTTTTCCTGGGCTTCTTTCATGAGCATATCCACATACGTATAGTATTCCGGATGCGTCTGCTGCTCCTGGAGCCCGGAAGGAAGGGACGCAGAAGTTGCTGCTGCTTTTTCTTCTTCTGATATGTACCCTTCGCGTTCCATTATAGCAATAACGGTATCTCTGCGTTCTTTGGCCTCCTCGGGCTCATCCACCGGTGAATAGTTGCTCGGCCCCTTTACCATAGCCGCAAGCATGGCGCCTTCTTCGACATTTAATTCGGAAGCGTCCTTACCAAAATACTGCTGCGATGCAGACTGGATTCCATACGCCCCGTGCCCGAAGTAAATTTGGTTTAAATAGTAGCCCATTACTTCATCTTTGGAAAACTTCTTCTCAAGACCCATAGCAATCAGCACTTCCTTCGTTTTACGTAAAAACGTCTGGTCGCTCGAAAGAAAGGCGTTTTTCGCCAGCTGCTGGGTAATTGTACTTCCGCCCTCTACGATGCCGCCAGCTAAAATATCCCGGTACAGCGCGCGCGCGATTGCCCTCGGGTCAATACCCTGATGATCATAAAATCTAATGTCTTCAATGGATATAAATGCTTCTTTTACATGGTCCGGTATTTGTTCTTCTTCTATAACTTCCCTGTCCTCTGAATAAAGCTCAGCCAGCTTTTCGCCATTGTCATCGACAATGGTTGTTGTTTCATTCATGGTCAGCTGCTTTTCACTGATCGCAGCAGCGCCGATTACGACAGAGGATAAGTATATACCAAACACCAGAAGAAAAACGGCCGCTGCTATTAACAGCCGTTTTCCCCATTTTCGTTTATTCATGAACTCTGCCACCCTCGCTTTTTACACAAATGTTCCACCCTGCTTTAGTCGGCAGGCATTGCGTTAAGTTACATTGAAACAGCAGGTTGTTTTGCGTACTTAACCTGGATGCTTCCGATGACAAGCTCTGCATGGATATTGAGCGTTATCCCGGCCTGTTTTTTCGCCCTGTGCTCAACTTTCATAGCTGACTTGATGCCTTCTTCCTTATAACCAAGCACTTTTGTTTCGCCCACAAGCGTTTTGGCGTCAATGTTCACATCCCAGTTTTCAGGAACAAAAAGCTTAATACTTCCGATCATCCCGCTGATCTTTACAGGAACCGTTTCTTCTTCTGTTTTGGCTTTCGAAAAATCAACGATTACTTCGCCCGCTCCGTATTGGACAGAAGCTTCACTCATCCTGAAAGGTTTTTTTATATACACGCACTGTCCTGCCAGAAAACGCCGGTGCTCCGGAAACGCCCGCTCCTCTCCGGCCCGGCGCACCTCCTCTTTAGTGGAAGACCTTTTTCTGCTTTTATTTCTTTCCGCGGAAGTGTCCAGGTCTTTATCGATATCTATTTCCCTGCGGGAGTTATTCCACCAGAAATAAAATAAGATAAGGCCCGCCAGAAAAAGGATAGTGATCACTGCAGTGAATATAAAAGGTACGTCCGCCCGATTGGACACATGCAAAAGGGCGAGGCCGACAAACATAGCACCAAGCCAGTAGTTCCGCTGGGAAACAAAAAAGCAAGCAAGGCTTAATGCAATGATTGGCCAGATGAATAGACTCGCGTCAAAACCGAGCTGGGAAGACACGATACTTACACCGGCAATGATAATACCCAGTCCTACAAAACCGATTCTTTGGCTCATGCTTTCTTTCCGCCCTTCTTTGATTGATTTTATAAATATACGCAGCAGACTGCCTGGCCGTTCCAAATTTGCTTATTTTATTTTCCTGATGGGATCATGTATGATTAGAAAATACTATACAGCTTACTTGTCTATTATACGCTACTCCTGTACCGAGACATAATTATTTTCCCTATGCTTATTACGTTTCATTAAAGGATGTGAACTTCTGTGAGCAATTTATTTACCAGATTAGAAGAGCTTTACCCCGAAATGGTGGAGATTCGCAGGTATCTGCACCAGTACCCCGAGCTTTCTTTTGAGGAAGAGCATACGCCTGCCTACATAGCCGATTATCACCGGCAGCTGGGACATGACGTCCGTACTGATGTAGGCGGGCGCGGTGTCACCGCCGTTCTCCGCGGTGAAAATCCTGGTCCCGTCATTGCTCTCCGGGCTGATTTTGACGCTCTGCCCATTCAGGAAAACACGGGCCTTCCTTTCGCTTCGAAAGTTGACGGGATTATGCATGCCTGCGGCCATGACGGCCACACTGCCTATCTGCTTGTGCTGGCCAAAGCCCTTCAAGAAGAAAAACACAACCTGAGCGGTACCATCGTTTTCATTCACCAGCACGCGGAAGAATACGCTCCCGGCGGTGCGATTGAAATGATCCGGGACGGCTGCCTGGAAGGAGTGGACGTCATTTTTGGCACTCATCTATGGGCGACGGTTCCCTATGGCACTGTGCAGTACTGCGAAGGGCCGATGATGGCCGCTTCAGACCGCTTTCATATTACGATTCGCGGCAAGGGCGGACACGGGGCCCAGCCGCACCTCACCAAAGATGCTATCGTGCTCGGCTCCCAGGTGGTCACCAGTCTGCAGCAGATTGTCAGTCGCCGTCTCGATCCACTTCATTCAGGAGTCCTTTCCGTCGGCTCCTTCGAAGCTGTCAACGCCTTTAACGTGATTGCCGACAGCGCGAAGCTTACCGGCACCACCCGCTGCTTTGATGAAAACGTGCGGGATGTGTTCGAAGAAGAAATCGGAAAAATCGTCCATGGCATTTGCGAAGCTGCCGGAGCTGAAGCTGACTATGAATACCTTCGCGGCTATCCGCCGGTCGACAACCACCATCAGGAAGCCCGGTTTATTGCTGAATGTGCTAAAAAAACGGAATCAGTACAGAATACAGAGTATATGAGCCCATCAATGGCCGGAGAGGATTACGCGCATTACCTCCAGCATGTGAAAGGCACTTATTTCTTCACAGGAGCCGGTCATCCGGACTGGGAAACAACGTATCCGCACCATCATTCAAAATTCGATATTGATGAACGCGCTATGCTCACCGCAGCCCAGGTCATCGGAAGAGCTGTTTTGGAATACCCCGGCGCTTCTTCATAATCGCAGGCCCCCTTTCTGTTACTAGAAAGGGGGCCTGTCGTCATTTATACCATCTCTTTTTGCTTTCTCCGGGTAACCCACCGGGGATAATATAGAAGAAGCAGCGCTACACATAAAATAAGTGCTGCTGTCCCGAGGAGCGATTGTCCAATCCATACATGAAGCAGGACAATCCCTGTTCCCTGGACCGCCAAAAGCGCTCTCGTAAACGTGATGAATGCCCCCTCTTTCCAAGCGGCCGGGACAGGATAAAGGTCCGGCCAGTCAATAGTAGCATAATGGCTTTTCAAAGCCTGAAGCTGCACAGCGGTCATATAAAGAAACAATCCGCCAATCCCAAGGCGCATCCATTCCGGAGCAAAAGCGTACATGACCAGTCCGCAGACCACAAGCAGACGGATAAACATACCTGCGTATTCTCCCGAACGAACAAAAGCCTTGCCGTACAGATACAAATACGTATTTTCCTGCTTATGGGTTAATTTGTCCACAAGCGAGGCCAGCCAACGCCGGCGTTTAATTTTCACTTCGACATGTGGGACCTCTGCAAACGACTGAACAAAACGGTAAAATTTAGCCAGTTGGTGATTCTCCGCTTCAAGAAGCACTTCCCAGCGCAGCAGCATAGAAGCAGAGCGTCTCTTTACCAGCTGCCAGTGCCCTGCCAACCCCACGAGGCCAACGCCAGCCAGATAAATGTTCCCCCACCAGGCGGCAAGCATTAAGAGAGCCGGCCACCCCCACCGGGCTGCAGTGGATATGTAACGATGAGTATGATCGTGCCATTTCCATTCTTCCCACTTTATAAATGTCGTTACAAAGGTTATTACGAGTAAAAGCAGAAGCATGAAGAAATAGCCAGCTCCCCCGGCAGCAGTACGCTCCTGAATAACCGGCCCTAAAACAACATATACAGCCAGCACCTCCACTCCCTGCAGCGCTGCTGAGTAGCGAAGAGATTTTTTAAAGAATGGGGCCATCCGCTTTTCGAGCGGAAGCAAAAACACAAGGTCCCCCGACTGTACAAATGGCCGGACCGGGCTGCGGAGCGTTAATACAGAAAATATCAGCCAAAGACCAATGACTATCCAGGAAGACTGTGGGAGCCAGTCCAAAAAAGCTGGATAAAATACCGCCCCGGCAAAAAGCAGAATATACAGGGCAAACATAAATCCGCTGTTTCCGATTAAACGCAGGTAGCGGCCGGCTTTCCCCCAAAACGATCCTGCCCGCTCATTCCACCACTGCCCAGTCATGACGTAATTTCTCCTTTAGTCACTTCGATATATAAATCATCAAGGTTCGCCCCGGGCATTCCTGCCTGCTCCTGGATTTCCTTCATGGTTCCTTTCAGGGCGACACGACCTTCGTGCAGCAGCACAAAGCGGTCACAGTAGCGCTCTGCAGTAGCCAGAATATGCGTAGACATTAGAATTCCTGCTCCATTGTCTTTCATTTCCACCATCATATCGAGCAGGGATTTTATGGCTACCGGATCGAGCCCGACAAACGGCTCATCGACGACATACAGCTTCGGCTCTACCAAGAAGGCGCACATAATCATCACCTTTTGCCGCATCCCCTTGGAAAAATGGTTGGGAAACCAATTTTTCCGCCGGGTCATCTGATAGGTCTCCATGAGCTTCTCACTGCGCTCTTCCCATGTTCCCTCCGGCACTCCGTAAGCCATAGCCGTAAGGCGCAGGTGCTCCCAAAGCGTCATTTCCTCATATAATATAGGCGATTCGGGAATGTATGCCAGCTGTTTCCGGTACGCTTCTGCATCTTCATGGATAGTTTTACTATTAATATAAATTCCGCCTTCTGCGGGTTCCATCAGCCCGAGAACATGCTTGATTGTTGTACTTTTCCCGGCTCCGTTTAACCCGATCAAGCCGACAATTTCCCCGGCGCCGACATCAAATTCCAGGTCATGGAGCACCGGCTTATGAATGTTGTATCCGCCGGTAATATGATCGATATTAAGTAATGCTGTCATACAAACGCTCCTTCAGCTAAGTAAAATACAGTCTTTTTATATTCTACACAGTTTCCCCGGGTTTTGTATATTTTTGCATGAAATTCATTTCTTCTTACGTTTCCATTTAACTCTAAACTGTTACTACGTATAATAGGATAGTAGATATATTCATGCTTAGAAAGGAGAATAACACTATGGCACATAATGACGACTGCATTTTCTGCAAGATAGCAGCCGGAGACATCCCCGCTTCTGTCGTTTACGAAGATGAAGAACTTCTGGCTTTCATGGATTTGGGACAGACGACGAAAGGACATACCCTCTTAATACCAAAGGATCACCAGGAGAATATTTATGAACTCCACCCTGAAACTGCGGCGGCTCTTTTCAAAAAAGCCCCTGAGATTGCAAATGCTATAAAAGATGCCTTTCAACCGGCAGGCATGAACCTTTTAAACAACAATAACAGCGTGGCATCGCAGTCCGTTTTCCACTATCATCTTCATTTTATTCCGCGTTATACGGAGAACGATGGGTTTTCTTTTACGTTCACGGATAATAACGACCAATATACAAGCGCTGATTTAGCCGATATGGCCAAAGGGATTGCCGATCGTTTATAGAAAAATAAATATGGATGGCTAAAAGGAGAGATCATATGTCACGTGCATATAATTTTAATGCGGGACCGGCTGCCCTGCCGGACGAAGTTTTAGAAAAAGCACAAAAAGAAATGCTTGATTTCAATAATACAGGTATGAGCGTTATGGAGCTCAGCCACCGGAGTGCTGATTATGAAGCAGTGCATAATCAGGCGCAGGAGAGGCTCCGGAGCCTGCTCGATATCCCTGAGGATTACGAGGTACTGTTTCTGCAGGGCGGAGCAAGCCTGCAGTTTTCAATGCTTCCGATGAATGTGCTCCGTGATGGAGAAACAGCAAATTACATTTTAACCGGCTCCTGGTCAGAAAAAGCGTTAAAGGAAGCAGAGATGATCGGCCAGACCCGGATCGGTGCTTCTGCCAAAGATCAGAACTACACCCACATTCCTGATATCGATACCCTGCAGCTCGACAGCCGGGACAAATACGTGCACATCACCACAAACAACACCATCTTTGGCACGCAGTGGCAGGAGCTTGATTATAACTGGCTTTCCCCAGTAGTTGCCGATATGTCGAGCGATATTTTAAGCCGTCCTGTACCGGTTTCTTCGTTTGGAGCCATTTACGCTGGGGCACAAAAAAACCTTGGCCCGTCCGGCGTTACCGTCGTTATCGTCAAAAAAGACTGGGTCAGCCAGGCTCCCGGCCACACCCCGACGCTTCTTCGCTACGACACTCATGCGGAAAAAAATTCGCTTTTCCACACTCCTCCGACATTTGCTGTTTACCTTCTGAATGAAGTGCTCGGATGGGTTGAAGAACGCGGAGGCGTCTTTGGCATGCAGCAGCGAAACAAAGAAAAAGCTGCTCTTCTGTATGACGCTATTGACAGCAGCGGCGGGTTTTACCGCGGCCATGCCGAAACGGACAGCCGTTCTTCCATGAATGTGACATTTAATCTTCCTACGGAAGAACTGAACAAGCAGTTTTTAACTGAAGCCAGCCAGGCCGGCTTTGTTGGGTTAAACGGCCACCGATCTGTGGGCGGCTGCCGGGCCTCCATTTATAACGCTGTATCCAAAAAAAGCTGCCAGGCTCTACAGGACTTTATGCTTAACTTCCAAAAACAGAATCAATAGGCTTTTAATCAGCGGTGAATACCGCTGATTATTTTTATAAAATAAAAATTTATAGACGCGCCTTCTTTCCAGACTCCAGAAACTGTTTGAAATTCTTTATTTTTTTCCTGAATTCGCCTATACTACTATTAAAGAATAATATATTAAAAATGTATTTCAAGGAAGGAATGAGGCGGATGGATTTGAAATCTCTTTTTGCCGGTATGTTCACGGGGTCGATAGCTAGCAGTTTAATTATACTTTTTACCACGCCTGCTTCTGGCCCTGCCGTACGCCATTCCATAAAAAAATCGGAATGGACTCGCGCCGGCTTGAAATCTTCAACAAACAAATCAGCGATGGAAGACTGGCAATATGCTGCTACAGAAGGTTTTCAGGCCTTTGATGTACTGACCAAAGAAATGAAAAAAACCTATAAACGATACAAGCAGGAAGTTGAACCTGAAGTGGCCTCCATTCAGGAACAAGTGAAAGACATTTCTGAGTCCATTTCTCAATTGAATAAGCAGATCAAAAAAGAAACCCGGCGTTCCTAGTCACTGATGACCCAGCTTATAAGAGAGGGGGTTCTTTAATTGGACTCTTCATTTGATGCAAAGCAGTCGATACTATTCAGCCTTCGTGCTGCACAGTTGTCTAAAGCATTATGGAAATCGGTGGAAAAAGATTGGCAGGAATGGGTTAAACCATATGATTTAAACATTAACGAATTTCAAATTCTGTGGGTAGCGCACCAATTAGAGGGCGCTTCTGTTTCAGGAATTGCGAAGTTCGGCGTTATGCACGTCTCAACAGCGTTTAATTTTTCCAAAAAGCTTGAGGATCGCAGCCTATTAAAATTTTCGAAAAAGACAAATGATAAGCGTAATACGTACATTGAGCTTACAGAAGATGGGGAAAACCTGCTTCTCTCTATTCTCGAGTCCTACGAAAAAGAGACGTTTCAGGTTTCTGAAGGAGCCCTTCCCATCAAAGACCTTTATGGAAAGTTTCCCGAGTTTTCTGAACTTATGACTATCGTGCGCTACATTTACGGGGAAGAATTCATGCATCTGTTTGAAGAGTCCCTCCAGTCTTTTGAAAGTGATTTTATGGATAAAGACGGTGCATTGCTTCCGGCGGACAGATCTGCCAAATAAACCTCTTACAGGCCACCTGCTCTATTCAGGCGTACTGCGTTAGTATATAGGCTTCTTTTCTCTTCTGTAGGACGAATTGTTAGAAATTTCGTTCTATATATTTTTTTTATAACCCTATTGATTTTTTCTTCTGTTGGTATTACATTATTCAAAGTTGGGGTTTGGAGAGAGAGGAGGCCGTCGCATGAATTGCTGGAAATCAGTGAATCTACGAAAAGAAAACAACACAACAAAAATGACAATCATGTCGGTAGGATTTTCCTTTTTAACTTTTATGTTTACTTTTTTAATCTTCAGTTCGATCCATCCAGAGACGCAGCTCAAAGGCATCGGACTAGGAGTTCTTCTTTTAATAATGCTCAGTCTTTACCCTCTGCATTCAATTTTGCACGCCGTACCACTCTGGATGATTGGTATCGCTACAACCTGGAAATTTGACCGAAACCGCAGGAAGCAGCTTCCTGTGATTAAATACAGCTTCAGTAAACCCGTATCGAGAAATATGTATGTCGCGGCTATGCTCAGTCCTTTCGTGATACTTGGAACAGCAAGTATTGCCGGGGCCGTGCTTATGCCGGGCTACATGCATTATTTTCTAATTGTTTTTTCTTTAAACAGCGGCATGGCTATCCATGATTTTGCGTTTATCCGCCAGCTGGTGAGGGCTCCAAAGCACTGTACAGTGGAACGCAAGCTTGACGGCATGGATATTGTGCTTAAACAGCCTTCATAAATAAAAGCGGCCCCGGCGCGAGACAAAGCGCCGGGGTCTTTTTTATCTGCCTACGGTGAAGACAATTTCATCTTCTTCAAGGTTAACTTTGTCCGCCCTTACTGTATATTCTTCATCCTCACTCCACTGATCAAGCCTTATTCTGATTGTTTCTTCTTCAGGATTAATCTGGACGAATTCCGGAAATTCTGACTGGCTCTGCACTACCGTTAATACTTCCGGCCCCGGAAGCGGCAAGCCAGCAATGGAGAAATCCTCTTTCCGTAATTCAATATTTCCATTTTCTAAAGCCTCTGGCACAAAACTAAGTTCAATATCAATTTCGCGTCCCAGAAGCTCGAGCGCAGATACAATCTTAAACTGGCCATTTTCCACTACTAAGTCGGCTCTTTCATTTTCCATTTCTGCTTCTAGAATGTTATTTACCTGGGCAGAATCTGTTTCTCCGGTAAAGTACGGCTGGAAATCTTCCTCTTCGGAAATCTGCTGTTCTGTTTCTGTGGACCCGCTTTCCTGGTCCAGGGAAACCCACCAGAAGACGAGAGCACCTATGACAATAACGTTGATGGCTAATAGCAGGATGAATAAAATTTTCCATATGTTCCGCGACAAGCAGATCCACTCCTTTTTCTTGTAACAACTGCTTTTTTACTATATCATGTTCGGCAAAAACGTTATAGATATAATATCTTTTTTCTCTGTGCTTCCGGGTTCTGCCTATCTTTTTCTCTTATGATTTGTTATGGTAGTATCGTTAGGAATGGGGGAATTCTATGTTTATACTTTTCTTTATTGTGTTCGCTGTTGCTTATCTGTTCATCATGAACTCCATGACCAATAAGTTTGTTACCCAGCGGGAAGTTCCGGATGAAAAACAGCCGAAGGTCTTCAATACTATCAATGTGCTCGTAACCATCCTGCTTGTTTCTTCGTACGTTGAACTTCTTTTGGCAGCCTGAAGCTGAGAATTTTTTTCCTATTGTATAATACAATAGGATTTTTTTTACATTAATCGACATTTTTAAACTTTTTAATATGGTACAATATTGGGGTAGCACGAACATACATAGGGAGCTGGAGAAATGAAAAAATATATTTTTATGGCCGCAGGGATCAGTAGTGCCCTTTTGCTTGCATCCTGCAGCAACGAAGGCAGTGCAGCGGGAGACGGCGCGATTGTTGAAGTGAACGGCGAAAGTATTTCTGAGCAGGATTTGATGGAAGACTTGAAGGACAACTACGGCGAAGGTGCTTTAAACAATCTTATCCAGCAAAAAATATTAAATGATAAAGCCGAGGAGCTGGACATTTCAGACAAACAAGTAACCAAGGAATTCAAGTCTATGAAAGAGCAGTATGGCATAGATGATAACGACCAATTCCTTCAAACCATCCAGGAAAATATGGGCGTTTCGGTCGAGAGCGTTAAAGCTTTCAAGGAGCAATATGTAAAACCGCAGATTGTGGTCGATGAGCTTGGGTCCCAGGATGTTGAGGTAACCGAAAAAGAAATGAAAAACTACTACGAAGAAAATAAAGACGATCTTGTCCAGGTCGAAGCTAGCCACATTCTCGTAGATAGTGAAGAAAAAGCAAACGAAATCATCAAAAAGCTCGAAGAAGGCGCAGATTTTGCTGAGCTTGCAAAAGAAAAGTCCATCGATACTGCTTCCGGTGAAAGCGGCGGTGAGCTTGGTTATTTTGGCAAAGGCGAAATGACGGAAGCTTTCGAGGAAGCTGCTTTTAACATGGAGACAGACTCCATTTCCGAAGAGCCTGTGGAAACAGAGCACGGCTTCCATGTAATTAATGTTACCGGTAAAAAGGAAAGTTATAAGGAATTGAAAGATGATATCAGGGAAACACTTCAAGCAGAAGAACAAAAAGACGGTCAGCAGGTGCTGAATGAATTAATGCAGGACGCTGAGATCAACGTCGAAGACGAAGATTACAAAGACTGGGTTCAGACGTTCACTGAAGCAAGTGAAGAGAGTTCAGGGAACTAACAGTTTGCCGCAAAAAAACCGGGGCGATTACGCCTCGGTTTTTTGTGTCTCTATTTCATTTTCTGCAGGAAGAATGATGGTAAACCTGACGCCCGCCTCCGTATTGGCTGCCTCTTTTGATGCTCCGTGCAGCTCCGCAATCTGGCTTACAATCGCAAGACCGAGCCCGAACTGCCCTTTGTTTCCTTTCCGGAATGGCGTGAAGATATATTCAAGTTCTTCCTCATTTATGTTTTCCCCGTTATTTTCCACGGTGATTTTCACTTGGCCTCCTGCATCCTTTTCCGCTTTAATCCAAATACTGTCCTCTGCGTAACGAAGCGCGTTTTCCACTAAATTTTCAAGCAGCACCCGCATATGCTCAGCATCTGCATACATACGTACGCTTGCTCCTTCGATATAAAAGCGGATGTCGCTACGCTGAAGTCGAAAGCGTTCTTCAATCGCATAAGCCAGTTTGCCGAATATGATTTCTTCATGCTCAATCGCCTCTGTTTTAAGCGAATCAAGCTTCGTATAATACAGCATATCCCTAACCCTTTTATCCATGCGGTTCGCTTCATCAATGATGACGTCCATCGTTTTTTCCATGTCTTTTTTCGGCAGAATACCGTCTTTAACGGACTGCGCATAGGATTTAACAACCATTATCGGTGTCTTAAGTTCATGAGAAGCATGCTGGATAAATGTTTTTTGCGAGTTGTCATACCGGATTAAATTCTGCCGCATCCGTTCAAACTGCTCGGACAGCTTCTGAAAGTCCTGGTCCCCTTTCCAGTTGAACGGCTCCCGCCAATTCCTTTCAGCGATCTGTTCAAAACGGTTCCCAAGCACGCGCAGAGGCTGCCGCAGATAGCGCTTTAGCCAGATCGCCGGCAGCAGGCTTACGACACTTGTGATAAGCAGTATGTACACCAGACGTGTCCACAGACGATTCACCATTGTGTCTCTGTACGTATCCCACATGTAGGAAATTTGAAATGCTTCTTCTCCGTCCGATTCCACTTTTGTAATAACGTAAAACAGGGTAGCGTCGTTAAACGTAAGTTCATACCGCTCCCGCTCCGCATTTTGGTTGCCGGCATTTTCAAGCATTTCTTTTTCTACTTCCGCCGGCGGACGCGGCTCCCCGCTGACCGTTTCGTTTTCAGTAACAAACACGTGTCCTACCGAGCGCTCCGCTTCCCGTCTTTCAATAAAATCCAGATCATCTGATTCCGGAGGAGTAAAATAATCACTCAGCGGGTTAACGAGCTGGGCTTGTTCTTCTTCAATAATCCGGTACGTTTCTTCTGTCAGTGTCCCCCGGATTGAAATAGGATACACAATGATGACTGTCAAGCCGACCAGGACAATAATGGCAATAAAAGAGAGCCAAATGCGCTGGGTTAAATTCACTTTCATCATGACGGCAGAACACGATACCCATATCCATACAGCGTTTCCAGATGAATTCTCGGCATTTTCTTCCGGACTCTCCGCACTACGTCATCCACGGCGCGTTCAGAGCCGAAATAGTTTTCTCCCCACACATGCTCAATAATATCTTCCCTCGACAAAGCTTTGCCTACCTCCTCGGTCAAAAGCAGAATTAAATCCATCTCCTTTGTGGTTAATTCGATATGGGTATCGTTATTTTCAGCATCCGTTACCGTACGTGCTTCCGGATCGATATAATAATTGTTTACTTCTGTCCTTCTTGTCTCGGTCTGGGACTCCCCGTAAATACGGGATAACAGCTTTTTGGCACGGATAATCAATTCCTGGGGCAAAAATGGCTTCGCCAGGTAGTCATCGCTTCCCATCTCAAGGCCAAGCACCCGGTCAAGATCCTGATCTCTCGCGGAAATAAAAATCACCGGCACTTCCCCTTTTTTAGAAGAACGAATTTCTTTTAGTATTTGATAGCCATCCGTACCCGGCAGCATAATATCGAGCACCCACAGATGCGGCGGGTCTTCTTTAGCCTCCAGGGCTTCTGTGCCATTATCAAATACGGTCACTTCCCACCCCTCTTTTTCCATGTAAGGCTTCAACACCCCGGAAAGGTTTTCTTCATCTTCCACTAAATAAATTGTATATGCAGTCGTCATATATCTCGTTCCTTCCTATGAAGATACGTATTCGTCTGCTATTATCGTAGCAGTATTATTACTCAGACGCCACTTTCATCTGTATTAGACGGTATTTATGTACCAGCGTTTCTAAAAAAGAAAGCCGCACTGCTTACCTGCAGGCGGCTTTTCATGGTTACGTTGTGGTTTTTTCCTGCTGGTTCTGCTCCATTTTTTCTTTGCGTTTCGTGAAAACGAGTGTCTGGAAAATCATGAACACACCACCCGTCGCCCAGTAAAGAGAAAGGGCAGACGGCAAAAATATACCTGCTACAATCATCATTACCGGCATGAGCATCATAATTGGCCTCATATTCTCAGGCATGTCCTTCGCCGTAATTCTCGTTTGTAAAAACATCATCAGTCCCGCGAGAATCGGAAAAATGAAAAATGGATCGGGTTCTCCGAGGTCCACCCATAAGAAACTGTGGGCTGCCAATTCTTCTGTACGCTGAATAGCAAAGTAAAAGGCCATCAGTATTGGCATCTGCAGAAGAATAGGCAGACAGCCCATCATTGGATTTACACCCTCGTCCCGGTACAGCTTCATCATTTCCTGCTGAAGCTTTTGTGCTTCTGCCTGATTTTTAGAGCTGTATTTTTCCTGAAGTTCTTTCATTCTCGGCTGCAGCCGCTTCATGGCAATAGCACTGTTCTGCTGTTTTAAAAACAACGGAAGAAGCACGATACGAATAATAATCGTTACCACAATAATCGAAAGACCGTAGTCTCCGTTAAAAAATTGGGCGATCGTGATTAAAAGCCACGAAAACGGGTATACAAAGAAACGATTCCAAATTCCTTCACTGTCTGCTGATATTGCTTCCTGTTCGCCTCCACAACCGGCGAGCACTAGCATCAAAACACTTAACATTGCTATTAATTTCCACTTACTATTCACTACATTCACTCCTTCTTATTTTTCATGCTTCCAGATTATGATGAAAAATAAGAAGAGTCTTCATCATCATGCCTGCTGTCTGAAGCGTCGGGTATCTTCTTTTGTACAGTAACAAAGCGAAGAGCAGCCGCCTCAGGCACCCGGCTGTAATCGTCATAGCAGACACAGGCTTCCTCGTGATGGAGAGAATAAGCATTGGTGCTGGTGAGATGCTGGCTGACGGTCCAAAGCGTAGTGATGAGCACGCTTACAAGGAGAAGCCATTCTACCCAGTTTATTTCTGCAAACGTTTCAATAAAAAACAACTTATCCCCCCTCCTCTGCTAAGTGATTTTCTTCAAGACTCACCAGTTCTACTTCTTCATCATATGTGTTGTGATAATTAAGAATATCGTCTACGTACCAGTCCGCCTGGTTATATTGATATAACGCCCGCCGTAACTCACCGCCTGCTGCTCCGTGGGATGCAAGAAAATTTGCTGCCGAATACACGGCATCCTCGAGAGCATATGGGTCCGCCCTGCCGTCACCGTCAGCATCAATACCGTAGCCTCCGTATTCATTAATCGTTTCCGGATCGGTTAGTTCCTGTTCCCCTATGTCGGTATTGCCATTTCCTCCGCAGCCCGGATAATCCCACCCTACAAAGGTGCATGGCATAAACTGCATATGTCCTACCGCCCCTACCGGGCTTTCCAGGGTTTCCATCGTAGAAAACACAGTTTCCACCCGGTGGACCGCTGCTAAGAGGGTCCACGGAATATCATAATCTTCTCCCGCCTGTTTGTAAACAGAAATATATTCTTCCGGAACTTCATTTTCTGCAAAGTCCTCCGGGGAATTGTACGTCGGTGTGCTCCCGTCCTGCACCGATGATGCAATAAAAACAATAGCTGCTGTGAGTAAAGCTGTCACTGCTGTAATTAAGTAAACGTATCGATAACGCTTGGCCTGCGGACGCACAGCTTCCCCTCCTGTTAACATAACTCGTGACTGGACACACATTCTTCCATGTTTATTGTAGCACGTATCCACTAGAAACTATAACAACCCAGGTGACAATAAAAAAAACTTTCCCCCATTGCAGAGGAAAGTTTTTTTATTACTGTTGGCCGTTATTCTCTTCGGGCACGCCGTAGAGTTCTTCAAGCGGCTCAGTGATAATTTTATTCAAGTCAGAGATCACTGTACTGAGCTGCTGCTCCTGCTGCATCAGCTTCGAAATAACTTCGTGCTGTTGTACCATTTCGAACTGTTTTTGCGCCTGAGTAATTTCTTCTTCCGAAGGCTGCTCTCCCTGCATTTGCTTTTGCTGGAGTTCAAGCTGTACATTACGGAAGTTATCAAGCATACGCTTTGCGACTTCGTCCTGCTCTACTTCATCATGAAGCTCTTTAAGCTGCTGGAATTCTTCGCTGTCACGAAGCGCACTGGATAATTCATAAGCCTTGTCGTGAATATTGGACATATATAAGTCCTCCTTTAAGATTGTCTGTACGAGCATAACATGAACAACCAATAGAATTCATCCATTCCGGAAGAATCAATGGCATTTTTTTATTCATACTACCCACAACACAACTATTCCCTGCACACAGCCTACGAAACCGCCAATCAATGCCCCTAAATACGTGATCAGCCTGAATTCCCTTCCGGAAATTGTGAGCAGCATAGCCTCCATCCGAGCAGTCGAAAACGAGTCCACCTGTTCTTTAACCACGTCGTGAAGATGAAGCTGTTCAAACAGGTTGGGGAGCCTTTTAGCGATGGAAGCCTGCCCTTTCTGTACTGCCTTTGGCACCCATTCCTCCAGTACTTTTATCTCGTAAGCGGGGGCCCAGTCTTTTAAAGGCTGTTCCAGCCTTTCCATAACCGGTACGTGCTTATCGACCGTCTCCACAATATAATCTACGGCAGCCCGTGAGTCCACATATGCAAAAGCTGACGATGCCGGCTTTTCAAATAACGCTTTGCGTTCCTGCTGCAGCAGCCCTGAAATCATTTTTTCCGTGCCGGGATCTTCAAAAAAACGCAGTACCTCTGGTTGTATGCGATCTACGAGACGGTCGTTACCAATCATCGTGCCGAAAAAGTTCACCATCGAGCCCTTTCCTTCTAAAAAGCGCTCGAGTAAAAGTGCCAGCTGCTGTTTTCCAGCACTTGACCGAAAATAATCGCCGGCTTTCACCATGATTACCTGAGTAAGTTCTTTGGTTATGAGTTCTGATTGATGGACTGCGCCCGAGGGCAGCAGTTCCTTAATAGGGGTATCTGCATGGCGGTGCTTAGCCTCTTCCCATTTTATATCGAGCGTCTCTCTTAACGTCTCACGGAGAAAGCCGCGACTATCCTTTAGGCCCGTCCACTTTTCGACATAGTCGGATAAGCTTTTTTCAGAATACAGGTACTCCTTCATCTCTAATGTTACCCATTCATTTAACTGACGAGAGAACATATCACTTCGAATTTTTGTCTGCAGCCCCTCCGGAGTCAGCAGATGATCTGTTACAACCCGGCCGAGCTGCCCAGCGAGCTCATTCCGCCTTTTGGGGATCAACCCGGGTGTAAACGGCAGCCGCACGGATCCTACATATATAGGCTTATATGGCCTGAACAGCATCCGGATCGCAAGTGAGTTCGTCACTCCCCCAATGGCTGCTCCGATAGCGATCATAATAATAATAGTAATAGCTGCATTCATGGTGATTGCTCCTTTGACAGTTCTCTGTGAATTTAAAGTTAGCTTTCTTAGGTAAAAATAAATTTTTCGTCCTCTATAATAAATGTCCCACGCTTGAATACGTTTCTCCATACTCTTTTATTCACGTTATCCGGTGGTGCCGAAACTATTTGTATGCTTTTTAGCGGAAACGTTTGAGCTTCAAGCCACCGCTCTGCAAGTTCCTGCTTCCATCCTATGGAGCCGCTCCATCCTTCAGCAGGTGCTATGACTGCCTCCGCGCTTCCACCATTCCAGCGCAAAAGCGCCGTTTCCACGGAATCCATGCCCTCTAGCCATTTTTCAAGCGGCAGCAGGGAAACCGTACGCTGCCCCACTTTATTAATATCAGACTGCTCCCCAGCATACGTATATCCTTCTTCGTCATCTATTAAAAATCCAGTACCTGCCCACACGTCTTTCCATAAGGACCAGGGGGCGCCGTTATACTTCACCTGCCCATCAACCAACACTTCCCGGCTGCCTGGCCACGGTTTCTTTACTACTATTCTTCCAGGAGCGTGACGTACAGCATATCCCTCGCTGTCCCAAGTGTCTGCCACCATTCCCGGCAGGCGGCTGTTGTACTTTTCAGGATGCACACCGCGGTCCGGAAGATCAGCAATAATCATTCCCGAGGCACAAGCCCCTCCGAAAGCTTTTAAAAGTGGAATTCTTCCTCTTGTTAGTACATTCATAACCCACTGAAGGTCGCTGCGCATCCAGTCTTCTTCCCATGTCAGTACGTAGCGCAGCGAATGCAGATGATATTCTTTCCACTTACTCTGGGCCTGAACAGATGCCGTCCGCGCTGAGAGCGAATCAACACCGATATGTGTGATGCCTTGCGCTTCAATCGTGCTGCCGGCATCAGCGCCCTGGTCATTCCAGGAAAACAGGCAGTATACTGCATTATTTGCAAACGTCCCAAACATAGCAAACAGCTGGTCAAAACCCCACTCCCTGCTGAGCCACCACAGACGGTCTTTTGGCCGTACGTCCCACACTAATCCAATCTCGGTGCCAGACTTTATAAATAAATTCGCATGGCTGAGAACATATCCTTCAGAGGCCCCCTTTTCACTTTCATTAAAGAGAACCATTGCAGGATCTGTGCCGTTCGTTTTTTCAGGCTTCTCCTTATTTTTTCCGGCCGGCAGTGTTTGCCACTGCTTATATTTCGATGATGGTTCGCCGTCTAGTTGAATAATTTTCGCTGCAGCTAAACCATACCTTTCCTCAGCTTCAGAGACAAACGCCCCCGTTTTAATAATGAGCCATTCCGGTTGAAAATGCGTATGGGCCTGCGCCTCTGTTTCCGCTGTCCAGCGGGTATAGTAAGGGCAAGCCACAGCGCCGATATATGCTAACGCCATAAATATTACCGCTGACTGTTTATCAGGTTCTGCTGCTACAGCTGCCCGTTCTCCTTTGTTTATACCGGCTGCCCTCAGTTTTCCGGCAGCTTCTTGCACATACCCTGCCAGCATTTCATATGTCCATTCGCCGTTTTCATCGATAAACGCTGTCTGTTGCATTCCTTCTTTTGATTTATTTATCAGCTGCTCTGCAGCATTCATTTTACCTTTATAAAACCACACAGCCTCCCGTCTTCCACGCGAAAGCTCAACAGTATCTTTATATCGTCTAATCCATTTTGTTTCAAGCCGTTTAGATGCCTGCTGCCAAAACCAGGAGACGTCTATGGCGGCATGCTTTTTCAGTTCTTCTGTGTCATTTAAGCCGAGTGCTAACGTCCAATGATAAAGCGCGTTTGTCCTCCATTGAACGATAGGGGGTTCCCAAGTAGTCCACTGCATTTTTCATAGCCTCCCGACGTTTTTCCTTTTATAGAATGGGAATAGGGGTGTATATCTATTTTTACATAGCTTATAGATAAGTGAAACAAAAAGGAGTGCTCCAGATGAAAATAGCTTTATTCGGCGGCACCGGACGTACCGGTTTTCACTTTGCGATTATGGCTGACGCCGCAGGTCATGATTTGAAAATGCTTGTCCGCTCACCGGAAAAGACGGACGGCCTGCCTGCTTCTGCAGAGCAGATATACGGTGACGCCCTTGATCAGGCAAAAATGAGACAAACACTACAGGGTGCAGATGTGGTAGTCAGTGCGCTTGGTACCGATAAACAAAACCTCTTAAGCAGTGTCACCCCTCTTTTGTTAAAAGAAATGAATGATCTCGGTATCACCCGTTTAATTACTGTAGGTACTGCCGGCATACTTCGGTCCCGGACAGAACCGCACCTTTACCGTTTTGAATCTGCAGAATCCAAACGAAGAAGCACTACGGCTGCCAAAGACCATAAGGCAGCTTATGAATACATTAAAGAAACCTCTTACTGTTGGACGGTTATCTGTCCAACCTTTTTGCCAGAAGGCCGCAGCACGGCTTCCTGGCGTTTTGAAACCGATTATCTTCCGGAAAACGGCACCCGGATTTCCACAGGGAACACAGCTGATTTTTTATTGCACGTATTGGAAAATCACTCTCAATTCTGCCAAAAAAGGATAGGCGTTTGTGAGTAAGGCTGTGTAACTAGCGGTACAAACATGCTATACTAATTACCATTATCTAAGTAAAAACCCCGAAAGAAGGAGGGCGGCGATATGAGTATTTTCGGTATCATTCTTGGTATTGTTATTGTTACTGCTATTATCAGCTGGATTATCGGCTACAATGCCTTAATTAAATATTTGAACTGGGTAGAGGAATCCTGGACCCAGGTGGAATTTCAACTGCACCGGCGCATGAATCTAATTCCTGACTTTGTGGATTCTGCCCAGAAATCCTGGCGCCACAAACAGGATGAACTGGAAACATTGGTTCAATACAGAAGCGAAACGTTATCCCCGGAAGCAAGCAGACAGGAACAGCTGTACATTAACTCTCTTATTGAAGAGACCCTTCACGAGGTGTTTGACGCTTCCATGCCCGAAGATAAGCAGCTGCAGTCCGAGCTGAAATCAATGCGGGAGCAGTTCGACGATGCCCAAAATAAGATTATTCATTCTTCAAGTGTTTATAATAATACGATAGATAAATATAATACAAAAATCTCCTCGTTTCCGGTTAAGTTTGTTGCAGAGCTGCACCACTTTAGAACACGCAGCCCGCTCCCTGCCCAGAGTCCTGCTCCAGGAGGAAGTGCTAAAGAAAAAGCTGAAACTTCCGTATAAACCAAATATATAAACCAAATATGCATATAATTATATTTTTTAACCTGAGCCTGTGTCTTTTCCTCTCATCCATGAAAACAGATGATAACACGTTCTCATCGGAATTAGGCTATTCTTTCATCTATGCTATTCTAAACAGGCAGGTTCTCCTGAGATGAATGCATCTTTACCTGTACGATACCTTTTTTACCCTGTCCAGATATTTCGGCAGGGCTTTTTTATGTCCCAGCCTGTTTAAAAAAAGCAGTACATGGCAAAAGAATGATGAATCCTCTCGTGTTATAATGATGAAAGACATTTGAGACCACTGTCTATGTTTATTCAGCACTGTATGAGAAAGGAAGCTTCAGACATGAAAACGTTCGAACAAAAACTTCACAACTATGCAAGACTTGCTGTGGATAAAGGGGTTAATATCCAGCCAGGCCAAACTTTAGTTATTGCAGCTCCTATTGATGCTGCACCTTTTGTTAGAAGACTGGCCGAAGCAGCATATGAAGCCGGAGCAAAACATGTCTACCCGGAGTGGGCAGACGATGAATTGACGAAAATTAAATATGAAAAAGCGCCAGAGGAAGCGTTTCATGAATTCCCTTCCTGGCGGGCAGAAAGCAGGGAACAGCTGGCCCGGGAAGGCGCGGCTTTTATCACGGTGAAATCCACGGATCCCGATCTGCTGAAAGGCGTGGATCCTGATAAAATCGCTAATGCGAATAATGCAGCCGGCGCTGCTATGGAAGGATTCCGTGATTATATTCAGGCTGACCGTGTCAGCTGGCTTGTAATTTCCACTCCTTCTTCGGGATGGGCGAAAAAAGTATTTCCTGACGAGCCGGAAGACCGGGCTATCGACCTGCTTTGGGAACGGATCTTCAGCGCCGTACGGGCGGACACCGAAGACCCGGTACAGGCCTGGGATGAGCATAACCGCACGCTGCGTGCCAAGGTTGATTGGCTGAACGCCAAAAAATACAAATCGCTTCATTATACTGCTCCCGGCACAGATCTTGAAATCGGCCTTCCTGACGGGCATGTGTGGGCCGGCGGCGGAAGCACCAATACCTCAGGCGTCCCTTTTATTCCTAACATGCCTACGGAAGAAGTATTTACCGCTCCCCATAAGGATTTCGTTAATGGGATTGTAACCAACACCAAGCCATTGAATTACGGCGGCAATGTTATTGACCAGTTCACGCTTCATTTTAAAAATGGAGCCGTTACGGATATGGAAGCCGGTGAAGGTGAAGACACCCTGCGTCACCTGATTAATTCAGACGAAGGCGCTGCCCGGCTCGGGGAAGTTGCTCTCGTGCCACACAGTTCCCCTATCTCTCAGTCTGGCATTTTATTTTTCAACACGCTGTTTGATGAAAATGCCTCTAATCATATTGCGCTTGGCAGCGCTTATGCTTTCTGTGTAGAAAATGGACCGGAGATGAATAAAGATCAGAAAGAGCAGGCCGGTTTAAACACAAGTATCGTGCATGTTGATTTTATGATTGGAAATGAAAATATGAATATCGACGGCATTCTTCCCGACGGAACAAAAGAACCTGTATTCAGGAACGGTGAATGGGCTGAATAGCTGTCCTACTATTTCTTGAAAGGAGATTACTATGAGTTTACCTAAAACATTAACAATAGCCGGCTCCGACACAAGCGGTGGTGCTGGCATTCAGGCAGATTTAAAAACATTTCAGGAGCTTGGTACGTACGGAATGGTTTCCCTGACTACGATTGTCTCCCAGGATCCGGACAACGAGTGGTTCCACCGCGTTTATCCAATCGACATCTCCACACTTGAAGCACAGCTTGATACAGTGCTTAAAGGGATCGGCGTCCAAGCTGCTAAAACCGGAATGCTTGGCTCAAAAGAAGTCATCGAGCTCGTAGCAAAAAAATTAGATGAACACCATATAGAACAGCTGGTGGTGGATCCGGTGATGGTATGCAAAGGTGCCGATGAGCCGGTCAATCCCGAAATGGACGCTTATTTGCGGGAAACGCTTGTGCCAAAGGCATTTATTGTAACGCCTAATTTGTTCGAAGCATCCCAGCTCGCCCAGGTGCCTCTCCCGCAATCGCTCGAGGACATGAAAGCAGCTGCAGAGAAAATTTATCAGCTTGGTCCTTCCTTCGTTATTGTGAAGGGCGGCGGGGACACCGGAGCAGAAAAATCAATCGATGTTCTTTATGACGGCAACAGCTTTGAGTATATTGAATCTGAAAAAATCAATACAGACTACACTCACGGCGCGGGCTGCACTTTTTCTGCTTCCATCACAGCAGAACTTGCAAACGGAAAGAGCGTGCGGGAAGCAATTCACACTGCAAAACAGTTTATTCAAGCTTCCATTCAGGAATCCTTCCGCCTGAACGATCATGTCGGTTCTGTAAACCATACAGCTTACCGCCACCGCGCTCCCCAATCTTGAATATGTTTTCGGCTTCTACGCCGGGAATAAGCAGGTGACCACCTTGGAATTATTTCAATGCACAAAAAGCGTTTATAAGCACGTCGAAATGGATGTTATCGAAATTTATCCGCCCCAGCTGCTTTTTCGTCACGGTTACATTTATCCAGGCTTTTTCGATGAGAGCGGCGTCTGGATGGCTACCGACGAAGAAGATGTAATTCATGTGATCAGTGAGCACCCCTCGCCAGAACAGGATCACTGGTTCCAACAGCATTTCAAAAAAGTATAAATAAATGGAAGGAGCATGCAGATGAAACGCTATCATGTAGAAGTTCACGGAAATGTTCAAGGCGTCGGGTTTCGGCAGTTCACTCAGTCAGAAGCAGTAAAACACAATATTCATGGCTGGGTTCGCAACAAATCAAACGGAGTGGTGGAAATTGAAGCCGAGGGCACGCCCCAGGACATGGATCACTTTCTTGTCGCAGTACAGGAAGGCAGCCCTTTTTCTACCGTTGAACGCCTCGAAACCTCTGATCTTGATTCTGTCGACCATAATGAATCTTTTGACGTTCGGTTCTAATTAAATGAAATGAAACAAAAAACTCTCCAGCTGATGACATTAAGCTGGAGAGTTTTTCATTAGAAAGCCCAGGATGTACGTTCTTCAAGCCGGGCAGCTGCCTGGCAGACGGGCAGATAAGGCAGATGAAAATCATGGCGGACCACCTGCTCAAGTGCCGGAAAACCATGAATATATTTGGTCACCGTAGCCCCGCTCGCCTTTCGGGCTATCAGTTTATTGTTTTTCAAAGACAGCAGCATATATTTTTCAGGGAGCCAAAGCTGCAGACGCAGCTGATTCATATACGGAGCATCCGACCCGTAAGATTTGTAGACCTTATTTTGCAGAGCAGCTTCTTCTGCTTCCACTTCAGGGTTAAAAGCCCACGACTCATCCGCCTGCTTTCCGTCTTTCATTCGTATATAACGATACAGCCCCGACTCCTTCTGATAGTGAAACAGCAGCTGCTCGCCATCAAACTTTTTTGAGCTCTCCGTTGCCTTCCGAAGAGGAATAGGTTCAAATAACGGCGCAGTTGTACCTACATCCACAAAATAGGGAGAGAGGCCTGGCTGGTTGGTTTCTACCCGGATCGACACGTGGTCTTCATTTAAATAAATGAGTCTTGCAGAGAATCCCAGCTCCTGCAGCAGCTGATAAAAATGCACGTTCAATGTATAGCACGTTCCTCCCATCTGGTATACCTGGCGCTGATACAAAAAGGACTCGACAGACATTAATGCTGATGCTTCTGTCTTCTCTTCCGCTTCAATCAGCTTACCTACGTTTTCAAATGGAAACTGCTGCAGATGGGAGCGAATCAACTTTGTCAAAAACCGAACATTTGGCTGCTCTATTTTCAGCTTTAATATGTGCAGGTAGTCCTCTACCCATGACTGCATGCCAAACAACCTCCTTTTGAGCCGTTAGAAGGCAAAAACAACACGTACCTTCTTTTTGCTCTACAGACTCTTTCAGTCTTCGAGACGTTCATGCACCATGGCCATGACATCCATTTTCAGCTGAAGAAGCTTCTCTTCAGTTTGTTTAAACGTTTCTCCCTTAACTCCGAAATAAAACTTCACTTTTGGTTCCGTGCCTGACGGACGTAGACAGAACCAGGAGTCATCGTCTGTAAAAAACTTCAGTACGTTCGAAGACGGAAGCTGAATAGACTCTTTTTTTCCATTTTCAAGCAAGTACGTGCGTTCCCCTGTTTTATAATCCTCCAGTTTTTGAATAGAAGCATCACTTACCTGCACAGGCGGATCTTCGCGGAATGTTTCGATCAGGTGATCAATTTGGGCCGCGCCCTCTTTTCCTTTTTTCATTATGGAATCAAGCCCTTCCATAAAGTATCCATAACGGTTGTAAATCTCCAATAGGCCTTCATATACAGTGCGTCCCTGTTTCTTATGCCAAAGCGCCATTTCTGCGATTAAAAGCGCTGCCTGCACAGCATCTTTATCGCGCACAAAGTCTCCGATTAAGTATCCGTAAGATTCCTCATAGCCAAATTGAAACGCATATTCTCCTGTTTCATTATACATTTTGATTTTTTCACCGATGAATTTAAACCCGGTGAGCGTGTCTTCGCATGCCTGGCCATAATGTTCTGCTATAGCTCTTCCAAGTTCAGAAGTTACAATTGTTTTCATTACAATGCCGTTTGCCGGAAGGGTTCCAGCTTCTGTTTTCTGCATGAGAAGATAATCAAGAAGCAAAGCTCCCGTCTGGTTTCCAGTGAGCACCATAAACTCACCGCTGCTGTCTTTAGCTGCCAGGCCAATACGGTCAGCATCTGGATCGGTAGCAATCAGTATATCAGCACCGCTTTCGCTTCCTATTTGAACAGCTTTTGCAAAAGCTTCTTTTTCTTCTGGGTTCGGACTTGGCACGGTAGAAAATTCCGGGTCAGGCGTTAACTGCTCCTCCACTGTCGATACATTATGAAAACCAGCCTCCGTGAGTGATCGCAGCACTGGTTCTTTCGCAGTTCCGTGAAGTGGTGTGAATACTATATTCAAATCACTGCCGCTTTCTTTAATCATTTCCGGCTTCAGTAGAATCGACTGCAGCGCTTTATCATAAGCTGCATCGGTCTCTTCCCCAAGCATAACGAGAAGGCCTTCCTCCTGCATCGAGCCGCTGTCTTTCACCCGGATTTCAAGTTCATTTTCGACCGACTCCACGCAGGCAATCAACTCATCGGCAGGCCCCGGCGGGAACTGCCCCCCATCCTCTCCGTACACTTTAAAGCCGTTATATTCCGGTGGATTGTGACTTGCTGTAATTACTACACCGGCAAACGCGTATGTTCTCCGCACCGCAAATGAAAGCTCGGGCGTTGGGCGCAGATCTTCAAACAAGTATACCTGGATACCGTGCGCCCCAAGCGTCTGCGCTGTTTCGAGTGCAAACTTTTCCGAATAGTGACGTGGGTCAAACGCGATTGCAACCCCTCGGGACTTTGCCTTCGCTCCTGCATTTTCTATATACCGTGCAAGGCCTTCTGCCGCCCGGCGGATCGTGTATGTATTCATTCTATTCGTACCAGGCCCGATTTCTCCGCGCATGCCCCCGGTTCCAAACGCCAGGTATTGATAAAAGTACTCCTCAGCGTTCGTTTCATCCAGCTCGTGAAGCTTTTCTTTCCATGCGTCTTCTATAAATGCATGGTTTCGCCATCGGTTCCAGTGGTCCGTCCAACTCATATATACAATCACTCCTGAAACGTTTAATATGTTTCCCAGTAAAACAGTCTATTACCAGTATATAAGAAAGCACGCGTTTCTACCATGGTTTTCAGGCATTCCTTTCTTCTCTTTCAAAATAAAAACGCCTGCTCCAAGTACAGAGCAGGCGAGGTTGTGCAATTTATTAATTTGCTTGTTTTTCCCGGGCTTTTTGGTCATCAACGTCTTCATATGGCTTCGTTGCATAGGCAATTTCAGATTCAAGCTCTTTAGTGTAGGCTTTGGTTTCTTCGTCGGACCAGTTTAATGATTTTTTCATAAACGCAATCACAGACTCTTTCCAGCGCTTCAGCTTCGGCATATCAAAGAACAGGAAGGCCGTTCTTCTGTTTAGGAAGTCTAGCGGCGTAACTGCCATCTCGTACTCGAGGGCGTACAACAGCCGGGCAGCAAGTTTTAACGGCATGCCACTGTTTTTCGCTTCTTCAAGATTTTCTTCCAGCAGCTCAAGCATTTTCAAGCCATTTGCCCCGTAAAAACGGAACAGATCTTCTGTTTCGTCTCTTGTCATACCTAGTGCTTCGCCGCGGTACGCTTCTTTCACAGCAAACGTTTCATAGCCGGAGGAGCCCCCTACTTCTCCGCCTGAAAGCCGGATGTCCTGGGTTGGACATGGCGCGTGAATGTTCATTTTTTCCACCACGACGTCAACAATCCGCTCTGCCATTTTACGGTATCCGGTCAGCTTACCACCAGCAATGGAAATTAACCCCGAATCGGAAATGAAGATCTCATCTTTACGGGAAATTTCAGAAGCGGATTTTCCTTCCTCCTGAATGAGCGGTCGGATGCCGGACCAGCTGGATTCTACGTCTTCCGCCTTTAGTTTTAGGGACGGGAATTCATAATTTGTTACTTCTAAAATATAGTCGCGGTCTTCACGGGAAACACGGGGCTCCTGCAGGTTCGATCCGTAATCAGTATCTGTCGTGCCCACGTATGCCTTATTGCCACGTGGGATGGCAAAGATCATCCGGCCATCCGGAGCATCAAAGTACGTAGCCTGGCGGAGCGGGAACCGGCTGAGGTCAAACACAAGGTGAATTCCTTTCGTGTGATGCAGGTGTTTACCTGTGTTCGATCCGTCTACTTTTCTTAGCGTGTCTACCCACGGGCCCGCAGCGTTCACCACATGGTCCGCATAGATGCGGTGGGTTTCATTGTTGATCAGATCTTTTACTTCCACGCCAATCAGTTTGCCGTTATCATACAAAAGATCAGTAGCTTTGGCGTAGTTAACGGCGTTAGCGCCGAGCTCCACAGCCTTTTTCATTGCTTCGAGAGTTAATCTCGCGTCGTCTGTACGGTATTCAACGTAAACGCCGCCTCCAAGAAGGTTATCTTCGCGAAGTAGTGGCTCTTTCTCCATCGTTCTTTTTTTGTTAAGCATGTAACGGCGCTCATGCTTGTTTACCTGCGCAAGACGGTCATAGACCTGCAACCCGAATGAAGTAGTAGTCTTACCAAGGTTTCCGCCTTTTACGATTGGCAGTAGCATCCACTCCGGCTCAGTAACGTGGGGCGCATTTTCGTACACAATGGCCCGCTCCCTGCCCACTTCGGCAACCAGCTTAATTTCAAACTGTTCGAGGTAACGCAGCCCTCCGTGTACAAGTTTAGTAGAACGGCTGGATGTACCCGCTGCGAAGTCCTGCATTTCGATGCAGGCTGTGTTAAGCCCACGGGCTGTAGCGTCCAATGTAATACCCGCTCCAGTAATGCCGCCTCCGATGACAAGCACGTCGAGGTGGGTCTCTGTCATATTTCTCAAACGCGCTTTGCGTGATAGTGCAGAAAAATGTTGATCTGCCATTCATTTCATCCCCTTTTGAAATATCCGAGAGTAAAAAAGACCGCAGATATCCTCTTCTGGTGTGAAGGGTATCTGCGGTCTCTCTGCATCTCCGACCATTTATTAACTTAACTTCATTGTAATCGCTCGTCCATTCAATTGCAACCGATATGTTTACTTAAACGCCCGTGCTGCATCAACCGCTTTTTTCCAACCTGCATAGTGTTCTTCCCGTTTTTCTTTTTCCATATGCACGTCGAATGATTTTTCAAGCTCCCATTTATCTATAAGCTCTTCTTTGTTTTTCCAAAAGCCTGTGGCAAGACCGGCAAGATAAGCCGCTCCGAGTGCCGTGGTTTCAAGTACATACGGGCGTTCCACCCGGACATCAGCCATATCACACTGGAACTGCATAAGGAAGTTATTCGGCACAACGCCGCCGTCAACGCGCAATGTTTTTACTTCCATACCCGCATCTTCCCTCATAACGTCAAGCACGTCCTTCGTCTGGTAAGCGAGTGCTTCAAGCGTCGCCCGGATAAAGTGCTCTTTTTCCGTACCACGTGTCAGGCCGAATACAGCCCCCCGCACTTCGCTGTCCCAATAAGGAGCCCCCAGGCCGGTGAAGGCCGGGACCACGTATACGCCCTCATTGTCGTTTACACGCAGCGCATAAGCTTCAGAATCTGAGGAAGAGTCAATCAGGCGCATGCCGTCTTTTAGCCACTGCACGGCTGAACCCGCCACAAAAATACTTCCTTCAAGCGCATATTTCACTTTCCCGTCAAGACCCCATGCGATGGTTGTAAGCAGTCCGTTGTTTGAGTGAATCGGAGTCTCTCCCGTCTGCATCAGCATAAAGCAGCCCGTGCCGTAAGTATTTTTGACCATACCTTCGTCGAAGCACGTTTGTCCAAACAAAGCTGCATGCTGATCACCGGCTGCTGAGGCGATTGGTATCTCTTCCCCAAAGAAATGATAATTTACCGTATGGCCGTAAATTTCCGACGACGATTTCACTTCAGGAAGCATCGTTTCGGGAATGTCCAGCATCTGTAGAAGTTCCTGGTCCCAGGTTAGGTCATAAATGTTAAACATCATCGTACGCGAGGCATTGGAATAGTCCGTTACATGAGCCTTGCCGCCGGTTAGCCTCCAGATCAGCCACGTATCAATCGTTCCAAACAACAAATCTCCCTGCTCTGCTCTTTCTTTCGTTCCATCAATATTATCAAGAATCCATTTTACTTTCGTTCCCGAAAAGTAAGGGTCAAGCAGAAGACCGGTTTTGCTTCTTACCATGTCTTCATGTCCCTGCTGCTTTAATTCATCACAAATAGTGGCAGTCTGCCGGGACTGCCATACTAATGCGTGATACACTGGTTTTCCGGTGTGCTTGTCCCACACCACTGTGGTTTCACGTTGATTTGTAATGCCGATCCCGCTGATCTGCTTTGGAGAAACTTCATTGTTCTCAAGCACTCCGGCAATACAGCCGAGCACACCGGACCAGATTTCATTGGCATTGTGTTCCACCCAGCCGGCGCGGGGAAAATACTGCTCCAGCTCACGCTGTTCACTGCCTACAATCCGGCCTTCCTGATCAAACAATATAGCTCTTGAACTGGTCGTTCCCTGGTCTATTGCGAGAATGTATTTCTTTTCAGTCATCGTTGTTTCCTCCACTTATCTTTTCTCTATTTTGGCCACAGTGATTTTTCCGTCGTCGATATGGCCGATGCTCCTGCACTCCAAGCAGCAGAAACCTCTTCCTGCGAACGAATAAGGCCACCTGCAATAACAGGCACATTTTTATTTTCTGCTACTTCCTTAATCATAGATGGTACAATACCCGGCAGAAGCTCCACCATGTCTGGTTTAATGTCTTCAAGCAGCTTATAGCTTGTTTCAAGCGCGAGTGAATCCAGTAAAAACAAGCGCTGCACTGTGATAAGGTTGTTTTTTTTGGCAGTTGTAAGAATCTGCCGGCGAGTGCTGATCAAACCGTCCGGACGGATATTCTGGCACAAATACTGGGCTGCAGAATCGTCATGGGCGAGTCCCTGGACCAGATCTGCATGCAAAAGCACTTTTTTATCCGCCCGTTTGCTTAACTGCATCAGGCTTTTAAGCTTTGCCAAATGCACGTTCAAAATGACTACGTACCGTCCGGAGGTTTTGAGCGCTTTTTCAAACTCCCTTTCATTACGGGCGGCTGGCAGAATTTTTTGGCCGGTAAGCATATCTTTCCCCCTTTATCTCCCTTTCGCGTTCAAGCTTTTTGAATTACGACTGCTTTTAGCTGTGCTATACTTTACACAAATACAAAAAATACTATACAGGTGATGGACGGTGTTCGCAATGACCCAACAAAACGAGACAAAAAATAATGAACTGGCTACCTTTGCCGGCGGGTGCTTTTGGTGCATGGTACAGCCGTTTGACGAGCTGCCCGGCATTATCTCCATTACGTCCGGCTACACCGGAGGCAGTGTCGCAAACCCTTCGTATGAGCAGGTAAAAGCCGGTACCACAGGTCACAGAGAAGCAGTTCAAATTGAGTTTGACCCCGCGCTGTTTTCCTATCAGCAGCTGCTCGATCTATACTGGCCTCAAATTGATCCTACCGATCCAGACGGCCAGTTTCACGACCGCGGCCCGCAATACCAGACGGCTATTTTCTACCATAGCGAAGAGCAGCGCCGGCTGGCGGAAGCCTCGAGGCAGCGGGTAGAAGACAGCGGCCGATTCCGTGACCCCGTAGTCACAGAGATCAAACCGGCGGAACCTTTTTATCCGGCTGAAGAATCCCACCAGAACTTTTACAAAAAAGAACGGGAAGCTTATAAAAAAGACCGCGCCCTCTCCGGCCGTGATGAATTTATTGAAGCTCACTGGGACAGTTCTCCGGGGCATTAATAATAAATTATTTTCTATCAAAAAGAGCTTCAGCAGATGCTGCCTGCTGAAGCTCTTTTTATGGACTGAAGGTAAAATCATCGAGCGGCCAGTACCTGATACTCGCTTCCCCGACAATCTGGTTTTCATCTACAAAACCGACGGCATCAGCTCTGCTGTCTTCACTCCTCGGGCGGTTGTCGCCCATTACAAAATAACTGTCTTCCGGGACGGTTGTTTCACCGGTTACCCCCTCAAGTGTAAAGTCCTGAGTGAAGACCCCGCTTGTTTCATTTTTATATTCTTCTAAGTACGGCTCTTCCTGAGCTTCTCCGTTGATGTAGAGAGTATCATCTCTGTATTCTACTGTGTCCCCGGGGAGCCCGATAACTCTTTTAATATAATCACTGTTTTCATTTGCATGGAAAACGATAATATCTGAGTGCTCGGGCTCAGAAAAAGCATAGCCGATCTTGTTAATAATCATCCGCTGCCCGTCTTCCACTGTAGGCAGCATGGAAGGGCCACTAACCACATAGTTGGCAAACAAGAAGCCGCGCACAATGACGACAATTAATACGACGACGACAATTACTTTAATCCAATCCCATATTTCCTTTGACCAATTCGTCATTACCGACTTCCTCCGTTTCTATCTGCCTTTTCACTCTAGCACGGTTTCTGCGGATGAACAATCCAGAAATACATGCAGACTAGAGGCATTATATCATATTTTTTACGGAACTTTCTTTTCCTTTTAATCTTAAAGCCTTCTTTGTCGATATATTAAATATACTGAGGCAAAGGAATTAATTACATGAGAAAACTCTTAGGGCTTATATGGATACTATTATTTATAACCAGCGGGGCAGTGGTTTCCTGGCTGTTTATAAAAGAGCTGAGCAGCACCCAGGCTCTTTCTTCTTTCCTTGAAGAACAGGTGGACGTTTCCAGCGTACCTATTGCCCAGAACAGTTACGTTACCGACCATAAGGGTGATCAAATTGCTGAATACAGGACAGAGGAAGACCGTCGTTACGTATCGCTTTCTCACTTTCCTGAACATGCCAGAGCTGCATTTATTGCCACAGAGGACCAAAAGTTTTACGAACACCAGGGAGTTGATCCTTTAGGCGTTTTACGGGCTCTTATAAGCAATGCAAGTACCGGGAGCATTGAAGAAGGAGCAAGTACAATTACGCAGCAGGCGACAAGAAATATCTATTTCTCTCATCAGCAGACCTATGAACGAAAGGTTGCCGAAGTTCTTTTCGCTTACCAGCTCGAACAATCCTATACAAAAAACGAAATACTGGAAATGTATATGAACACTATTTATTTTGGCGAAGGTATTTACGGTTTCGAAACGGCAAGCCATTCCTATTTTGGCAGGCCAAGCAGTGATCTCTCGCTCGCGCAAACAGCTTTTTTGGCAGCGGTACCGGCTAATCCGTCCTACTATAACCCCGTGGAACATCCCGAGCGGACCCGGGAAAGGCAGCTGTGGATATTGGAAAAAATGAATGAAGCCGAAGTGATAACTGCTGAAGAAAAAATGAGCGCTTCCGAAGAAACTGTTTCCGTAGATTTACAAGAAAGAAATGCCAATCCCTATCCTGATTATACTGATTATGTAAAACACGAATTCAAACAGCTTGTGGCACAAAACGAAGGTTGGGACGAACGGCTCAATCAAGCGGAGGGAAGCGAAAAAGAAGCTCTTTCCGAGAAGCTTAACATACGCACAAACCAGCTCCTTCAGTCCGGTATTACCATCCATACCACCATGGACACTGATATACAGAATATGCTAATAGAAAAATCCCGCTCCTACTGGCAACAGCGCGGCATAGAAGGAGCCGCCGTTATCATTGATCACCGTGCCGGCACTCTTACGGCCATGAGCGGCGGGGCAGATTATCATGAATATGAATTCAACCGGGCTTTTCAGGCTTACCGGCAGCCTGGATCAGTATGGAAGCCGCTGCTCGTCTACGGACCGTACCTTGAAGAACACGAGCGTTCGATTCACCAATTAGTTTCTACCAAAAAATACTGTGTTGCTTCCTATTGCCCTGCAAATGAAGGTGGAGCAGCAAAAGAGCGCGTCACGATTAAATCAGCGCTTGCCTTTTCCTACAACACCTCCGCTCTGCGCCTTATGCATCAAACCGGCCTAGAAGCTTCCTTTCAGTACCTCGAGAAGTTTGAGTGGGCGGAATTAACTCCGGCAGACAGGCAGTACGCTGCTGCTCTCGGCGGCGTTGAACGTGGTGTTTCACCAGTAGAATTAACAAGCGCTTACACCGTATTTTCTAACGACGGAACGTACGAGCCACCGCGTGCTATTACTTCTGTTACTGATGCAGATGGAAAGCTCCTGTTTGAATGGGAGTCCCAGGAAACCACCGTCTGGTCTCCTGAAACCAATGATCAAATGCGTGAAGTTCTTCGCGCCACTGTCGTTTCAGGAACGGCTTCCAGCCTGGCAGGTTTTGCAGATGTCAGCGGCAAAACGGGTACTTCAAATGCTACGAGAGACAGTTGGTTTGCCGGCTATGACGACAGGTACACAGTGGGGGTCTGGCATGGATACGACGACCCCCGGCCCCTACCTCCGGATAACAGCGCCATCGCTTTCTGGAAAACGATTTATCCCATGCTTTACGAAAAAAACGAACAGCCTTAGCCGTCCGTTTTTTTTCATACTGGCAAACTATGTAAAAAACTATTGTACAAACGTAAAAACGCATATCCCGTGCCAATAATAAAAAGCCCCCAGAAAGACACATGCAGTAGAAAAAAACCAGCCACTCCAGTAAAACGAAGAGAGGGGGCCAGGAGGATAATCAAATACACGAATGACACAAGCGTCGCTCCAATGAAAAGCCCTCCGAGTAGATAAAGTTGGGAAGTAAGAAACAGCGACACTCCCCCAGCTATTAAATAAATCCATCCACAGCTTTGAAGATAAGAGCGGGCGTCTCCAGCTTCATCGTTTAAAAAAAATAACAAGGACAGCCCCATCATTGTATCCGAAATTAATTTTAAAGCAGCAATGATCATAAAAAACGCAAGCATAAGTATAAAAAGCATGGTTAATTTAATTCCATTCTCTGAAAAAAACTCGAGCATGCCCTGATAAATACCGGCCGTTTCTAAAAAAGCGGCGGTATACTGCTGGGTCCAGATGCCAAAGGATAAACAGAAAAATAAAATAGCAAGGATCGGAAAGTGGCTGGTCAAATAGGCATTTTTCATTGCGTACTCCAGGGGTCAGTTAGCATGGACGACATGAAATTGGCGGATCTGATTACCGGTGGCAGCGCTCTCTCTTTTTTCCTGCCCGCCTGATCGATGAGAAGATTTAAAAGAGTCACTTTCAAGCCAGTTCTGAAAGTCTTCCTTGGTCTCCCACTTTGTGAAAACAAGCTGTTTTCCATCTTCTGTCGTTTCGTCTAAAAACAAAAATTCCAAACACCCCGGCACCTGATTCATCTTTTCAGCACTAGCGCCAAAACGTTCCTGAATTTGTTCCTTCGCTTCTGCCGGCACCTCAAGTTCATTTATAACAACGTACATTTTTTATCCCTCTTTCATTATTGTAATTGTGGAAACGCCTGCTGGCGAAGCGCTTCATACACTAAAATAGCTGCCGTGTTGGACAAATTTAATGAACGGACTTTATCATTCTGGGGTATCCGGATACACTTTTCCTGATACTTCTCAGTCACATATTCGGGAA
The DNA here is from genome assembly GCF_002265875.1 of Marinococcus halophilus. Taxonomy (GTDB): domain Bacteria; phylum Bacillota; class Bacilli; order Bacillales; family Marinococcaceae; genus Marinococcus; species Marinococcus halophilus. The sequence continues at coordinate 229,424 of NZ_NPFA01000003.1, forward strand.
GGCCAGTAGTTTCACGCCCAAATACAAAAAAATAATCTTTCGCCGGATCTGAATAGTCATGCACGGCATATGAAGACGAGCCTACTGTTTCTACAAAGAAAAATTCCGCTTCCGGATACGAGTTCATCCATTCTTCAAGTGAATCATAATAGTGAATCTGCACATTGGGCCAGTAATCACATCCCGCCCGCTTCAACATCCGGTCCTCCGTAGAAAAACCAAGCGGGCGTATCAAATGCAGGTGAGTATCCGTCCCCGCACACGTTCTTGCAATGTTTCCAGTGTTTGCCGGTATTTCTGGTTGAAATAATACCACGTGTAAAGCCAAATCGCTCTCTCCTTCTTTTCCTACCGCGATACCGCCTGCGCTCTTTCTAGTTCAAGCAGTCCTTCTTTTACATGTACTCCCCCGCCAAACCCTACCATTTTCCCGTTTTTCCCAATGACCCGGTGGCACGGAACGATAATGGAAACCGGGTTTTTGTTATTAGCCATTCCTACTGCCCGGAAAGCTTTTGGCGAATCGGCTTCTGCAGCAATTTCTGCATAGGACTTTGTCATTCCATAAGGGATACCTTGAAGGGCCTCCCATACTCTTTTTTGAAAAGGCGTCCCCCTCATATCGAGCGGCACCGTAAAATCGGTGCGCTCGTTCGCCTCATATTCTTCGAGCTCCCGGAAAACTTTATTATGCAGAGGATGCAGTTCTGCCCGCAGTCCGCATGAAGCACCGATATGCTTTTTCAGCCAACGCTTTATTCGTTCTTCATTTTCTTTTAAGGAACCAAAGTGCAGCATGCAGACACGGCCTTCGTATATTACTACGGTCACTTCACCTATATTACCGATTGTTCGCGATGCAGCCCACGCCTCCATAATAATCCTCCTTGATACATTTTCTTCTATTATACTCGTTCCGGAGATGTTTTATCCAATGCTTTTGAGATTTCTTCAAGCACTTCTTCGTCTTTTTCCCTGCTGTCAGCATGATGCAGTGCCTCGACTCCTTCCTGCGTCGGCATTTCTCCTAATGCCCAGGCACAGGCCCCTCGTATCACCGGCCGCGGATCGTTACAGAGCAGCTGTACAATTGTCGGTATCGAGGATTTTTCTTTCATATGGCCGAGAGCGATCAGGGCGTTACGCTGAATTGGTTTTTTTCCTCTCCACGAACCGGCAATGTATCCGAATTTTTCTTTAAACTCCCGGTTAGAAATCGTTAATAACGGTTCGAGCAGTGGCTTCACTACTTCCGGCTCCGGTTCAAATTCCGGGTGGTTATGGAAATCTACCCCTTTATTTTCCGGACATACCTGCTGGCAGGTGTCACATCCGTACAATCTATTGCCAAGCTTATGGCGGTAGCGCTCCGGCAGCGCTTCCTTCGTCTGCGTCAAATAGGCGATACACTTTTTCGCGTCAAGCTGCCCCCCCTGAATCAAAGCATCCGTGGGGCATAAATCCACACAGCGGTTGCACGTGCCGCATTGATCTATCAGCGGAGTATCCTCCGGCAGATACAGCGTAGTAATCATTTCGCCTAAATAAACATACGAGCCGAATTCAGGGGTAATTATAGCGCAGTTTTTGCCGCTCCATCCAATGCCCGCACGCTCTGCCACTGCACGGTCCGATAATTCACCAGTATCAACCATCGATTTACACTCTGCTCCCGGAACCGTTTCTTGTATGAAGGCCTCCAGTTGGTTTAATTTATCCCGCAGGACGTCATGGTAATCTTTGCCCCAGGAAGCACGGCAAAACTGGCCTCTGCGTGCTCCAGGGCGATTCTTTGGTGCCTCCGGAAGCTTCGTGGGATATGCGAGGGCGATAGATATAATCGTTGTCGCTTCCGTCAGGAGAAGCTCAGGGTGCGTTCTTTTATCAATATCGTCTTCTTCAAAGCCGGACTGATAGTTCAGCCGCTGCTGTTCTTTCAGCCTTGCTTTTAAGGTTACAAAGGGGGAGGCAGAAGCAAAGCCTACTTTATCAATACCGATAGATTCCGCAAATGCCTGAATTTCCTCTTTTAATTCCTGTGCCGTTCGCATGGACGGCCCTCCTTTATAAATCATTTCGCCGGAGTCTGTGAAAGTGGTATGATACATTATGAGCTAGACATGAAGGGGGATATATATGCTCAAAGACATTTCTATTTCTTCTGCTGTTTTTAAAATTATTCCTTCTTTTCAATGCGGCGTCAACATCTACCGCGACATTGTTATTGATGACTCCCCTGGAATGCTTCGGGGGCGCGTGGACTTCTTCCATAAACAAATCCAGATGGATCTGCTTGATCAGTCTGTCTATGACTATACAGGTGTTCGGCAGTGGCAACAAATATTAGAACAGGCAGGGCTTATTGACCGTTCGCTGCCACCTCTCCATGAACAGCTGTACAAAAATTTACAGGCAGATAATATCCCGCCTTCTGAGCATTCCGGTGAAGACCTCATTCATTTTTTTAATCTTCAGTATGAAACTCCGGTCATATTGATCGATGCAGATACTGTCTTCGATTATGTAAAAATCGGCTTCGGCGTAGAGCAGGACCAGCTTCAGATCACTGAAAACCATCTCCATCCGATGTACGGACAAATTATCGCCAAAGACCGCAAGAAAACATTGGCCTCATTAAGCGGACCAGGCCTGGACAGCAGAACCAGCCGTTCGACTACTACAGCAATACAATTAACCTTTATACGGCCACAGCTCTCCAATGATTCTGCTGCTGAACTTACTCAGGCAGTGGGAGATATGTTTACTCAAATTCACGGAGGCACCGTAGAAAGCCGTCTTCTGCGCGCAGCTTCTCCTGTCTGGGAGTTCTCCTTATAATTATAAAAAAAGTCTCTCCTTTTTAAAAAGGAAAGACTTTTTCTTTATATCCAGCTTTCGCATTTAAAATTAAACATAAAAATAACGCTTCTCTCTAGAAACGTTTTCCTGGCTCGTTAAATGGTAGCGAAGGTGGGACTCGAACCCACACGTCCAGAGGACACTTGATTTTGAGTCAAGCGCGTCTACCGGTTCCGCCACTTCGCCGTTCAACTAAAAAATGGTACCGAGGGCCGGACTCGAACCGGCACGGTTGATGACCAACCGCAGGATTTTAAGTCCTGTGTGTCTACCAATTCCACCACCCCGGCAGGCGTTTGCTTCTCTTTAATAATGGAGGCGGTACCCGGATTCGAACCGGGGGATAAGGGTTTTGCAGACCCGTGCCTTACCACTTGGCTATACCGCCATTCCAGAGAATGGCTTAATGCTTATGTTAATAATGGAGCGGAAGACGGGATTCGAACCCGCGGCCCCCACCTTGGCAAGGTGGTGTTCTACCACTGAACTACTTCCGCAATTGGCTGGGCTAGCTGGATTCGAACCAGCGCATCACGGGACCAAAACCCGATGCCTTACCGCTTGGCTATAGCCCATTATCCAATATGGGGCGATTGGTGGGAATTGAACCCACGCGTGCCGGAACCACAATCCGGTGCGTTAACCACTTCGCCACAACCGCCATATGAACATAACACATTAAAAATGGCAGGGGTAGTAGGAATCGAACCCACATTGGCGGTTTTGGAGACCGCTGTTTTGCCATTAAACTATACCCCTGTATAAGTGGTGGAGGGGGACGGATTCGAACCGCCGAACCCGAAGGAGCGGATTTACAGTCCGCCGCGTTTGGCCAACTTCGCTACCCCTCCACATATGGTGCCGGCCAGAGGACTTGAACCCCCAACCTACTGATTACAAGTCAGTTGCTCTACCAATTGAGCTAGACCGGCGTTTTTGAATGGTGGCTCGAGACGGAATCGAACCGCCGACACGAGGATTTTCAGTCCACTGCTCTACCGACTGAGCTATCGAGCCACATTAGATATTGTTGCCATAAATTGATTCAATGAAGCAATTCGGAATAGACAACTGAAATTATACCTTATTCATTTTGTTTGTCAATACGAATAAAGGTAAAATGGCGGGCCTGACGGGATTTGAACCCGCGATCTCCTGCGTGACAGGCAGGCATGTTAACCACTACACCACAGGCCCTTTTGGTTGCGGGGGACGGATTTGAACCGACGACCTCCGGGTTATGAGCCCGACGAGCTACCAGACTGCTCTACCCCGCGATATAAAATATATGGTGGAGGATGACAGGATCGAACTGCCGACCCCCTGCTTGTAAGGCAGGTGCTCTCCCAGCTGAGCTAATCCTCCGTGAATGGTGACCCGTACGGGATTCGAACCCGTGTTACCGCCGTGAAAGGGCGGTGTCTTAACCACTTGACCAACGGGCCTCTGAAATAAATATGTATGGCGGAGAGCGAGGGATTCGAACCCTCGAGACGGGAATGCCGCCTACACGATTTCCAATCGTGCTCCTTCGGCCACTCGGACAGCTCTCCAGTGGCTCCGCAGGCAGGATTCGAACCTGCGACCAATCGGTTAACAGCCGATTGCTCTACCACTGAGCTACTGCGGAATATAATAAAAAAAGCCCGGCAGCGATCTACTTTCACGGGGGGAGAGCCCCCGGCTATCATCAACGCTGAAGAGCTTAACTTCCGTGTTCGGCATGGGAACGGGTGGGGCCTCTTCGCTGTTGCCACCGGACCGGCCCGTCGGGCCCTGACAACCAAATACC
>NZ_NPFA01000021.1 GCF_002265875.1 Marinococcus halophilus
TTCTATTATAGTCGAAAAAGTCGATTCGTACATGTATTATTACAATTACATACGACCATTTACCAAATTAAACGACCACAGTCCGGTGGAATTCCGGACGGCGGCCGCATAGGTGTTTTTTCTTGTCTCATTTCTTTGGGTCAGTTCATTTTGCATCGGGGGATTTGCTTATTAATGCAGAAGATAATGCCGAAACGTCAGCGTTTGGGCGTCAACACCCAGCTTTTCAATGAAAAGCTTCACATCGTGCAGTGAATCCGCTGGATACTGAAACTTACATATTTCCGGGGATTGTTCTTCGATATCTTTTGTCGCAAAACAGAAGGTTGATTGATCCTTGTCGTAATAAACAATCAAATCCTCTTCATGCATTGGATGCTTAAAATGTGCTTTATATAACCGGTAGGACAATCCGAACGCCCCTTTCTACTCTTCTATTTAAAAATCTTAAACCATCCATTTCGTTTAAACAAGCCCAGCAGCACTACTGCTATCAGGAACATTACCCCGAGCGCTATAAAATATCCGTACCTGTATTCAAGCTCCGGCATATAAACAAAATTCATGCCATAAAGCCCCGCGATAAAAGTCAGCGGGATAAAAATGGTCGATACAATCGTGAGGGTCATCATAATAGCATTCATTCGGTTTGAAGCCATCGTTTGGAAATTATCCCTCATATCTGAAGTCATTGCCCGATTGGATTCGATCATTTCTGTCACCTTAAGCAGATGATCGTAAATATCCCGGTAGTATTCCCGCTGTTCGGTAATTAGGTTCAGACGTTCCACAAACAGTACGCGGTAGACCAGATCTCTCATAGGAACGATGGTTCGGCGCAGTCTCAGCAAGTCTGACCTTAAATCGAATACTTCTTCTATCAGCTTACCATAGGAAAGCTCCGAGTTGCTTTCCTCGATCTCGTTCAGGCGGTCTTCAATTTGTTCTAGCACCGGAAAATACTCATCCGTCATTTTATCAATAATGTGGTAGCTGACATCATCCGGATTCAGCTCTGCCCCTTCGGCCCGCAGCTTTTTCCAGGAATAGTTCACTGCCGAAGACGGGGCTTCATGATATGTAACGACAAAATTGGGGCCAAGAAACATACAGATCTCTTCAGCTCCAAGCGTTTCTTTATCAAGGGCATGAAGAACAAAAAAACTGTAGCCATCATAGGTATCATGCTTTGGACGCTGACGTTCTGTATAACAGTCCTCGATAGCCAGAGGATGAAAGTGAAACACTGAATCCAGTGTATTGGTTTCCTCCGTCGAGGGAGAGGAATAGTCAATCCAATACCATTTCCACTCGTACTTTTTAAATTCATCCAATGTAATATTATTTACTGTATTTCCATCAGCATCGATACCGGCACAGGAAATCATCGCACTCCCCCTCCCTTCCTATGGACAGCAGCTCCCTGGTGACTCTGCTGCAGTTATTTTTCTAAAAGAAAACGGGGTGCCCATGCCGGGCCCCCGCTCCATATTTTACAACATCGGAAGTATTTCGTCTAATGAGGCGTAAGGATAACCTAAATCCTCTGCTACTGCCTGGTACGTAACCTTTCCCTTCGCGGTGTTCAGCCCTTTGCCAAGCGTTGGGTTATTTGAAAGGGCCTTTGCCGCGCCCAGATTTGCGATCTGGAGCGCATAGGGAATAGTGACATTTGTTAAAGCGATCGTTGATGTTCTCGGGACTGCTCCCGGCATATTTGCCACAGCGTAGTGCACTACTCCATGTTTTTCATAGGTGGGCTGGTCGTGCGTCGTCACCTGGTCTGCCGTTTCAATGATACCTCCCTGATCGATCGCGACATCGATCAGTACAGAGCCCCTATCCATGCTTTTTACCATTTCTTCTGTTACCAGCTTTGGCGCTTTAGCTCCGGGGATAAGCACAGCTCCAATGACCAGGTCTGAACGCTTCACTTCTTCTGCCAGGTTCAGGGGGTTGCTGCTCAGTGTCTGAATCTGGCCGCCGAAATCTTCATCAATCTGCCGGAGCCTGGAGGGGCTCAAGTCGATGATAGTTACATTGGCCCCAAGCCCGTGAGCGATACGGGCTGCATTCGTACCGACAACGCCCCCGCCGATAACTGTTACATTCGCTTTTTTTACTCCCGGTACTCCCGAAAGCAAAACGCCCTTTCCTCCATGTACACTTTCCAGAAATTGTGCGCCTACCTGGGCTGCCATCCGCCCTGCTACTTCGCTCATTGGTGTTAAAAGCGGAAGCGTATGATTCTCCTCAACTGTCTCGTATGCCACTGCAGTAACCCCGCTTTCAGTCAATGCTTTGACCAATTCAGGTTCAGCTGCCAGATGCAGATACGTAAATAAAATCAGGTCTTCGCGGAAAAATGGATATTCTGAAGCTAGTGGTTCTTTCACTTTTAGTATCATCTCTGCCTGTTGCCATACGTCTGCAGCCTCAGTGATAATTTTCGCCCCAGCTGCTTCATATTCTTCATTTGAAAACCCGCTTCCTTCTCCCGCATGGTTTTCAACATGTATTTGATGGCCAGCTTGTGTTAAATGCACAACACCGGCGGGCGTAATGGCTACCCGGTTTTCATTGTTTTTTATTTCTTTGGGAACCCCTATTATCACGATCCATCGCCTCCTCTAATACCTTTTCTATTAGTATAGCGTGTTTCCTGGTCATAAGCATTGGCGGAACAAAATAATATTCCCATTGTCTATTTGTGATTTTTCACAACTGGCTTGTTTGTTTTTCTTTCAACAACTCCAGTTCCAGCAGCAGTGTCCATTTTTCATGGGCCGTATTGAGCCTTATCCCCGCAATCGCCTGCATTCTTTTCAAACGATAAGACAATGTATTCGGGTGCACATGAAGTATTTTGGCAGCTGCATTGACATTGCAGTCTTCACTAAGATAAATGTAAAGCGTGCTTAAAAGCTCTGTCTCATTTTCTGCATCATAATCAAATAAGTTCTTTAAGGAAGGATGGGTAAACGTTTCTTCGTCCCATCTTTGCAAAAGTACAGGAAAAAATCGATAGTAACCCGCTTCGTGCAAAAAATAATAGTGGGATGGAAGCTGGCGAACCTGTTTTTTTAAATCAAGCATGGTTAACGCCTGGCTGTATCCGCCCGCCACTTCTGTATAACGATGACAAATTTCAGATGCCGCGATGGCCATAAGCGTATCTCCATACCGTTCCTGCCATACCCTGTGCATTTGGCGTAAGAAAGCAGAAATAGTGGCTTCTATGTTTCTGCTTTCAAGTCCGTACAGCATAAGGATAGCCTGGTGCTGGTCATATGTTTTAAGCATTACTTTGACCTGCTGGGAGATGGTAAGCAGGTAATTCAGCTGCTCCCAGGCATTGTGCTCAAGCCGTTCCGAAAATTCTATAACTACGATGGAAAACTGCTGGGCCCTGCCCGGAAAAAAGCGTAGTATTTGGTGTTCTACCGCCTGTTCGTCTGTTTCGTCTCCTGTCAGCAGGCGCCAAAAATATTCCTGTTGATCCTGCTGCGCCGGATTTCTTGGATGGAGCTGCTGCCGAAAACGCTGACCGCAGACAACAGCTGCCGAATGCAGGTCCTCCTTCGCCTCCTCTGAAAACGGCGTGTCGCCCTCTACCACCCAAATATAGCCTATCACCGTCTGCTTCTCTTTAACGGCTACGGCCATCCTTGTCCCCAGTCCTATTTCATCAATAGCAGAAATGGAGATCGGTTCGTTCTGTTGATGAAGACTTGGAATTACTCCCTCGTTCCACAAACGGTGAATCACTTCTTCCGGCACCCGCCGCCCCATGATCGTTGCCGTTCGTGCTCCGTCAGTAACCTGTGGATGGCCGCTGTAGGCAAGCAGACGGTGTGTCGCATCCTCTATGGTGACCGGACCTTTGAGTGCTTCACTAATAAAATCGGCAAACTCGTTTAAGGAACTGGCAGCATGCTGCCAAAGCTGTTTTTCAAACATAAATTTCCGCTCTCCTTTCCTGCTTTATAAAAAAAGGTAGAGCAGCAGATTGGCCAAAATGGTAAGAATAATAGAGACAATCAGGCTGATACCGAGCCAATACAAGCACATTGCTGTTCACCACTCATGTTTATTTTTTTCCTTTTTTCTCCGGTTTGTATACAAACGGCACCACTGCTTCCACCTGGGAGGTCTGAGGGAACATGTCCACCGGCTGGGCATATTCTGGATGGTATCCTGCTTTTTTCAGGTAAGCGGCATCCTTGGCCAGGGTGGACGGGTTACAGGAAACGTATACGAAGCGTTTAGGCTTTACTTTTCCAATCGTATTTAACAGTGCCTCCCCACAGCCTGTGCGCGGCGGATCTGCGACTATTACATCCGGACGCCAGTTTTCCTTCTGCCACTGCAGCATCATCTCTTCTGCCTTTCCGTGGTAGAACCTGGCGTGGGAAGCTCCTGCCTGTTTGGCATTTTTGTTGGCGTCCTGAATACTTGCTTTAATCATGTCCATTCCACGTACTTCCCTGGCGTCCGGGGACATCCATAGACCAATAGTGCCGCTGCCACAGTAAGCATCGACCACTTTTTCCCGGCCCGTCAGCTTCGCTGCCTTTTTCGCTTCGTCATAAAGGGTGGAAGCCTGCTCGGAGTTCAGCTGGAAGAATGCTTCCGGCGATAGATGAAACGAGAAATCCTGCATGTTATATTTGATCGTGTCTTTTCCCCAGAGGCGTTTGGTCGTACCACCAAAAACAGTCGGACTGCTTTCATTCTGCACATGATGATGAATTGATTTTATTTCTGCGAACGAAGAACGGAGGAAATCTACCAGCTCTTCCTGCTCCGGCAGGTCCACCGAAGACGTTACAAGCGTGACCTGAACCTCGCTTTTTTGTTCATTTGCCCGCACGACGATGGTTTTTACCCCTTTTTGGTTACTTGTGTGAACAGGCACCTCTTCATTCTTCATAAATACGGTAATTGCCTTAGTAATCTTATTTAAAATCGATTTTTCCACCATACAGCCGACATTAGTGAGATCCACCAGCTGGTTGGAATCACTCGAGTACAAACCCGCTTCCACTCGCCCTTTTTTTCCTTCTCCCGTCTGCCACTGGCTTTTGTTTCTATATCTCCACGGATTTTCCATGCCGATCGTTTCACGGATCTCGGGTACCGTGGGGGCGTAACGTTCAAATGACTGCAGCACCAAATCCTGCTTCATCCACAGCTGCTCGCCGTATTCAGCGTGCTGCAGCTGGCAGCCGCCACAAATTTTGTACACCGGACAGGGAGCTTTTTGGCGGCTCGGTGAAGCTTCACGAATATATTTTATGCTTGCGATCGCACGATTTCTCTTCACTTCCTCTACCTGTCCAACGATTACTTCGCCTGGAAGGGCACCTTCAACGAATACGGCCTGGCGTTTAAAATACCCAATTCCTTCTCCGTTAATGCCTATTCGTTTAATGGTCAGCGGAAATTCCTGACCCTCCTGAAGCGGTTGACGTTGTTCAAACTTTTCATTTTTTGGCACGCGCACGCATATCTTCTCCTTTATCTGGTATTTCCATATGAAGCCATAAATAAATACTTGCATAGCTGTTGTAGGGGCTCCACCGTCTGGCCCATTCTGTGATTTCTGTCTTAGACGGTTTGGCTTCAAGCCCAAGCAGCTTCTTTAAACCGTTTTGCACACCGATATCAGCAGCAGGCATCAGGTTTTCCCTTCCGAGCCCAAATAACAAAAAGCATTCTGCCGTCCAGGAGCCTATACCACGGTGCTGCGTGAGCTCTTTTATGACGTCCTCATCGGTCTTTTTCTGAAGAGAATCTATATCAAGCGTCCCCTGAACTATACTCTTAGAGACATCTACGACGTACTCTGCTTTCCTTTGGCTGAACTGCAGGCGGCGAAGTTCGTCTGGATGTATCGCGGCCGTTACTTCGGGACCAGGATAAAACCATACTCCGTCTTTAAACACCCCGTACGTCTGGGCGAATCTTGTTGAAAGTGTATAGGCAAAAGCCATATTCAATTGCTGATGAATAATCGTTTTTATAAGACAGCCGTATAAATCAAAGTCACACGTGAGCGGCGCCCCGTAGAACCTGCGGAACAGCGGCTCTAATTCCGTTCCCTGAAAATGTCCGGCTGCCTGCTCCAGGGGCTGATGAAAGCGAAAAATACGTTCAATTTTATTCACAGCCTCCTGTTCTCTGCTCTCCGGAGCCTCTATATATACATACGTCTTCGATTGATGCTCAACAAATCCAAGGGTTACTGTATCAAGCTGCCTCTCACCTGGCAGAGGCAGCTTCACTTGTCTTTGATCAATATCTACATTATACAGCGGATCGAGTGCCATCCGTTTCAGCATCAGCTGAACATCATATACGGACGGGATCTGCCTTATTATCTGCTGCACAGTAATTACGTCCTTTCATGAAGCTTTGTTATTTTATCACGTTTACCCATGTTCACGCGACCTGCTCCCCGATGCACTTGGGATTCTGCAATATTTTCTTTTTTTAGGAGAAAAGCATTAATTTCCAATAAATTGTTATTTATTTTTTCCGTTCTATTTTCCTATTCTCGACGAAATGGCTTTCTTCCTTTGTTTTCATTCATTACAATAAGCTTTGTGTACTTATGATACTTTCGTCATTTTTAAACGAATTAGGAGGGAAATTATGAGCTCTTCTGCACCAAAGTCGACCATGCTGCAGCGGTCGCTGAATTGGATTGAACGAGTTGGGAATAAGCTTCCCCATCCGGTTACTCTGTTCGCCATTCTAGCCGCGCTTGTATTGGTATTATCTTCCATCCTTTCTGCTGCCGGCCTGCAGGTGGAGTCTCCCGGGGAAGAGGGAGAAACAGTCCAGGTAACCAATCTGCTTTCATCTAGTGGAATTGAATACATATTCACCAGCATGGTGGACAACTTTATTAACTTTGCCCCGCTCGGAGTGGTGCTTGCTACCATGATCGGTATTGGCATCGCTGAGCGTACTGGATTAATCAGTGTGCTTCTTCGCGGATTTATCCTATCCATTCCTAAGTCCTTAATTACCTTCGGCCTCGTTTTTGCCGGGATCATGTCAAGTGTAGCTTCGGATGCCGGTTATGTGGTGCTGCCACCGCTCGGCGCTATCCTCTTCGCCGCACTCGGCCGGCACCCACTAGCAGGTCTTGCTGCCGCCTTCGCCGGGGTTTCGGCGGGCTTCAGCGCCAACCTATTGCTTTCCGGTACCGATGTCCTGCTCGGTGAATTGACCATCCAGGCGGCTTCCACCATCGATCCGGCGTATGCTGAACAGATGAACCTGGCGATGAATTACTACTTTATTATTGTATCTACTTTCTTTTTGGCTATTATCGGCACATTCGTGAGTCAGTTCGTCGTCGAGCCCCGGCTTGGGGAGTATAAAGGCGAATACCGGGAAAACCTTACGTCCCTGTCCGGGACAGAAAAGAAAGGAATTTTATGGTCAATGGGGTCAGCGCTTTTAACTATTATCCTGCTTGCACTGCTCATTGTTCCGCCTAATGCTCCGCTCCGCGGTGAAGGAGGAGCCGTCGTTCAATCGCCGTTTATGGACTCCCTCGTTGTCGTAATCATTATAGCCTTTTTCATTCCCGGGCTTGTATACGGTATTGTGACAAAAAACATCAGAAACGATACGGACGTCGCTAATCAGCTTTCTGACACGATGGCAAGTATGGGCATGTTCATTCTGCTCGCGTTCACAGCCGGACAGTTTGTTGCTTATTTTGAAGAAACCAACCTGGGTACATTCATGGCTGTGTACGGCGCAGACTTTTTACAGTCTATTAATCTTACCGGTATTCCTTTAATTTTAGTATTCGTATTAATTGTCGGTTTTATTAACCTGTTTATCGGAAGTGCCTCTGCGAAATGGGCAATCCTCGCTCCTGTCTTCGTTCCTATCATGATGCAGCTTGGCTATTCGCCGGAACTAACGCAGATGGCGTACCGCGTAGCAGATTCCTCCACCAATATTATTACACCACTGATGACTTATTTTGCGATTATTATCGCGTTTGCCCAGCAGTATGACAAAAACATGCGCATCGGGTCCCTGATAGCAGTTATGCTTCCATATTCCGTCGCATTTCTTCTGTTCTGGTCCCTGCTGCTTGTCGTATGGATGCTCACCGGCATTCCGCTCGGTCCAAACGGTCCGATCGAATACAACGGCTAAACGTTTAAAAGCAGGAGCTGCGGCTCCTGCTTTTTCATGTCATTCCAAATGTGTGATCCGGTTGATGTATTGAATAGAAGCACGGTCTTTTCGAAAGTGAATCCGGGATACTCCTGTATTGTCGATACGCATGGAACGCTGGAGCGATACCCAGTTGTCTTTGGCCAATAAATACATAAAAAAGATGGTAATGAAGCCCCCGTGCGAAACAACTGCAACCTGGTCCTTCTCTTTCCATTCTTCTGTCAGCTTATGATATAACCAGGCACACCGTGCTGTCAGGTCGTTTTTTGTTTCCGCCCCTTCCACTTCGGCGGTTAAAAGGTCTCGTCCAATGAGGTCCGGAAATTCGTTTTGAATAACCTCTCTTGCTTTTCCCTCGAGCACGCCTAAATGTACTTCACGAAGCCGCTCATCGGTGGATATGTCCACCTGCTGAAAGTCTGCCAGGGCCGCTGCAGTGCCAGATGCCCTCATTAAATCACTTGCAATTACAGCGTCGAACTGAACCTCGCGAAAGTAACTGCCCAGCGCTTCTGCCTGCGTTTGGCCATGCCGGGTTAATGGATAATCCATCGATCCCTGCAGCACTTGGGCGTAGTTTCCTTCTGATTCCCCGTGGCGGATAAAATAAACATCGGGCATTAGTAATCCTTCCAATCCGGCTGAAACTGGCGGCATTTAATCCGCAGCTGCTCCACCATTTCTTCGAGTCTCTTCATTTCTGATTCGGAGCCTTCTTCAGGATCAATATTGTCCACCATCGTTGAAAGCAGATGCAGACGCTGTTTAATATACTGAAGCTGCTGGTTTTTATCGTGTATTGGCGTGCTCATGACGCTCCCCCTTTTTTCTTTTCTTCTTTAAATATATCAATACGGTTCCAGCCGCCAAATATATAATAGCTAGCCGAAATCACAGCGCTGATCACAAAGCTGGCGCCTATACCAAGTGCGATGCCGTTTTCCCCTATTCTTTCGGAGAAGAACCATGCAAGTGGAAAACGCAGCACCCAGAAGGAAATGATATTGAGGGCAAGTACTTGGATCATAGCCCCGGAACTGCGTACAATACCGTTCAACACGAAATTTATTCCTAAAAACGGGTAAAAGAATGCGACAATCTGCAGGTACGTTTTACCATACTGAATGGTCGCTTCGTCATTTACAAACAGCCCCATTAAAAACTCGGCCAGTAAAAAGACGGCTGTGCTCATGGTAATCGAGACTATTAAAATTAAAATCAATGCATTCTTCGCAATAGAGCTGATCCGGTCCCAGCGGTTAGCCCCAATATTCTGCCCTGCCATACTTGTGATGGCAGAACCAAGCGTGGTAGCCGGAAGCATAATCAGACTGTCCAGCCGCTGGGCTGCCCCGTACCCGGAGAGCACCACGGCGCCAAACGAGGTGACCACTGTCATAATCGCAAGCTGGCCTCCAGAGATCGCCATCATTGATAGGCCCGCCGGAAGTCCGAGCTTCATAATGCGCTGGAATTCTGCTTTCTCCGGGATGCTCGGCACAGCAAACGGCAGGCCCTTCACGAGAATCATGTAAACGATTCCGAACACAAATGCGCTCCCCTGGGAAATAACCGTCGCAATTGCTGCTCCCTGGATCCCCATATCAAAACCCGAAATAAACAGCGGATCGAGGAAAATATTCAGCCCTACAGCGAGCATGATGAAGCGCAGCGGTGTCTTGCTGTCGCCGACCGCACGCAGGACAGTGCCTATAAAATTATAGCCAAACAAAAAGACAATACCAATAAAATTAATGCGTAAGTATATGACTGCACTTTCCAGGATGTCCGGCGGCGTCCCCATCCACGTTAAAACGGTGGGCGCTGCAAAAAAACCTATCGCTCCAAGAATAATTGCAAGCGTTCCTAAAACCGAGACAAAAGCATTCAGGGACCGTTTTAAGCCCTCATCATCGTCAGCCCCGACCCTCTGGGAAAGCACTGTTAATGTTGCACTGTTAATGCCTATAATAAAAGACAGCACAGAAAACAAAATGGTGGACGCCAGGGAAACTGCCCCCAGGGCCTCTGCTCCGATTAAATTACCGACCCACAGGCTGTCTACGATTTGGTAGGAGCTTTGAAGCAGATTCCCAATGAAAATTGGAAAGGCGAATATCACCATTTTTTTCATGATACTGCCTTCCGTGAAATCTAACTGGTTACGTCCGGCGTTTGCCATACTTTTCTCTCCAATTCTCTTCCAAGACCTTCCGCACTGCTAGTTGGAAAGAAGTTCGAATGTTTCTGTAATCGCAATGCTGTCTTTTACTGACTGAACCATCGAACAGTTTTTCTTTGTCCATTCCATATTCTTTTCCATTTGGGCTTCCGTTACGTTTTCTGCCTTTACGGTAAAGTGCAGATGAACAGCAGTTATTTTATTTGCCTGCTTTTCATCCCTTTCCACTTCCGCTTCAATTTGGATATCATGCACTGTCTGATGCCGTTTGTTCATAATTTTCCGCAGCACTCCTCCGCTGCATACAGCAATCGAAGAAGTCATAAGCTGAAAAGGACGGAAGCCATACTCTTCCTCCCCGGACACAGAGAGTTCTCCGTAGTCTGTTTTTGTTTGAAATCCGCCGTCGGTCATCGAAAACTTCATCCTGCTCACCTCTTCAATAGTATCCTTCGTGTTGTATCTTATCTAAATCCAAGCCTATTTCCAAACAAAAGGTATTATATCAAAAACTGAGGGATTTTGTGCAGAGACCCAAAGACCCCGGGGTGATTTATTCATGAAAAAAGCAGCTGCTATAATAGCAGCTGCTGCAGTCATACTGTTTAGCGCACGTTTTCAGGATAGATTTCGTTTAAGATTTCATGCGTCGGCGTAGAAATCAAGTTTTTATTAATGACTTCTTTCACTCTTTCACCCATGTTTTCTTCCAAATCTTTAGCGTATTCTTTATCACCGATAATGTACGCCGTATCAAGACCGCGATTTTTCATCTGTTTGTTGATGACAGGCGCAAGGCTCTTGTACCAGCGGTGGCGGTTTTCTTCAAAGCGCTTTTGCACTTTGTCCACCTGGGTGGAGCCTGCGGCAGTACGGTCAGCTGATGCTGTACCTTTGTATTCCTGCCAGTCCTCGCTGTCCACATCCCAGTGGAACTGCATTTCTTCGCGGATTACACCCATGGAAGTATCGATCAGATAAACGTCCTGTTTGTTCGTAAGAAGAATTGCAGTTGGCGGGAAAGTTTTCTCGAGCTTTTCCAGCTGCTCGGTCTGCGGTGTTGGTTCCCACATAACTTCTGTTTCCACCGGCACCTGGAAAATGTCCGATTCCCAGGTGGAGCCGTCACCAGAAGCGAAAATGATAATACTTTTCTGCAATTCATCGCGGTGATCTTCAATGTATTTTTCAATATCATCGGTAATTTTTTTGATCGCGTTTTTTTCATCTTTCGTTTCGCTCTTATCTGCATATTGCTTTAAGCCATTGACAGCCTTTTTGTATTTAATTTTCCATTCTTCGCTAGGCTGTCCGCCTTCGCCAATATCTGTGTTCAAATAAAAGGAAACAAAACCGTATTCATCCTCTTTATTTTTTAACTGCTTTAAATTGTTTGTAATTCCCATTGTCTGTTGCCCCTTTCCGTGACTGTGTTAACTGTTCTATTATCATTCTATATGATGTATTTCCTTCGTAAGGCCAAGGTAAACGTCAAATGCAGTAATAATTTCAAACCACTAAAAAAAGCAGGTTCAAATGAAAGAACCTGCCCTTTATTATGAAGAAGAATGCGTATCTTCAGCTTGCTGCAGCTGGCCTGCATTACTGTTAGAAGAACTGCTTTCGATCGCTGTACTTTCTTCTTTTAATTCTTTTAATTCACCCGTAGTTTCAAGCGTGGTTGTTTTTGCTTTCATCAGAGTTTCTTTTAAACTGTTCACCCGGTTGACGATCTCCTGGATATCTGTGCTTGCCGACTGAAGCAGCTCCGAATAATAATTCGAGGTTTCCCTTAACGTGGAAATAATCGATTCTCTATTTTCTGAAAGAAACTGCGACGTGTCATTCAATGTGGAAGCTGTCTGCTTCGTGCCGCCAACAATAGGAGAACGGGTTTTACGGGTGCTGAGTAATACAATAACGGAGACAACGCCCCCAAGGATTAAACCAATTTTAAGTGCTGTGTTTCCATTTTCCTCTGCCATCACTATCCATCCTTTCGGCTCTACATATATTAATACCTATACCACATTTTACATGAATTTATTCTTTTTTACTTTATCTTATCAAAAAAAATCTACCTTTCGGAAAAAGAATGTACTTTTCACCATATTTTCAAAATTTAATGGGTTGTCAAACGCGTGATATAGGGTAAACTAGTGGTCAGCAGGAGTATAACAGAAGGAAAGGAAGATGTTGGCATGAGAAAACCACAGAGACTTTCATTTGATGACTTAATGGAAGCAAACAAAAATGAACTCAAAAGCAACAAGCAGGCACTTGATTCCATAGACCGCAAGCTTGATGAAAAGAAATCCAAAGAAGTATACGTCCGTCCGGCCACTAAAAAACGAGCCAACTAAAATCGCTGCAGGAATGGCAGTCATCCGGGTATTTTCATGCCATCCTTATATAATCTAATTATTTTTTGAAAATTCCGTCATTAGTGGCGGCTACTGTATATCCCTAACATAAAAAAACCGCCTCCCGGCGGCTTTTTTATACTCTATTTTACAGATCGGAGCCTTCAAGAATGCGTTCAATTTCTTCTTTATGACCGGTCTCATCAGAAATGAGGTCTTCAAGTTTGTTTTGAAGCTCGATCATGTTCAGTTCTTCTGCCTGCTGGGCACGTTTAGTATAGCGCTCAATTGTGTCTGCTTCAGAATCACGGGCAGCTTCAAGCATTTCGCGAACCTGGAACGTCTGCTTAATATCAGCAGGTTTTGTAGTCGGCGTGCCGCCAAGCGTACGAATTTTGGAAGCAATGTATTGAGCGTGGCCCTGCTCGTCACCGATTTCATCTTCAAACAATGGTCTGAGCATAGGTGTGTGAATGCCGGAAACCACAGCTGCGTAGTTTGTATACATAATAGCTGCTGCATATTCGTGTGCTAAGTCGACGTTAAGTCCATCGATTAATTCCTGTACTTTAGGATCGTTTTCTCTTACGCGTTCCATGAATAAATTCCTCCTGTCGTCTGTTTAGTGCAATTGATGTTTTCTCATAGTTGTAACCTTCCAAAGTATATTTTACCCTTTTTCAGGCTGAAAAAACCTCTTTTTTATTTGAACAGGTACAGATATTCACTGTAACCCTGCTCTTCAAGCTCATTGACCGGGATAAATTTAAGAGCAGCCGAATTGATACAATACCGTAAGCCTGTTGGTTCAGGGCCATCCGGAAATACGTGCCCAAGGTGGGAATCTGCTTCATCGCTGCGGACTTCTGTTCTTCTCATCCCTAAAGAATCATCAAAGTTTTCTTTAACTTCACTTTCCTTTAAAGGCATGGTAAAGCTTGGCCAACCACAGTTGGAGTCAAATTTATCCTTTGAACTAAACAGAGGCTCTCCGGAGACAACGTCTACATACAGACCTTCTTCTTTATGATTCCAGTATTCATTTTCAAACGGACGCTCAGTGGCATCGTTTTGAGTCACTTCATACTGCATTGGGGTTAAACGCTGCTTCAGTTCTTCTGTACTGTATTTTTTATTGGTGCTCATTCTGCTCACTCCAGTAATTGTTTATAAATCCTTCACGGCCGGAGCCCTTCCGGTACATCATATAATGAAAACGATTTTTATGATGATAATCCTGATGATATTCCTCGGCCGGATAAAACACCCCGGCTTCCCTGATTCTTGTTACCACAGGTTTTTCAAACGGACCGTTCTCATCAAGCTCCTGCTTTGAAGCTTCTGCCAGCCGGTGTTGTTCTTCATCGTGGTAAAAAATATTTGTCGTGTACGATTCCCCGCGGTCATTAAACTGACCACCCGGATCTGTAGGGTCAATCTGGCGCCAAAATATTTCGAGCAGCCGTTCATACGACACCACCGATGGGTCGTATTTCATCTGGATAGCTTCTACGTGCCCGGTAGTTTCTGAACATACTTCCCGGTACGTCGGGTTTTCTGTATGCCCGCCGGTATATCCCGACATAATATCGTAGACTCCTTCCTGCTGTTCAAAGGGACCTACCATACACCAAAAACACCCTCCGGCAAAGGTGGCAAGCTTCATGTTTTGTTCTTCTGCCATGTTATTCACCCCAATCTCTCAAGTACCGCTGATTATAACATTTCTTCATACGATTTTCTGTCAATGTGCTCACCCCGGACCTTCCTCCGGTAATTTCATTCAATAAGAAAAGGCCAGCTTTCCAGCAGGCCTTTTCGCTTAATTTGCTAGTTGTTTCAAGGATTCACGGTTAAAGGCCGGGATATCATCAGGCTCACGGCTTGTAACCAGGTTGTTGCATACGACTACTTCTTCATCATGAAGCTTTGCCTTCGCGTATTCCATGTCCGTCTGAATGGATTTGAAGCCTGTGGCGTTACGGCCTTCCAGTGCTTTTGCTGTAATAAGCAGCTGTGGACCGTGGCAGATCGCAAATACGGGCTTATCATGATCCATAAAGTATTTGGCAAAATCTACGAAACGCTGATCGCCACGAAGCTGATCCGGAGAAAATCCTCCCGGAATAAAAAGTGCATCAAAATCTTCCGGCTTCACATCTTCAATAGAAGCGTCAACGGTTACCTTCGCTTCTCCCTGTTTACCGGTAACTGTTTTGCCTTTTTCATTTTCGATTACGGTCAGTTCATGACCTTCTTTTTCGAATGCTTCTTTCGGGTCTGTGAATTCCACATCCTCAAAAAGATCTGTAAGGACTACGGCTATTTTACTCATCATACATCACCTTTCCTGGATATAATCTTTGGTCACACAATTAAGTTTACCCAAGTCCCAGCTCATTCTAAACCTGGCGGCTGCTTATTTTAAACCGGTTGGCAATTCTTCTCATTGAAGCAGCCTTTTCTTCAAATGACGGGGTAAATCCCACAGTCATAATTTCTTCAGCGCCATAAGCTTTTTCAAGCCATTTAAGCTTTTCTTCCACCTGGTCTGTCGTTCCGACCGCGTTGTGGTACCGGTTTTTTTGAAACATATCTTTTTCTTCATCCATGTACGTAACGTCTTTAATCATTTCATACGAGGGTATACCGAGCAGACCGAGGCCCTTAGCGGTTACTGAAGAAACGTAATCCCCCACAGCCCTCCATTCTTCCGCCTGCTGTTCGGACTCTGCTGCAAGGGCCCAGACCGCCAGCATAAAATAGGGAGCAGGACAGATGTCTGACGGCTGAAAATGCTCATGGTAGTAATCCGCTGCCTGAAAGCCTTCATCTGGATTAATAAAGTGGGCAAAGCAGAACGGCAGTCCGTTTTCCGCCGCTGTTTTAGCGCTGTCCCGGCTGGAGCCGAGAATCCAGACTGCCGGCTTCACCTCAGCACGTGGCGTCACCGGAGCATAGTCGTACAGCCCTTCGTATTTATTTCCTTCCGGGGACAAAAAAGTAAGCAGTTCTTTCAGCTGGCCGGGATACCTGGCGGCATTTCTTGATCCCCCTTCATGTAAGGCCCGGGTAACGTTTGGCATAGCTCCCGGCGCCCTGCCGAGGCCCAGGTCAATACGGTCTTTGTACAGAGAAGCCAGCACTTCAAATACTTCAGCCACTTTAAACGCGCTATAGTGCGGAAGCAGCACTGCACCCGATCCAATTTTCATACGTGTGGTGCGGGCGGCCAGATGGGCAATTAATACTTCCGGAGCACTTCCGGCTATATGCTTTGTGCCGTGATGCTCAGAGACCCAGAATCGGTGGTATCCGAGTTCTTCAGCAATCCTGGCATACTCCCCGGTCCAGGCTAATGTGTTTTCCGGCGTTTCTCCATAAGGCATGATGGATTGGTCAAGTATACTCAGTTTCATAATTCCCCTTCTTTCTTTACTTGCGCTGATAATCCGCTTTAATTTCACCCCAGTTATTTGTATCCCATTTATAAATCGGGTTGTCCCACGTATGCTCCTTCAGCCAGTTTTCCGCCCGGCGGATCTCTTCCCAGATTTCCCGGCTGTCGGCATCTTCCACCAGCGTCGAATTTGCTTTTTTCTTTTCGACCCAGCCGATGGCTGTCGCCGAATCCGAATATACAGGCATAGCGCTTTTTTGTTCCTTTAAATACTGAAGGGCATGCACGATCCCAAGGAATTCCGCCATATTGTTTGTGCCCTTTTTAAACCCGGGATGGGCAAACACAATCTCTTCTGTTTTCGTGTAGACACCCCGGTATTCTACCGGCCCCGGGTTGCCATGGGAACCGGCGTCTACAGAAATACTCTCTGTTATGTAACTGCCGTTTTCAGCTTCAGGTTTTAGAGTAGAATTGTTAAAAGCCGCCTCTGCTTCTTCATACGAAGGAAACGACTTAAACTTTGCTCCCTTGAAGCCCTTGACCTGCTTTTCACATTCAGCCCAGGTACTGTAAATTCCCGGTTTTTTTCCTCTCCATACTACATACCATTTCTTTTTCGCCATTTGTCTCTCTCCCTGCGGAAAAAAACGCCCCTACCCAGCAGAGACGTCCATTTCCTTATTCTTCTTTTGCTGAAAAACGCTGAAATACCGTATCCTTCTGCACCGGATAGCGCTCGAAGCCGCACAGGTTATTGATGATGGTTTGATTTCTTACGACGGATAAAGATAGGTTCGTCGCAGCCGTGCCGTGTGAATGATCAATATTTGTGAGCATGTATATATGATTGTCACGCCCGTCCTTGAACTGAAGACGATAATAATCATCAATCATATAATGGTCCTCGTCTTCCTTTTCCACGAGCTCGCCGTATTCCTGAATCCATTCCGGGACGCTCGGCTGAAAGCCGGTGGCAAGCACGACTTTATCCGAAAAACAGCGGAACGTTTTATCCTGCTGCCATTGACGGAGCTTCAGCTGATAGCCTCCCTCCACTGACTGAATATCTGACAGCTCAGTGGCAGCCTGAAGTACAACGTTTGGATCTTCACGTTCGATAGAACGATGATAAAGAAGATCGTATATTTTTTCAAGCGTGGGCTGCTCAATGCCCTTTCTTGCATGATCAAGCTCAGGCAGTGTTTCGAGCCTTGTTTTAATATCAAGTGAACGGAAATATTCGACAAAATCCGTGGAGAAAATCTCGCGGGCAACCTTTGCGTCCTCAGCCTGGAAAAACTGTGGGGAGCGGGTAAACCAGTTGAGCTTGTAATGAAAATGCTTCTGGTCCTGCAGGAGGTCATGGAAAATCTCCGCCGCACTCTGGCCGGAGCCAACCACCGTCACCTCGTCTCCGCTCTTCAGCTCCTCTTTACGAAAGGAATACTCGGCCGCATGATATATGTCATCACTCTGCTGCCTTTCAATATTAGGAGGAAGCATTGGCGCTGCTCCTGTGCCCACTGCCACATTTTTCGTGTAAAAATATTCCTTCTCGCCGCTGTTCGTATTTTCCGTCATAATCCTGTAGCAGGAAGCTCCATCCCAGCTGCTGTCAGCAACCTCAAGCACCCGCTGGCCGAACAGACAATACGGGAGCTGGGCAGCCACCCATTTTCCGTAAGAATCATATTCTCTTCTCGGAACTTTTAGCTGCTTGTTAAAAAAGAACTGAAACATGCGGTTATGCTTGTGCAAATAGTTTAACATTGTAAAACGGCTCGTAGGATCAGCAAAAGTCACCAAGTCAGCAAGAAAGGAAGAGTTCAGCACGGTGCCTTCGAGCAGCATTCCAGGATGCCAGGCAAATTCATCTTTTTCATCTAAAAACACGGCTTCTATACCGTCCACTGGCTCAAGCAGGGCGGCCATGCCAAGATTAAACGGCCCGAGCCCAATTCCTGCTATATCGTAAAGTTTGTTTTCCACCCTAATCACCTCAAAATTAAGTACTTCCGGCTTCAATCAAAAAGTCCAGCAATACCGCTGGACTTCCATTTCGTATTGAAAGGCTTCCGGAAACCTCCGAATCTATACGAATTTCCAACTCTGTAATCAAGTTCTGTTTTCCCTTCCTCTTTTGTTGTTAATCACCCAATATAGTGGCAAATAAGTGAAATTACTTCCAGAACGGAAAAACAGCTGAACAAACAGAAGCAATGCAGCCGCTGCCGCTGTCCATGCTGCCAGGTTCACTTCCTGCCAGCGCTGTACAAAAACACCGGTAAACGCCCATACAAATACCAATGTATATAAAACGTCACCCATTTTTCTATAAAACAAAATCACGGCAGCAGACGCTGCGGCGATCGCAAGAGCAGTCCACCAGCTGCCGTCAATGATCCAGCTGCGTATGCCACTCGCTGTAAGCACAACTCCGATGTTTGTAATAGAAGCGACCGTAACCCAGCCAAAATATACACTGATTGGCACCAGCAGGAGCCCCCGGCGCGGACTCGTTTTAATTTTCATATAGATAACACCCAGGCTGACCCACAGGCCCAGAATAGCTGCCATGGTGCCGTAAAATATTTCATAATGAAATAAGAACAGCCACAGCACGTTAAATACGCATGACAGGATAAACATATAGCCGATGCCTGCATATATATGCTCTTCCGTCGGTTTTGCGAAAAAAGCACGCAGCACCCACAAAATCAGGAGCAGATAAATAATTCCCCATATCGAAAAGACGTATCCGGCAGGGGTGAATAGTACGTTGAGGCTGTCCGAGATGCTGCCAGTAGTCTGGCCGTTTAGTGGCAGGGCGTTGGCAAGCCCGTTTACGGCAATGACTACTGCCAGGGCGACCGCATTCAAGAGTTTAAGCTTCATAGAAGGAACGGAAAACATAAACACCCACCTTTGGTTGAAAGACCTGATCTCAGCTTCTGCAGCTGCTTGTATACGATATGTTCATTTTAAAAAATCCTCCGGCCGTTTTTGACCGGAAGATTATTGGAGGGTTTAATTGATTTCTGCTGGCCTTGGTCCTTTACGGGCTCCTTTATCCAGACGATTAATAGTCGCCATATCTTCATCCTCAAGCGCAAAGTCAAACACATCGATGTTGCTTTCAATTCGTTCCGGCGTCACCGATTTTGGAATGATAATCGTATCGTTCTGCAGGTGCCAGCGCAGCACTACTTGAGCAGGATTTTTTCCGTGCTTCTCAGCGATATTTTGAATGTGTTCATCATTCAGCACTTCTCCGCCCTGCATGATCGGGCTCCATGCTTCCACATAAATATTTTTCTTTTTGCAGTAATCTTTTAATTCGTTCTGCGCCAGGTAAGGATGGCATTCCACCTGGTTTAATACAGGCTTCACTGTGCACTCGTTTAAAATTCTTTCCAGATGCTCCACCTCAAAGTTACTCACGCCGATCGCTTTTACCTTGCCGTCTTCATACAGCTTCTCAAGCGCCTGATACGTTTCTACGTAATCATCATTTGCCGGCGTCGGCCAATGGATCAGGTATAAATCCACATAATCGAGTCCCAGACGCTCGAGGCTCGCATCAAATGCCTTAAGCGTGTTTTCATAGCCATGATCAGAGTTCCATACCTTTGTCGTAATAAAAAGCTCTTCTCTCGGGATTCCGCTCGCTTTAATCGCACGGCCGACTCCCTCTTCATTTTGATAGATCATCGCCGTATCAATTGAACGATATCCAGATTTCAGCGCATGTGTAACGGCTTTTTCAGCTTCCTCATCGCTTACTTGAAAAACACCGAAACCGAGCTGTGGCATTTGCAGCTGATTGTTTAAAGTTACGTAATCCATATTGTATACCTTCTTTCTGTAAATGCTGTGACCATTACTGTATACCCGCTGTTCTTTATTTTACACTTGAAGGGGTCAGCGTTTTTTTATAACCCGCTGGAGATAATGCTTCCACTCCTTTACACTTGCCGGTTTATTGCTGCCGCTTGAAACGGAGATCTGCACCCCGTCTTCCATAAACGAAGCCGGAAAAGCCACATTGCCGATAGAAGGGTTGTCGGCGCCGTTTACCAGCTGCCAGGGATGCTTGTGCTCAGCAATCATCTGCTGAGCTGCTTTATCTCCGGAGGCGGAAACAATCAGCCAGGCGGTCCGCAAGTCTTCGGGCCCGCCCGTCTTCTCTTTCCAGGTGATTCTGTTTTCTTTCCACAGCCTCTCCAGCTCTCTGGAGAGCTCCGGCGCCACCACTGTGACAACAGCCTTTGCCTCTAACAGCTTTCCGGCTTTTCGTTCCGCTACGTTTCCGCCTCCAATAATCACAGCTTCCACCCTGTCAAGACTCACAGTCAACGGAAGAAGAAAATCAGACATGAATTCCTGTTTCTTTTTCGAGCGTTTCAGCGACACGGGATTCGAGCACTGGAAGCAGACGCTCATCAAAGCCTAAAAAGTCGCATCTGGTAAAATGGCCGGGTTTAGTTTGATTATAATGGGCTGCTGCTTCATCCATCTCTTTAATGAGCAGGCCGACAAACATTAAATATGGCAGAACGTACACGGGACGCCCGCCTTCAGCCAGTTCTTCCATTTTTTCTTGGAAACCCGGCTCGGCAGCGGCAAGAAAAGCTGTTTCCACTCGCGAACGGCCGGTATGCTTTTCAAGCTCTCCGGCGATCTGGTAAAAGTCTTCTATTGCCCCGGGGTCCTTTGCGCCTCTCCCTACAAATAGAATTACTGCTTCTTTCTCCGGTTCCCAGCCTTTTACACGGAGGCGGTCCAGGAGAAGGTCATTGATGCGGTCGTGAACTCCAAAAGGCTCTCCGTATTGAATAGCTACTTCCGGATGCATTTTCTGCACCTTGCCGAGCTCCTCCGGGATATCTTTTTTAATATGGCCGGCTGAAAGTAAAAGCACTGGCACAACAGCCAGAGTATCCGCCCCGTTTTCAATGCATTCAACAGCGCTCGTGACAATATCCGGCTCTGCAAGCTCCAGAAAGCATGTTTTCTGCTCATATTCCGGGAAAGCAGCCCCCGCTTTTTTCGTAAAGGCTTTTACCTGCTCGTTTCCTTCAGGGACTCTCGTTCCATGCCCGACAAACAAAATGGCTTTCATGATAGTTCCTCCTTACAGAATGGGACTGAAGCACTTTTGAATAGAAGTGCTCACTGCTTCAGATGACGCTCCTGCTATCGTATCCACCCGAAGACCATATCCCTCAGCTTGTTCTTTTGTACCTTCCCCAACGCAGACAATCGTTTTTTGCGACCACCATAGTTCCGCTTCACCATTGTACAGAGAATTTATTTTCTCCACCGCCACTGTGACAGCTTTTCTACATGGAAAAATAACTGTATTGATGGCGTTATCCGCGAGCAGCCTTTCAAGTGTATGATCTGAAGAAGAGACGCTGCTTAACACGTGCCCAATATCACTACTGCTGTGGTTGATTTCTTTTATCCATTCTTCACTTCCAATAACGTGAACAGCCTCTGCGTGCTTCCATTCCTCTTTCGAACGGTATTCCGGAAAAACACCGTAAGCCTTCCATTTCTCCTCTGCCCGCCGGGTCACGGTCACAAGATGACAGTCCACCTGCCTCAAATCCAGACGCCAATTCTTCAGCTGAGCCATAAACGCTTCAACATCAATGGCTGTTTCAAATACAATTTCATCATAGGAAAGGTCCTTTTGTAAGTGGATAAGCTCCGGCAAGGTTTCCTGCCATACAGGGCCTTCATACACTTCTGCCCCCTGGCTTTTCCATTCGCTGCTCCAACCGCTCGCACCTGAGGTTGTACGTACGTGCCACATGTAACGTCCAAACAGCGGGAGCCCTTCAAACCAAGTGGAAGCGGGCCCAGCTTTGACGACATTACCGACCAGCGTGATTGAAGGGTTTTCGATCGCGTGTGCCTGCACCACGTCGTTGATATCTGCCAGGGAGCCTTTGACCGTCCGCTGCTTTGAATATGTTCCCCATTCAACTACCATTACGGCAGTTTCCGGCGGCTTTCCTGCTTCTATGAGCCTCTTCGTAATAAATGGCAGATTCTTGACCCCCATGTAAAAAGCAACCGTATCGATGCTTTTAGCAAGCGGCTCCCAGTTCAAATCCGGCTCTCCAGTTTCTTTCTTTGTATGAGCTGTAATAGCTGCAAAGCTTCCTGAATAATCACGGTGAGTTACGGGTACGCCAGCATAAAGCGGAGCAGCAATACCGGAAGTAATGCCGGGGACGATTTCGTATTCAATACTGTTTTCCTCCATCACAGCCGCCTCTTCCCCGACTCTTCCAAATACCCCGGGGTCGCCGCCTTTGAGGCGCACTACCCGTTTTCCCTCCCGGCTTTTTTCCACCATCATTTTCTGAATTACTTCCTGCCGCAGAATATGCTTCTGCGGCAGTTTTCCACAGTATATACGTTCCGCTTCAATCGGAGCCTGTTCCAGAAGAAGCGGGTTGACCAGCCTGTCATAAAAGATGACGTCCGCCTTCCGGATGCACTCTGCTCCGCGAACGGTAATAAGTCCTTCATTGCCGGGGCCCGCTCCTACTAGAAATACTTTTCCATCTGCCACCCAACCCCTCCTTTCTCTTTTACAAATGGTAAAAAAGGACACGGCTTAACAGCCCGCGTCCTCTACCTATGTTTCTTTATTATTCTTCAATGTGCTTCCAGTTGACTAGGGCATCTACTACTTCCTGAGCAGATTCTTCAATGGATTTTTGTTCTGTATTCACCGTAAGCTCCGGGTTTTCCGGTTCTTCATACGGAGCATTAATACCGGTAAAGGAAGGAATTTCCCCGGAACGCGCTTTTTTATACAAGCCTTTCGGGTCCCGTTCTTCGCAAGCTTCAAGGCTCGCTTCCACGTATACCTCGATAAACTCCCCTTCCGGAAGCAGTTGGCGCACCTGATGGCGGTCCTCCCGGTACGGAGAAATAAAAGCAGTACTGACAATCTGGCCGCTGTCAACAAACAGCTTTGCCACTTCTCCGATACGGCGGATATTTTCGGTCCGGTCCTCCGGAGAAAAGCCAAGGTCTTTGTTCAATCCATGGCGTACGTTATCTCCGTCGAGCACGTAAGTGTGGCTCCCCCGTTCAAAAAGCTTCCGGGAGACAGCATTTGCAAGCGTGGACTTACCGGAGCCCGAAAGACCGGTAAACCAGAGCACAAAGCTTTGATGTTTATTTTTTTCCTGGCGTTCTTCTTTGGATACCGAGGCGTCATGCCAGACGATATCTGTGGATTTTGATCCCATCATTTTCCTCCTGTCATTTATGAATTGGAAGGCTGGCGCTGCATACCTCGAATCAGTACTTCCACGACTTCCGGACGGCTGAACTCTTTTGGAGGCATTTCGCCGTTGGTCAGCATAGCGCGCACTTTCGTACCAGAAAGAATGACATGATCAGCTTTATCGTGCGGACACGTTTTCGCCGTCGCCATGTTTTCACATTTCAGGCAGTAGAAGGAATGCTCAAAGAAGCGCAGCTGAATGCCAAGTTCTTCAAACGTAAAGTCGGAGAAAATTTCCTGGGCGTCATACGTGCCATAATAGTCACCGACACCAGCATGGTCACGGCCGACAATAAAGTGGGTGCAGCCGTAATTTTTCCGTACCATGGCATGAAATATCGCTTCTCTAGGTCCTGCGTAGCGCATGGCGGCTGGAAATACAGCGAGGAATGTCCGGTTTTCAGGGTAGTATTCGTCGAGAATAGTCTCATAGCTTTCCATACGCACATCAGCAGGAATGTCATCTGATTTCGTTGCCCCGACAAGCGGGTTTAAAAACAGGCCGTCTACGGTTTCAAGTGCTGCCTTTTGAATATATTCGTGCGCCCGGTGGACAGGATTTCTCGTTTGAAAACCGACCACCGTGTTCCAGCCGCGGCTTTCAAAAGCACTGCGCGTTTCTTCCGGATCCAGATAATAGTTTTCAAACTGCTCATGGCTGATTTCTTTTACCAGCGTAACTTTACCGGAAACATACGTGTCCGGACGATCATACATTTTCTTTACGCCGGGATGCGCTTCTTCTTCGGTGCGGTATACTTCTCTTGCTTCCCGCTTCTTATCCGGGCTGTAGAATCCTTCAAGTTCAATCGTACCGTACGTTTCTCCGTCAAAAACCAGGCGGGCTTCCTCCCCAGCTTTCAACTCCTCTGCTTTTTCCTTCGTGACCGGCAGAGTGATCGGAATGCTCCAGACCGTGCCATCCGCCAGGCGCATCGAAGAAACCACCGAGCTGTAGTCCTCTTCGCTCATAAAGCCTTCAAGCGGACTGAACGCGCCGTTGGAGAGCAGCTCGAGGTCGGACAAAGCAATCTCGTCAAGCTCGATTTGTTTTTGAATGGATGAAACGTCTTTGTTCAAATCCTTACGATTTACTAGTTTTCCACCGTGTGGAGTACTTAAAGCCATGATCATCGTCCCTTCTTCGTCTTAATTCATCAGCGGTGCAGGCCGCATTCTGTTTTTCCGCTTCCTGTCCACCGGCCGCTGCGGTGGTCTTCACCTTCGAGCACTTTCGCAGTGCACTGTACACATCCGATACTTGGATAATTCTGCTCATGCAGCTCATTGTAAGGAAGATTGTTGTCTTCGATATAGGCCCAGACATCGTCCCACGTCCAGTGGATCAAAGGGCATATTTTAATGGACTCAAACCGTTTATCCTCGTTAACAAACTGCGTGTTGCGGCGGGTAAGTGACTGCGACCTCCGCAGGCCGGACATCCAGGCCCCGTACTGGCTCAGTTCATTTTCGAGCGGCTGCAGCTTCCGGATACCGCAGCAGCGGTCCGGGTCTGTTTCCCAAAGCCTCTCACCTTCCTGGGCTGCCTGTTGTTCAGGCGTCAGTTCGGGCTTCAGCATTTTAATGTTTAACTCCGGATACTTTTCACGAACGGAGTCAATTACATCATACGTTTCTTTAAAATGGAACTGGGTGTCGAGAAAAGCGATGGTTGCATCTGGTTTCACCTGGCTGATTAAATCAATCAATACAATCCCTTCTGCTCCGAAACTGCATGCATATACTAAATCATCACCATATTCGCCGTAGGCCCAGCGGATAACTTCAAGCGCACTTTTTCCTTCCAGCACTTCGTTATTCACGTGTTCCAATTCATTTGTCTGCAGGGAATCGTATACTATCATGCGCTTCCATCCCTTTCACTTTAATATTGTACCTGTTTCCATAAAAAATGAAAATCTTATTTTAAAAGACGTTAAAATCCTTAGTAAGTTTATCAGGTTTATTAGCTTACCATACATTTTAGTGGGTACTTTTTACAAAGTCAACAATACAAATCGTTTAACTAGGGATTGTTTCCAGGCTGGTATACCTCTTCCCTTCTTTCCCCCTGTTAGCATTAGCTTTCTCATTAGTATTTATGGCATAATATAAAAGGATATTTTTTCACCAGCATCGGTTCAGAACCACTCATTTAGGAGGTTACGAATGAAATTTATTGATAATGAAGGTATCAATGACCCAAGAATCAATTTGGCCATCGAAGAATTTGCTTTAAAGAATATGGATCTGGGCAAAGACGAAATGTATTTACTTTTTTATGTAAACACTCCTTCTATAATTATTGGAAAAAATCAGAATACAATCGAAGAAATCAACACCGATTATGTAGAGAAGCACAACATTCAGGTCGTCAGACGCCTTTCCGGCGGCGGTGCTGTTTATCATGATCTTGGCAATTTAAACTTCAGCTTTTTAACCAAAGACGACGGCAACAGCTTTCAAAATTTCCAAAAGTTTACTCAGCCGATCGTCGATGCTTTAAATAACATTGGCGTGCCGGCCGAAATGTCCGGGCGCAATGACCTCCAGGCAAATGGAAAGAAAATTTCCGGAAACGCCCAGTTCGCCACAAAAGGAAGAATGTTCAGTCACGGCACGCTTATGCTTGATTCGGAAATTGAAAATGTCGTTGCTGCATTGAATGTAAAAGATGAAAAAATCCGTTCGAAAGGGATTAAATCTATTCGAAGCCGCGTAGGAAACATCAACGAATTTTTAGACGAGCCATTGTCTGTGGAAGCATTCAAACAGCTGATCCTGCGGTATATTTTCGGCAGCGATGAACAAATTGAACAGTATCATCTTACCGACGAGGACTGGAAGGAAATACACAGAATATCCAGCGAGCGTTATAGCAATTGGGACTGGAATTATGGTAAATCCCCTGCTTTTGACATTCACCGCAGCAAAAAGTTTGATGCCGGGATGCTCGACATTCGTTTCAACGTCAAGAAAGGCGTGATTCAGGAAACGAAAATCTACGGGGACTTTTTTGGTACCGGGAACGTAGAGGATCTTCAGGAAGCACTTCAGGATACAAAGTATGAGCGAGATGCCATTTATGAAACTTTGTCGCAATTTGATTTATACACATATTTTGGAGCCATTTCTCTCGAGGAAGTAGTGGATTTAATTTATTAATTCCCGTCAATATTCCGTAAAAATGGGAAAATACTCATTTTTTACGTGACCTTAGACCCTTATTTAAGTATTCTTACTCCTCTACAATTAATTACTGGAGACTATTAACCCGGAAAAGGTGAGTAAATAAAATGGCATTAACAGAAATAGGTATTGATTTAGGAACTGCGAACATTCTCGTTTACACAAAAGAAAAAGGTATTATCCTCAATGAGCCTTCCGTTGTAGCACTTCATATAGATACTAAAGAAGTGTACGCCGTAGGTACAGAAGCAAAAGAAATGGTGGGAAAAACTCCAGCCAACATTATCGCTACCCGGCCAATGAAAGAAGGAGTAATTGCAGATTATGATATTACATCTGCGATGCTTTCCCACATCATGAAAAAAATTCAAAAAGAAGCAGGCTTTACTCTCCGCAAGCCGAAAGTCGTAGTATGCACACCTTGTGATTCCACTTCTGTAGAACGCCGGGCTATCAGGGATGCTGTACTTGGCTGCGGTGCTAAATCTGTTTCCTTAATCGAAGAGCCGATTGCAGCTGCGCTCGGTGCAGAGCTGCCGGTGGATGAACCCAAAGCAAATGTTATCGTTGATATTGGCGGAGGTACGACAGAGGTCGGTATTATTTCTTATGGCGGCATTGTCTCTTCCCGGGCGATACGCCGCGGCGGGGATCATATGGATGAAAGCATTACTCAGCATGTCCGCAAGGAATACAATATGCTGATTGGCGAACGGACCGCTGAAAATATCAAAATGGAGATTGGTTCCGCTATTCCTGACGGGGAAGTACGCACGATGGAAATCCGGGGCAGAGACCTTGTAAATGGACTCCCGAAAACCATTACACTGGAGTCTCCGGAAATCCACCGGGCCATCACAGAAACGTTGGATCAAATTCTGGAAACTATCCGTGTTACTCTTGAACAATGTCCTCCTGAACTAAGCGGCGATATCGTCGATCAGGGAATTGTACTTACCGGAGGAGGCGCACTCCTGAACGACCTTCAGGAGTGGCTGAGCCGCCAGATCGTGGTTCCGGTCCACCTCGCCTCAGCACCTCTTGAAGCTGTCGCGATTGGCACTGGCAAATCGTTGGCAATGATCAACAGCTTGCAAAAAGCTTCCATGTAATAAGAAAAAGGACCGTCTAGAGGCATATTCGCCTGCAGACGGTCCTTTTTCATGTAACCATGGTTATTTAACATTATTGTATTTGTTTTTGCAGCCACGGGTAGAGATGATCCAACAGTTCATGGGAGAGATTGGCGTCTTGCTGTTTTTTATATCTTCGCTTTGTTTTAATAATTGAAAACTCTTCCGGCTGATGTCTTAGAATATGGTTCATCTCTTCAACTACATATGCTTCCACCGGGCCGCCCGTATGCTGGGCTACGGCGCTGACGTCTTCTGCTTTCACCTGGGCATCCTTGCCGCCATTTACGGCAATCACCGGAATGCGTGTGCGGTGAAAGGCTTCCCGCGGGTCATAGTCAGCGTGTTCCTGAAACCATTTCACGTTTACGTTTTTATATTTTTTTGAAGCTTCTTCATCAAGCAGCTCCTTAAGCACTTTGTGCTGCTTTTTTATCATACGCTTGTTCACTTTCCCCGTTCTCAACGCCCGGTAAAAAATTCCTCTCCCCTCGCTTATTTCTCTTTCCACCGATTCGCCCTGTTCAAGCAGAATATCAAACAACGGCTTTGGCGACGAGGCGAGCACCATCATTCCCTGTACCTTTTCTTTCTCAGCCACCCTGGGAGCAATCGCCCCGCCTTCGCTGTGGCCCAGAATAAAAATTTTGTTTTCATCAATTGCAGGATTCATTTTCAAAAGCCGCACCGCAGCAGCAGCATCTTCAATTAAATCTTCCAGTCCCGTGGCCCGAAAATCACCATCACTGGACCCGGTGCCTCTCTTGTCATAACGAAGAGCTGCTACTCCCTGCTTTTCAAGCCAGGCGGCCAGCTGGTTATAAATATTTAATTTTATTCCCGGCGCGTTACCGTCACGGTCTATAGGCCCGCTCCCACCAATTATCAGCACGCCGGAAGTTTTTTCAGACGCATTAGCAGGCATCGTGAGCGTTCCGTATAACGTTTCAGTCTGATCGATTGTTATCAATTGTTCCATGATTTCACGCTCCATTAAGGGGTTTTATTTTAGTATTCCTATTTTTCATTTAATAAAAACCTTTTTACTCATGATAATTATATTGACTAATTTGTATATACAAGTTAAAGTGAGTTTATAAATTGGTAGCGTTTTCAAAAGTATCCACTTAAGGGGGAAACACAATGGCAAAAATTACGAAAGAAGCTGTTGAAACGATCGTTGAAGCCGTGGGAGGCAATGATAACATTGAAACAGTTACCCACTGTGTAACCAGGCTGCGGTTTGTTTTATACGATGAAGAAAAGGTAGATAAAGAAAAACTTACTAACCTTGATCTTGTGCGTGGGGCTTTTGCCTCTGGAGGCCAGTATCAGGTCGTTATCGGCCAGGGCACCGTAGATAAAGTTTATAAAGAACTGATGAGCGTTACAGGACGTTCTGAGGAAAGCGGCGGACGTGCTGGAGACGGAGACTCTGAAAACGACACCGCTGATAAACAGAAATCCGGCAAAAAACAGAATGCCTTTCAACGTTTTATTCGTCTGCTTGCTGATATTTTCATTCCCATTCTTCCAGCTATTATTACCGCAGGGCTGCTGCTCGGCTTGAACAACCTGTTAACCGGTCCCGGTATTTTCTTCGACGATGCTGTGATTGATGTATATCCACAGTGGACCGGTATTTCTGAAATTATCTTCATTATTGCAAACGCTTC
The DNA here is from genome assembly GCF_002265875.1 of Marinococcus halophilus. GTDB lineage: Bacteria > Bacillota > Bacilli > Bacillales > Marinococcaceae > Marinococcus > Marinococcus halophilus. The sequence goes on from NZ_NPFA01000021.1 coordinate 29,476, forward strand.
ATTCAACTTTCTTCCCGTTCTTATAGGGTGGTCGGCCGTTAGGAGGTTTGGTGGCAGTCCCCTCCTCGGTATCGTGCTCGGGTTAATTTTTGTCCACCCGCAGCTTTTAAGCGCGTACGCTTACGGTGACGCGAGTGCAAATAACGAAGTGCCAACCTGGGATCTGTTCGGCTGGAATGTCGAGCAGGTTGGCTATCAGGGACAGGTGCTCCCAGTGCTTGTAGCTTCCTATGTTCTAGCCCAAATTGAAATGTTTTTAAGAAAACGGATTGCAGATTCTATCCAGGTACTGCTGGTTGCTCCGATTGCTTTACTCGTTACTGGCTTCTTTACATTTATTATTATCGGCCCGGTTACTTTCGGGCTTGGAAATGCGATTACAGACTTCTTCCTGTGGACATTTGACCAGTACGCATGGCTTGGGGGCCTGCTTTACGGCCTGCTTTATGCACCGCTCGTTATTACAGGGCTCCACCACACATTCCTTGCGGTCGACCTTCAGCTTACCGCTTCGACCGACGGTACTTTTTTATGGCCGATTCTTGCTCTCTCCAACATTGCCCAGGGATCTGCTGCAGTCGGCATAATGATTCTGGCCTGGAGAGATCAGAACATGCGCGGCCTGGCAGGCTCAGCCGGACTTTCAGCGTATCTTGGAGTTACCGAGCCGGCATTGTTCGGGGTGAACCTGCAGTACCGGTTCCCGTTCTTTTGTGCGCTGATCAGCTCAGCGATCGCAGCTACATTTATCAGCATCAATAACGTCCTGGCCTTTGCTGTTGGCGTCGGCGGCATTCCGGGCATCTTTTCCATCCGTCCGCCGGACTGGGGAGCTTTCTTTATCGGGATGCTGATTGTCATTATCCTTCCGATTGTATTAACCTATCTCTACGGGCGTATTCGTAAAGTAGAAATTTAACCAATGAATTCAGGCGTCTGCTGGTATTTTTTAGCAGGCGCCTTTAATCCATACAGCATATATGCGAAAGGATGAGAAGAATGGAACCATGGTGGAAACGAACTGTTATTTACCAGATTTATCCTAAAAGCTTTAACGACACTACCGGAAATGGAGTCGGCGATCTTCCGGGCATTATCGAAAAACTCGATTATCTAAACGATCTTGGCATTGATGTTTTATGGCTTAATCCTGTATACCCTTCCCCTCAAAAGGATAACGGATATGATATCAGTGATTACTATAATATTTATGATGTGTACGGAACGATGGAGGACTTCGAACGCCTGCTCGCCGAAGCCCACGCAAGAAACATGAAGATCATTATGGATATCGTTATTAATCACACCTCCACCGACCACGCCTGGTTTCAAGCCGCTTCTTCAGATGCCTCGAGCCCTTACCGCGACTACTATATCTGGAAAGATCCTGTCGATGGCGCTGAACCAAATAACTGGGTGTCTAAATTCGGCGGCTCCGCCTGGCAGTGGCATGAACCGACAAGCGAGTATTACCTGCACCTTTTTGACGTGAGCCAGGCGGACTTAAACTGGGAAAACGAAGAACTGCGCCAACAGCTGTATGATATGATGAATTACTGGTTCGAAAAAGGCATCGACGGCTTCCGTCTCGACGTTATTAATTTAATTTCGAAGGATCAGCGGTTTCCAAATGATGATATAGGGGATGGCCGCCGGTTTTATACCGACGGGCCGAGAGTGCACGAATGGATGCATGAAATGCACCAAAACGTATTCGCCCGGCACGGAGCCATGACAGTCGGAGAGATGTCCTCCACGACAATCGACCACTGCATCAAGTATACCCGCCCGGACCGGGAAGAACTGAGCATGACCTTTAATTTCCATCATTTAAAAGCGGATTATCCCGGAGGGGAAAAATGGGCCCTGCCGGAATTTGATTTTGTGCAGTTAAAAGAAACACTGTCCGACTGGCAGATCGGTATGTACGAAGGCGGCGGCTGGAATGCGCTGTTCTGGTGCAACCACGATCAGCCCCGGATTGTAAGCAGGTACGCCGATGACGGCAAGTACCGCGTGGAATCAGCGAAAATGCTCGCAGCCACCATGCACTGTATGCGCGGCACCCCTTACATTTACCAGGGGGAAGAGCTTGGGATGACCAATCCTTCCTACAGCTCTATCGAGGATTACCGCGACGTAGAAACCATTAATTATTATGATATTATGCAAAAGCAGGGAAAAAGCCCCGAGGAAGCGTTCGCCGTCATCCAGGCCCGCTCCCGCGACAATGCACGAACGCCTATGCAATGGGACAGCTCAAAAAATGCCGGTTTCAGTGAGGCTGAGCCGTGGCTGCCGGTCCCGGAAAATTATACGTCCATTAACGCGAAGGAAGCGGTAAACGATCCGGATTCCGTTTATCATTTTTACAAAAAATTAATTCAGCTCCGCAAGGACTATAAAATTATGACGGCTGGAGATTATCAGCTCTACCTGCCGGATCACTCTTCCCTTTTCGCCTATACTCGTGAAGACGAAGACGAGGCGTTACTCCTTGTGAGCAATTTCTCGTCTGAAACGATTGAAGCCGGCGGCCTGGACCTCCCCTGGAAAGAGCAGCCCGGCACCATTTTTCTCACCAACTATCAACGGGAGCATTTTTCCTTTGGGACTGACAGCCTGCAGCCATACGAGTCGATCGTTCTGCATTACCAAAAATAGCCGCCCTGAGGTGTAACGAGCATGAGTACAAAAAGAAAGTATTTAGACATCTATGAAGAAATAGCGCACGGCATCCGCAGTGAGCAGTTTAAGCCTCATGCCCTGCTTCCTTCCGAGCATGAGCTCACTTCCATGTACGATACGTCACGGGAAACTATCCGCAAAGCGTTGAACCTGCTTTCCGAACATGGATATATTCAAAAAATTCAGGGCAAGGGCTCTGTCGTGCTTGAAACTGGCCGGTTTGATTTTCCAGTATCCGGGCTCGTCAGCTTTAAAGAGTTGGCAGAACAGACCGGCAGCAATAGTAAAACCCATGTGCATTCCTTGACCCTTTCACCTGTTCCGGCAGCTCTCCAGCACGTATTTGAGGCGGAGGAAGAGGCAGAACAGGTCTGGGAAGTAAAGCGGCAGCGGAAAATGGATGGTGAAAATATTGTGCTCGACATTGACTATCTGCTTGAGCGCTGGGTACCCGGACTGACTGAAGATATTTGTGCTGATTCCATTTATGACTATGTAGAAAATAAGCTGGAGCTTGTGATCAGCTTCGCGCGTAAAGAAATCACTATTGAAAAGCCGACGCACGAAGACGGGCAGCTGCTTGACCTTTATCCGGATTCAAGTATTGCGGTCGTCCGGAACTATGTATATCTCGATAATGCGGAATTATTTCAATATACCGAGTCCAGGCACCGTTCAGATAAGTTCCGTTTTATCGACTTTGCCCGCCGTCACCGTTAAAATGGTAGCAGGAGCAAGGTAAAGACAAATCAAAGGAGTGGTTTCTCCTGTTTACTATACGGGACTATCCGGAGTTTTCCTGGTCGCTGTCGAGGCATAAAACGCTGCTTCAATGCGAACGGCAGTATGCCCACCAGTACTACTCCTCACACAATGGCTGGCTGCGGAATGCAGACCCCTTTCCGCGCCACGTCTACCGACTGAAAAATTTAACTAATCTTGAAATGCTGTTTGGATCTATCGTACATGATTTAGTAGAAGAAACGCTGAAAAAATATTTAAATAACGGGCACCTCCCAACAAAAGATATTTTGAAAGAAACAATTCGGACCCGGCTGAATGAAGGGTTTATTGATTCGACTAAAAACGCGGAGCAGTGGCGCAAAAAGCCGAAACATACGACCATGCTCCACGAAATATACTACGGTGAAGAAAAGAAGCTGCCCGCAGAGAAAATAAAAAAAATCCAGGATCGGCTCGAGGCCGTAGTGGAGCATATTCTAACCTGTGACACCATGCAGGAACTTACTTCGGAGCGGCCAACGTATTATCTCGAATCAGAGGAACTCCGCACGATGAACCTGGAAAACACTAAAGTGTTTGCCGTGCTCGACTTTCTTTATAAAGACGAAGAAAATAATAAATGGGTGATCGTGGATTGGAAAACCGGCCTGCAGACAGAGGAAGACCCCTATCAGCTGGCTTTATATGCGCAGTACGTTCTCGATTACTACCCGGAAACGGCTCTTGAAGATATCGTCGTGCGAAATGAATACCTGCTTGAAGGGACAAGTGTCGAACATAAGCTTGACCATTCCACCCTTCAGGAGGTCCGGGAGCTGCTCGTGCAGAGTGTAGAACGTATGGCCGGTTTCCTCGAGGATAAAGAAGCCAACAAGCCGCTTCCCCTCGAATATTTCAAAAAAACGACCAATACCTTTGCCTGTAAACGATGCAATTTTTACGAGCTGTGTTTCCCGAAGCAGTGAAAGTAAAGCTGTATCCTGTTAAAAATAAAGAACACCCGAGCCTGTATGCTGAACTGACCCAAAGAAATGAGACAAGAAAAAACACCTATGCGGCCGCCGTCCGGAATTCCACCGGACTGTGGTCGTTTAATTTGGTAAATGGTCGTATGTAATTGTAATAATACATGTACGAATCGACTTTTTCGACTATAATAGAA
>NZ_NPFA01000022.1 GCF_002265875.1 Marinococcus halophilus
ACCATTATACTAGAAAACGTGCAGACGTACATGTATTATTACAATTATCAGCGACCCTTTACGAAATTAGCCTTCCACACGCCGGTGGAATACCGAACGGCAGAAGGCTAGGTGCTTTATCTTGTCTCATATTTCTAGGTCAGTGCACTCTGCTCGTTTTTTATTTATTTACGACCGGACAGAACCATGCGGGTCAATAACGAATTTCTTCGCAGCCCCTTTGTCGAAATCCTGATAGCCCTTAGGTGCATCATCCAATGAAATCAGCGTTGCGTTTACGGCTTTTGCAATTTGTGCTTTATCACTTAGAATCAGTTTTAATAAATTGCGGTGATACTGCATCACTGGCGTCTGGCCGGTAACGAACGTATGGGCCTTCGCCCAGCCCAGGCCGATACGGATTTTCAGGGAGCCCTGCTTGGCGTCATCATCGGAGGCGCCAGGATCTTCGGTCACGTAAAGACCTGGGATACCCAGCCGTCCGCCAGCCTCAGTCACTGACATGATTGAGTTCAGTACAGTAGCCGGAGCTTCTTTCGCCTCGGGCCCGTGGCCGGAGGCTTCAAAACCAACAGCGTCAACCGCGCAGTCCACTTCAGGTACGCCGAGAATCTGCTCAATCTGTTCTCCAAGGCTGTCGTGCTTTGTTAAGTTCACGGTTTCGCAGCCAAAGCTTTCTGCCTGCTTAAGACGCTGTTCATTAAGGTCACCTACAATAACGACCGAAGCCCCGAGAAGCTGGGCGGAGTGAGCAGCAGCAAGTCCTACCGGGCCGGCACCGGCGACGTATACGGTAGAACCAGGGCGAACGCCCGCAGAAGCGGCCCCGTGAAAGCCGGTGGGGAAAATGTCCGAAAGCATCGTCAGATCCATGATTTTTTCCATGGCCTGCTCTTTATCCGGGAAGGCAAGCAGCTGGAAGTCTGCATAAGGAACCATCACATATTCAGACTGTCCGCCTACCCAGCCGCCCATATCTACGTAGCCGTAAGCTCCGCCCGGCCGTTCAGGGTTTACATTTAAGCATATATGAGTTTTTTGTTCTTTGCATAGCTTACATCTGCCGCATGCTACGTTAAACGGCACAGAAACGAGGTCGCCTTTTTTGATGAATTCTACGTCACGCCCTACTTCAACTACCTCGCCAGTAATTTCGTGGCCAAGTGCCAATCCTTTTGGAGCGGTGGTTCTTCCGCGGACCATATGCTGGTCACTTCCGCAAATGTTAGTCGTTATAATTTTGAGAATAACACCGTGCTCACATTTTCGTCCTGCGTTAGACGGCGGAACACCTGGACCTTCATGAAGTACTAAATCAGGATAGCCAATGTCTTGAACCTCGACTTTACCAGGACCTTGATAAACGACTGCTTTGTTGCTCATCCTTTAATTCCTCCTCATGGTAATGAAGTAGGAGCGCTTACGCCCTACGTCCAGTGTATTGGATAAATGATTTTCAAGGAAGAACGCACTTTCTTGTTCATTGCTTACCGCTATGATACTATGTATAAAAAAGGGAGCGCTTTCATATGATGGATCCATTTCAGGCACATTGTAAGATGGAAGTGACGCTGGCTGTAATCAGTGGTAAATGGAAAGCAGATATTGTACAGATGCTTTCCGATGGCAGTCCCCGAAGATATGGATTTTTCCAGAAAAATCTTCCCGAGGTCACTCCGAAAATATTGACGAATCAGTTGCGCGAGCTCGAAAACGCAGGTATTTTGACCCGGGTCATATATCCGGAGGTGCCGGTGCGGGTCGAATATCAGCTCACGGAAGCCGGGCTGGACCTTCTCCCAATTTTAGAAGCAATGGAAAGATGGGCGTTAAGCTATATCGAAAAAATTCAACAGCGTGGTTGTGAAATGTAATTCTGGATCCCCTTTTATATATAGAAGCCGCAATATAACGGCTGACTATATGAAAAAGGGGATGTTTTAATGTTTCAACAACTACCTCAGCTCGTCGATGTACGGGGAAGCGTGAAAAGAAATGGCTCTTATCAAAAACGATCACTATCACAGATTACTGGGATCGCAAGGCACCACTCAGCAACGACAAGCGGAGATGCTTTTTCTTTTGCCAATTATCATGTGGATACGCTTGGCTGGCCAAGCGTTGGCTATCATTTTGTTATTACAAAAGACGGAACAATCCAATGGGCTAATGGAATTGACCGGATCTCATATCATGTAGGAAGTAATAATACTCCGTTGATAGGTATATGCCTTGTTGGAAGCAGCTCGTTTACCGAAGCTCAGGAACGTTCATTTTTTGATCTCCAGGCGGCGCTTCGGGGCACGGCCGGAGTCGATGTTTCGATCAGTGATGTTAAAGGCCACCGGGAATACCCCGGCCATTCGTCAAACACATGCCCTGGTATTGATATGGATACGGTGCGGGGGGCGGTGCGCGATGGCCGTCCGGTAGGAGAGGATTTAAATCCAACGCTTCGTCCCGGGGACAAAGGCCCGAGTGTCGCGCGAATGCAGCAGATGCTTCTTGATGCAGGAGAGAAACTGCCACTGTACGGTACAGACGGAGATTTTGGGGAAGAAACGGAAAACGCCGTTCGTTCGTTTCAGAAGTCGCAAAACCTGACAGTAGATGGAATCGTTGGCCCAAACACATGGGAAGCACTCGAAGGCGCTGCAGTGAAAGGGAAGCTCGCAGTAGTATTGGCCGAATTACTGAATGTGCGTTCCCGCCCTTCTTTTGATGCCGATGCGGTAGTAGGCACAGTCAGCCGGGGAGAAGCATTTACCATTATGGAAAAGGTGAATGTTGAAGGAAGCAGCACCGAAATGTTTCAGTTAAAATCAGGTCTTTATATCACGGCTCATCCAAGTTATGTTCAAGTAAAATAAAATGTTCAGGAGACGGGCGCTAGCGCCCGTCTTTTTTCCTATTTTTTTCTCTTTTATAATATTTATCCAAATAAATGGTTTTTTTCTATATAATGAGCATATGTAGTGTTAAAACTCAGAATATTCCAACCAAATTTTAATGCTGCATACATATTTATTGAAAGGAGGGGGACTATGCCTTTAAGGAAAAAAATTGGACTGATTCTAGGACCGGCGTTGTTTGCTTTATTATTTTTTCTCCCTTCGCTTACCGGTCTTGAGAGCGAACCGAGAGCAGTGCTTGCCGTTACGGCCTGGGTAGCTTCATGGTGGATCACAGAAGCACTGCCCATACCAGCTACGTCGTTGCTTCCTATCTTTTTGCTCCCTATTACTGGAGGGGCGGATGAAGAAACAGCAACAATGGCCTATGCCGACCCCATCGTTTTTATGTATATGGGCGGCTTCACCATTGCTCTTGCGATTGAAAAATGGAACCTACATAAACGAATTGCGATGACAATTATTTCATTTGTCGGCACGGGGAGCCAGCGCATTGTTCTAGGCGTTATATTGGCGACAGCCCTGCTGTCCATGTGGATTTCAAATGCAGCTACCGCGTTAATGATGCTGCCTATTGCACTAGCGTTAATAAAAGAGGTGAAGGATAAAGATTTCTTTGATGAAGTATCCTTGAACCGTTTTGCTAAGGGACTGCTGCTGTCAGTAGCCTATTCAGCCTCTATCGGCGGGCTGGCTACATTAATAGGCTCAGTGCCCAACGCTGCTTTTGCAGCTGTGGCTTCGTCCAATCTGGACCGGACGGTTACTTTTGCAGAATGGTTTTTATTTGGCTTTCCTTTAACGCTTATTCTTCTTACGGGGCTTTATTTTTATTTAACGAAAATTCAGTTCCGTGTGGCAGCGCAAAAGGATATTTCCACTGATTTTGCAAGAAACCAGCTGAAAGAGCTGGGGCCTATGTCTTTTGAAGAAAAATCGGTGCTGACCATCTTTACCGTTGTCGGTTTTCTTTGGATTACAAGCGGATTTATCCCGGAAGCCTATCGTCTGTCGGATACTTCTATATCCATTATCGGGGCTACTTCGATGTTTTTGCTTCCTGCTAAACAGGAAAGGGGCGGGCTCATGGTATGGCAGGATATGAAAGAGCTGCCCTGGGGGCTGCTGTTACTTTTCGGGGGCGGGCTGTCTCTTGCGGCAGCATTTGAATCTTCGAATTTAACAGGATGGTTTGGCGAGCTTTTGGGGGGACTTGAGGTACTTCCTTTTGTCTTAATTTTAATTGTACTTGCTGCCATAGTATTGTTTATGACAGAAATTATGTCCAATACGGCAGTGTCGAACATGCTGATGCCGATCAGCATCGGTCTTGCGCTTGGAATAGGAGTAGACCCTTACGCGATTATGGGGATCGTAGCTTTAACAGCCAGCTGTGCCTTTATGCTGCCAATATCCACTCCGCCCAACGCTGCAGTTTTTAGTTCAGATTATTTAACCATTGATGATATGGTAAAAGCCGGATTCTGGATGAATATTGTCGCTATCTTCGTCATCGTTGCGTTTGTTTACTTCTGGCAGCCAGTTGTATTGAATTATTAAGTGTATAAAACCTGCCCGGCCTTTGAGAAGAGATAAAAAAAGATTGTTTTATGCGGAAAGGATTATTTTATGTACACCTATACGATGGGAGAAGGTGAGATATTATTTTCGTTTATTGCGATACTTGCAGTTTGGTTTGTATTCGATGGGCTTTTGCGTCTAAAAACCAGACACCCCTATAGGAGTGAACCAAAACGGAAAAGAAGCAAGCCCATAATTATGCTGGAACGATCTTTAGAATGGACGGGAGCTGCCATCGCGTTTCTTTTGACTGCCTATTCCGGAACGTTTCCGCTGTGGAGTCTGGTGCCGCCAGTAGCAGCGCTTGCTGTAGTTCAATTAATTCAAGGGATGGAGCGGCTGGGGAATGTGCCCGAAGCGAAAGCTCATTGGCATTCGTTTTTAGGAGCGGTATTAACTGCCTCTGTATTGTGTCTGGGACTGGCGGTGTTGATATAGAAGCTTTGAACCACGAGCAAGTTTATTAAAAAACGCCCCCTGCAAACAAGCAGAGAGGCGGTTATTAAAAGATGTAGGAATTAATCGATCGTCTTTGCACCAATATAATGTTCTTCCCAGTAATCGCTGTTCGTGTCAGCGACTTCGACACCGCTTGAGCCAGAATGGATCATTTGCCCGTCTCCAATGTATATACCGCTGTGCGAAGCGCCTTCTGTGTCATACGTACCCTCATAAAAAACAACGTCGCCCACGTTTGGTTCTTCCACGAATTCACCGTTGTTCTGCCAGATGCCTTCATGGGTTCTTGAAACGTCTGTACCATTTTCCTCAAACACGTAGTTGATAAAGCCGCTGCTGTCCAGACCGCTTGCGGTAGTTCCCCCCCATTCATAAGGAGTGCCTAGTACGCTTTCCGCAGAATCAACAAGTCCGGAATCAGACGTGTTGGATGATGTGCTTTCAGTGGAAGGCTCCGAAGATTCTCCAGAGGATGCAGAAGCGACTTCTTCGTTTTCTTCATTATTTTCGCTGCTTTCATTGCTGCTCTCTTCTGTTTCATCACGAGCCTCGGAGGAGTCTTCTGTTTCATCCAATGCCCCCATGGTTTCAGGGCCGGCGATACCGTCTATGCTTAAGTTATTTTCTGTTTGAAATGCTTCTACAGCTTCTACAGTTTCTTCATCATAAGTACCATCAATTTCGGAATTGTAGTAATCAAGATCGCTTAACGTCGATTGAAGAGCTTCTACGCTGGCGCCTGAGTCACCAAGATAAAGAAGAGTGTCGTCAGCAGATTCAGATTTGTTCGCTGTCTCGGCAGAGTCTTCTTGGCTGGAGCTGGTGCTTGCGCTTGAATCAGAATCAGCGAACGCAGCTGCATTTCCACTTAAAGCCGGAGTTAAAGCTAAAGCCGTAACGACGGCAGAGGATAATATATACTTTGGTGCTTTTCTGTTAGATTTAAACATTTATGTTCCTCCTCATGATGTAAATCAATTTATCAAACTGTGAGTAAGTGTAACAAATAGAATGATTCGGGAGGTTTCAGCCAGATTACGTTTTAATAACGCTGAGTATAAAATAGGAAATAATTAATGATCAATTTCTCATCAAATAAAGTGTAAAATGCGAAATGAAAGGAAAAGCGCCCAAATATTATCTGTAATATTTTTAATATAAAAAATATTTTGTTTATTTAATGATTAATTTTCTGAAGGGGGAGTATGAATGGTAAAGGCAGAAAAGAAACCGTTACGAGAAAGAGTGAAGGTGGTTGGCCCGGGGGTGATTGTAGCTGCTTCATTTATTGGGCCGGGGACAGTTACTACAGCTACCGGGGCAGGAGCTTCTTTTGGGTTCGCCCTGCTTTGGGCCGTCATTTTTTCAATTGTCACGACTATTATACTTCAGGAAATGTGTTCGCGGCTCGGAATAATTACTGGAAAAGGCCTGGGGGCAGCGATAAGAGATCAATTTACAAACCCACTGCTGAAATACGGGTCCATGTGGCTTATGATTATTGCTATTGTATTTGGGTGTGCTGCTTACATTGCCGGCGACTTGCTTGGTACTTCATTAGGATTAACGACACTGACGGGTGTTTCTGAAAATACCATAGGCCCTGTCGTAGGCATAATTATTTTATTGCTTGGGCTTAGCGGAAGCTATAAGTTAATTGAACGGGTAATGATAGTACTGATTTCGGTCATGAGTGTAACATTTGTGACCACAATGGTAACTGCCCAGCCGGATCCCGCGGAATTGTTTCAAGGAGCTTTTATTCCCTCGATTCCACCGGAAGCTATAATTACAGTGATAGCAATTGTTGGTACTACGGTTGTTCCGTACAATTTATTTCTCCATTCAGAGAATGTAAAAGAACGCTGGAGCGAGCCAGGGCATTTGAAAGAAGCACGTCTGGACGTATTTTTATCGATCGGCTTGGGGGGATTAATTACAGCAGCCATTTTAATTACGTCGGGGGCTACCATACGTGGGCTTGAAGTAGAATCCGTCGCAGACCTTGCATTGCAGCTTGAGCCACTGCTGGGCAGTTGGGCCACCGCCTTTATCAGCATTGGTTTATTTGCTGCAGGTTTTTCTTCCGCGCTTGCATCGCCACTTGGAGCAGCGGTTACCGTCAGCAGCGTATTAAAATGGAAACGGGGCATGAAAAATATCCGATTTAAACTGGTATTCCTATCCGTGATGGTCATTGGGATTGTTTTCTCCGGACTTGGGTTTGAACCTCTAGATGTTTTGCTTTTTGCTCAAGCATTAAACGGTCTTATTCTGCCTTTTGTCTCAATTATGCTTCTAGTTATTATGAATAACAAAAACCGCCTCGGCCATTACGTGAATCATTGGAAGATGAATCTGGTGGGAGGAGTTATCGTACTGGTTTGCATGTTTCTCGGTGGCTACAGCATTGTGGATGCGATTATGGCTTTTACTTCATAAACCGTCTAGTTTCTTCTAGGGAAATATAAAAGAAAAAGCATAGGAATGATAAGAAAGGGAATAAATACTACTAATTGAATCAATGTTTTAACCCGAAGTTGTACGCGGAAACCAAAATGTAAAATCGAGCTGGCAGTGAAGGGAGGAGCGTTTCATGAATCATCATGATTATGAAAAAAGACTTGCTTTGCATGAGGTGTCTCCGGGAGAGCTTCGTTCAGAGTTTGATGCTGAAACCTTTTCGTTTGAAACGACCGAAGATATGGGTGCTTTTCCATATGAAATGATTGGGCAGGAACGTGCTGAACGGGCTATGGAGTTCGGTCTTTCGGTAAAACAGACGGGATACAACTTATTTGTCGTGGGGCCGACAGGGACGGGAAGAATGACTTATACTCAGCACAGTGTGGAGAATCTGGCCCGAACTCAGGAAAGGCCCGACGATTGGTGCTACGTGCACAATTTTGACGACCCAGACCGGCCGGAAGTGCTCTCCTTTAAAGCCGGGGAAGGCCAGCGTTTTCGACGGGAAATAGAACAGCTGCTGCTGGACATTGAGCGTGAATTAAGAACAGCATTTTCAAGCGATAGTCATGAAAGGCAAAAGCGGGAAATGTTTGAACGCCTTCGTGCAGAAATGGACGAGCTGTGGAAAGAAACTGACCAATTTGCCGTACAGCACCACTTTAAGCTCGAACGCATGCAGAACGGCATTAATAAAATCCCCCTTCAACGCGGCCAGCCAATGAACAGGGAAACCTACCAGCATTTACTTGAAGCAGAAAAAGAGCATTTGCGGGTAAATGAGAAGCTTGTAGAAGAAAAAGTTCAGGACGCTCTGCGCCGTATTGCGAGGATGGAAGAGAATTTTCGCAAAGAAGTACAGGTGTTTATGGCAGATACGGCTTCAGCTGCAGTACAAAAGTTATTTGAGCCGCTCCACAGGCAGTACGGCCATATGCCGAAGGTTACGGATTATTTAACTGCGTATGAACAGGATGTCGTGGAGCATTTTTACTTTTTCGCCGCGGCCCAGGGGCAGGAAAGTTCAGCAGGAGCAATTGAGACAATGAAAGAAAAACAGTATCAGCGGTATGTGGTGAATCTGCTTGTAAACAACAGGCATTTAGATGGAGCGCCAGTCGTATATGAATCTAATCCAACGTATCATAATTTGTTTGGTAAGGTAGAGTATCAGGGGCAGATCGGCAGCCTGGTGACGAACTTCACATTCATTAAACCAGGAGCTGTGCATCTGGCCAACGGAGGATACTTGATCCTTCAAGCCGCAGATCTGCTGCAGCACCCGGGCTCGTGGCCGGGATTAAAACGGATGCTTCAGACCGGCCATGTGCATATCGAAAACTCCTACGAAGAGCGGGGACTGCTGCCAGCGAGTGCTCTTAAGCCAGAGCCGATTCCTTTCCGGACCAAAGTCATCATTATCGGCTCCTATTATATTTATGATCTGCTTTCGAGACTCGATGAAGAGTTTGATAAGCTGTTTAAAGTGAAGGTGGAGTTCGATACCGTTATGGCAAAAAGCGATGAAAACAGCTGGAAAATGGCTGGATTTGTGAAAAATTATATTCAGGAAGAAGGACTGCTGCCATTTCACCGGGAAGCTGTGGCCCGGGTGATTGACTATAGTTCGCGGTTAGTAGATGAGCAGGGTAAAATGACTACGAGGTTTCAGGATATTACAAAGCTGCTCGTAGAATCCAGTCACTACGCGCTGCAGGAAAGGGAGGCCTGTGTCAAAGCGGCACACGTTTTCCGGGCGCTCGAGGAAAAATACAGGCGCTCAAGTCATATTCCCGAACAATACAGAGAAAGAATTTATGATGAAACGATTATGATTCAAACGGAAGGCTACCGGGTCGGCCAGATAAATGGACTGGCCGTTATGGGCACAAGAGATTCCATGTTCGGTATTCCGACAAAAATTACGGCTCAAACGTACGTCGGGAAGAGCGGGTTGATGAATATTGAGCGGGAGACCTCTCTTAGCGGCCAGATTCATCATAAGGGGATGATGATTTTAACCGGGTTTCTATCCGGGCAGTTTGCTAAAAACCGTCCCATTCCTTTATCGGCGAGCATCACGTTTGAACAGACCTATAATTTGATCGACGGCGACAGTGCTTCGAGTACAGAGCTGTATGTGCTGCTTTCCTCTCTGGCCGAGGTGCCTATTTACCAGGGGATAGCAGTAACCGGGTCAGTAAATCAATGGGGAGAAATTCAGCCGATTGGGGGCGTGAATGAAAAGATCGAGGGGTTCTTTCAGATCTGCCGGGAAAAAGGATTGAACGGCCGGCAGGGCGTAATTATTCCGAAGCAGAACGCCCGTAATTTAATGCTCGACCCGGAAGTAGTAGAAGCAGCGGAAGCAGGAAGTTTTCACGTGTGGGCGGTCGGCCATATTTCCGAGGGGATGGAAATTCTGACTGGTGAACGGGCAGGAGCCGTACGCCGGGAAGACGGCACGTACCCGGAAGGCTCAGTGTTTGCCCGCACAGAAGCCCGTTTTAACCGGATGTATGAAGTAGATCTGAGGCAGCAGAAAATAGAATAAAAAATGAACAATACAGTCTGTAGAGAGAGGCTGTATTGTTATGAATACGAATAAAATTTTGCTTGACTTTTTATGTATGCGATTTCATAATTGAAACAAGTTACCATGAATACGTATTCAGCAGGAGTTAAAAAATGATTTCTTCCAAAGAAGTTGCCAAAGAAGCAGGAGTTTCACAATCAACAGTGTCCAGAGTGCTGAATAATTCAGACAAGGTCAGCAAAGAAAACGTAGCTAAAGTTACAGAAGCAATGAGAAAGTTAAATTACCGGCCAAATGCCATAGCCAGATCTTTAGTCAGCAAGCGCTCCAAAACGATAGCGCTCATATCCGGGCCGTTGCATAATCCCTTCTTTGTGGAGACCACTTCATCCATTGTGAATTACGCTAAAGAAAGGGGCTATAATACCAACGTTTTCTTTGAGAACAACGGAGACAACATGACTGTATATGAAACGGTGCTTTCTATGCAGGTGGATGGTATCATATTGTCTTCCGTGTTTATGGATGACCCCATCCTGAAGGAATTGCAGGCATCCCAAATACCGTACGTGATGTTTAACCGTAAGCATAACGAAGGCGGAAACTTTGTGGAAATAAATAATTACGAGGCTGGAAAAATGGCGGCGAACCATTTGTACCAGCTCGGGCATGAGAATTTTGGATTCATCGGAGGGCCAATGTATACTTCCACTTTTTATGGAAGATATCTAGGATTTACAGAAGGAATAGCAGAGCAAACTATGGAAACCGGGAAAGTATTTTTAAACGAAACTGATACGAGTGAGGAAGCGATAGCAGATGCCATTTTCAAAATGATGGGGCGGAAAAATCGTCCTACAGCAGTTTTTGCCGCTACGGATGCCATAGCTATCACTGCCATGGATACACTTCTGGAGCTTGGATACCGGATTCCTCAGGATATTAGTATTTGTGGAGTGGACAACGTACGAATGGCCCGGCATCATGCATTCGAATTAACCACAATTGGCGCTCAGTCCAACAAGAATTTAGGAAGACTCGGAATTGAACATCTCATCAATTCGATTGAAGCTGGAAAGGAAAACATGTCTCCGATCCAAGTTACGCTCGAACCTGCATTGTACCAAAGGAAAACGACAGGGCCTATTAAACCAGGCTCAGTATGAACTGAGCGGTTTAATTTTGGTTCTGAGAATACGTATTCACAGAAAATATTGGGAGGCAGAAGGATGAAAAAAGGATGGTTTTTACTAGGGAAAACCCAAGCTGCTGCAAATTACTATCAGGTTTTCAACCCCCACACAGAGAATTTAATTGGAGAAGCAGCTGAAAGCACTCCAGCCGAGATGCATGAAGCAATCAAAGAAGCAAATGAAGCTTACGAAAAAATGAAAACGTTAACATCTAATGAAAGGGCTGTAATTCTTTTTCGGGCGGCAGAAATCTTACAGAACAGAAAAGAAGACGGGGCGCGAATTATTTCCCAGGAAGCATGCAAGCCGGTAACTGCTGCCCGTACCGAGGTGCAACGAACTATTCAGACCCTGCAGTTTTCCGGTGAAGAAGCAAAAAGAATGAACGGGGAATATATACAACTAGACGCTGCAGAAGGCGGCGAAGGCCGGGATGCTTATACAATTCATGAACCTATTGGAGTAGTTGGAGCCATTACTCCTTTTAATTTCCCTTTAAACCTCGTGACCCATAAAGTCGGCCCGGCGATAGCGGCAGGAAACACTATTGTAGTTAAACCAGCAGAGCAGACTCCTTTTTCAAGCTTGTTACTGGCAGAAATATTAACTGAAGCAGGCCTTCCTTCCGGAGCAATCGCAATAGTTCCCGGAGACGGAAAATCATTAGGAGAAGTAATGCTTCATGACGAGCGGGTGAAAAAAATATCTTTCACTGGCAGCCCCGAAATAGGAAAGCTGTTAAAAGCAAAAGCAGGATTGAAAAAAATGACGCTTGAGTTAGGGAGCAACTCGCCGATGTACATCGACCAGTCGTGCTGTGAAGAAATTAATGAAGTAGCTGAAAAGGCAGTCAAAGGGGCGTTTGCATATAATGGACAGGTTTGTTTAAGTACACAGCGTATTTATGTCCATGCAGAAGTTTTTCAAGATTTTGTACGCAGATGCTCAGAAAAAACTGCTCTTCTTCAGTTCGGGGACCCCTTAGAAGAAAGCACGGAAGTTTCCAGTTTAATTAATAAAAAATCGCAGCAGCGTTTATATGAATGGGTGAAAGAAGCAGAAACCGAGGGGGCTGAAATCCTGGCGGGAGGAAAAAAGACTGGTAATGGTTTAGAGCCGACTATTTTGCTGAATGTTCCTTCCTCATCTTCTATTTCCTGCAAGGAAGCTTTTGGTCCGGTAGTTATTATCAATAAAGTACAAGACTCGGAAGAAGCTTTGGAACAAATGAACAACAGCCGGTTTGGCTTGAACGCGGGAGTGTTTACGAATGACCTGAAGCAGGCTTTGGATATGGCACACCGGATAGAAGCCGGCCAGGTTCTTGTTAATGACGTGCCTACTTTGCGTTTTGATCATATGCCCTATGGGGGAGTGAAGGATTCTGGATATGGAAGGGAGGGAGTAAAATACGCCATCGAAGAAATGACTGAATTGAAAATGATAAGCCTTAAATATCGTTAAGGGGAGAGCGGCATGCAAATACAAACAATGACCGGGAGGGAGAAAGAGCATTTGTTTACTTGTTATTACCCCCAGTACGCAGCTGAGTGGGCAGTAACTTTTCAAACCTTGTTTGGTGAACGTAAAGAAAAAATTATTACTGTTGGAGACGGTATAACGAACCGGCAGAGTATTATAGATCATCTTCCAGTTTACACAACTACTGAAGTAAAGAGGGAAACAGTTATTCCTTATGAAATAGAAAGGAATGCCTTCCAGGAGCAGGGGAAGGAAATATTAAGAAAGTATTTTCTCTACCAGCGCAGGTCATGGAAGGTACCAGTGGTGCAATGGGAGCAAACTTATGTTATTTACGCACCCTACCAGATCGAAGACGTTAGAAAGGGTGCTGGCAATAAGATGAAAACCATGCTGTATGAAGTGAGTTCAGGATCCTACGATAAATTAGAAAAATTTCCTATTATTCAGCAGTTTTATCAAGAAAGGGGAGAATAAAATGAACTTTCTGATAATTATGGCCATTTGTATACTTGGCACCTGGGTGGGGATGGCATTGACACTTTGGAAAACAAACATTGTAAAGGAAAAAGAATAGGGGGGTTCTATGAATACACAAATCGTAACCTATTCCTGGATTTTCATGGGCTTATTTATACTAATGATGCTGTATTTCGGCTGGGTCGGAATGAAAAGAACTAAAACTTCGGAGGATTTTGCTACTGCACGATCAAGTTATAGTCCCTTAGTGATTGCCTTAGTAATCGCAGCGGGAATATCGAGTGGTTCAACGTTTATGGGAATGCCGGGGCTTGCATACAGTATCGGAACACCGAGTCTCTGGTATCCGCTGCTTTATCCTATAGCTACCGTTATTGGCATGCTTTTTGTAGCCAAGGTTATAAAGAAATATGGTGATGATTTTGGTACAAGAACGATTCCAGAATTTATTGGAGAAAGATACAAAAGTGATTTTTTGCGGATTGCGTTAACGATTATTTCTATTTTGCTCATTTTTTACGTAGTTTCTCAATTTGTTGCTGCTGCGACAATGTTTCAGACGATGATGGGTGTGAATTATGAGATTGGCTTAATCATCACGGCAGCGGTACTGGCTGTTTATGTATTTATGGGCGGTTCCCACTCAGACATCATTACAGATGCCGTGCAGGGATTTTTAATGCTGATCGTAGCAATTACAGTATTTGTTTGTTTTATGACGAGCGTTGGTGTCAATGGCGGTTTCACAAATATGCTTGAAACAGTAAGTAATGAAAATCCTCAGGGCGGCTTTAATCAGTTATTTCTTCCTGGAGATAACACGTACGGAGCATTTTGGCTGGTGGCCTTATTGTTTGTAGCCCACCTTCCTTTCTCAGTGCAGCCGCATCTTGGCAATAAATTTATGGCAGTTAAAGGCAGCAAAGACATCAGAAAGCTGATTATGTATTGCACGATCTTTGCTACAATTCTTCCTTTGATGGCTTTGGGTGGAATGCTTGGAATAGCGGTAGTCGGCTCGGATGCAGGTATCAGCCCGGATCAAATAATTCCGGTGCTGTTCAGTGAAATATTCCCGCCGGTGATTGCAGCCTTTCTGGCAATAGCTGTGCTTTCCGCCGTAATGTCTACGTCCGACGGTTTGATAGTATCACTTACTCAGCTGCTTGCTAATGACTTGTACCGCAAAACGATTGTACCTAAAATCAATATTTCGAAAGAAAAAGCGGAGCGGAACGAATTGATTATCAGCCGTTACAGCACATTTGTAGTAATAATCGCAGCCATCTTTTTTGCCTGGTCCCCGCCAGAGTTCTTAGCGGTCTTTATGTGGATTGGCATCGGAGGCATCATGGCAGCTACTGCAGGCCCTATTGTAGTTGGTGGTGTATGGGACCGTGCCAATAAAACAGCAGCCATATCTTCTTTAATAGCAGCGACAGTTGTGTATTGGTTCGTTTATCTGCCAATCGGCCTTAACTTCTCGAATCCATTCGGGGCTGCTGGTATTGGAGTTATTGTCGGGATGCTCACGATGTATATTGTGACGATAGCTACTACTGAATCTTCAAAAGAAAGTGGTTTAGATATAAAGCAGAAACCAAACGCAAGGAGTGGGAAAAATGTATAAACCGTTTGTATCGCCTATTAGAATTATTTCTGGTGAAGGAGCAATAAATGAAACACCGGCTTTGCTGCAGGCCCATCAGGCAAAACGGGTAATGGTATTTGCGGATCCGGGGGTAGTCGATGCCGGCCTCGCAGCCCCTTTAGAGGAGCAATTAAAAAAAGCCGGGGTGGTGTATGAAATATATTCAGACTTAAAACCGGAGCCGCCTGTAGAAATCGGGAAGAATGCTTTGCAGGCACTGAAGTCATTCGATGCAGATTTTGTTATCGGAATCGGGGGCGGCAGCTCTTTGGATATCGCAAAGGCCGTTTCGGTATTGCATGGCAACGAAGGCTCCATCGAAAATTATTTAAATCTTTCCGGCGACAAAACCCTTAAAAGCAAAGGCCTGCCAAAGCTTTTAATACCAACTACGGCTGGTACAGGGGCAGAGGTGACTGATATCAGTGTGTTCTCACTTGAGGGCACTAAAGACGTTATCACCCATGAGTTTTTATTGGCAGACGTTGCTGTAGTAGATCCCGAGCTCACGATGACGGTGCCGCCTAAGATCACTGCGGCTACAGGAGTGGATGCTCTTACTCATGCAGTAGAAGCATACATCTCTGTTAACAGCACTCCCCTGACCGATGCTCTCGCTTTGGATGCAATGGAAAGAATAGCGAAAAATATTCGTACGGCGGTATGGAATGGAAATAATAAAGAGGCGCGTGTGCAGATGAGCTGGGGGAGCATGACGGCAGGGCTCAGCTTTTACAACGCAGGGGTTGCCGGCGTCCACGCTTTAGCCTATCCGTTAGGAGGATTATTTAAAATTTCCCATGGTGAATCCAACGCTGTGCTTCTTCCTTACATTTTCGATTACATCTGGCCTTCCTGCATGGAAAAAATGGGGACGATAGCAGAACGAATAGGGGCTAATACAAAAGGGTTGTCGAAAAGGGAAGCTGCAATAGCAGGTGTCCGGGAGTTAAAGAATATTGTTGAAGATGTTGGCATTCCTTCGACATTGGAGCAGTTTGGAATTGAAAAAAGTGATCTTGTGAAGCTGGCAGAAAGCGGAGAAAAACAGACAAGGCTTTTAGCAAGAAGTCCTAAATCTTATTCTTACCAGGATATTTTAGAAAGATATGAAGCAGCTTTTGCAGGTACTTTGGAAATTAACAAATAGTTAAAAAAAGGCCCGTTCTTTTAATAGAATACGGGCCTTTATTATTTTATTCCCCGGTGATTTTTTCGACTGAATCATTTAGCTGGTACTCACGGCCAAGCAGCGTGAAGTCGCTCCATTTTGTATTATTTACATAGTAATACTGGTCGTTTTGAACGGCTTCGGTATCAGCAAGCAGATCATCCACCAGTTCCTGGGACTGCTCTGTCGGCTCTCCCTGGTCGGTTAGAATAAACAGATAGTCTGCGCCCTCCACATAGTCAGGCACAGTTTCAAGAGAAATTGCCTGAGTTTCTGTGTTTTCAGTTACGCCTTCTGTCGGTTCGAGCCCGGCGCCTTCATACAATCCGGCAAAAACAGATTGATCATGTACGTAAACTTCCTTACCGATAAACT
Organism: Marinococcus halophilus; assembly: GCF_002265875.1. Classification (GTDB taxonomy): domain Bacteria; phylum Bacillota; class Bacilli; order Bacillales; family Marinococcaceae; genus Marinococcus; species Marinococcus halophilus. Next base: position 16,307 of record NZ_NPFA01000022.1, read on the forward strand.
GGACGACAGCCGCAGTTGCATCTTCCGGTATATTATTGTCTGCAAGTGTTTGTTTTGCTTCCTCGGCTTGTTGTTCGTATTCATTCAGCCATTCTTCGCTGGCGTCTTCTTTGTTTAATGCATCAGCAGTGTTTTTCAGCTGCTCTTCCGGTGTATCTCCAAAAGAAGTCATGTAGACCGGTGCGATTTGCTCGAGCTGCTCGAGAGAGTCAGACTGATAATCCGATAAAAGAATCATATCTGGGTTAAGCTCATTGATCTGTTCGACGTTAGGCGTATCTCCGCCCACGCTTTCCACTCCTTCAAGCCTGTCACCGTATGTGTCAAGATAATAGTCAGAGGTGCCTGCCGGCTGCTCGCCCAGGATCAGCATGTCTGCTACGTTCTGCAGGGCTACCACATTCTGGGGATCTGCCGGAATTTCTACTTCCCGGCCGGTCGGATCGGTAACGGTTCTCATTTCAGCTTCTGCGTTTTCCCCGCCGTTTTCCCCTTCCCCGGAATCTCCTGAAGAATCATTGCCGCAGGCGGCAAGGACAAATAAAAGTGCAAAACCGACTGCAAATAAAGAAAACCACTTTTTAAACATATATGTAATCCTCCTAGTTGATAATAATAATCATTTGCATGACTATTATATGGTATTCATTTTATAATTACAATGTAAACCTTTGGAACTATGCAAAAAATGTCGTGTGCCGATAGTTTTTAATAAAATGTAAGGGCTGTGCTTTTGTTTTTTTAACGTTACACTAAAAAAAGCCTGCTTTTATGATTGTAAAACATATGAAGAAAAATCTGCCTACAGGAGGAAATGTTATGCGTTTTGAACCGTCTGAACAAATCGACCGACTGCCGGAACAGTTCTTTGCTTCGCTTTCAAGGAAAGTGCAGGAGCTTAAGGAAGAAGGCAGGGATTTAATTAACCTGGGCCAAGGTAATCCTGACCGGCCGACGCCGGGCCCAATTGTTGAAAAAATGCAGAAAGCTGCCGAAAACCCCGAATATCATAAATATTCCCCGTTCCGGGGGTATGCTTTTTTGAAAGAGGCGGCAGCTGATTTTTATCAGAGGGAATACGGGGTGACGCTGGATCCAAAAACGGAGGTGGCGGTTTTGTTTGGGGCAAAAACCGGTCTGGTGGAGATCAGCCAGTGCCTTCTTAATCCCGGGGATACGGCGCTGCTTCCTGATCCGGGGTACCCTGATTATCTTTCCGGAACGGCCCTGGCAGGTGCAGAAACAGTATTTATGCCGTTAAAAGAAGAAAATGAGTTCCGCCCTGATTTTCGCGAAATTGAAGCAGATGTGCTGACCCGGGCGAAAATGATGTTTTTAAATTATCCCAACAATCCAACGGCGGGAATCGCTACGGCGGATTTTTTTGAAGAAACGGTCCAGACTGCTGTACAGCATCACATTTGTGTCGTGCATGACTTTGCCTATGGATCACTCGGCTATGACGGCGAAAAACCGCCGAGCTTTCTTCAGACTCCCGGGGCCAGGGAAGTGGGCGTAGAAATGTATACACTGTCGAAAACGTTTAACATGGCCGGATGGCGAGCAGCTGTGGCGGTAGGAAATGCTTCGGTAATAGAGATGATTAATAAAATGCAGGATCATTTGTATGTAAGTTTGTTTGGGGCGGTGCAGGAAACCGCAGCGTATGCGTTTGACCACGGGGCAGGCATGGCTGAAGATATACTGAATGTTTACGAAAGCAGAAGAAACGTATTTATTCAGGCACTACGCGCTCAGGGCGCAGAGGTACAGGCGCCCCGGGGTTCTTTTTTTGTATGGATGAAAGTGCCAAACGGCTACACCTCCGCTTCGTTCACCGAAAAGCTACTTGAGAAAGCAGGTGTAGTAGTAGCCCCAGGCCATGGCTTTGGCAGTATGGGAGAAGGATACGTCCGCATCGGCCTGCTTGAAGAGGAAGAACGGTTGAAAGAAGCGGCTGTAAGAATCGCCGGTGTAGCAGCGGAGGGGAAGTGAAGCATAGCTTTAACATGTTTTCGTTCACCCATACTTATTTTGGTGCTCTTTTTTCCATGCCAGGTAAGTTTCGTCCTCCCGGGCCTGTATCCATTTTTCTTCAAAAATCCGGGCTGATTCGGCTTTTTCTTCATTGATCTGCCGCTCGTTCACATTTCCGTCTTTGTCATATTTTTTGCCTCCTTTATAATTGGCATACCGGCGCGAGCGGGTATAGCCCATCTGCAGAAATTTTCTTGCCATGTCCATACCGACAAAGTCCTTCTGTTTTTTATATTCCAAAAATAATTCATAAATCTGTCCGGAGGATTCTTTAGCAATGTCGGGTGTTTTGAATCTCCAGTGCGGCAAAATTTCACTCTTGTATGGCTCCACCATTAAAACGCCCTGTTCTCCTCGCCCTACGCGGTATTTCTCGGGTTGTTCACGAAAATTAATGCTGTCAAAATCCTCTTCATAATTAAAACTCATTTGCGTTCTCTCCTTTTTTGTCTTTATCTTCTTTGCCCGGAAATGAAGAGATGTATGTGTAAAAATTTGTAGCCATACAGGATTTATCTTTCCTAAAAAGGGGAATAAACGGGATGCATAGAATAAAGAAGGATTATCGAAGATATACATCGAATCCTTGTGGTAGATGGAGGTTTTAAGATGGAATATATTGAAAATGTACGCAGCCAGCTTCTGGAGGAAGTCGAACCAGTTCCGGAAGCAGATTGGAACATAAAAACGGACGCTACGGATTGGAGCGTTGCTCAGGTAGTAGAGCACCTCCGGCTATTTGAAGCCTTTGTAGGAAGAAGCATGAAAAGCGCCCTGGAAACAGAACCTACCACAAGGGCGGAAGAAAAGCCGATTCAAATGATGAAATACCGCCGCCGTCCGGCGGAAGCGCCGCAGGAACTCCAGCCTGAGGATATGGAATTTAACAAACAGACCCTGCTTGAAGAATTGCAGGAAACGAGAAACTATATCCGTCACCTTGAAGAAAGGCACACCAGTGAGGACTTAGCAGCACGTTCCATTTCGCATCCCAATTTTGGGCCTATGCCTCTTCATCAGTGGCTGGAGATGATCGGCCTCCATGAAGAACGGCATATCGCTCAAATCCAAGATATAAAAGCAAAACTATAGACTGAGGGAGGAAAAGAAATGAAGAAGCTCATTAATGGTGTGGATCAGATCGTTTCTGAAATGGTGGAAGGACTGGTGGCTGCTCATCCCGACAAGCTCCGGGCGATTGAAAATACGAATGTGATTGTGCGGGCCGACGCGCCAGTGCAAGGTAAAGTAGCTTTGATCAGCGGAGGGGGCAGCGGGCACGAACCTGCTCACGCCGGATATGTCGGGGAAGGGCTTCTCGATGCAGCAGTGAGCGGGGAAGTATTCACCTCGCCGACCCCTGACCAGGTGCTTGAAGCCATTAAAGCCGTGGACAGCGGAGCCGGAGTTCTTTTAATCGTAAAGAACTACAGCGGGGATGTAATGAACTTCGATATGGCTGCCGATCTCGCAGAAGCAGAAGATATTACGGTCAAGCAGGTCGTTATACGGGACGATGTAGCGATTTCGAATCCCGACGATCGGCGTGGCGTAGCGGGAACGACTCTTGTGCATATGATTGCCGGGGCAGCAGCAGCTGAGGGAAAAAGCCTGGACGAGGTGGAAGCAATTGCACAGGGCGTTGCTGACAATGTTCGCTCGATGGGCGTTTCCCTCGCACCTTGTACGGTTCCGGCGTCCGGAAAGCCCGGATTTACTCTTGAAGAGAACGAGATGGAGATTGGAACCGGCATTCACGGCGAACAGGGCGTGGAGCGCCGTGAGCTGATGCAGGCCGACGCCGTTACGGAAGAACTGGTTCAGCATGTGCTTGACGATATGCATCTAAATGACGGCAGCGAAGTGGCATTAATGATTAATGGGCAGGGAGCCACACCGTTGATGGAGTTGTATATTGTGGCAAGAAAAGCTATTCAGCTGTTAAAAGACCGTGGTATTCACGTAAAGAAAACCTTTGTGGGAGAGTATATGACGTCGCTTGAAATGACGGGATGCTCGGTAACGATTTTAAATTTGGATGAGGAACGTAAACGGTTGCTACTATCCGGCAGGGAGTGAAGTTTTCATGGAACTAAGCGCAGCAGTAATGAAGCAATGGGCACTACGAATCAACGAAAAAATGCAGGAGCATAAGGATAAGCTTTCCGAGCTCGACCAGGCCATCGGAGACGGCGATCACGGACACAATATGGCCCGGGGGTTTCAGGAGGCAGCAAATAAAGTAAACGATTCTTCCTATGACGACATCGGCACGATGTATAAAGATATAGCTTCAACACTTATTTCGAAAGTGGGCGGGGCTTCAGGGCCTTTATACGGAACAGCTTTTCTTAAAGCCGCCAATGCATGGAAGGGAAGAGATGTACTCGACAGCGAAGCCTTTACCGAAGGCATCGAGGCTGCCGTCGGTGGTATTGAAACGAGAGGCAAAGCTTCTTTTGGAGACAAGACAATGCTCGATGTATGGATTCCTGTCCGGGATGAAATGAAAGAGCGCGGAGTGGATACAGAACAGGCAAACAAAACAGCTGCGAAAGAAGCAGAAGCTACTATTGACCGGGTCGCAAAAAAAGGAAGGGCTTCCTATTTAGGCGAGCGCTCGAAAGGCCATATGGACCCGGGCGCCTTTTCATCGCAGCTCGTTTTCGAAGCTCTGGCAGAAGTTTATAAGGAGGGGGCCTCTTAATGGCGAAAGTCAGCATCATTGTTATTTCCCACAGCAAAGAACTCGCCGATGGAATCGTGGATCTCGTATCCCAGACGAAACAGGAGGACGTTGCGATCGCCGCAGCCGGTGGCACTGAAGAGGGAGAAATCGGCACGAGCGTTGACCGGATTACCGGGGCCGTAGAGTCGGTTACGACTGAGGAAGGTGTGCTGCTTCTGTTTGATATTGGCAGTGCGTTAATGAATGCAGAAATGGCTCTTGAAATGCTTCCCGAGCTTGAAGGCCGTATTACTATCGCTGATGCCCCGCTTGTAGAAGGAGCCTATATTGCTGCAGTTGAGGCAGGAATGGGAAAAACACTCGAGGAAGTGAAAAAGGCAGCAGAATCGGCAAAGGAATGGAAAAAAATCGAGGATTAATGAGAAAACCCTGAAACCTTGCGACGGTTTCAGGGTTTTTTGGCTGGAATAGAGTGCCTTACAAAAAGCTGTAAAATCATATGCTCCCAGCTTTTCAGGTTACGAGCTCGTTTTCGGTTTTGCGTTTTTATAATAAGCTTTCCGGGAGGCTTCCTCTTTTTGGACAGAAGATGTTTTTGACGCTCTCGCCAGCAACACATAGCTGAGCACGGCCGCAGCATCTGCTGCAAAAATCACAATGCCCATCGGTACCGCTGTATGCTCTCCGGCAATGCCGACCAGCGGAGCCGAAGCTGCCCCGAATAGAAATGGGAGCAGACCGATCAGCGCAGAGGCGCTGCCGGCCCGGTGCCCTTGTTCTTCCATCGCAAGGGAAAACGAGGCAGTGTTTACAAGTCCAAGGCTTGAAACAACGAAAAACATCGGGATCACAATAGAGGCAAGCGGTGCTTGAATTATGGTCATTATTAACAGGACGGAACTTGAAACGATGGTCAGCCCGAGGCCAAACGTGAGTATTTTTCGTTCGGGCACAATGCCGGCAAGCCGTCCGGTTGTCTGGGAGCCGATAATAATACCAATGCCGTTAAGCGCGAATAAAAAGCCGAAAACTTGCGGTGAAGCTCCGTAAATGCCCTGATACACAAATGGGGTGCCGGACACATAAGCAAAAATGCCGGCCATCTTTAATCCTTGGGCAAGAGCGTAGCCCATAAACGAACGGTCTTTTAGCAAGCTGCCGAAAGTCTTTACCGTTTCTTTTATGTCGCTGTCTGAACGGTTCGTCTCCGGAAGGGTCTCCGGGAGCAGGGATAAAACAATAATGAAAATAGTGACGCCTATCGCGCTCAGAACAGCAAATACGCCGTTCCACGTGGTGAAATTAAGGATGGCTCCGCCAAGCACTGGGGCAAGTATCGGAGCAAGTCCATTTACAAGCATCAACAGCGAAAAGAACTTCGTTAGTTCTTTTCCGGAATACATGTCCCGGACAATTGCCCGGGAAATAACAATACCGGCCGAAGCGGAAAATCCCTGCAGAAAACGGCAAGCAATCAAAATCCAAATGGTTGGAGCGAATATACATAAAATAGAGGCGGCTATATAAATAAACAGGAAAATAGATAACGGTTTTTTTCTTCCATTCACATCACTCATAGGCCCTACGATTAATTGGCCAAAGGCGAGACCGAGCAGGCAGGCTGTTAAACTGAGCTGTACCAGCGAAGCGCTCGTATCAAGGTCCTGGGCAATAGAAGGAAAACTGGGTAAATACATGTCGATAGTCAGTGCGCCGAACGCAGCCAGCGAACCTAGCAGAATAGCCAGGCCGATCCGTTTTTTAGACGATACCGCCTGTGTGGAACTCATGATAAAATCTACTCCCTTGTTGAAATATGAATCACGGGACACGTTGTTTTTTAAGCACAAGAAAGGATTCTAACATAAGCCATATAAAAAGAAAAGTCCGCTGTTTTAAGCCGGACTTTTCTTAGTTTTTGTTTCGAGAGCCGCAAACAACAGATGCCAGCACTCTGCACTAAGCGCGAAAAACAGGATAATAAGCGTGCCGGCCCATTCCTGAAAAAAGGCGACAGCGATAATTCCATACCATGCGCAGCGAAGCAGGTGCTCGAGCGAAGGCATCCATAAAAAGCACAAAGGCCGCAACAGAATAAAAAAGATGAAGCTGAAAAGGAAAAACACATATTCCTGCGTCAAAGCTACGGAAAATACAGCACTTAATCCTTCATTTACTAAGGAAAAAAAGAATAGGTTCATCACCTGCTGCTACTCCTCGGTATCTGCCGGGAAGTGGACGCCGGTCTGAGCACGTATTTCATCAAGGACTTGAAGCACCTGGATGGAGCGTTCGATCGAAATATGAGGCACATCTTCACCGGCACAAAGGCGAATGAAGGCTTGTATTTCATGGACCATGGAATCCTCCTGGCTGTTTTCCCAAAGGATAGTCGTTTCATCTTTTTTTGTGAGGGTCACCCGGTGCATATGATTGATGTGATCGATGGTGATCGTGCCGTCTTCTCCCTGCAGCTCGACTGGCTGAGTCGAAGAAGAGATTTTAGAATAGCTGATGACTGCCTGGGCTTCCGGATATCCAAGAAGAGCAGCTGCCTGGCCATCAGCACCGGTTTCAAGCAGGTAACCATGTGCCTGTACGGTATGCGGCATGCCGAGAAGCTCAAGAGCCGGGTGGAGGCAGTAGATGCCAATATCCATTGAGGCCCCATTGGAAAGCTCCGGTTTAAAAGCATTGAGTACAGTTCCCTCGCGGTAAGCGTCGTACCGGCTCGAATACTGGCAGTAGGAAATCGATGCCCGGCGGAGCTTGCCGATTTCGTCAAGGTGATCGGTCACAGCAGTCCAAGCCGGGAAATACATATTTTTAATCGCTTCCATAATCGTAACGCCGTATTCGGAAGCGGCAGCGAGCAGCCGCTTTGCTTCTTCAGCATTAGAGCACATTGGCTTTTCACAGATGATGTGCTTTCCGTGCTGTATGCCGGCCATGGCGATGGAAAAATGATATCTGGTAGGGCTTGCAATATACAGCGCCTCCACATTTGTATCCCGGCAAAGCTGTTCTAAATCATTATAAGCCGAAGGCGCGTCATATTGGTCCGCCAGAGCTTGAGCCCGTTCGAGATTCCGGGAATACACAGCCTGCAGCTGAAAATCCTCAAGCGTTCTGCCAGCCTGAATGAAAGCTTCGGTAATCCAGTTCGTTCCCACAGTGGCAAAATTCATTATGTAAAACCTCCTTAAGTATCAGCTGTGTCTATGAATTTCCTTTCCTTTTCCGGCTCGATCGTGTTTTTGTTTCTGCCTTAGAGATAGAAGCCCTCCGTTTTCGTTCCTCAAAAAATAGAAAAAACTGATCATATGCTTCTACAGCAGCAGCAAAGCCAAGAATGAAGTAAATGGAGCCGGCTTCCTGCAGCAGGACAAAACCGAGGGCCACGTACCACAGCATTTTTAGCAGCCGGGAAGCCGCCGGTTTCCATAAGAAGAAAATGGGGCGCAGTAAAAAATACAATAAAATAGCCAAAACAAATACAGCGATATTTTCACTGAAGGTACCGGGCACCCGGGAAATAATTTGATCGATGATTTGTCCGAATTCCGCTAAGCGTTCTTCCATTAGCTGCAGCTCCTTTGATTAGTTTAGATACAAGTACTCATAATTGTATCGTAGCGGTTTTAGCATCAAATGAACAGCCTTGAATCAAAAAAGGAAAGGTGATAAAAAACCCTCTTCCCGAAAAAGAAGAGAGTTTGGGACGAAAAGATATACAAATGAGTAATTACGGCCGGACTGGCCGCAGGTCTTCATTTTCCTTGAGTGAGCAGATGTATTCGACTAATAGTCCGATAACATTTTCAATATCATCCATGCTCGCTGTCTCCACTGGGGCATGCATGTACCGAAGAGGAAGGGACACGTTGACGCTTGGAATGCCGGCGCCAGCCAGACGCAGCCGGTCAGCATCAGTGCCGGTCACTCTTGGCGTGAGCTCGTACTGCACGGAGAGGCCGGCTTTTTTTGCGGCCTGCTCGAGTCCTTCATTAGCCGTCGGATGGATCGGAGCTCCCTTGGCAAGTACTGGACCCCCGCCGAGAGTTACTTCTGTCTCCTGATTTGGATTGGACCCGGGGTAATCATATGCAAATGTAACGTCCAGGGCAATTGCTAAATCAGGCCGCAGAGCGGCTCCGGCAAAATGAGCGCCTCCCATGTTTGTTTCTTCGTTGACCGTGCTGACGCCGTATACACCTACCGCCGGACGCCTGTCCTGTAGCCGCCGCAGGACTTCTGCAGTAATGAAAGCACCTGTGCGGTTGTCGAGTCCACGACCACTGAAGCGATTATTCAACAGCTTTTCGGGAGTGCGCTCGTAAACTCCTGCATCGCCGACAGAAAGATATTCTTCCATTTCCGCTTTGCTTTCAGCTCCGAAATCTATGTATAAATCAGAAAAAGCAAAGTCTTTTTTGCTGCCGCCTTTGTGTTCCGCATTAACGCCTGTGACACCTGTGATAGGCCCTTTTCTGCCCTGGAAAGTTACTTTCATTCCAAGAGCTGGGGCCTGGCTGATACCCCCGAGCTTTTCTACCCGTACGAAGCCGCTGCTGTCGATAGACTTTACGAGAAAACCGATTTCATCGCAGTGGCCGGCTAAAAGGACATGAAATGAGGCTTCGGGGTTAATGACACCCCAGGCATTGCCGATTGTATCTGTGTGAACTTCATCCGCATACGGAGAGACGTACTGAAGCCACTTACGCTGGATGGCCATTTCATTCCCGGATGGAGAGGGGGTTTGTAGCAGGCCATATAAAAATTGTTCAGATGATTCCTTCATGGGCGTTTCCTCCTTGGAAGTACAATTTATTACAGCATCCCGTTTTTTGTCTTTGCCGTCAACTCATGCACCTAAAACTGCCGGCGTTTACTTGTAGTGACCCCCGATTTTTTCCGCCCGGGTCAGGGCCTGGCCGCCCGGAAGAAGGGAGGAGGCCTGGAGCACGGCCGCCGGTCCGTACCGTTCCTTAAGAGTATCGATTGTTCTGTTTAAGTCCTCACGATACTCTTTTTCAGAAAACAAATCCAACTGCACAGATTGATCACTTTCGAGCTGCTGGAGGCTGAGGCTCAGGCCGCGGACCGGATAAAAGTTCCAATGCTTAAGAAAGAGGGAAGCAGCAGCTTTATAGAGGGCTTTGCCGTCATTAATCGGTGCCGCCTGGGCGGCCTGCCGATGGAAATGAAAAGGTCTTTCGTTATCACGGCCTTCGGCTCCGACAGTGACTGTCCAACCGCTGAAGCCTTCAACCCGTGCCCGGCGCCCAACTTCTTCGCTCAGCTCGCGCAGCACCACCCGGATATCATCCCAGCTGGAGTAGTCACGTGGAAGCGTCATATGGTGGCCGACAGCCTTTCGGTGCGTATGAGTTCCGGGACTGACTGGGGAAGGGTCAATGCCGTGAGCTGTCTGCCAGAGCAGTTCACCGTTCAGTCCGAAACGGTGCCGCAGTTCTTCCACTGGATAGGCAGCGAGGTGGCCAGCCTTTCGAATGCCCATTTGGCGCAGGTGTTTTTCCATTCGCCGGCCAACACCAAACAGATGATTCACAGGGAGCGGCCAAAGCGTTGAAGCCAGCTGATCCTGGCTCAGGGTGAAAATTCCTTCTTCGGATTTTTTGGCAAAATGATCACAGGCCATTTTGGCCAGAACCTTGGTCGGTCCGATGCCAATGCGGGGGTAGACGCCGAACGCCCGAAGCAGGTGGCGGTTGATAAAAAGAGCCGCCTGCTCCGGGGTAGAGGCCGTATGCCTGTATGTATGCGTCATATCTGCAAAAAGCTCATCTACACTGTAAGGTTCTATCTTATCTGTGTACGCTTCAAGCGCCGCTGCAATTTGTACCGAAATTTTTAAATACAGCTCCATGCGTGGAGGGATAACAACGAGCGCAGGACATTTTTGCTGGGCCTGGCTGAGTGTTTCGGCCGTTTTTACACCTTCGCGTTTGGCGACAGGGCAGGCAGCCAAAATAACGCCGCTCCGGATCGACGGGTCGCCGGCTACAGCTGTTGGTTTATGCTGCAGATGGGAATAGTACAACTTTTCAACACTGGCGTAAAACGACTGCATATCGATTAGAAAAATAATCCGCTCCACAGCCCTTCCCTCCTTTGGTTGATAAAGCTATTTCTTCTTTTCCCTAAATTATACCTCAAAATATATATTTTAAACGAACAAATGTTCTGTTTAAGGTGAAAAAAACCGGAGCCCCGTTTAGCTCCGGCTTCTTGATTATGACGAGGGGAGGCCCCTTTTCTGTACGAGGGTGTTATTGAAACGCTCGAGCAGCTGGGCGAATTGATCGCGATCTTCCTTCTCCCAGTCGGCCAATAGGTTAGCATACATATGGATCCGTTCCTGCTTCAGTGTATTAATCGCCTCGATCCCTTCCCCTGTAATAAAAATCTGGTTGACCCGCTTATCGTGATGATCGGGACGGCGGGAAACGAGGCCCTTTTTCTCCAGGGAGTGGATCTGGCGGCTGAGTGTAGAGATATCAAGGAGAAAGTGATCAGCGAGTTCGCGAGCAGAACGGGGGCTCTGCTGGTGCAGTACTTGAAGAATCAAATAGGCAGAACGGTCCAGGCTGTTTGCCTGGCTGTCGAGTGTTCTTTTAAAATCTGCCCGGCGCATTAACGTTACCACGCCGGTCTCAATTAGTTCTAGCATTTCCTTGTCATGTTTATTCATCGGAGCCCCTCCAATTCCAATCGGTCTTTTTCTCTATTGTAATATAGATTAGGAGCGAAAAAAGAGATAAGCGCAAAACGAGTGTATATAAAACATAAATATTATGCGTTCTTTTCTAATCGGCCCGCTGCATAGCCCTTCTTTCAGCGTATTCAAGGCATTTTTCACAGACAAATACTTTTTCACCCTGCTTTGTGAAGTATGGACGCATATAGGAGGTCTTCGATCTGCAGTAGTAGCAGCGTTTTGAGAAAGAGAGGCTTCTTATCCATTGCTTTAGCAACAACATTTCCTCCTTTTGCAGTGATATATAGTTTCACGATAAGAGAAGGAGGGGATGAATGCGAACAATATGCTTATTAAAAACGAATGCCGTGATTTATATGTATTTATATAGTAATTCAATAAAATAATACTTTAATTCGTGAATGAAACCATCCATGAGAGCATAAAATAGTTTGTGTAAACGATCGATCACCAAAAAAGGAAGTCCTTTTCTAGTAGAATGAAGTTACCGACCACATCCACAGAAAAGAGGACTTCCCTATGAATAATTTTACTACAGATATTGCTCACGCTCTAGTCCAAC
>NZ_NPFA01000023.1 GCF_002265875.1 Marinococcus halophilus
TCCTTCTTCTAAGGTTTTAAAGCCTTCTTCCTGGATAGCGGAGAAGTGAACGAAAACGTCGTCTGCGCCTTCGCGCTCGATGAAGCCAAAACCTTTTTCTGCGTTAAACCACTTAACTGTACCTTGTTCCATAAAAATAATCCTCCTGTGTGCCTTCTGGCACAAATGTTACTTATCTTGCAAACCGCGTATTACCAAGTTCAGAAGCTAAAACCCTAAGCTTGTTCAAACTAACGGATCAAAATAGTGATTTCATCATATCACGGGCTTGAAATAATATCAATACGTTTTCTGTACATATTTTATTACTCTCAATATCAATTGCTGCGCTGCTTGGAACGAACAGCATCTTTAACAGTACCAAAGGTCTGAAAAGCAGAGAAGTCGAAATCCATATCCTTGGATCTTACCGCAAGGCTTGGGGAAACACCGGTAACAATCAGCTCGGTTCCGAGTAGTTTTAAAAGGTCGTTTAAAGTAAAGATGCCTTTCATAATCTCATCATTCAACGTGGAAAGACCCGAAAGATCAACGATGAGCGTTTCTACTTTGGAATGATGTATAGCATCAGTGATGTTCGTAAAAATAATCTTCAGCCGCTGCTCGTCGACGTTACCGATCAGGGGCATGGCATAAACGCTGTCGATAATTGGAACAATAGGGGTAGATAACAGATTAATTTCATTAAAATATTCCAGCGCATCCTGTTCGGCATTCTTTTGTTTTGTAATATCCTTTTGGACCCCGATAAAATAGTATTTATCTTCTTCTGGTTCATATACTGGATCAATGTGAAGCTCGTTCCAAAACTTAGTGCCATCTTTACGGTAGTTAATGATCTCGAGTGAAATTGGTTCGTATAATTTCAATGATTCCCTCATACGTTCAATAGTATGAATGTCGCTTTCCGGCCCCTGCAGAAAACGGCAGTTGCTTCCGAGAACCTCCCCGGCGGAATAGCCGGTTAAATTGCAAAAACCACTGTTCGTATAAATGATTGGATTGTCTTCTATATCCGGGTCTGTAATAATAACTCCGACCCGGGTATGATCGACGGCTGTAAGCAGCAAAGAATTAGTAGGGGTTTTTAACGGGAAGTCTCGGTTCATGAATTGGACCGCTCCTTTATTGTAGAATTATTTTGCAAAGCAAAAAGCGCTCCTGGCGGTTATTTTTACTTAATCTTCAATGATTTTATAATAGCACTTTCCGATGGGCAACTGACGTATTTACTATTTATTCTGAGGCGTGAAAAGTTAATTTCAGAAAACATTTAGAGGACTGCATGTTTAAAAATGGGCGGAAAAGTGTATAGTAATTATTGGAATCAACGTTATTAAGTTGAATGGAGGAATTATGTATGGCAGAAACAATATTTACTTCAAAAGCTACTGTAGAAGGTGGCCGTGAAGGTCACGTACGTTCTGACGATGGAATGATCGATGTGAATTTAGAACAGCCGGGCTCTGGTTCTTCTAAATCAGGTTCCAATCCGGAACAGCTCTTCGCCTCCGGCTATGCAGCCTGCTTTGATGGCATGCTGAACCTTCAGGCAAGCAAGAAAAATAAAGACGTTTCTTCTAAAACAACTGCAGCTGTAAGCCTTCAAAAGGACGAATCCGATGGCATGTTCCAGCTGGCTGCTGAACTTACAGTGGAAATCAGCGGTGTTTCGAAGGAAGAAGCGGACGAATTAGTGGATCTTGCCCACCAGTACTGCCCGTATTCCAAAGCCACGCGCAATAACATTGAAGTAAAAGTTCAATCTGAAGTAAAATAGAACGTAAAAGAGGGTCCGCAATAAAAAGCGGGCCCTCTTTATATGTATACCGCTGCTTTCAGAGAAAGCAGGGTGGAATTTAGCGCGAAAGGTTTTCTTTAAACTCGTCCATTGGAGAACGGAGTGTAATAATGCACTCTTTATGATAATACTCTTTAACACCCTGGACGAGCGCCTGCTCAGAATCGCAATAATAAATTTGGCCCCGGCCTAAGTCCATCTGTTCGATATCCTCCAGTGTCCCCACCGTGACTTGCCTTCCAGAACGGTCAACAAAATATGCAAATCTATTCCTCACAGCCATTTGCCCGTCCTCCTCGCATAATTATAGGCGTAATTAAATGAAAATTTTGTAATTTAATTATATCGTCATTAATACAAACTGTTCAATGCAGTTTATGTTACGTTTTTATTACAATTAAAGGAGCAGTGTAAACGTGTAGTTAATTCATAAGGAATATGAAAATCAGATAGATTTTTTTTCATGAATATGGTAATGTTAATTAGTTCATATGAAATGATCGAATAAGCATAAAAGGGGAATATATACTTGACTTTATTTTCAGAACTAAGATTGGAATCACCTATTCTTCAAGCTATTGAAGAAATGGGATTTGAAGAAGCAACACCAATACAATCGGAAGTTATTCCAAAAGCGAAGAACGGAACAGATATCATTGGCCAGGCACAGACTGGTACAGGCAAAACTGCTGCTTTCGGCATACCACTTCTTGAAGCAGCTGATAAAACAGCCAACGCTCCGCAGGGTATCGTACTTGCACCAACAAGAGAACTTGCTGTACAGGTTTCCGAAGAATTAAACCGCCTTGGAAAGCATAAACGTGTTACAGCAGTAGCCGTTTACGGAGGCCAGGACATTCAGCGCCAAATTAAAGCACTGAAAAGAAAACCGCAAATCATTGTAGCGACACCGGGTCGTTTAATGGATCATGTGCGGAGAAAAACGATCGACCTTGGAAAAATGAAGACAGTTGTTCTTGACGAAGCGGACGAGATGCTCAGCATGGGGTTTGTGGATGATATCGAAGAAATCCTAAAAGATATTCCGGAACCGAGGCAAATGCTTTTATTCTCAGCTACCATGCCTCCAAAGCTAAAGCGTGTAGCAGATAAATTCATGACCAGCCCGGAACAGGTTCAAGTGAAAAACAAAAGTATGACCGTGGCTAAAATTGATCAGTATTACATTGAAGTGAGCGAACAGGAGAAGTTCGAAACCCTCTGTAATATGCTCGATTATACACCACCGGAGCTTGCGATTGTCTTCGGGCGTACTAAACGCCGTGTAGATGAATTGACAGAAGCTTTATCAAGACGTGGGTATGCGGCAGAAGGCATTCATGGAGATATGAAGCAGGCTCAAAGGGACAAAGTGCTGCAAAAATTCAAAAGGGGTACTATTGAGCTTCTCATTGCGACTGACGTAGCAGCCCGCGGTATTGACGTGAGCGGTGTTACACATGTGTACAACTTTGATCTTCCGCAGGATCCGGAAAGCTATGTGCACCGGATTGGCCGTACCGGCCGGGCAGGAAACGAAGGTGTAGCCTACAGCTTTGTGCCGTCGAGAGAGATGACTCATCTGCGTCTTATCGAAAAGACCGTACAGGCTAAGTTAAAAAAGGCTCCTAAGCCAACGAGAAATGATGCAGTTGAAGGGCGAGCCCAGCAGGCTGTAGAGAAACTGGTCGGATCGATGGAAGTGGACGATAACGAATATTGGGAACGCACGGCAGAAGAGCTTCTGAACGAATACGATGCGAAACAAATCGTAGCGGCAGCACTAAAAATGAATGTTCGTGAACTGAAAGAAGAGCCGGTTAAACTGACTTCAGAAGCACCTATTCGTAACAAAGGCCCTAAAGGCCAGGGCAAGCCTTCTTCGAAATATAAGCAAAAACGGTCTCAGGGCCACGGCTCCAATAAAAACAGCCGGCCGCCAAGAAACAAAAAGAAAAGAATGGATCTTTCCTAAAACTAATTTTTCGTATAAGCACTTTCCCTGATGGGAGGTGCTTTTTTGGTGGGCTGGCTTGAAAATAACTGTACGTTTTTCAGGACCCCCCGCAAATATGCTAAGATAGGAAAGGACGAGAAAGGAACGGTGAGAACATGAGTCTGCTTGTAGCGGAAAATCTATACCAGACAACCGGCACAAAGGTGCTTTTTGACCATATTTCATTTACTATTGAGCCCGGGGATCGCATTGGGCTGATTGGCGTTAACGGCACAGGAAAATCCTCGCTTCTGCGGGTGATTTCTGAAATTGATGCTTCAGAAAAAGGGAAGCTTCAGCATTCTAAACAGCTGCGGATCGAGTATCTGCCTCAGGATCCGGAACTGCCGGAGGAAGAAAACCTGATTGATTACTTGTACGAGGGCTCCTCTGACATTATGAAGGCAGTAAAGAATTATGAAAAAGCCCAGGCCCGTCTGGAAGAGGAGCCCGAAAGCGAAGCCACCCAGGAACAGTGGATGAAAGCCCAGCAGAAGATGGACCAGCTCGGTGCGTGGGAGGCAGGCACTGTAGCGCAGCAGGTGTTGAACAGGCTGGGGCTGACAGTCTACAATCAAAAAATTAACGAACTATCCGGCGGCCAGCGCAAAAGAGCCTCCATTGCCCGGGCGCTTATTCAGGACTGCGATATTCTTATTCTTGACGAGCCGACGAACCATCTCGATGATGAGTCCATTAACTGGCTGGAAAAATACTTGTCCAGCTACAACGGAGCGTTAATTTTAGTGACGCACGACCGTTATTTCTTAAATAGAGTGACTAACAAAATTTTCGAACTGGAACGGGGCCGGCTGCATGAGTATGACGGCAACTATGAATTGTTTCTGGAAAAAAGAGCAGAGCGTGAAGCGAACGAAGCCCATGCCGAAGCAAAGCGACAGAACACATTAAAACGGGAGCTTGCCTGGCTTCAGAAGCAGCCTAAAGCGCGTGGCACAAAACAGAAGGCCCGGAAAGAGCGGGCAGAGGAGTTAAAACAGCAGGAAGGACCGCCGAAAAAAGAAGAAGTGCAGGTTCCGGTCGGTTCTGCAAGGCTTGGAAAGAAAGTCATTGAAGCGGAGGATTTGGAAAAATCCTACGGAGAAAAGAATATGTTTTCCAAGTTTAATTATATGTTCACTCCGGGGGAAAAAATAGGCATAGTTGGACCGAACGGCACTGGGAAAACGACGCTTTTAAATATTCTGGCCAACCGTACCGAACCTGATGCCGGAGATGTCGTGTATGGCCCGACCGTAAAGCTTGGCTACTATTCGCAGCAGCAGGAAGAATTGGATGAATCCAAGCGTGTGCTCGAATACATTCGTGATATAGCCGAGGTTATATACACTGTTAACGGAGAAAGTATCTCAGCTGAACAGATGCTCGAACGCTTTCTGTTTGAGCGGGAGGATCAGTGGACGTATATTTCCCGTCTGTCCGGCGGCGAAAAGAAACGGGTGTACCTGCTCAGTATTTTAATGACCGAACCAAACGTTTTATTTATGGACGAGCCGACGAACGATCTGGACGTGCAGACTCTCAGTGTGCTTGAAGAATACCTTCAGCAGTTCCCGGGCGTAGTCGTAACTGTTTCCCACGATCGTTATTTTCTTGACCGGGTAGCAGAAAAACTGTTTGTGTTTGATGAGTCCTCCCAGGTTACTCTGTTTGAAGGCAATTATACGGAATTCATGAGTGCCGAAAAGGACAGCTCCCGGCCGGCGCTCAGTAAGGAAAAAAAGACGGAACCGGAAGCTATCAGCAATGCGGCTGGGGAAAAGAAAAAAATGTCCTATAAGGAAAAGCAGGAGTGGGACCAGATCGAGGAGCATATAGCCCGTCTTGAAGACGAGCTGGCGGAAGCAGAACAACAGATGGAAGAGAGCGGCAGTGATCTGGAAGCCATCGAAAAGTGGTCTAACATCCAGAAAGAAACCAACGAAAAACTGGATCAGGCAATGACACGGTGGGCAGAGCTTTCAGAAATAGCAGAAAAACAGTAAAAGTACGGCAGTCTCTTAAAAGAGGCTGCTTTTTTTTGAGGAATAAAGCTCTTCACGTTTATATACCCGGCTTTAAGGCTATAATACCTACATATAATATATTTGCACATACTTATATTGGAATATATAGTAGTGCTTTTTTTTAGATTGAGGGAGTGAAATAATGACAATAGAAGAAAGAGAAAATATAAAAATTACGCTTGATAAAGTATGCGGGAAATGGAAAGCAGTTATTCTTATGGAGCTGGTTGGAAAAACCCTTCGTTTTAGTGAGATTAAACAGCAGCTGCAGCAGATTAATCATCAGACGCTAATCAAGCAGCTTAAAGAGCTGGAGCATGATGGGCTGGTATTACGTCATGCGTATGCGGTCGTCCCCCCGAAAGTAGAATATTCTCTGACAAGCTACGGCGCTTCCCTTGAATCACTTCTGCGGGAGCTGGAAAAGTGGGGGAGAGAGCACAAAGTAAAAATGGAGGAAGAGGGTAAAAAATCCACAGGGAGCAGCGGGTGCTGATGAGTATGATGGAAAATGATGTATGGAAGCTGGGCATCGTGGAGGCAATAGAGCCGATGGGGGAAGGTTCGCGTGTATGTATAGACGCAGCAGATGTTTTGTCCCCGGCTGAAGGCCTGCTTGTTGGAGATACAGGCCACGGGTATATTTATATATTATCGGAAAACCGTACGACCAGCACGTATCCAGCCCGGGTCTTCCGCATTAACGCCGGCGCTGTACACCAGTATATCTTTGAAGAAGGGGAAACAAGATATCTTGCAGAAGTGGAGAATGACGAGCCTGTAACCATATATGAAGGCCAAGCCTCGCGACAGGTGCCGGTTGGCAGAGTGAAGATAGAAAAACGTGACCTTGTAAGAGTAACAGTACGTGCGGGGGAGGTGAGCCTGTCAGCTACTCTGCAATGGGCAGACAGTGTCTATTTAATGACAGATCAATACGAGCCAATGGCACTGAAGGACTGCCAGCTTGGAGACCGTATCTACTGTAGAATCGATGAGCCGGGGCGTCATCTTGGCCAGTCGATTCAAGAAGAAATAGAAGAAAAGTAATGAGGAAGCATGCTTTGTTTAAAAGCGTGCTTTTTTGTGAAAAAATATATACTTATAAACTACTTTGATTGAAACAATAGGGTTTAGTATAGTATCTTTTTATTTCAAGTGATTAAAAAACGAAAGGATTACGACTTACATACAAGAATAAACCCAAAGATAAAAAACGGGAGTGGAAAGAAGGGAAAATAGTATGCTGGACTCTCTATTGTTTCAATTAATGCTGATTGGCGCTGTTGGGATTGGTTCCCAGTGGGTTGCCTGGTTTTCAAGACTGCCGGCCATCGTGGTCATGTCGGTTGCCGGGCTTTTAATCGGCCCAATCTTCGGGGTTATTAATCCTTCCGAAGCGTTTGGCGATTTGTACGGACCGATCGTTTCGATTGCCGTAGCCATTATTTTATTTGAAGGAAGCCTGAATCTTGACTTCAGAGGGCTTCAGGGGCTTCAAAAGCCTGTCTACCGCATCATTACATTAGGGGCGTTTTTAGCCTGGATACTCGGTTCATTGACAGCTCACTTTGTAGCAGGGCTGTCATGGGAAGTTTCTTTTATCATTGGCGGGCTGCTGATTGTCACGGGTCCTACTGTTATTCTGCCGCTCCTGCGCCAGGCAAAGCTGAAACCGAGGCCGGCGAGAATACTTAAGTGGGAAGGGATTGTCGTCGATCCGTTTGGTGCTCTTCTGGCAGTATTTGCGTTTGAAATTATACGCACCTTCACCTCTGAAGAATCAGCCTTTGTTTCGCTCGTTAATTTCTTTATGGCTTCGTTGTTTGCAGTCTTTCTGGGGATTCTTTTCGGCAGAATAATCGGATGGACTTTTGAGCGGGGGCATGTGCCGGAATTTTTGAAATCTCCGGTAGTTCTCTCCATGGTGATCGCAAGCTTTGTTATTTCTGACGTGGTCATGCATGAGACAGGGCTGCTGGCTGTTACTGCGATGGGGATGACGCTGGCAAATCTTCATATCAGTTCTATCAGCGATATGCAGCACTTCAAAGAAAATATTTCCGTCCTGCTGATTTCGGGTATTTTTATTATGCTGACAGCGTCCCTTGACCGGGCCACGCTGATGCAGATTTTCGATCCGCAGATCATCGCTTACGTGCTTTTGATGTTGTTCTTAGTACGTCCGCTTTCAATATGGCTTTCCACCATAGGTACTGACTTAACATTTGGCGAAAAAGCCCTGGTGGGGTGGATTGCTCCGCGGGGAATCGTGGCTTTAACAGTGGCCGGATATTTTGCGAACGTTCTTGAAGAATACAACTATGCCGGGGCTTCGATTATTACCCCGCTCACATTTGCGCTGGTATTTGCCACCGTATGCTTCCACGGCTTCACCATTGGGCCGCTTGCCAGAAAATTAAACCTTTCAAAGGAAGGGCTTCCGGGGGTTTTATTCGTCGGGGGGAGTTCTTTTAGCACCAGCCTTGCGCAGAAGCTGAAAGAAATGAACGTTCCGGTATTGATTGCCGACTCTTCGTTTGAGCATTTGTTTAACGCCCGTAAAGCGGGAATTGCTTATTACCGGGGAGAAATCCTTTCAGAGCAGTCAGAGTATTCGCTGGACATGACACCCTACAATAAAATTATTGCAGCCACTGACCGGGATTCTTACAATTCGCTTGTTTGTACAACCTTTGTACCTGAATTTGGAAGAAAGGATCTGTTTCAGCTCAGCTGGCATCAATCTGACCGGAATGAACCTGATGAACTGATGAGAAAAGTCGGCGGCCGGGTCCTGTTTGAAAAAGGCGCCACATTTGAAGAACTGAACTGGAAAGTGGATGCGGGTTATGTATTTAAATTAACTACTTTAACGAAAGAATATCCATATCAGTCTTATTTAAATGACCGCGCAGAGGACGTCGTGCTGATCGGCATCCAAAAACCGACCGGACGCCTGGAATTCTTTACTCTTGATAATGCGATAAAGCCTGAATCTGGAGATAAAATTCTCAGCCTGAGTCCGCCGAGCAACCAGGAAGTAAAAAAGAAAGAGGAATTAAAGGAGCAGTCAAGAGAAAAACAGACTGCACCGAAACCTTCGGGGCCGTCCTTAAATTAATGAAAATATAAATAAGCCGCCTGCCCATAAACTGGGCAGGCGGCTTTTTACATGGCGCAGCGGAATTCTAATGTTATTGGGAAACATCCACGAGTAATTTACCTGTGTTTCGTCCGGTAAACAAACCAATAAATGCTTCTGGAATGCGGTCGAAGCCGGTAAGAATAGTTTCTTCATACTGCAGGTCACCAGAAGCGACCCAGGCTGCAAGCTGCTTCGTGGCTTCTTCAAATTCGTCGGCATAATCGCCTACGATGAACCCTTTCATCAGGGCACTCGACTTAATGAGCTTAAACTGAACCCTTGGGCCATAATTGTCCGGATCGTTATAAGTGGAAATTGCTCCGCACTGCACTACACGGGCGAATTTGTTTAAATGATCGAGCACAATATCGCTCATTTCGCCTCCGACGTTATCAAAATATACGTCTACTTTGTCCGGGCAGGTCCGCTCAATAGCCTTTGTTATATCCTCTGTTTTATAGTTGATTACTTCGTCAAAGCCAATGCTTTTCATATAATCCAGTTTTTCATCGGCGCCGGCGATGCCGACAACGCGAGCTCCCTGCATTTTAGCAATCTGCCCCGCAAGTGATCCGACGGCACCAGCACCGCCTGAGATGACGAATGTCTCGCCCTGTTTAGGCTGGCCAATGCTGAGGGTGCCGAAATAGGCGGTGAGGCCAGGCATGCCCACAGCGCTTAGATAAGCAGAGACCGGAGCCGCTTCCGCCTGTACCTTGCGCACTTCTGAAGCGTTAACGTTAACGTATTCCTGCCACGGTAAGTTCCCGGTTACATAGTCGCCTTCACTTAAAGAGCTGTCGCGGCTTTCAAGTACCCTGGCTATGCCGCCTCCAGCAATTGGTTTATGCAGAGGGAAAGGCGGCACGTAAGATTCACGGTCATCCATCCTTCCTCTCATATATGGGTCTACGGAGATATAGATCATTTGCAGAAGAGCTTCTCCCTCTGCCGGCGCCTCTATTTCCGTGTGATTAAATGCAAAAGTATTTTTATCGGGAAGGCCCTTTGGTCTTTCGTTTAAAAGTATCTGTCTCGTTTTCGTTGCCATAGTATATGCGGCTTCCTTTCGTTTATGAAAAATTTGTCCAATAAGAAAAAAGTGGTCCGTCTGAGCCGAAAACAGGATCATAATCGGGCAGAGGTACTTGATAAATATTATCTACCTTTTCCGGGCGCTCGGAAGGATCCCCGGTACACATATCATAATCCGAACCATTTGGATAAGCACCGATAACTGCAAAGTCTTCACTCTGCTCAATAAGCTTATGGCCATATCCAGCCGGAAGAATCAATATGTCGCCATTTTTTATATTAAGCTGGCTGCCCTGTTCGCCACCAATGTGCAAAAGAGCCGATCCGCTTACGCATCCAAGCACCTCATGTGAGTTACTGTGATAATGATGGTATTTAAATACACTTCCTTTCCAAGCACCCAGCCAGTTGTTTGTATTAAAAAGTGCTTTAACATCATCAGAGCCGGTTGTCGTCTGCTTATAAATGAGCACCGGAAAACTGGGATGATTAGGTATTGTACCGTCATCTTTTACGGTAAGTGTTTCTATATGAACTTCATCAGGACTTTTCATATGATACCTCCCTTTATGACTGACTGGCGGCATACTTTCAATTGTATTCCACATACAGGCAGAATAAAAACTTCCGGCTTAAGAATAAACGTTGACATTGAGAATCGTTTTCAATAAACTATACTTAACAAATGAGAATTATTTTCAAATAGGAGGATAAACATGGACGGATTGATGATCATTGGAGCAGACAGACTGGGGGCCATTCCCGACCGCTTAAAAGAATTAGGCTTTCAGGACATCAAACATGTCAGCGGACGCAAAGTAAAAATGGTACAAAAAGAAATTCCGCCAAATATTGATTTGGTGCTTGTGCTGACTGATTTCATCAATCACAACGTTTCGGCTAAATTAAAGGAACGCGCCAAAAATCAAAACGTTCCAATCTGTTACGCGAAACGGTCCTGGTGTTCTATTTATAAAGCATTAAGTAACAGTAATGAAGTATGTGCGAAATGTCCGATGCTTCAAAAATGTGATTAATTAAGGAGAGATATAAATGAAAAACCAGTATCATGCAAAAAGGATAGCACCCGGGATAAATGATTTATTTGTTTCTATTATTCAGAATGTAATGAAAGAATTAACAGGAACAAACATCGAAAGCCAATTGGACGTAGTAAAATGTGTAAAAAAGCATTGGAAAAAGGTCGGTATATCTTCTCCGGAGCAGGAGACGCAAAAGGTAGTGCTGTATGCGGCCCTGATGGATGAGAGCCTGAAGGCATACCGAAACATAAAAAACCTGCGGGGGGCCCGTTTTATTTCCCTTGAAAAGGGCGGGGCCTGGTTCACTGGAAATGGCCCGAAAGAAGTTTACGTTTTGACATATACGGAGAGCACAAGCATGAAATCAGTGTGGAGACATCAGCTGTGCCCGCCTGACACGGAGCGTATGTACTGGTCTAATCTATATGCCGGCACCAAACGAATGATGCTGCACCGCAAATAAAAAGCATCTCCCTTGTTTTCACCCCCCTGGAAATGGGAATATACGGTTAGCGTCTTCTATGCATTAAAGAAGCCGTTTATTTGATAGGATAGGGGAGACGTTCATATGTATCAAAAAGCTTTACTTATTATTAACGGAAACAAAGACGTTAATGAAAAACAAAAGCAGTTAAATACATTTATCCAGGTATGGGGAACTTCTATTGTGGAGCTTGTCATTAGACAGACACAGTCCAAAGACGATTTACGTGAAACGTGTGCTTCGATTGATGAGCATGTGGAAGCAATTTTCATTGCCGGCGGGGACGGCACCGTTCATGAAAGCATCAATGGGCTCATGGAATCGCCGTACACACCTGATGTGGGAGTACTTCCGTATGGGACAAGCAACGACTTTTCAAGGTCTCTCGGCCTGGCGCAGAATCCTAAACGAGCTATGACGGACATGCTTGAAAAAAATACGAAAGAAATTGATATAGGTTCAATGAATGACCGCTTCTTCGCCAATTTTTATGGAATAGGGCTGATCGTGGAGACCTCAGAAAATGTGGACGAAAATTTAAAGGGCGCGATCGGAAAATTAAGCTATTTTATCAGCACACTGCAGACCGTCCAGAACCCGGATGTCTTTTCCTATCAGATGAAAATTGACGGAAAAAACTATGCCGGGGAAGCGGTAATGATTCTAATCATGAACGGTCATTCCATCGGTACCAATCAAGTGCCAGTTGGCGATACTTCGATGCAGGATGAACAATTTGAAATTTTCATCATCCCAGAAGGAGGCAATACCCTGGTAAGAGAATTCTTTGCCACGATGGGGACTAAAGAAATTGATAACGAAAACAGTCCTATTGAGCATGTGCTCGGTAAAAATATAGATCTTACTACAGATCCGGTGCAGCAGGCCGATACAGATGGGGAAGTTTATACCGAAACGCCTGTAAAAATTAAACTAGGGGAGAAAAAAGTACGGTTCCTTGTATCCGGTGCCCCTGCAGAATAAGGAGAGGCCATGCCGGCCTCTCCTTGTTTTTATTCTTTAAGAATATTTTGTTCCAGCTCTGCGTCTTTCACATTAGCAAGCGGTTGCATGATAAGAGAAGAATCAAAGTGATTCAAAGCCTGGCCGTGCAGAATGAGGTGCGGGGCGTCCGGGTTGGCAAGAGCAGTTCTGGCAAGAGAAATCAAATCGGCGGCGCCGTCGTTAATGATACGGGAGGATCTCTCCGGCTCTCCAAGATTGCCATTGGCAATGACAGAAAGGCCGCTGTATTTTTTAGCTGCCTGGGCCATGCTTAAGGTTTCGTTCCCAAAGCCTTCGCCGAGGCCATCGCCATCCGTAGTGTGAATATAATCCAGTGGAGTATTTCCAAGCCTGGAAAAAATAACGGAAGCATCTGCTTCTCCGGCCGGCCAGCGATACGAGCTGTCTGTAACTTTTGCCTGGGAAATGCGGATGCCGAGAATAGGGACTGGGCCAATAGCACCGCGGACAGCTTCGATTACCTCCGTAAGAAAGCGGACCCGGTTTTCCACGGAACCTCCGTATTGATCGGTACGTTTATTAGTGGATTCAGATAAAAACTGGTCAAGCAGGTAACCATTTGCCCCGTGAATCTCTACGCCATCGAATCCCGCTTCAACCGCGCGGAGAGCTGCCTGGACAAATCCTTGTTTAGCGGTTTCCATATCGTTTTCATCCATGGTTTTCGGTACCGGAAAAGGCCCTTGGCCTCCGTAAAAAGATACTTTTTCAGCTGGCGGCTGTACGGCAGAGGCGGAAGCTGTTTCACTGGTATATTGATTATACTGCGATTGGGACCCTGCATGCATGAGCTGGGCGATTATTTTGCTTCCGTGCTCTTTAACCGCCTTTGTAATCGGCTGCCAGCCTTGCTGGTGATTTTTGTTGGCAAGACCGGGCTGATTAGCATACCCCTGACTGTACACTTCGTCAGTATAAATACCCTCTGAAATAACAGCGGCAAAGCCGCCGAGAGCGTAGCGTTCATAGTATTGGCGCATCCGGTCATTTGGCGTGCCGTTATCATCTGCACTGATTCGCGTCATCGGAGCGACGGTCATTTTATTTTTAAAAATATGGTTACTCACATGCTGTTGGTTAAACAAGGTTTTTTCTGCTTGTGTCATATTGCTCCTCCTAAGCTTTTGTAGGTCTCCCTTTCACGTCATTCCCTTTTTCAGCATTGGAAAACTGAAGGAATTCTTAAAAAGCGGAACATAAATAAAAATAAGAATTGCGTAATCTGGAAAAGTGCGATATCATAATTTTCAAACATATTACTCCTCTGGTAAAAGGAACCTTTACCCAAAGCGTTCTTCTTTTAGCAATCAGGAGGTGAATGACATTTGTACAACGAGAATACTATTTACATTGTAGGAGAGGCTAAATCTCCTTCAAACAATCCGATTACTGAACAGTACCAGGTATTTTTTATCGGCTTTGTAGTGGATACTTTGACAAACGAGATACTGGAGGCAGAATGCTCTGCTATTCTTTCTTTAACCGCCCGCTTCGTGAAAGAAATATTCACAGGGGCTTCAATTCAGGAAAGTGAGCGTCTTGTAGAAATTATCCAAAAACGTTACCATGGTTCGTCCCAGAAAGCGATGGTGGTAGCTCTGCGAAACGCCAGTTTAAAGTACAAGCAAATAAAGGCTGACATGTAAGCCATGCTGCTTTATCTTACCGGATAAAACCCAGCAAAGAGATTTTTTCTCTTTGCTGGGTTTATTTATATTCAACAATTCAAAGGAGGTTATTCCACATGATAGAAAGCGGTGCTCTTTACATTAGTGTTTTAGTTGCTACGGTGGCACTTCTCGTAGGCGCTGAAAAAGTAACAAAAAGTAAATTTTTCAAGTATGTACCGACGGTCGTGCTCATTTACATCGTTGCGGCTTTGTTAAACACCTTTGGAGTCTTCAGCGGATCCGAAGCTCTTGGTGAATTAAACTCAGGTATACGTTCTTTACTGCTGCCGGCAATGATATTCTTGTTTTTATTGAACTGTAATATTCTACAGATTATCAAGCTTGGCCCGAAAATGCTGCTAAGCTACGTTGTAGCTGTGATTAGTATTATCGGCGGTTTTACGGTTACATATTATATTATGCAAGGATTTTTAGATACACAAACGTGGAAAGCTTTTGCTGCCCTGGCTGGTTCATGGACAGGAGGCTCAGCAAATCTTGTAGCACTGCAGGGCATTCTTGAAGTGCCTGAGAATTTATTCGGCTATGCTTTAATTATGGATACAGTAAACTACTCGTTTTGGGTAATGCTGCTATTTTGGCTCGTTCCTTTCCAATTCGCGTTCAATCGATTTACAAAAGCGAAAACAGAAAGCATTGACCAGATGCAGTACAATTTGTCCCTGGAGGAAAAGGAAACAAAACCTCTAACATATGTAGAAATTATTGTCTGTTTAGGGTTCTCCATGCTGGTGGCCTCGCTTGCCATTGCAGTAGGAAATACGCTGCCGGAAGCTGGGAACGCAGTGAATGCAACCACATGGACGATATTAATTGTTACTGTGCTGGGATTGGGTCTTGCTGTAACGCCGGTCGCCAGGTTAACGGGAACGATGGATATAGGCTACTTGATGCTTTATACAATTATCGCTCTGATTGCTTCTAACGCAGATTTTTCAAATATTGCCGAGGTTCCAGCGTATATTATTTCCGGCTTTATGATCTTATTTTTTCACGGTGCTATTATGCTGCTTCTGGCAAAGCTGTTCCGGCTCGATCTATTCACTCTCGGCATCGCCAGCCTGGCCAATATTGGCGGTATGGCCTCTGCTCCAGTACTCGCAGGAGCCTTCAGCCGTACTCTGGTTCCGGTAGGAGTAATGATGGCATTAATAGGTTCATTTATGGGCACCGTCGTTGGCGTTACGGTGGCGGAAATCTTATCAAGAATTTAAGAGGCGGGATGTTGAATGGAAATATCTTATCTTGAAACGAAAAGGAAAATGATTCCCTTGAATCGGCCGTTTGTTACTTCCGTAAGGACGGTTACAAGCATTGAAAATGTTGAAGTGAGCGTAATGCTGGAAGACGGCACTGCAGGGAGAGGAGCAGCTGCCCCGGCTCTTGCAGTAACGGGGGAATCTCCATCAAGTATCGAAGCAGTTATCAAAGGCCCGGCTGCGGAAGCGCTAGCAGGAGCACCAAGCGGAGCTTTGCAGGAAAATGTGCGTAAACTTAAGGAGAGCTGTTATGGGAACTTCAGTGCAAAAGCGGCAGTAGAAATGGCTCTCATAAACGCGTTTACAAAGCAGCGCCGCTGCAGTCTCCTGGAGTGGCTGGGAGGAGAGCCCTCTGTACTGGAAAATGATATGACGATTAGCATGGAAGAACCGGAACGAATGAAAAACACGGCGGAGCAGTATATCAACGAAGGATTCCGCTATCTGAAAATGAAGGTTGGAGATGATGTCAGAAAAGACTATCAAAGAATTCTGGCTATCGCGGAAGTGCTTCCGCCAGGCGTCATGCTCAGAATCGATGCCAACCAGGGATGGACGTCTAAAGAAGCGATTGCATTTATTCAACAGCTCGAAAAAGAAAGGATTCCGGTACAGTTTATAGAACAACCCGTCGCAGCAGGGGACTGGGAGGGATTAAAAAAAGTTACAGAATCCACCGGAACACCCATCATGGCGGACGAAAGCTGTAAAACATATACAGACGCCCGCAGGCTCGTTGAGCAGCGTGCCTGCGATATGATCAATATTAAACTTATGAAATGCGGTGGACTGCTGGAGGCATGGAAGATTGCTGATGTGGCAGAAGCGGCTGGTATACCGTGCATGATGGGCAGCATGATGGAATCCACGATAAGCGCCTCGCCGGCAGCTGAACTAGCGCTTGCTCATCCGAACATTAAAATGATCGATCTGGATGCTCCAAATTGGATTCAGGAAAATAATGCCACTACTATTTCTTTTGAAGGGCACCAGATAAAACCTCTGAAACATGCACAGAGTAGTTCTGTTACTTTTAAGGAGGAGGAATCGCGATGAAAAAATGTCACTGGACTTCAGCAATCATGATCGCAGTCATAGGAACAGCAATAACAGCTGGACCGGTAAAAGCAGCAGAAGTAGAAGTGAACGAAACAGCTTATACAGATGTGAGTGCAATGACGATGTGGACGGAGCCGAATATTCTCCGGGAAATGGACCTCCCCTCAGCCTCCAATCCGGCCAGCCTGAATGAATGGACATCGGCTATGAATGTAGATGACAAGCTCTGGCTTGTTGGTAATCTGGAAAGCCAGGCGCTGTTTGGTTCAAAGGTCCATGTTCTAGAAAAAAAGAAAGGATGGGTAAAAGTTGCAGCGGAAGGCCAGGGAACACCAAGAAATGAATTGGGTTACCCCGGCTGGGTCCCGGAAGAACAAATAGTCGAAAGCAATCGGCTCGAAAAATTAGAAAATGAACCATTTGCGCTAATCACTTCTCCCACCGCAGAGTTAACTTATGATAAAAAAGGCAGAAAAGATTATAAAGAATTGAGCTATAATACCCGATTGCCGGTGGTGAAAGAGCAACAAGAAGAAGTACTGGTAGCTACTCCTTCAGACGGGAATAAGTGGATCGAGGCATCAGATATCGAAATATATAACAACGAAAATGATATCCCCGAGCCTGAAGCAAAGAATGTTATTGCAGATGGAAAACAGTTTCTTGGACTCCCGTACTTATGGGCAGGGATGTCGGGATTTGGATTTGACTGCTCAGGATTCACGCACACTATTTTTGCCGCTAATGGTATTGAGATTCCAAGAGATTCCAGCGTGCAGGCAAAGCACGGAGTGCCGGTCGCAAAAGAAGACCTAAAGCCGGGAGATCTTTTGTTTTTTGCTTATGATAATGGGGAGGGGCGGGTGCACCACGTCAGTATGTATATCGGCGGCGGTGACATGATTCATTCGCCAAACTCCCGGAGCGCGGTGGAAATCGTCAGTCTGGAGGATTCCGGATATGCAGATGAATATGCCGGGGCGAGGAGATATTTAGAAGAGTAGCAGAAAAGCGGGCCTATCACGGCCCGCTTATTTATTGTATTCCCGTATTTGTGTATTGATTTCGTGCATTTCTTTCTCAAGAATGTCCAGTTCGCGCATAATGCCATCTGTGTTGCCGCCGAAGGATTCGAGCTTTTCCAGATCCCCCTGTATACGTACATAATCTGATTTTAGCATGTCCAGCCGGTGATCGAGTTCGCGAAGAGTCATAGCCGCATCCGCCTCCATAATAAATTTATACATCTGTTTGCTATTTTAACGTAAAATCGTTATAATTTTAAATGAAAATCATTATCAATATTAATGGACGGTTCAGAATAAATCAAGATTGTAGAAAAGAAAGGGGCTTGCGACAGTGGCAAGACTTCAAGCAGAGCAAATAGATGTGTCTTATGAAAATAAACAAGTCCTGAAAAATATCAGTGTCGACATACCGGAAGGAAAGATCACGTCTATTATCGGTCCGAATGGGTGCGGGAAATCCACGATCCTGAAATCGCTCTCCCGCATCCTGACCCCGGAAGAAGGCGGCGTTTACTTAGATGGCAAATCTATTCATGAAATGAAAACTAAAGAAGTTGCTAAAAATATGGCTATGCTCGCCCAGACTCCAGACATACCGCTTACGTTAACAGTGGAACAGCTGGTTTCGTTCGGCCGGCATCCGCACCGCAAGCGCACCCGGAAATTGACTGCGGAGGATCATGCCTCTATTCAAAGCGCGATGAATGACACTGGAGTTTTAGAATTTGCGGATCGTACGCTGGACTCCCTGTCAGGCGGCCAGCGCCAGCGGGCCTGGATTGCAATGGCACTTGCCCAGGACACGGACCTGCTGCTTCTGGATGAGCCGACCACCTATCTCGATATGGCTCACCAGCTTGAAGTGCTTGAGCTGCTTCAGCAATTAAACGAGAAAGAAAGCCGGACGATTGTAATGGTGCTTCATGACTTAAACCATGCTGCCCGCTTTTCTGATCATTTAATTGCTATGTGCAGCGGAGAAGTCCAGTGCATCGGCTGCCCAAGTGACGTCATTTGTAAAAACGTGCTCCGGCAGGTATTTGGCATTGACGCCCATGTCGTAACCGACCCAAAGAGTGGAAAACCGCTTTGCATGACGTATGATTTAATCGACCGCACGCCTGCTTCCGCGACGGAAATATCACAGACCAATTAAAGCAGGTAAAGCCAGGAGTCCCGCCCACAGCGCGGAAGCTCCTGGCTTTTTTTGTTCAATTATTTTGTCCTGGAGCTTTTATGCATCAGCCACAAGAAGAATGGTGTGCCGATCAAAGCAGCTACAAGCCCGGAGGGGATTTCGTCAGGAGCGAGTACTGTCCGGCCCACTGTATCGGAAAATACGAGAAGTGAGCCGCCAATAAACAGCGCTACGGGAAAAATACGCATATAATCCTGGCCAACAAGCATGCGTGCTAAATGGGGTGCGACAAGCCCGATGAAGCCGATCGTGCCAACAGCAGCTACTGCCATGGCCGCACAGAAGGTGGCAAGTAGTACGGCGGCCCAGCGTGCAAAGGTTAAACGTTCTCCGAGAGCGATCGCTGTCTGATCTCCGAGTGCAAGCACATTTAATGAAGGAGCCAAATACCAGACAAGCGGTATACTTATGGCAAGCGGAAGCAGCAGAAACTGCTGGAGCTCTTCATAGCCGGTCGCATACGTACTGCCGGAAAGCCACGTTAAAGCTGCGGCGGCGTTTAAATTAAAACGGGTAATCATAATTTGTGACAGGGCGCCACCCACAGCTGACAGGGCGATACCGAGCAGAGCAAGTACAGCGGGGTGAAATTTAGTTTTCCAGGAGAAAAATAAGATTACGCCTACCGCTGCAAAAGCCCCGGCTATGGCACCGAGTGGAATAAAGGCAGCAGGAATGTCCCTGAAAAGAAAAAGTACAAACAGCGCCCCAGCACCTGCACCTGAAGTGACACCGAGCACTGAAGGGTCTGCGAGGGGATTGCGCAGAATACCTTGATACAGCATGCCGCTTAGTGCCAGCAGCATGCCGGCAGCAAGCGCCGTTAACAGCCGTCCGAGTCTTAAATCGAATATAATAAACCGCTGGCCGCTGCTCTCTTCTGAAAATAGGGCCTTCCACGTGTCAACGAAACTAAACCCTGTGGACCCACCGGCCAGTCCCGCAAAAAAGACAAGAGCAGTAAACATAACAGCACATGCTAAAACAACAGGATATTTCAGCCCCCGGCTTTGACGCCCCCCGCCAATAGCACTCTGTTGTTCTGTACCGAAAAACGAGCCCCGGTGCTTTAAAATGAGCCATACGAGGAACGGAGCGCCGATTATTGATGTAACTGCGCCGACGGGAAGCTCACTGAGAGAGGGATCCACAGCCCGGCCCAGCACGTCCGCTCCTATTAGAAGCACAGCCCCCCAGAGCATAGAGCCAAACAATAAAGTTGAATGCAGCTGGTAGCCCATTAAACGTGTTAAATGAGGCGCCACGAGGCCAATAAAACCGATAGGACCGACAACACTTACGACAATAGCTGTAAGGCCTACGGCAAGGAAAAACATACATGCTTGAGTTACCCTTACATTCTCTCCGAGCGTGGCCGCCTGGTTTCTGCCAAGCAGCAGAATATCGAGGCGGGGAGCGAAAAAGAACGCAAGAAATAAAAGTAAGAGCAGTACTGGAAATACAAAGCGGACGCCGCTCCAGTCCTGCTGTACAAGAGTGCCGTTACCCCATAAAAACAAGCCGGCGGTTTGAACTTCAAAAAATATCTGCAGAACCGCGGTAAAGGAGGAAAAGGCGATAGACAAAACGAGACCGGCCAGCGCCATTCGTACGGGCGTAGCTTCGAGCCCCCCAGCCATCGTAAAGACCATCAAAGCAGCCAGACAGCCTCCTGCAAATGCGGCGAGAAAGCCGCTCAAGCCGAGCCAGTCGGGCAGTATCGTGGCGAAAGCTACAATAAAGAAATAGGCACCAGCATGAACGCCAAGTGTACTCGGAGCGGCCAACGGGTTCTTCGTGATCGTTTGAAAAATAACGCCTGACGCAGCCAGAGCTATCCCTGAGAGGATACCGATGACAATCCTCGGTAAATAGACCGTCCGAAAAATGCTGCTCTCTGTAGAATCGGTGTGCCGCAAAAGTTCCCACCAGGCCAGTATTGAAAAATTACCCGTGCTTTGTGCAAGATGCAAGTATATCAGCATTAAGAGAAGAGCTGCTCCGCCACTATATAGCAGAACAGCTCTTGAAGCGAACATCGATGAATTCATAATTACTCCTCACTTGTTAAAGTGTCAGCCACCTCTTCGGCAAATACTTCGGATGAAAGGGGCCCGCCGTAAGGCCATGTGGAGCTCGGCAGACGGTGGACATTATCGTTTTGGACGAATGAAAGACTGTTCCAGACTTCATTGTTATTCAATGTTTCTTCAATCGTACCACGATCGCCCTCCGGCGTGGGGATATCTATAAATGTCTGGTCCTGATAATTTTCAAGAGCATCAACACTCGTTTCCGTGTAGCCGTATTCTTCGAATTGCCTTGACTCATAAGCATTATCAACGCCGATCTGCTCCATTGTCTGGGCAGCAAGAGAATTGTCGGCAAACAGGCGGAAGGTTACGTTTTCGTTGGCCAGGTAGGAAAGAGAAAGCAGTACTTCTTCATCGCTGCGGCCGGCATCTTCAATTTCTGTCGACAGCTCATCATATGTTTCGTCCAGGTCATTTAAAACCTGTGCTGCTTTGTCTTCCTCGCCGACAGCTTTGGCAATGCTTTCGAAAGTGGCCTCCATTTCCTCATACTGGTTGCCTTCGCCTTCGGCAGGATACGGGTTATACATCAGTGTAGGAGCAATTTCCTCCAGCTCTTCTTTGATGCCTTCATGCCGGTAGCCGGCAGTAATAATTAAATCGGGCTCGAGTTCGGCAATGTGCTCAAGGCTTGGTTCCTGCCTCGTTCCTACATCCTGGACATCTTCGGATGGCGCCGGCTCGATATCAGCTAAATAATCGTTGTAACCATCGAGATCAGCGATACCGGCAGGCTGCATGCCTAAGGCGAGAAGGTCTTCTGCATACACCCATTCGAGAGCGACTACGTTTTCAGGTGTTTCTTCGAGTGTCACTTCGTTGTCATACCCATCCGTCACCGTCACAGATTCGCTGTTTTCAGAGGAGCTCTCTGTGCTCCCGGAATCCTCCGAACCGCCGTTGTCGCCTGAGGAACTGCAGGCAGCAAGCGAAAATGACAGAGCAGGTATTGTTAAAAGAGCTGAAAACGTTTTTAGTTTCATATGTATATCCCCCTAATTGAAAAAGATTATCAATATCAAAACCGACTTTACTATAGAAGGGGGAATAATTCAATAAAAATAAGTAATTTACACTAATTATTATTCATTAATTTGATCATAAAACTGGGCAGTAATTTCTTTCATTCTATTTTTATTTTTCCCCATGTCGCCCTTTCCGATTCTTGAAGCCGAACGAAAATGAACGTGTCCGGGACTTCCGAAATAAAAAACGACGTCGTCCTTAAATCTCAGTAACGGGGTAGTGAAAATAGTCGTTATATAATTTTCATCTTCATGAATAATTTCTGCATGCTTCTGTTGGCCAAGGATACGCCGGACCGTGCTTTTAGCTTTTTCAGGGTGGCCTGAATAATATATAGGCTCCATGTAATGCCGTTTGTCTTCGGGGGAGCTCATGGTGGAAACACAATTTGGGCTGTTAGGGCAGGGTGAAAGCATAAATTACATCCTTTCGCGGTAGAATTTTGTATGCAATATTGTGTACACTGTAAGCAGATGATTAGAAAAAACAGTGTTATTCTCTTTCCCGGAAAAATAAAGCGTTAATCGGGCACAAGAAGGGAAGGAGAAAGGGAGAAAGGAGTGGATCGAAGATGGTGAAAGTCAGCCAGGTGAGTGAAAATATCATTAAGATACACATGAAAATAGGCATTACCATCAGCGCCTGGGTCGTGAAGCATGAGAACGGGTCAATAATTATCGATACAGGCATACGACCGATGGCACCGAGGATATTAAAAGAAGCGGCACGTTTTGGCCGGGTCCAGATGATTTTATTAACCCACGGTCACCCGGACCATGTAGGCGGACTCGCTTATATCCAGGAAAAAGTAAATGCGCCTGTATATATTCATGGGCTCGAAGTTCCTTACATAACAGGGGAAAAGCCTTATCCAAACCGAAAAAAACCGACTGATTATACAAAAGGATTTTCTGTAAAGCAGCTGCCGGGGGACAGCCGTGGTGTTTTTCACTCGATGATGGGCATTGACCCTTATTTTACGCCAGGGCATTCGCCGGGACATACTGCTTATTATCACAAAAAAGATGATGTGCTGATTACCGGTGACATGATTACTTCCAAAAACGGCCGTATCGGGCCTCCGATGAAACAATTTACTGCTAACATGGATCGGGCAATGCGGAGTACAAAAACCATCCAGAAGGTCGCCCCCGGGAAATTATCCATTTGTCACGGCGAAGACCTGCAATATTCACAACACTTGTACAGCGCTTTTGTCAATGAGTATCAGTCTAAAGTATAAGGAGCCTGCCCAATTATGTATAATGAAGCTTTTATGACACGAGCGGTTCAGCTGGCACAGAAGGTAAAAAAAGAAGGAAAAGGGGACCCCTTTGGCTGCGTAATCATCCGCAATGATGAAGTGGTGGCAGAGGAAGGAAATAAAGGGTTTGAAACCTTTGATCCGACGACTCATGCCGAGCTTGAGGCAGTACGGACTGCAACGCGGCTCTTAAAAACTCCGGATCTAAGTGACTGCGAGCTCTATACGAGCGGGGAGCCGTGCCCGATGTGTGAAGCTGCCATTAACTGGAGCGGCATCCCGGTAGTATATACGGCAAAAACTGCAAAGGAGGCCGAAAATGCCGGCCTCCTTCCAGTGCCCGAAACCACCTACGAGCTGCGATATAAACCTTTGCTGGATAAAGAGCTCGATCCGTATTTGGAATAGGAGCCGGGGCAGCTAAAGCAGAAAAAACCGGAAGTAAATAAGGATACCCAGATAGATTATTAATAATACTGCAGACATGAGCAGGATAAGCCACATGTATAAAAGCGGCACATGATGTGACTGCTTTTTTATTGTGACGGCAGCGAGAGTTGTTGTGGTTCCAAGCGTAAGCAGAATTAGTACCACCAGCCAGGTGGCAATGGAAGGCCACGGAAGAAAATAAACAAACGGCATAAGCATCAGCAGGACACACATTGTATAAAACGCATAAAGCGAGGTTTTATACAGGCGTGTATCCTTTTGAAGCTCTTTATGCTGACGCCGCCGGTCCAGCCTGCTGTTTGAGTTTGCCCCGCCCTCAGAGGCGGGCTGCAGCGTCTGCTTGATGCGGGCCCACAGCTGTTTCGGTGCTAGTTGTTTCCATTTTGAATAGCGTCCCATTTTCATGCTCCTAGAGGCAGGAGGAAACCATCAGCATTACGGCCGGCGTGTGAGGCCCATAAACGTTTGCAAAAATGATTTCCAGTTGCGGTTTCTGCCATAGTAATAGTCGATGATCTGTGAAAGTGATTCGAACTTTCCTTCATAAGGATACCATAAAATTTCGCTGTTCATGCTGCCACGGGCGCTCATAACAGAAGTTTCAATGCTGAATGAGCGCATGCCAGCGGTAGAATGGTAGGAGCCAATACCGCTCTGCTTTGCCCCTCCGTAAGGAAGGTAATGATTGGCAGCGTGGGAAATAACATCATTAATCATGAAATTGCCTGTGCGGACCTTTGCGGCAATGCTGGCCGCAAGCTCCTGATCGGCAGTAAAGACCGACCCGCTTAAGCCATAAATTGTATCGTGGAACAGCTCAAGGGCCTCATCTATTTTAGAATAAGTGCGGACAGAAAATACAGGACCAAAAGTCTCTTCCTTCCACACACGCATTTCTCTGTTTACCCCGGTTAGAATAATCGGCTCGATCGTCAGGCTCTGTTTGTCCCACTGCTCAGGAGGCCTGCCGGCTATTTGTTCGGCTCCCTGGTCAAGCGCTTCCTGAACCTGGCTGTAAACAATGTCCCACTGTTTTTTTGTAGTCATACGGCCGATCTCATATTCTTTTCTGTCTTCGCGGCGAAGATTTGAAATGGTGCGGTGTACACTGTTTAAAAAAGCTTCCTGAACATCTTCATGCACGATTACGCGCTCGACAGACAAACAAACCTGTCCGCTGTTCATAAAGGCACCCCAGGCAGCAGCATTCGCAGCCCGTTCCACATTGGCGTCCTCGTGGACGATCATCGCATCTTTTCCGCCGAGTTCGAGAGTAGTGAGAATCAAATGCTCCGCGGCCTGCTTCTGAATAACCTTTCCTGTAGCGACCGAGCCTGTGAAGTGAATATAGTCGGGCTGTTGTTCAATCATTAAGCGGCCGGTTTCAGCGCCGCCATGAAGGACCTGAAACACCCCGTCCGGAAAAAGGCCGGAGATTTTTTCCAGAAGCAGACTGGCAAGCGGTGTTTCTTCCGAAGGCTTTAAAAGCACACAGTTTCCTGCGGTTAAAGCTTCAACAACCGGGATGAGAGAAAGCTGAAACGGAAAATTCCAAGGAGAAATAATAACAATTTTTCCGCGCGGTTTGCGGATGATTGACGAATTTTTCCCCATAAATATCATGGGAGTTCTGACGCGTTCCCGGTTAAAAAGACCGGAAGCTTCTTTTTCAATATGGCGCAGGGCCTCAAGGACCGGAATGACCTCAGAACCCAACGCTTCGATGGGAGGCTTTCCTGTAGCTGTAGAGATAATATCGGCAATCTCCTCCCGAAGCTCGCTGATAGTAAAACGAAGCAGCTGTATGTAGCTCAGCCGTTTTTCTATGGCTAAAGAAGCCCATGGAGTGAACGCTTCATCGGCTTTCCGCCAGGCGGATTGTATTTCCTCTTCATTAGATGAATGAACAATTGTTGATTCCAATGCTGACACCCTTTCTAGATCATAAAAGTTAAGTATAATACTTTGTTCCCTTATTGGCAGCCATCATAACAGAAGTTACGGAAAAGAAGCCCCTTCAAGTCGAAACGGGGTCTCTTTTCCGTTATACAGGTACAAGTTTATTTATCAAAGCCATATCGAATAAAGCGGGAGATGTCTTTCGCAACGCCGATGTCCCAAAGGATGATAAACAGAACTAAAATAGCGGGTCCCGCCAGCAGGCCGACAGCTCCAAACATTTGCAGCCCGGCGAACAGAGATACAAGAACGGCAAGGGGATTCAGATTCATGCTCGAGGAGAGCACCTTTGGCTCAATGATCTGCCGTACAATCATTGTAACAGTGTAAAGGATTAACAGTCCGAGCCCAAGGCCGAAGTTGCCTGTAATAATCAAGTATACGCCCCACGGAATTAAAATAGTGCCGGTGCCTAAGTACGGAAGAAATTCAGCAACCCCGACAACTGCCGCAAGCCAGTAGGCCCCCTCGACTCGCATAATAAGAAGCCCGATTAATACGATGACGCCCGTTATGAACATGAGAATAAGCTGTGCCCGGATGTAGCCAAAGACTCTCGCCCACATGGCCTGGTAAAAAGCCTTCAGCCGCTCAATGATAAAGGGAGGTAGAGCCAATTTCATTTTTCCGGCGTAGCGGTTCCAATCTTTTCCGATGAAATATATAGCTAATACGATAAATAACAGCACGATCAGAAGCGTTGGAATTCCTAAAATTAATTGGGTCAAAGCGTCGGCAATAGTTTGGGCGACTGAGCCAAGGCCAGAACCCAGTTGACTTCCGAGCTGGGCTATTCCCTGGTCTACAGACGACTGGCCGCCGAGGCCGGAAGCTGCTCCTGTTACTCTTTCCCAGAAGGGAAGAATATTTTCGTTGTAGAAATTCTGCATCTGCTGAAAGGTACTCTCCATCCAGGCAGGGCCCTTTTCTGCAATCACGTTAAATATTTCAATAGACAGAAAGATCAATCCGGTAACAATGCCCCCGACAATGCTTAATGTAAGCAACAACCCTAAAAGAGCAGCTATTCCATTCGGCAGGCGTAATTTATAATGAAGCCACTTCGTAAGCGGCATGAGCATCCAGGCGAAAAAAGCCGCGATCCAAAAAGGATACGTATAGGAAAAAATTTTGCCAATCGCCCACGCCAGAGCGAAAGCGGCTATTATAACGATGACAAAACGCAGAATCATCCAGCCAGTCGTTTGTTTCATGGGCCATTCCATCCCTTTCCTTTAGCGGACGTACTATCTATCTTTTCTTATTATAACCTTCCCGCTATAAAAAAGAATCTACACGTTTTTTTAATATTCCCGAAAAGGGAGGAAGATATACTTTTGATAAATAGTTCTTTAGGGTAATTATAAGGTAGAATAGGAGTAGTGGCTTACACTTTAGGAACAGACAGGGGAGGAAGCAGCATGGAAATTAACGGAAAAGTTTTTTTACTGCCGGGAGGGGCATCCGGCCTTGGCGGGGCAACAGCGAATATGCTTGTAGAAAACGGAGCGAAAGTGGTCATTGCCGATTTTGAGGTGCGCCCGGGGCGAAAAAGAGCAAAAGAGCTTGGCGACAGCGCCATCTTTATCGAAATGGACGTTACTTCAGATGAAAAAGGAAAAGCAACGATCGATGAAACAATAGAGACATTCGGGCGTATTGATGGGGTTGTCAACTGCGCCGCTCTAGGCCTGGCAGAGAAGATTTTAAATAAAAAAGATTCGCATTCACTCGAACACTTCAACCGTGTTATACAGACG
This sequence comes from Marinococcus halophilus, assembly GCF_002265875.1. GTDB lineage: Bacteria > Bacillota > Bacilli > Bacillales > Marinococcaceae > Marinococcus > Marinococcus halophilus. Next base: position 27,348 of record NZ_NPFA01000023.1, read on the forward strand.
AATCTGGTCGGGACGTTTAACATGCTCCGGCTCGGGGCAGATGCGATGAGACATAATGAACCAAACGAACAGGGAGAAAGAGGCATCATTATTAATACATCTTCGATTGCGGCCTATGAAGGCCAGGTCGGGCAGGCTGCCTACAGCGCCTCTAAAGGAGGCATCTGGAGTCTTACGGCGCCGGCTGCCAGAGAGCTTTCAGAGTTTGGCATACGCGTCGTGGCAATTGCGCCCGGCCTGTTTGAAACGCCTTTTTATATGTCCTTTCCTGAAAAAGCAAGGCAGACGCTGGGACAGAATGTTCCTTTTCCAAGAAGACTCGGCTTTCCAACTGAGTACGCTTCGCTCGTAAAAGAAATTATTCACAATGCGATGCTAAACGGAGAAACGATCCGCTTGGACGGGGCTCTCCGCATGCCTCCAAAATAATAAAAGAACACCCGGGCTTGGCATTTTAGAGTGACTAGAGTGACCCCATAATATGAGACAGGAAAAAACACCCCCAACGTCGTATGTGCACTGACCTAGAAATATGAGACAAGATAAAGCACCTAGCCTTCTGCCGTTCGGTATTCCACCGGCGTGTGGAAGGCTAATTTCGTAAAGGGTCGCTGATAATTGTAATAATACATGTACGTCTGCACGTTTTCTAGTATAATGGT
>NZ_NPFA01000024.1 GCF_002265875.1 Marinococcus halophilus
CCATTTCAGCCGAAGGACTTCCCGTTTCACTTCTGCTGGATACCGTCGTTTACTTTCTCCCATAAGAAAAACACCTCCATCTGTCGATCCTACTACGAATACGACGTGAGAGGTGCTTTTATCTGTCTCATTTATTTAGGTCACTTCATCGTTAATACTACATACGACGTTGGGGGTGTTTTTTCCTGTCTCATATTATGGGGTCACTCTATACAAGTAGAGTAACCGGATGTGGGTTTTTGAAAAGCTTTATTATTAATAGTACTTACCGCTCCGCTAAACTTAGTCTATTCAACAGTAACGCTTTTTGCCAGATTACGCGGCTTATCCACGTCGCAGCCGCGGTGCATTGCTGCATAGTAAGAGATAAGCTGCAGTGGAATGACCGAAACAATAGGCGTCATTACTTCGTGCAGGTCTGGAAGAATGATATTATCGCCTTCCTGGTGGTTTGTTTCGGAGGCAATAACGCACGGATTGGCCCCGCGGGCTACCACTTCCTGCAGGTTCCCCCGCGTATTTAAGTTAACATGGTTCTGCGTGGTTACGGCAATGACCGGCGTTCCCTCTTCAATCAAGGCAATAGTGCCGTGCTTCAACTCGCCCCCGGCAAAGCCTTCAGCCTGAATATAAGAAATCTCTTTCAGCTTTAATGCTCCTTCAAGTACGACGTGATAGTCGAGCGCACGTCCAATAAAGAAGCAGTTGCGCGTTTCACTCAAATATTCTTTCGCAATGCCTTCCATAATGTCTTTTTGATCACAAAGCGTTTCCATGGCATTGGCTGCCAGCCCCAATTGCTGAATCGCGTTAAAGCTGGACTCAATACCACGTGCCCGGGCGATATCCATCGCAAGAATCGACATTACAGCCATCTGAGCGGTGTAGGCTTTCGTTGAAGCAACCGCAATCTCAGGGCCTGCGTACGTATGCAGCGTAAAATCAGCCTCACGGGAGAGCGTAGAGCCGGGTACGTTCGTAATCGTGATCGAAGGATGGCCCTGTTTCTTTACATTGACGAGCACACCACGGCTGTCCGCAGTTTCTCCGCTCTGGGAAATAAAGATAAACAACGGCTTTTCGGAAAGAAGCGGCTGGTTATACAAAAATTCGCTCGCAATGTGTACTTCCACCGGCTTCTGTCCGATTTTTTCAATCATTTCTTTGCCTACGAGGCCGGCGTGATAGCTTGTGCCAGCTGCCAAAATATAAATGCGGTCGGACTGGTTGACTGCCGCCCGTATGTCTTCTTCAAGCTTAATGTCTCCGTCTTCATCCTGATATTTCTGGATGATATTGCGAATTACAAACGGCTGCTCATCAATTTCCTTTAACATAAAGTGTTCGTACGTGCCTTTTTCAGTATCCGATTCGTCAATGTCTGTTACAAAAGGCTCTCGGGATCTTACATTTCCTTCCAGGTCTTTAACCTGAACAGAATCACGAGTCACAATAACGACTTCTTCATCCATAATTTCGATGAACTGCTTCGTCGTGTGAAGCATTGCCATTGCATCTGAAGCAATAACGTTCTTACCTTCTCCCAAACCAACGAGGAGCGGACTTTTATTTTTTCCGACATAGATGGTTTCTTCATCATTATTGTCGATTAATGCTAAAGCGTAGGATCCTTTTAGAAGAGCCAGAGTACGCCGGAAGGCCGCTTCTGTGTTAAGCCCTTCCTCGCTGAACTTCTCTACAAGCTGCACGATAATTTCCGTATCAGTTTGGCTGCGCAGAGACACTCTGTCAAGGTAATGCTGCTGGAGCTGCTGATAATTCTCAATAACACCGTTGTGTACAAGCGTAAAGCGGCCGCTAATGCTCTGATGCGGATGCGCGTTGTCCCGGCTCGGTGCTCCGTGTGTCGCCCAGCGTGTGTGGCCGATACCGATCGTCCCGGAGGCCTGGCCGTTTACCGTTTCTTCAAGAGCGGCAATACGTCCTTTTTCCTTGTATACACTGACACCGTCATTGTCTACTATCGCAATTCCTGCAGAATCATACCCCCGGTATTCGAGTTTATGAAGCCCCTTTAACAAAATGTCCGACGCCTGCTCATTCCCAATATATCCTACAATTCCACACATACGTGGATACCCTCCTATAACCGGCGGGGCATAAGCATATGTCGCGGGACACTTACTGATGCCCCACTCGTCTCGTTTAATTTTTACTGCTGCTTTTCTCAAGGATGTCTTTTCACAATTATACTTGTCTAACAGTACTGCTTTTATGCCTGTGTCCTGGCCTTTAGCCACAAAGTCGCCTTCATGATTTAAGCCAGCACTTTCAGCTGAGACATGCAGCCGGGAGGCATCCGCCGATTGCTCGATAAACCCCCACCTCGTCAACTGTTTTGTTTTCGCTCCAAAACAGTCCTAGCGCTTTCAATAATGAAACTTTTCTCCTGCTCCTTTCTTCACCAGATTTATACACAATGATACTCTATATACGCATTGTAATCAATTGTGAAATTGTGAAATTTTTTCATGCAAATATGTATGCTTCCTATTTTTAAGAAACACCTATTGTTAGTCGCAATCTGCCTAGAAAAGTTACGCACCAGTTGCACGTTACCGAAATTATTGTATTTTAAACATAAAGAAAGCCAGGCTTAGCCGCCCGGCTTTCTTTACTTATTTATCCAGGCCCAATTCTGCCTGAACTACATCGGCAATTTCTGTTACGTAATTGTTGCACATCTCTTCTGTTTCCGCCTCTGCCATTACGCGGACGAGCGGCTCGGTGCCGGAAGGACGTACAAGGATTCTTCCTCTATCCCCTGTTTCCGCTTCGATCCGGTCTATTACTTCTTTGACCTTCGGATTATTTTCCACCTGGTGTTTATCTGTTACACGAACATTGACCAGTTTTTGTGGAAACGTCGGCATTTCAGCAGCAAGTTCCGATAGTTTTTTGCCTGATTTTTTTATCATATCCACCAGCTGCAGGGCGCTTAACATCCCGTCCCCGGTAGTGGTTAAATCAAGGAAAATCAGATGCCCGGATTGCTCTCCGCCCAGGCTGTAGCCGTTTGCCCGCATTTCTTCCATGACGTGGCGGTCGCCTACCTTCGTCTGTACAGTTTCAACGTCAATTTCCTTCAATGCTTTGTGCAGGCCTATATTACTCATAATGGTCGTTACTACTGTGTTTTTATTCAGCATCAGCTCCTGCTTTAGATGCTTTCCACAGATGTACATAATCTGGTCTCCATCAACGATATTTCCGTTTTCATCTACAGCAATCAGTCGATCCGCATCGCCGTCAAAGGCGAGGCCGAGGTCTGCTCCTTTTTCAACGACAAAGGCAGCCAGGGCTTCCGGATGTGTCGACCCGACACCTTCGTTAATATTTATGCCGTCCGGATTGTTTCCGATAGTAGAAATATCTGCCTCAAGGTCTGCCATCAAATGCGGTGCTAACGAGGAGGCTGCTCCGTTTGCACAATCAAGGGCAATATGAAGGCCTGAGAAATCTTCGCTGACTGTATTCTTTAAAAACTGAAGGTACTTCTGGCGGCCTTCAAAATAATCATTAACACTTCCAAGCTGGCCGCCTACCGGACGCGGCATTTGGTCATCTCCCTCGAGGTGACGCTCAATTTCAGCTTCCTGCTCGTCATTTAGCTTAAACCCATCCGCACCAAAAAATTTGATGCCGTTGTCCGCTACCGGGTTATGCGAAGCGGAAATCATAATCCCTGCCTGTGCACTGACTGCCTTGGTTAAATAAGCCACTCCCGGCGTAGTAATCGTCCCAAGACGCATTACTTCAACCCCAATGGAAAGAAGTCCGGCGACCATGGCCCCTTCAAGCATTTCCCCACTGATGCGTGTATCCTTGCCTATTAATACTTTTGGATGTTCGTGATCCTTTGTTAACAAATAGCCGCCTGCACGCCCTAGCCGGAAAGCAAATTCCGGCGTCAGTTCCGTATTAGCGACACCCCTGACTCCATCTGTACCAAAATATTTCCCCATGGTTAAACCTCTCCTTTGTTCTTACACAATTCCTTGATGGCTTTTACTACTGTTCATTATTCGTTTCGCTATTTTCTTCCGCTGGAACTTCTTCGTTTTCTGCAGGAGCATCTTCGGCGCCCCCGGAGCCATTTTCTTCAGTATCTCCGGTGTCTGCTGGCGGGGCTGTTTCTGTGTCATTCTCCTCTTCGCCTGAGCCAGTCCCGTCTTCTTCACTTTCTGTGGAACCATTCTGATTAGAAGAATCTCCTTCTCCGTCATTTTGGCCAGAGTCTTCCGGTTCTTCTGTATTTTCATTTTGCTGCTCTTCCGGAACTTCACTTTCCGGTTCTGTTTCTTCTTCCGTTCCTTCTTCTGTTGTTTCTCTGCTTTCTCCCTGCTGGAGCGTCACTTCCACATTTTCTCTGGTTGGAGAAATCTGTACCCCTTCTGGGCCGCTCGCTTCCACACGAAGAATGTAGGATTCTTCATTTGAAGAGCCACTGTCGCTCCAGAGCGCTTCTAATGTAATATCTTCCGCGCTGACACCCTCAAGAGCGCCGGCTCCACCGTATATTTGTACATCCATTTCTCCGGATGAAGGATTCACCCAGCTGGTGGAAGAGCCTGAAGGCAAGTTCACGATAGATATAGGCACGTTCTCAAGCGTAGTCTGCTCTTCGCCCTGTATCGTTACAGAAGCACTTAAGCTTTCGGGGTTTGTTCGCTGAATACCGTCAGGCAATTGGAGATTTAATTCATATGTTCCGCTCTCAGTGACTTCATTTAAATTGAGAGCGGCATCGATGCTTTCTGTATTCTGCACCGCTCTTTCACTGCCATATATGGTCACTTCTTCACTGGAAGCGATAACTTCACTGATCGCTGTGCCCGCATTTAAACTCCCCGTTTGCTCTACGTTCACCGGCACTGCTTTTGAAGGAGCATCAGCAGACAATTCCACTGATGCTTCCTGCGGTTCGATATTCACATCCAGCTCATTGCCTTCGGCATCCAATGCCGCTATTGGGAAAGTTCCGTTAATATCCCCATCTGCTTCCGAAACATCCACCTGGGCGACCACCCGGTCAATTTGGTCGATAATAGTGCCAGCTCCGCTTACCGTTACTTCCTCCGGGCTGACGGTGGGGTTCCCAAAAGAAAATTCTTCGTTTTGTTCTTCATTCAAAATCTGGGTTTCGAGCGGAAATGTTGTTTCTTCCTTTTCTTCAAGTGTCACCGTGGCGTACTCCGGAGAAGGAGTTACTTCCAGATCCGTCGGGAAATCACGGTGGCTCACCTGAATGTTATGAGTACCTGCGCCTAAATCCTGCATATCCAGGTACAGCTCATAGTTGTCCGACCGGGAAAGACGAAACAGCATGATAGCCGTCTGGGAACCAGCCAGCGTAACATCCGCATCTTCTGTCATACTTGTAATAGCGTACTCTTCCTGATTATATTCCGGTGTAATCTCCACATCTTCAATTGTATATGTCTGGTCTTCCCCATCCGGCACGACGCCGGCATTATTTACCGTAGGGTCCATATTAACGATTAAGTAAAGCATGACGGCAAAGGCAAGAGAGATAAAGCGGACAAACCACTTGTTTGCAAAAAGTTTATCCATCTTTTTTCCCTCCCCACTGCCAGATACTTGATGAATTATTTTCTGCCATCAAATCTTTTTCAAGCATTTTACGGAGAGTCTCTTCATCAACATCACGGTGAAGGTCTCCATTTTTTGTAATAGAAATGCTCCCAGTTTCTTCTGATACCGCCAGCGTAAGAGCGTCTGTCACTTCGCTCACCCCGAGAGCGGCGCGGTGCCTTGTACCCAGTTCCTTTGAAATAAAAGGATTTTCTGACAAAGGGAGGTAGCAGGCGGCGGCGGCTATTTTGTTTTCCCTCATCACCACTGCGCCGTCATGAAGCGGGGTGTTTGGAATAAAAGTATTAATAAGCAGCTCCGAGGTAATGTTTGCGTCCATAGAAATGCCGGTCTCAATATAATCGTTCATCCCTGTTTCGCGTTCGATGGAAATCAGCGCCCCGATGCGCCGCTTTGCCATATATTTTGTTGATTTCATAATGGCGTCAATAGTTTTTAACGTTTCATCTTCTTCTACGTAAGAAGCACGCCCAAAGAGCCTTCCCCTTCCAAGCTGCTCAAGGGCCCGCCGTAGTTCCGGCTGAAAAATGATAATAATTGCAAGCAGTCCATATGTAACCGAATTCCCCATAATCCATTGAAGCGTCCGCAGACCAAAAAAACTGCTTATAAACCAAACAGCCAGAATAACAGCAATGCCTTTTACCAGCTGGACGGCCCGAGTGCCCCGGATAATCGTGATCGCTTTGTAAATGACATACGCCACCAGCGATATGTCTACGACAATTCGTATGATGTTAAGTAAATCGAAATCTTGTCCAGCAAACATGGCACTTCCTCCAATTGGTTCTATCCCGTAAGCAAAGTAACGGTTATATTATATCACAATCACTTCTATATCACTGCGTGCTTTATTCGGATTTCAGGCAAATTTTCTTATACAATTTTTGTTGAAATAATAGACAAATAGCAGCACGCTCTGCTTAAAGCCTGCTGCTGTTTATAAAGGACTGTATTATGCCGCCTCTTTTTCATCATCCATATGCCAGGCTTCCTGGCTTATTCGCTTTGTATGGTACCAAATCCATTCGAGCACCTGGTCCACTTCCTCAATATCTCCGGAAACGCTTCCGGCCGAAGCCATGTAAGGATCCCCATTGATTACCGTAAGATCGCCATTTACTTTCCCATGTACATCAACTTCCCCATTTCGAACGGTTAAGTCTCCCTGAACTATTTCATTCTCCGGAATGATTACAGCGTTGTTGTCGTAATCAATATTTACGTTCGCCTGGTCCCCGGTAACCGTCATTTCCGCTCCTGACTGGTCGTTCCAGGCAAACAGCACGCTTGAAGCCATCAGCACAATAAACATAGAAACTGCCACCAGCACTGGGTGCTGCCTGGACCATGATTTCCAGGCTGTCCGTTTTCTTTTTTTCGGCAGTTCTTTCATAATGCTGTCAGTAAACGTTTCCGGGGCCCAGACGTGCGACGTTCCCTGGACCATTGTTACTGTACGCTTAAGTTCCTGGAGCCGGTGCGCACATTCAGGATTTTCTTTTATATACGAACGGAACTCTTCTTTTTCATGTTCATCCATATCACCGTCGATGTAGCGTTGGATGTACTTTTCCTCCTGTTCCTTTAACGCCATGGTCCCACCCCCCTGTTCACGTGTTTCCCAAATGCTTTCTTAAAGCTTCACGCCCCCTGTGCACGTGCGTTTTCACCGTATTTTCCGGAAGTTCCAGTATGTCGCTGATTTCCTGTATCGAAAGATCTTCGATATAACGCAGGACAATAGCTGTCCGGTATTTAGGAGGCAGCTTCAATATTCCTTCTTGCACCCATTCCTGCATTTCCATCGTCACTACCTGCTCATCGGGCAGTTTGTCCGGTGAAGAAAGCTGGGAATATCCATCAAGTCCTTCCGCCCCGGGTATTTCTGCGTCCAGGGAATAGTCTGGCTTTTTCTTACGGAGACGGTCAATACAAAGGTTTGTCGTAATACGGAAAAGCCAGGTGGAAAACTTTCGTTTTTCATCATAGCTTTCAATATTGGCATATGCTCTTAAAAAAGCCTCCTGGGCCATATCCTGCGCTTCGTAGGCATTACCGACCATCCGATAGGCGATTTGATATACCTTATCCTTATATAAATCAACCAATTCCCGGAAAGCGTCCTGATCACCATCTTTTTTTACTTCTTTCACTAGCCGTTTTACCGTTGCATCCATTTGGCGACCTCCACCTCGTGGGACTATACATACGTTCAATGAATCTTTTTCGTTTCATTTATTTAACAGCTTGACTTGGCATGACTCACTTTAACTGGTAATATTTTCAATCCAATCAATTGTAACACGGTTTTCACCTTCAATCTTTACCCATATTACTATTTATGCACCCTCTAGAACCATAGTCACATTTTGGAAAATTTGGCATAAATACCTTTGAAAATGCGTTAAAATGGGTAATAATGTAAACATTAACCAAATAGGAGGTGAAGAATGTTTGTCTCAACAATATTTACGGCAGGAGATAGAACAAACGAGAGACAGACTCCATCAACTGACTTCCGGCCATACGGCTTCCCTGATCTCTGATGATGTTTTGGCTTTAAGTAAAGAGTTGGATGTTCTTTTAAATAAATATGAGCTTATGTCCCGTGGAACTCTTATGCACTCTTCGTAAATGCATAAGAGTTTTTCTATGCCCGCGTATTCTACCATGATTCTTCTGGACATTCATCCCCAGAGGATAAAAAGCCTTAAAATAGACATAAAAAAATCAGCCCGGCAGGCTGAACATGTGCATCTTGTTTGGTGGAGCCTAGCGGGATCGAACCGCTGACCTCCTGCGTGCAAAGCAGGCGCTCTCCCAGCTGAGCTAAGGCCCCCTGCGTATGTTTAAAATATTAAAAATGGAGCGGGTGATGGGAATCGAACCCACGACATCAGCTTGGAAGGCTGAGGTTTTACCACTAAACTACACCCGCACAATCTATATACAAATCAATGTTTCCAATACTATCATTGCTTGCCCGGCTCGTCAAATAATGGAGCGGAAGACGGGATTCGAACCCGCGACCCCCACCTTGGCAAGGTGGTGTTCTACCACTGAACTACTTCCGCAGTTCCAAACCAGGATAATGACAATGGTGAGCCATGGAGGATTCGAACCTCCGACCCTCTGATTAAAAGTCAGATGCTCTACCAACTGAGCTAATGGCTCGTATTAAATGGTGGAGGGGGACGGATTCGAACCGCCGAACCCGAAGGAGCGGATTTACAGTCCGCCGCGTTTGGCCAACTTCGCTACCCCTCCACGTGGTGCCGGCCAGAGGACTTGAACCCCCAACCTACTGATTACAAGTCAGTTGCTCTACCAATTGAGCTAGACCGGCGTGTGGAAAACTCTTATACCTATAGGTGAAAACAGCTTTATGTATGGTGACCCGTACGGGATTCGAACCCGTGTTACCGCCGTGAAAGGGCGGTGTCTTAACCACTTGACCAACGGGCCGTAAGCTGCAGTGAGTTTTATCTTTAATTGCTACAGTAAAGTATTTTAAAGCATTTTTTCCTTTCTTGCAACCAAATTACTATATTCAAAAAAGTTTGATATTTTCCTCTACTACCTCTATTTCATATAAAAAACCGGCCCTATAATATCAGGCCGGCTGAACACTTATTGGCGATTTGATGATGCCCCTGTTTTTGTGCCGCCTTTGCTTCCCTGACCGCTTTGTAGGGAAAACAGGTTGGAATCGATTGAGAAAGTCAGTCGCTCTCTCTCCCGCTTTCGTTTTAATGCTAATTGAATCAATTGGTGAATCAGTTCGCTGTAGCTTTTTCCAGCCGGGTCCCATAGATAGAAAGAAAGTGAACCTGGAATCGTATTGATTTCATTAACGAATACCGTGCCGGTGTTGTCTTCAATCAAGAAATCAATCCGGGAAACGCCGCTGCATCCCAGAATCTGGAAGGTGTCTTTAGCCAGCTCCCTTACCTCTCCGGCTTTTTCCTCTGTGATAGGTGCCGGAATCTCCCGGTCCGTTGCTTCCATTCCTTTGGACGAGCTTCCGTTTTTGCCGCCCTGATATTTATCTTTGTAACTCAGTATTTCGTCTGTTTTAAGTACCTTTTCAATTACTGAAGCTTCAACATCCTCGTAATCCCCTACAACAGAGCAGTTCACCTCGGTCATGCCTTCAAGCATTTTTTCCACAAGAATCTTCCCTGCAAATTCGGTGGCCTCCTCGACCGCCTGTTCCAGTTCCTCACGGTTTTTTGCCGTACTGATACCGACGCTTGAACCTAAGTTTGCCGGCTTTACGATTACCGGATACGGAACACTTTCTTCAATCATGGCAATGACGCTTTCAGTATCCTCTGCCCAGTGGTTGCTGTAGAACCAAACGTCGTTTAATACCGGCAGGCGGGAGTCTCTTAATATTTGTTTCATCATTACTTTGTCCATCCCTACTGCCGAAGAAGCTACATCACAGCCGACGTAAGGCAGGCCGTATAATTCGAACAATCCCTGAAGCGCCCCATCTTCGCCGAATGTTCCATGCACAATTGGAAAAGCAACATCAATTGCAGCTACTTCTTTTTTCCCGAACTTAGGCGCAGGTTTTTTCTGGAGCACCACGTTGTCTTCTTCCCCGTACGTAATCAACACCTGCTGAGCCTCGTTCAACAATTTTGTCATATCTTTATAGGCTTCAATGTCCCGTAAGACATCTCCGGTGTACCATTTGCGTTCTTTGCTTATATAAATCGGGACAATTTCATACCGGTCTTCGTCCATCGATTCCATGGCCTGTACAGCTGAAATGACAGAAACCTCATGTTCGACAGAAATACCACCGAAAAATACTCCTATTCTTGTCTTCATACTATCCGCTCCCTATGTCTTTACTCGTTGAATGAATCCGGAAGGTCATTTTCAAGTAGCACCACGGATGGCTGCGTCGCAATTTCATTCATTTTAGCCAGGGCGTCCTGCAGGTCGGAAGCAACATACAGCTGCGATTCCGGATAATTTTTTTCTTTTAGCCCATCCTGAAGCGGCACGGTCTGTTTTTTCCCTACCAGTATAATGAAATCACATGCATCCGCCATATACGTACCCAACGCTTTATTCAATTCGTACTCTTTTTCGCCAAGCTCAATCATTCCAGGCGTTATGGCAATTTTATATTCCGGCATATGGCTTAATACTTCCATAGCCATCCTGGAGCCAACCGGATTGGAGTTAAAGCTGTCGTCCACAATCGTAATGTTTCCATTCGTTTTTTTCAGCTCCAGGCGGTGTTCCACCGGCTGTGCTTTCCGCAGCGCCCTCGCTATTTTTTCAAACGAGATGCCCTTCTCTGAGCCTATGGCTACGGCAGCTAAAATATTATAAATGTTGTGGCGGCCAAGCAGCCTGGTCTGTATTTCTGCGGTAGTTCCGTCATATTTAACCACGGTAAATGATGTTCCTTTAGAAGAGTAACCAATATTTTTTGCCCGGTAATGCAGATCTTCGGCATCGATGCCGTAGTAAATTGTCCGGCACTGATTCTGCTGCTCATAGCTCATAATATTTTCATCGTCTTTATTTACAAAAGCAGTACCTTCCTGCGGAAGTGTTTCAACAATTTCAAATTTGGTTTTTTTAATATTATCGAGCGTTTTGAATGTTTCTAAATGCTGCTCTCCTACCGCAGTCAAAACACCATACCTCTGGTGCACAATATCGCAGATTTCTTCAATGTCTCCCGGCCTTTTCGCGCCCATCTCAGCAATAAAAATTTCGTGATAAGGCCTGAGCATCGTCCGGATCGTTTTTGTCACTCCCATCGGCGTGTTGTAGCTTTCCGGGGTCATCAGCGTATTAAATTCTGAGGAAAGAACCGTTTCAAGCATGTGCTTAGTGCTTGTCTTTCCGTAGCTTCCTGTAATGCCTATCACTTCAAGGTCCGGCATCGATTTAATAATTCGTTCTGCATCATTGACGTAATGCTGACTGATTTTTCGTTCCATCGGATAGTTAATATAGTTCGCGGCCATCGTTATGAAATACGTAAGCATCGTCGCAATAACTGTTAAAAATACGAGCCATCCATAAGTATAAAACAGAGCGGTGTTACCGAGCAGCAGCCCAATAATGGTAAATAGCACAAAGAGGACACCGATCGTAATAAACAGCCGCTTTACCCGGGCCGTGATGACCAGTGCTTTTTTCTCTTTCAGCTGCGGCATCGTCAATGCCATAAACAGAAAATAAAGAAAGCCAATAATCAGTCCTAACGCTTCTGCTCCGAAAAGAAACGGCACTACGGCTGCAAGGCCGATAGTGTTCCGGATCGGGAAGGCCCTCGACATATGGCTTTTAATCCATCCCCAAAAACGTTCATTTTTGTAGGAGTTCTGCTGAAGCATATGTGTGCTTCGTTTCGTAAAGCGCACAGTGTAAAACGCCCAAGCCGCCAAATACAAAATCGCTAATATGGTGTTAATCATGCTGTGCGGCCTCCTGCTCTTCATTTCTTAAAAAGTGATCAATAATGATTAAAAATTCGTTTAGGTTGTCAATGTATGAATAATGACCGGCCCCGCGCAGCACGACCAGGCCCGCGTTCGGCATCTTTTGTTCCATGATCCTGGCGTCTGATACAGGCGTTGCCTCGTCATTTTCTCCCCACACGAGCAGCACCGGAGGCGTAACGTGCTCAAAATGGTGCTGCAGATCTTCATTAACTACCTTCACCATCGTCTGCTGCATTACTCCGGAGACGTTTTGATAATCTGCCGAACCGACCCGGCCTTTAACTTTGTCGAGAATTTCCTGTTCACGTTTCTTTAACCCCGGAAGCTTTAGCAGCTTCTTAAAGGTTTTATAGGTATATACTTTCACATAATATTTCAGCTTTCGTTTTGGCTTCACACCCGCGCTGTCTACCAAAATGATCTTTTTCACCGGGTTGTCTGCGGCGTACTTAATCGACACCCGGCCGCCGAATGAGTGCCCGATAAGAATCGGGTTGTCTATGCCGGTTTTTTGCAGCCATTTTTTTAACATTTCGGTATAATCACCAACTGTCCAGGATTCGGGAGGCTCTCCGCTCTGGCCAAAACCCGGAAAATCAATCGACCAGACCCGAAAATTTTTTTCCAGTGATTGATGCACCGGGGCAAATGCTTGAATGTTTGCGCCCCATCCATGCAGCAGGACCACATCTTCTCCTTCGCCGGACACATGGTAGTTCACGTTAACCCCATCTATATCTATATACACAGCGTGACTCTCCTATTCTAATTTTTCTATATTCTGCGCGCTGCAGAAGTACCATATATAGCTCTTCCCTATGTAATAACTCTCTATAACACAGTAAAAATATAAGCTGAGACATGCTTCCCATTGTTTTTTCATACACACAAATCCACCACTTTATATTATCACATAATCTTAAAGACGAGAATGACGACTTTATGATTCTTCAAAGCGCCTGAACACTTCATTCATTATATTTGTTTCCGGGTTTTGTTTCAGTTAATATATGATAGTTCCATTCAAAACTAATTTCCCTGAAACTAATAATAGAAAGCGTGAATTTTTATGACAAATGAGTCCGTACACGTCGGCCAGTCTCAAAAAAAGAAACTGATCTTTCTAGTGGCTTTGATTTTAACTATAGCAGTAATGAACGGCACTATGTTTAACGTGGCGATTCCGGATATCCAGTCTTATTTCGGCATCCCCGCCTCCCAGGTCAGTTGGGTACTTACCTCGTACATTATGGTTTACGCTATTGGAGCGTTGATGTATGGAAAATTAGCAGATTTTTATTCTATTAAATCCCTGCTCACTTTTGGGATTATCCTGTTTGCCGCAGGCGCAACACTTGGCCTTTTTTCTCAAAGCTTTGCCATGCTTCTTGTTGCCCGGGTGCTCCAAGCGGCAGGCGGAGCCACAATTCCAGCGCTCGGTTTTGTAATACCGGCCCGGTTTTTCCCGGAGGATAAAGGCCGCGTCTTTGGATTAATTTCTTCAACAGTCGCCTTCGCTTCGGGCGTCGGGCCTATTGTCGGCGGACTGCTCGGCGGTCGGCTCAGTTGGCGTTATCTGTTTTTATTTTCTATCCTATCGCTTTTAGCCCTGCCATTTCTTAGAAAATGGCTGCCGAATGAAGAAAAACGTTCCGGGTTTATCGATTATTTAGGCGCTGCGCTCTTCGGAGCAGCAATCGCCGGGATCTTATTGTTCGTTACTACTCTTCAATGGATTTTTCTACTTGCATTCATCGTCTTTATGGCTGTTTTTGCTTTTCGGACTGCAAAGGCGGACGACCCGTTTATCCGTCCCTCTCTTTTGAAAAACAAATATTATACCGTCACCATTTTAACGAGCTTCCTCGGCGTCTGCAGCATGTTCGGGCTTTTGTTTATCATTCCATTGATGACAAGGGAATTATATGAACTTTCTACTACTCAGATCGGGCTCGTTATCTTTCCTGGAGCAATCCTTGCCGGCTTTCTCGGACGCGCTGGCGGAGATCTTGCGGACCGTCACGGCCCGAAAGTAGTCGTTATCGCCGCTCTGGCTTTCATTGCTTTTGGCACAGTGCTGCTTTCCGGCTTTGCCGGTGTTTCCGCAGTAGCTGTCTCTGTTGTTCTGGTCATTGCCTATATAGGTTTCCCTCTTATCCAAAGCTCCACCGCCAATATTCTGTCCTCCGTCCTTGAAGAAAATGAAACAGGTGTTGGAATTGGCATGTTCAATTTGATGAACTTTATGGCGGGGGCTTTCAGCAGCGCAATCTTTGGAGCTGTGCTCGAAATTCAGGGCGTGACCAGTTCATTGAACCCTTTTGCTTCCGGGGGCAGTAGTGCTATTTATTCTAACGTTTACCTCGCCCTGACGTTAATTTCTCTTTTTGCCCTTGCAATGTTCACATACACTTTCCGTTCCTTTCAGGTAGCCCCCAGGGCGGGCAGAAATTAGAAATCCCGGATTAAGAGGCCGGCCCGGTGCCGGTCTCTTTTTTGCTATAATAAATAAAATTAAACTAAAAGGAGTGATGGTTTATGCAGAGACACCGGGTATCCGTAAGCGATTTAGCCTATGAAGCTTTAAAACAAAGTATTATTGAATTTCATTATTTCCCGGGGCAGGCGCTTCGTGAAGAACAGCTGACCGAAGAAATCGCAGTAAGCCGCACACCGCTTCGCCAGGCGCTTTACCGTCTCGAGCTCGAAGGATTGATTGTAAAGAAAGCAAACGGCCGCATGGAGGTCCAGAAACTCAGTATCGAAGAAGCCGTCGATATTTTTACTGTACGGGAAGCGCTCGAGGGGCTTGTCGCTAAAGAAGCAGCAGTGCGGGCCTCACCTGAAGCGACAGCGGAGATGAAAGAGGCCCTTTTGCACATGGCTGAAGCAGGTGAACGGTTTACTTCCATTACGTATGGCAGCCGCTTTCATCATTTATTGTATGAGCATGCCTCCCCTACAGCCGTCCAATTTTTAAACCAGTTGAACACCCGGCTCGAAAGATACCGCCGCCTTAGTGGCTACCGGCACCCTGATTATACGATCGCCACCCCGTTATCTGAGCACGAAAAAATTCTATCCGCTATCGAACGTAAAGACGGACCAGCAGCCGAGCATTACATGCGTGCCCACATCCGCCGGAGCCTGGCGTCAACAAAGGAAACCCTAGAGCTTCATATCTCTTCTTTCTAGCGTACCAGTAAAAGGGTTTTGCCTTTTCCCAAAAAAATGTATACAATTATACAAAGAAAGAACTTATATTTTTAACCGTTTTTGAAAACGCTTTAAAAATAAAGGAGGCGTCAGCATGTCTGCAGAAAAAGAGTACAGTCCTGGCCTTGAAGGAATCATTGCTGCCGAAACATCGATTTCCTATCTTGATGTCGAGCAGGAGCAAATTGTTATACGCGGATACGATCTTATCGAATTAGCGGAAAATCGACACTTTTTAGACGTTGCTTATCTGCTTCTTTACGGCTCCCTTCCGGACGCTGCTGAGAAGGAATCGTTTCATCATCGTCTTTACCAACAACTGGAGCTGCCGGAAGTCCTGACTACTTCCTTTTCGTTGTTTCCTTCTTCGATGAGTGCGATGGATATGCTCCGTACAGGTATCTCTCTGCTTGCCGGTTCGGAAACAAACATGCATGACCTTTCGGCGGAAGCCAACCAGAAGAAAGCAGTCAAGCTGCTAGGAGCGATACCGGCTATTATGGCCGGCAGCTACCGTACGCAGCAAAACGAATCACTGGTTTCCCCGGACCCTTCAATGTCCTTTAGCGCTAACATGCTCTATATGCTCACCGGGGAAAAACCTGGCGTTCTGGAAACAGAGGTGTTTGATCAGTCGCTTGTGGCTTATATTGAGCATGAAATGCCAAACTCTACCTTTGCAGCCCGGGTGATTGCCTCCACGCAGGCCGATATGTATGGTGCCTTTACGGGCGCAGTGGCTTCTCTGAAAGGACCGCTGCACGGGGGCGCCAATGAAGCTGTTATGCATCTGCTGCTGGAAGCCGGCACTCCGGACGGAGTTGAGCGGCTCTTCCGGGAAAAGCTGGCCAACAAAGAAAGAATCATGGGTTTTGGCCACCGGGTGTATATGAAAAAGATGGACCCGCGTGCCCAGCTGATGAAAAAATCGCTGCACCGACTCGCGGAAAAGCAGGATCGCATGGACCTGTATGACATGTGCGTGCGCGGGGAAGAGCTGATTGCAGAAGAGAAAGGACTGCATCCGAACCTCGACTACTACGCAGCGCCGGTGTATTATCTGCTCGGTATCCCGATCGATCTGTATACGCCTATCTTTTTTGCATCGCGGGCCGCCGGACTCGGAGCTCATGTAATCGAACAACACAGCAATAACCGGTTATTCCGCCCCCGGGTCGACTACACCGGCCCACGAGGTATTACGTTAACCTAGAGGAGGAAATAAGAATGAATCAAACGATGCAGCAGACAGATGCTTTACTGACCGACATTGCAGACTATGTATATGGCCATGACATTTCAAGCGACGAGGCGTATGAGACCGCCCGCTATGTATTAATGGATACGTTAGGGGCTGGCATTCTCGCTTTACGGTATCCGGAGTGCACCAAGCACCTGGGGCCGATCGTCCCGGGCACAGTCGTTCCAAACGGCGCACGCATGCCTGGCACCCAGTTCGAGCTCGACCCTGTGCACGCTGCTTTCAATATCGGATGCGCGATCCGCTGGCTCGATTATAATGATACCTGGCTTGCCAAAGAATGGGGGCACCCTTCTGATAATCTCGGGGGCATTCTTGCGACCGCTGACTATCTAAGCCGGCAGCGCGTGGCGGAAGGAAGAAAACCTTTAACGATGTACGACGTGTTAACTGCTATGGTCAAAGCCCATGAAATTCAAGGATCCATCGCTTTAAATCACAGTTTTAACCGGGTGGGGCTCGATCACGTGCTTCTTGTAAAAGTGGCTACAACAGCGGTAGTGACCCATATGCTCGGTGGAAGCAGGCAGGAAATGATCAACGCGGTTTCCAACGCCTGGGTGGACAACTCGAGTCTCCGTACCTACCGTCACTACCCAAATGCCGGCTCCCGTAAATCCTGGGCTGCTGGCGACGCTACCAGCCGCGGCGTCCGCCTTGCTTTAATGGCTGTCCGGGGAGAAATGGGCTATGCTACAGCTCTTTCTGCGAAAGGCTGGGGCTTTCAGGACGTGATGATGAATGGGGAAGAGCTTTCTGTGCCGAAAATGGATTCCTATGTGATGGAACACGTCTTATTTAAAGTTTCTTTCCCGGCTGAATTTCACGCCCAAACCGCTGTCGAAGCGGCCATCGAGCTGCACGGAGACGTGAAAGCACGGCTTCAGGATATTGAACGCATCGATATTGTTACTCATGAAGCTGCCATTCGCATTATCGATAAAACAGGCCCGCTGCAAAACCCTGCGGATCGCGATCATTGTCTTCAGTATATGACAGCCATCGGCTTGATCTTCGGCCGGCTTGACGCTGATCACTATGAAGATTCCGCTGCCGCAAACCCTGTCATTGATCAGCTCCGGAACAAGATGATCGTTAAAGAAAATAAACAGTACACCGAGGATTATCTGGACCCATCCAAGCGCTCGATTCCCAACCAGGTGCAGGTCCGCTTTATGGACGGCACAAGCACGGATCCCGTAGAAGTCGAGTACCCGCTAGGCCATCAGCGCCGCCGGGAAGAGGCCAAGCCGCAGATTATCGAAAAATGCCGGCAGAACTTGAATGCTCATTATCCACCGAAGCAGGCATCCCTGCTTCTTGAACAAATGCTTGATCATGCCCAGCTGGCAGAAACTCCTGTTCATCATTTTATGTCAGCCTGGGTTTACTAAAAGGAGGAAATACATTGAGCTGGTTAACCGAAGAACCCGTCTCCCAAAAAGAACTCGCCCGATTATTTCACGACCGCATTCAGCAGAGACCGGCGGTGAAAATCCCAGGCGTCCACGACAGCATGTCTGCGCTCCTCGCCAGAAACACCGGCTTTGATATTTTATATTTATCCGGAGCTGCCTATACAGCGAGCCGGGGGCTTCCGGACCTTGGTATTATTCATTCTCATGAGGTTGCCGAACGGGCCCGGGATATTGTCCGTGCAGCGAAGCTTCCTCTGCTTGTTGATATCGATACCGGCTTTGGCGGCGTGCTTGACGTGGCGCGAACCGCTAGGGAAATGACCGAAGCCGGAGTGGCCGCTGTCCAGATTGAAGATCAGGACCTCCCCAAGAAATGCGGCCATCTAAACGGAAAAAAATTAGTCCCCGCCGAAGAAATGGTGCAGAAAATTAAAGTTATTAAAGAAGTCGCCCCTACGCTCGCCGTTATTGCCCGCACCGACGCCAAGGGCGTAGAAGGTATAGAAGCAGCTATGGAACGGGCGGCACTTTACCGGGAAGCCGGCGCAGACGGCATTTTCCCAGAAGCACTTTCCACAGAGGAGGACTTCCGCCGTGCCGGGAACAGCCTCTCTGGTACACCGCTGCTTGCGAACATGACCGAGTTTGGCCGCACCCCGTATTACCACGCGGATCAGTTTGAATCATGGGGATTTAATATGATCATTTATCCGGTTACCTCAATGCGGGCCGCCGCCAAAGCCGTTGAACGGGTATTTCAGGAAATTCACGATAAAGGTACCCAGAAGGCTATGCTCGAAGATATGCAGACACGCGAAGAGCTGTACCGGACCATTTCTTATTACGATTACGAAGCTCTTGATGAAAAGATCGCAAAAACAGAACTACCGACAATCGATGAAGATTAAAAATAAAGCCCGGGGCGCCCGGGCTTTACTTGTTTTCCCTGTAATACTCTTCCATTACTAAATCATTTTCGTGCAGCTTTTCAGCCAGGTCTTCTCCCACATACCTCACGTGCCACGGTTCATACTGGTAGCCGGTAATCTCCGTTTTGTCCTCTGGGTAGCGAACTACAAAACCGTATTCATGGGCGTTTTCCTCAAGCCACTTTCCTTCTTCTGTGTCCCCAAGTTCCGTCGTTAACGAATAACCGACAGAGGACGCACTCACATCCATCGCCAGGCCGCTCTGATGCTCACTTTCCCCCGCTCTGGCACTATATTTGTTTGCTTCTTCTTCTCCGTCTTCCTCCGCGTTAGCTGCGAATATGCTTGCCTGCCGGTCATACGAACGATAGCCCGACACAGCAGAAAGCTCAATTTCTTCCTCTTCAGCCTCTGCGAACATGCTTTCAAGCTGCGCTGCCGCTTCCTCTCTCATGTATTTTTTCTGAAGATCTCCCTCAAATGGGAAAGCTACATCCGGTATGACTAAGTTTTCTGGTTCATAGTCTGCAGGCAGGTGATACTCCCGGTTGATTAATGCGTCGATAGCCGAAGGGTTCTTCAAATCCCCCTCTTCACTCGTCTCCGGCGGAGCCTCTCCTGGCTCTGTCTGACCGTCATTTTTATTTGCATCTGTCGTTTCTTCTGAACCGTTTTCTGGATCTTCCTGACTTTCTTCGGTATTTTCCTCTGAGGAGCCTGAAGAGGACTCCTCATTTCCACCAGCTCCGTTCTCCCCGCTCTCATTATTTGCACAGCCTGCGCTGACCAGCAGCCCCAGCGTTCCAGCAGCGATCATCCATTTTTTCATTGTGCGCCTCCCTCTCCTGCCGTTTAGGACAGCGTTCATGCTTTTAGTATTTATGAAACTGCACGTCTAGTTAATTATTCCTTACTTCCTCACGATTTTTCTTTCCTTCTTTATGTTAGCATCCCGAGTGCCGATATAAACAGTAGAATCAAACATAAAGGATTGATACGTATGGATAAAGCATCAATCATTGGTATTATTATAGCCTTTGCAGCTATTATGAGCGGTATTGCCATTAAAGGGATGGAGCTCGTTTCTTTGCTTAACCCGGCCGCTTTATTAATTATTTTCGGAGGCACGATTGCTACCGTAGTGATTGCTTTCCCTGGTGACGAATTAAAAAACGTGCCGAAGCTTTTCGGCGTTTTATTTAAAAATCAGAGTGAATGGAGTGTCGCTCAGCTTGTTCCTATGTTCTCCAGCTGGGCCCAAACCGCTAGAAAAGAAGGTCTTTTGGCCCTCGAAGGTGACGTTCAGGACATCCAGGATCCCTTTCTTCGTAATGGTATGACAATGGCTGTGGACGGCCAGAACTCAGATTTCATCCGTGACATCATGAGTGAAGAGCTTGAAGCAATCGAATCCCGTCATCAAACTGGGGTGTCCATTTTCACCCAGGCAGGAACCTACGCTCCCACACTTGGCGTTCTGGGCGCTGTGGTCGGCCTTATTGCGGCGCTAGCTGATATGTCCGATATCGATAAACTCGGAGAGGCGATCAGTGCTGCCTTCGTCGCCACTCTTCTTGGTATTTTCACCGGCTACGTCCTCTGGCACCCTTTTGCCAATAAACTTAAGCGTAAATCCAAGCATGAAATCCATGTGCGCAGTGTCATGATCGAAGGCGTATTATCGGTTCAGGAAGGACAGCCTCCAAAAACGATTGAACAAAAACTTCTAATGTATGTTCCGGCAAAGGATCGTGAAAAAATTATGGAAGCGGCCCAGGAAACAGAGTGGAAGGAAGGCACCGAAAATGGCTAGGCGGCGGCAGCGGAAAAAAGAAGAGGAGGAGCATGTCAGCGAAGCATGGCTTCTTCCCTACGCAGACCTGCTGACCCTGCTGCTTGCCCTCTTTATTGTTTTGTTTGCCTCAAGCGAAGTAGATGCCAGGAAATTTGACCAAATCTCCGAATCGTTTAACTCTGTTTTCACTGGAGGAAGCGGCATTAATGAATCCGGAAGCTCTGTCGAAGAGCTGAATGCCGAAGATAACGTTGATGAAAGCCCGCCCACCGTTACCGAAGAAGCAGAAGATCAAAACGAACTTGCCGAGCTTCAGGAGAGGGTCGAAGGATTTATTGATGAACGCGGCCTTGAAGGCCAGTTTACGACCCGGCTCTCCGACGACGGCCTGCTTCTTTCCATCAAGGACAATATTTTATTCGAGGTCGGTGAAGCAGAAATACGCGATGAAGCTCTTCAAACGGCCGAGGACATGTCTGAATTGCTTGTACTAAACCCCCCGCGCAATATTATTATCAGCGGTCATACGGACGATACTCCTATTGCAAATGCAGACTTCAATACAAACTGGGAACTCAGCGTGATGAGAGCGGTGCATTTCATGGAAATTGTGCTCGAAAATCCCGACCTAGATCCAAGAGATTTCAGTGCCAAGGGGTTTGGAGAGTTTGAGCCGGTTGCTTCGAATGACACTGCAGAAGGCCGGGCCCAAAACAGGCGTGTAGAGGTATTAATCCTTCCACGTAATCAAACTGAGTCCTCCGAATAAAAAAATTCAAACGAAAACTGGCTGCCCTTGCCCGGAGCAGCCAGTTTTTTATCTTTCCGTTTTTAATTGTTCTTTATTACTTTCATGCACCTGCTTTAACGGAGCTTCAAATTTGTGGCGGTCAATAAATGCAAAAATGGCGCTTTCTACGTACGGGTCTTCCAGCGATGTTTTCGTTTTTTCAATATACCATTCTGAATCCCGGAGTCGTTTTTCTATTTCTTCGGGCTTCGAAGCCACCAGCCCGTGCCCCGGCACTACAGTACTGTACTTTCCGTCATTCCAAAGTTCATCCAGCTTCTTTAACGTAAATTGATAGGATTCGCTGTGATATTCAATAATCGGGATCTCTACATTGCTTAAATAGTCTCCGGCAATACAGAGACCAAGAGGCTCTATGACCGCCGCCAGCCCATCCACAGTGTGGCCGGGTGCCAGATAGAAAGTAATTTTGGTTTCTCCTTCCTCAAGCACCTGCTCATCGGAGTCAACGATAATATCCGGGTCCGGGTAAGAGGTATCGTAATTGCGGTGAATGTAGTACGTTTCGTCAAACTCTTTCATTTCCTGCACAATGTTTTCTTTATCCGATCTGGCGTTAAATCCACGGGAAGCAATAATAGTCGCTTCGGGGAACGCTCCGGCTCCAATAACATGATCGAAATCTGAATGGGTCAGCAGCAGATATACAGGCTGATTACTTCTCCGCTCCTCCACAAACTCCCTTATCTCTTCAATTTCAGCTGGAAGCCACGTAGGATCTGTGATTAATATCAAATCATCTGTCACTACGACAGTCGTGTTTGTTTGATAAAGCTCGCTTTGAAATACACTCCATTGTTCACGGTCTAGTCTTTTTGCCAAGCTGATCACCTTCTTCTTAGTCTTCATTTATTGTTTCTTTCCCGAAAATGGATGGGGGACCGTCAATAATTTTGTGTAAACGGCTGTCCTTTTCCAGCCTTGAAGTTAACCCTGCCGTTGAAACATATCTTCCAATTGATGTTGGGCCTGGGCGAAGCCCAGGTGGCAGCGGGTGGAAAACTTTTGATTGTAGGCATCAAAA
>NZ_NPFA01000025.1 GCF_002265875.1 Marinococcus halophilus
TGGAAGACGGCATGCCGGACATGCGGGCGCTCAGCTGCTCGATCATCCTCACGGACAACTACGAGTTCAACGGCCCGCTCATGCTGATCCCGGGGTCGCAGAAATGGTACGTCTCCTGCCCGGGCACGACGCCGGAGGACAACTTCAAGCAGTCGCTGAAAAAGCAGGAGACCGGCGTGCCGGACAACGAAAGCATGGAATGGCTCACGGAGCAGGCCGGCGGCCAGATTGACCGCGCGACCGGCCCGGCGGGCTCGGTGCTCTTCTTTGACTGCAACACGATGCACGGCTCGGCCGGCAACATCTCGCCGTATCCGCGCAGCAACGTGTTCTTCGTATTCAACTCGGTGGAAAACAAGCTCGTGGATCCGTTCAGCGGCCAGGAGCCGCGCCCGGAATTTCTGGCCAACCGCCAGGACACTTCCGCGATCCAGCCAAGCTCGGATCGTTTGTCGCACCAAACAACTTCCACTTCTGCAAAATAAGACACACAAAAAGCATCCGGTTTCTATTCCGGATGCTTTTTTCATTATAATGCCGGCCTTCACTCACCGTTTGAATGTCTGATCCTTTTCCTCATTTGATTTCTGTGTCAGCAGTACACTATACAAAATCGCAAAGACCATGCCACTGAAACCAACCATTTGAATGATAACACTTTCGAATCCCTGCAGCTGCAGAGTTCCCGTTAAAAACAGAGCGAGAAACGCAACCAACATCGCCACAGCCCATATAATTGGTTCTTTCAACGTCATCCCTCCATTTTTTTCTCTAAATAGAGATAGGTTATCTATATCATAATTGACTTCGCCTATCTTTCCCACCTTCTTGTAAAGTTATCTATCAGACTAATTTTCCTTTTTTTCAGAAATAACTTTTTTCACTATCGCTGTTACGTTGAAACAATCATCTATTCCTAGTATGATAGTGAATAGTCCTTGTTAGATAGACATTTGTTTATGCAGAAAAAATATTCGTGCTGCGTATGGAGTACGTGAGCCGTCATGCACATTGTTTGCGACAAAACTTCATGAGAGAGGGTCATAGCAATGGGAAAAACAGAAAAAGACTTACGAAACCGCAGTAAAGCCATCAGTGAAGGCGCCAATCGCGCGCCAAACCGGGCGATGCTTCGGGCCGTCGGCTTTACGGACGACGATTTTAAAAAACCAATGATTGGCATTGCAAGCACATGGAGCGAGGTTACTCCGTGCAACGTACATATCGATAACCTTGCACGCCACGCGAAGCAGGGAGCTGCCACCAATGGAGGCGCCCCGCTTATTTTCAACACGATCACCGTTTCTGACGGTATCGCCATGGGGCACGAAGGCATGCATTACTCCCTTCCAAGCCGGGAAATTATTGCTGACTCGATCGAAACTGTAACCAATGCTGAGCGCCTCGACGGCGTCGTGGCTATCGGCGGCTGTGATAAAACAACACCGGGCTGCGTTATCTCTCTAGCCCGGATGAACATCCCTTCCGTGTACGTTTACGGTGGAACCATTCAGCCCGGAAAGTTAAACGGCAAAGACATTGATATTGTTTCGTCCTTCGAGGCTGTCGGCCAGCACCAGACCGGCCAGATCAGCGATGAAGAGCTTCACCAGGTGGAGTGTAATGCATGTCCGGGTGCCGGCGCTTGTGGCGGCATGTATACAGCCAATACGATGGCCGCTGCCGTAGAAGCGCTCGGTATGAGCATTCCGGGTTCCTCCTCCACCCCTGCAATTTACGAATACAAAGAAACCGAGTGCAGGCAGGCTGGGGAATTGACCATCGAGCTGCTTGAAAATAACATTCTTCCGAAAGACATCATGACGAAAAAAGCATTTGAAAACGCCATTACGGTTGTTATGGCCCTTGGCGGATCCACCAATGCGTTTTTGCACCTACTCGCGATCGCCCATTCGGCAGACGTTGATCTGTCTTACGATGATTTTGAACGTGTCCGGCAGAACGTACCTCATATTGCTGACCTAAAACCGAGTGGTAAATACGTGATGCAGGATCTTTACGAAATCGGAGGCGTGCCGGCCGTCATGAAGCTTCTTTACGAGGAAGGGCTTCTGCACGGCGATTGTCTTACCGTAACCAGTAAAACACTTGCAGAAAATCTTGATGCTGTCCCTTCCCTGAAAGAGGGCCAGGAAATTATCCGCCCTGTAGCGGAACCATTTAAAAAGACCGGCCCGCTCGTTGTTTTGAAAGGAAATGTGGCACCGGAAGGCTCCGTTATTAAACTGTCCGGCCAGAAGATCAGCCGATTCGAGGGCACGGTCAAAGTGTTCAACAGTGAAGAATCGGCAACAAAAGCTATCATGGACGGAGAAATCGTCGAAGGCGACGTGCTCGTCATCCGTTATGTTGGTCCGCAGGGCGGCCCGGGCATGCCGGAAATGCTTTCTGTTACTTCGATGATCGTCGGCCGCGGCCTCGGCGGCAAAGTAGCGCTTATGACTGACGGTCGTTTTTCCGGAGGCTCCCATGGTTTTGTTATCGGGCACGTAGCTCCTGAGGCAAGCGTTGGCGGTCCGATCGGGCTGCTTCAAAACGGGGACATCATCTCCATCGATAGCGACACGCAGGAGATCAACCTTCACATTTCCGACGAAGAGTTTGAAAGACGCCGGAACGCCTGGCAGGCTCCGGACCTTCCAGAAAAACGAGGAGCTCTTGCCAAATACGCTAAACTGGTTTCTTCAAGTGCAAAAGGAGCCGTCACAGACGCAGATTTATAAACTCTAAGGGAGCTGCCGTTTCAGGCAGTTCTCTTTCTTTTCAGCTTTATTTTAAGAGCATTTGAGTTTCCCACAATTTATGGTAAATTATGAGGGTACTAATGTTAATACATAGTTACGCACGAAGGGAGTTTCCTATGTCCAAAAAACCAAGGCCGAGTTCGGGCCGTACATTTGCAGCTATTGTAGCCGTTATAGCTGTGATTTTGCTTGCTATTATTCTCGTGGGCAATTTCAGCGGCGGCAGTGATAATTCTGGAGAAAACAGTGGTGAAAACTTGGAAACGAGCGGCCAGCCGCTCAAGGGAGAAGAGGACGCTCCAGTTACAGTCGTCGAATTTGGTGATTATAAGTGCCCTGCCTGCCAAAACTTTCACGAATCAGTCGTTCCTGAAATTGAAGCCCAGTTTGTTGAATCCGGCGATGCTGCTTTTCATTATGTTCACTATCCGTTTTTAAGTGAGGATTCCACAACAGCGGCAGAATTCAGCGAGGCCGTTTACGGCGAACTCGGGGATGAAGCCTTCTGGAACTTCCATGATACGCTGTTTGCCAATCAGCCGCAGAACGAAAGCGGAAACTACTTTGACCAGGAGCGCCTGACGGAGCTGCTTCGGGAGACTGCTTCCGGGGAAGAAGTAACCACAGTTGTCGAAGCTTATGAAAACGGGACCTACGAAGAAGAAGTGGAAAATGACCGCTCCATGGCCGAAGACCTTGGCGTAAACAGCACCCCTTCCGTATTTGTGAACGGGGAATTGTTTGAAGGGGACAGCTACCAGGAGCTGCTCGATATGATTGCAGAAGAGGCAGGAGAGTAGCGCCCATGATGGAACGTTTATTAAGTGCAGCCTGGGTGATGGCCATTATTGCTACACTCGGCAGCTTATCGTTCAGCGAAATTTTAGGGTATATCCCCTGTGAGCTTTGCTGGTACCAGCGCATTCTTATGTACCCGCTCGCAGTCATGTTAGGGGTCGCTGTATTCCGCGGGGAACGGCAGGTCGTATGGTATGCGCTTCCGCTGGCTGTTCCAGGTATGCTGCTTGCAGGCTATCATTATCTGTACCAAAAGCTTCCGGTGCTGCAGCAGGCCACGGAGTGCACCGGCACCGTTTCCTGTTCCGATCAGTCTGCCCAATGGCTTGGTTTCGTTACCATCCCTCTTTTATCATTCACTGCATTTTTGTTTATTACCGTTGCACTTTTGATTGTCGCCCTACGCAAAAAATAGTCACATGCCCTTAGGCACGTGACTATTTTTTTATTCCTCTTCAGACGAAGCCACTGCTTCTTCAATTTCCGTAATCATTTCATCCATCGACTGAAGGCCGCCGCCGGAGAGGTACCAGTACTCTGGATCCAAATAATGAATATTATCATTCTGGGCTGCTTGTGTTTCATTTACAATATCATTGTCAAGAGTTTCGGCAGCTGTCTGCTCTTCGCCGCCCTGGCTGACTACTGCACTGCGGTCCACTACAAAAAGGTGCTCTGGATCTTCTTCTGCTAAGTATTCAAAGGAAGCACTCTGCCCGTGTGTAGATGCTTCGATATTTTCATCCGCTGCCGGTACGCCGAATACGTCATGGATCAGGCCAAAGCGGGAGCCTTCCCCGTAAACACTTAAGGAACCGTCATTTACCAGTGTTACTAAAGAAGGTCCTACATCTTCAGTAGTTTCGTTTAGATCGTCAATACGGGCATGAAGCTTGTCTACTTTTTCCTGCACTTCCTCTTCTTTTTGGAAGATTTCCCCGATCATCTCCATGTTGCTGTCAAAGGATTCCATGTAGTTTTCCGTGTCCACTGCTGTATAAACAGTTGGAGCAATTTCACTCAGTTCTTCATAGGCATCGCTCTGACGTCCTGAAATGATGATCACATCCGGCTCCATCGCGTTGATTGCTTCGAAGTCCGGCTCTTTTAAGCTCCCGATATTTTCGTAGTCATCGCTTCCATAATCATCCAGATAGGAAGGGAGCGATTCCTGGGCTACGCCGTTTACGCCTACATTTAGTTCATCCAGGGTTTCGAGCATTTCGTAATTAAACACAACGACGTTTTCTGGATTTTCCGGCACCGTCGCTTCACCCAATTCGTGTTCTACGGTCACTTCGCCGCCGCTTTCCTTTCCTCCGTTGTCTTCATTGCTGCTTTCTTCACTGGTGCTGTCACTGTTTTCACCTTCCGCAGTTGATGATTCTGAGTTATCAGCCCCGCATGCAGCAATAAAAACTGTGCCAAACACCGCCGTTGAAGTAAGCATCCATTTGTTCTTTTTCATTTCCCATTCCCCCTGGTTAATTTGTTTTTTCCAGCCTGAAGTATTGGCTCTCCCTCCTCCTGTTACTCTTTTGCCGTATTAACGGGCCGGAGACCTGGTTTACGTAAAGTAAACACAGATTTTTTGATCGTTAATACGACAGATAGGCATATCCATTTCGTAGATATCTGTCAACACTTCTGATGCCATCATCTCTTCGGTCGTGCCCTGGGCTACAATGTGCCCGTTTTTCAAAGCGACAATGTCATCGGAGTAACAGGAGGCGAAATTAATATCATGAATAACCAAAAGCACGGTTTTGCCCATATCTTTCACTAAACGGCGAAGTACTTTCATGATCTGCACTGAGTGCTTCATGTCCAGATTATTGAGCGGTTCATCGAGCAGGATATAGTCAGTGTCCTGAGCAATAACCATCGCAATAAAAGCCCGCTGCCGCTGGCCTCCGCTCAGCTGGTGAATATAAGAATCCTGCATGCTCCAAAGCTCCATATAATCAATAGCCTGATCCACATGCTCCCAATCTTCAGCGTTCAGCCTGCCCTGCGAATAGGGAAAGCGGCCAAACGATATCAGCTCACGCACCGTCAGCCGGGCATTCATTTCGTTGGACTGTTTTAAGATCGCCAGTTTCTTCGCCAGCTCCCGGCTTTTTGTTTTCGTAATGTCTTTGTCGCCGATCCTAACTTCGCCCGCGTCCTTCGCGATCAAACGGCTGATCATTGACAGCAGCGTACTTTTTCCAGCGCCGTTTGGTCCGATGAATGAGGTAATCTGTCCCTGTTTAATCGTTACGGATACATCGTTTACGACTGGTGTTTCATCATACTTTTTTGTTACATTCATTACCTGGACCATGCTTTGTTCCCCCTTAATAATAGATAAATAAAGTAAATGCCTCCGATAAAGTTCACAATGACACTAATTGCAGTGTTAAAACCAAGCACCCGTTCGACAAGCAGCTGTCCGCCGATTAAAAATGCTACAGCCGCAAGTGCGGCGGCAGCAAGCAGCACACTGTGCCGGTAATCCTTCATCAGTTCATAAGCGACATTAGCCACAAGCAGGCCTAAAAACGTAATAGGCCCAACCAGGGCGGTGGCAATGGAAATAAACAGCACTACAATGACAAGCAGCCGCTTCACCGCATACTTATATGGCACTCCCAGGTTCACCGCCTGGTCCTTTCCGAGGGAAAGCACGTTCAAATATTTCATAAAGGTCAAGGAGTAGATAAATAACAGTACAAACACCGCTACTGAAATGCCGAGAATGTTTGAATTCACATTATTAAAGCTTGCAAACATATTATCCTGGATCGTCAAAAATTCATCTGGTGATATGAGGACTTGTAAAAACGTAGAAATACTGCTGAACAAGGTCCCGCATACAATTCCGACAAGAAGCAAAAAGAAAATATCCTGCTGCTCCCCCTGGAACAAAAAGTAGTAAAGAATAACGGCAAAGCCGAGCATGAGAGCAAGTGAGACAAAAAAATTCAGCGGACCGTTGATTACAAGTGCCGAGGTAGAACCAAAAAAGAACACAAGCGCTGTCTGCAGCAAAATGTACAACGAATCAAGACCGATAATACTCGGTGTTAAAATCCGATTATTCGTAATGGTTTGAAAAATGACAGTAGAAAAGGCAATCGCACCGCCGGTCATTACCATTGCAAGAAGCTTCTCTGCCCGGTGCTGCAAAACATAATCCCAATTGCCTCCTGCGTCTGTAAACATAAAGATAGCGGCCAGAACAAGTGAGAGCATGGCCAGACTCATGATCTTCCAATTAAAACGCATATTTCTTCCTCCTCATCAGCATATAGAGGAATAAGAAACTGCCAAGTACACCCACAGTTAAACCGATAGGAACTTCGTACGGAAAAACAATCAGACGTCCAAAAATGTCACAGACAAGCACAAACACGGCTCCAAGCAGGGCGGTATGAATCAGCGTTTTCTGCAGATTGTCCCCCAGGTAGATTGCCACAATATTTGGTACTACCAGACCTAAAAACGGGATGGTTCCCACTGTTAATATAACGACTGCGGTCACAGCGGCAACGATGGTAATGCCCAGGTTGACCACTGTACGGTAATTCAGACCCAGATTCACCGCAAATTCTTCTCCCATGCCGGCGATCGTAAACCGGCCCGCAAATATGTAAGCTATTAGAATAAGCGGAATGCTGACATACAGTAGCTCATACTGTCCGTTTACAATTAGTGAAAAATCCCCCTGCAGCCAGGCTGACATGTTTTGCACCACATCATATTTCAGGGCAAAAAATGTCGTTACCGAGCCTACAATGTTTCCAAACATGAGTCCTACTAGCGGAATAAAAATAGGATCTTTAAATTTCACCCGTTCAAGAATAGTCATAAAAATAAATGTACCAATAAGGGCAAATAAAAAAGCTACTCCGGTCCGGAGCAGCGGTGAAGCTCCGCCGAACCAGATCATGGCCACTAAAATACCAAACCGGGCCGAATCCATCGTGCCAGCCGTAGTTGGGGAAACGAAGCGGTTCCGACTCAACTGCTGCATGATCAATCCGCAGATGGCCATCCCCATGCCGGCCATAATAATACTAAGAAGCCGCGGTACACGGCTCGAGGTCAATGTGCGCCATTCATCTTCATTTCCAGCCATCAACCCCTGCACCGACACCGTCTGAACGCCGATAAACAGGGAAGCCGCCGAAAGAAGAACGAGAAGAACAAGTAAGTACCACCATTTCATCTGTAAACACTTCATTTCCCAAGAACAATTGCATCGTTCTACGTCTAATTATTAATGATATTCATTATCAATTACATTTTTCATTTTATCATTCCGGTTTTAAATGTCAATGTACCTTCTTCTTTTTTCCTTAACTTTTCATAAACAATAAAAACCGGCCTTACCTTTTCAGGCAGACCGGCTTTGCTTTTCACATGCTTTTAGGATGGGAGTGGTATCTTGTCCATAAATGCCGAAAAATCGTATGTATCTCCATTATATGCATATAAAGACATAGGTTATGAAACGGCCGTTCACTAGGAAGCATCTCCCCATCCCCGTCTTCAGTCATTTCTTCTTGAAACTGTTTTTCCGCCTGGATGGCTGCCTCCTGAGAGCTGAACTCATGCACCGCTATTTCTATGCTTGTACTGTTTTCCTCCCACATTTTGCTTCCAAGATTCATGGAAACTGGAGCTGCAGCCGTTTCTTCTGTTTCTTTCAGAGAAAGCCTATTGCTTTCCAGTTTCGAAATCCATTGTTCTGCATCTTCTGTTTCGTTTCCAAAGGCGGCCGCAAACAAAGGCATTACCCGCTGCCGTCCTTTTGAAAAACCTCGTGTCAGCCAGCTCCTCCCCGCAGAAAAAATAAATAACACAGCACTAATTATGTATATTTTCATCCTAACAGACATTTCCAGTTTATTCATTCTCCTTCTTATTTTTTGCACACTTTTATACCTTTGTTACAATAGATGACAACATGAAAGGAGCTAATGAGTAATGACTACAAGCACTCGCATTGAATCCAGAGATTCTTTTAAGGAGACTATACAAACAGAGACACCGGTGGCAGTAGAATTTTCAGCCGGGTGGTGCCCGGACTGCCGGAGACTTGATATGTTCATGGACGACGTACTGAACCACTTTGACAATCTCCCATTGCATAAAGTCGACACTGAGCAGCTTCCAGATATTACAAGCGAACAGGAAGTTATGGGCATACCGAGTATTCTCGTATTCCAAAACGGTGAGAAAATAGGCCATCTGCACAGCGCGGACGCTAAAACTCCCGACCAGGTAAGCGAGTTTTTCTCTAAATACTACTAAAGTAAATCTGCCGGGCCCGGCAGATTTTTTTATATTACAGATCGTTTCCAGCTGCCTTGTTTGAATTTATCAAAACCGGGAATGCTTCTTTCAGTACCCTAAAAAGGAGTGAACAGTTATGGCAGTTATTGACGCCAAAGAAATATTAAGCGAATACCGCCGCGGTATCGAACAATTCAGTGAATCCTATCAGGAGATTGCGAAAAATTATAATCGCTTCACCTCTAGTGCCTTTGAAAGTGGAGAGGTTTCCACAGCTCAAAAGCATTTAACGGCGCTCGCTATCGGCGTGCATCAAGGCGATACGACATGTATTGTTTACCATATGGACCAATGCCTCCATCACGGTTGCTCGGAGGAAGAAATTAAAGAATATATGGGCGTCGCAGCAGCTTTTGGCGGCGGCGAATCCATGAGTGAAGCAGTAACGATAGGCCTTGACGCCCTGCAGCAACTAAGTGGAAAGTAAATTAAGAAGCTGTTTCCATGTAAAGGAAACAGCTTCTTGTTTATTTATCGAGGATATCTACGACAAATTGGGACCATGTCTCAAGCCGTTCATATATTTCCGGTTGGGAAAGCTCTTCCACATTCGTCCAGAAGCCGCGGATCTGTTCGGTTTCTTTTACCTGAACATCCACATGCTCCGGAAGCACAAATGTATATAGAATCCCGAGGTGCACTTCGCCAACGGCGTTATTATCGTCATTGATCAGCCCAAGCGCCTGCATTTCTGCTTCTTCTAGAGAAGAAATATGCAGTTCTTCTTCAAGTTCACGATCGGCATTTGTATGCAGCAGCTCCTGAAACGTCGAAACGCCTGCTTCAGCATTCATATGCCCCCCAAAGCCAAGAGATAATTTGTTGTGCAGTCTTCCTTCCCCTCCGCCAGCAAGCCGTTCATACGCGTACAGTTTTTCCCCCTTGCGGATCACCACGTAGGGAATCGGCTGTTTCCAGGACGGGTCTTCTTCGGCGTCTCCCCGTCTTTTTTCTGTATATGTATCCGCAATCGTGCCGAGAATTTCCTGAATCTGCCCCTGCTCGTCCTGCACTCCGTGAAAGGTCCGCGCCTCGCGTGCGAACACCTGCTCTCTTGGGGCCACTACAATCATTTCGTCCATTTTACCCATCTTGTTCACCTCATTGTGATATTCTTCTGTATTTCATTATAGCGGAACTCTTTGAAATACACAGCAAAAAAAGCCAGGCAGATGCCCGGCTTTTATTGTTAATCAAAAATGAAATCTTCATCCCGGACCGGTTCTACTGTTGCTTTTTTGTAGCCGTTTCCTTTCATGGAGAAGAAATCGTGGGATTTTGTTTTTGTATCCATGCCGTTTAATACGATCGGATTAATTTCTTCTTCTTCAAAATACGCATCCAGTCCTAAGTTCATTAATGCCTTATTTGCATTATAACGAAGGAACTTTTTCACGTCGGAGGTCAGCCCAACCGGATCGTAAAGCTGCTCGGTATAAAGCAGTTCATTTTCATACAGATCCATGAGCAGGTCGTGGGCAAATTCCCGCAGTTCTTCCTGCTTTTCCGGTGTCTGGCGCTTGTAAATTTCCTGTGCCAACAGGCCGACATATACGCCGTGGATCGCTTCATCACGGATAATCAGGTTAATGATTTCCCCGCTCTGCATGAGCTTACCCTGACCATAGAAATAAAGCGGATAATAAAAGCCGCTGTAAAACAGAAAGCTTTCAAGATAAACCGAAGCCACCATGGCTTTGTACAGAGAAATTTCGTCTCCGTCTTCAATTTTATTGTACTGCTCTACAATGCGGGAAGCTTTTTTCTGCAGGTGCGGATTTTCCTTCACCCATTCAAACAGTTCATTAATTACTTCTGTGGAAGCGAGCGTCATGAAAATGTTTGAATAGGATTTCGCATGCACTGCATTTTCCATCATTGCCATAAAGTTTAATACTGCCTTGCGCTGGTGGCCTTCCACCTGCTCAGCAACCTTTGGCATGCCGACATTTCCCTGCTCAGTGTCGAGCAGGGTCAAGCCGGCGAGTACCTTCATATACGTATCTTTCTCTTCATCGGTTAAATATTTCCACGTGAGCAGATCCCCGTTGAGTGATATTTCCTCTGGAAGCCAAAACTGTTTTACGTTCTGGCTGTAAAACATCTGCGTAAAGTCGTCGTCTTGTTTTGACCAGTCGGCTGCGTCAAAAATTTGATTCATGGGGTGGTGCTCCTTTCTTTACACGACGCAGGAGAGGCAGTCGTCCTGTCCTGTGTCTTTTGTCCGTGCATAATAAATCGTCTTGATGCCTTTATGGTGGGCGTAAAGATCAATCCGGTTCAAGTCTCTCGTCGTGATGGTGTCACGCACAAAGAGCGTAAAGCTGATGCCCTGATCGATGTGCTCCTGGATAGCTGCGATCATATCTACGACATTGAACATGTCCATATCATAGGCCGCTTTATAGAAGAACCAGTTATCCGGCGCGAGGCCCGGCATTGGATAATACGTTTTCGAGTTGCCGTACGTCCGTTCTTCAATACGCTCCATGATCGGCATAACCGAAGCCGTAGCCGACTGTACATAGGAAATGGAGCCGGTCGGTGCGATCGCCAGGCGGTAGCTGTGGAACAATCCGTGCTCCTGCACCTGCTCCATCAGCTCTTTCCAGTCTTCCGCATCCGGCATAGCCATTCCTTCAAACAGGCCGGCAATCTTAGCTGAGGACGGCAGGTAGGAACGGTTCAGGTATTTCTTAAAGTAGGAGCCGTCCGCATAGCTCGAGCCTTCGAATCCGTAAAACGTTTCTCCAGTTTCCTTTGCAAGCTCCATTGAACGCTGAATGGAATAGAAATTCATGGCCATAAAGAAGAAATCGGCGAATTCCCGTGCTTCCTCGCTTTCGTACGCGATATGGTTCTGCGCTAAAAAGCCGTGCAGGTTCATCGCTCCGAGACCAATCGATTTCATCATCTGGTTGCCTCGGCGCACAGCCGGAGCATTCGTAATGTTAGTGTGCGTTGCTACATGGGTCAGGGAATCGGTAGCGAGTTTCACCGTATCCTTGATCGTTTTGTGCTTCATAACATTGGCGATGTTCAATGAACCGAGGTTGCAGGAAATATCGAGTCCGACTTCATCTTCCTCACCGTAATCCGTATAGCTTGACACTTCAGAGGCCTGCAGCACTTCAGAGCAGAGATTGGAAAATTTCACTTTGGAGACGTTATTCAAAGCATGCGCACGGTTCACGTTATCCTGGAACATCAAGTACGGATATCCGGATTCCGACCGGAGAATCGCCAGCTTTTCAAGCATGCGGCGGGCATCGACTTTGTCTTTTTTCACACGGTCGTCTTCTACGAGCTTGTCGTACATTTCGCTCATATCCATTTCATCAAGATGCTCCCCGTACGCCCGGTAAACGGTGTGCGGATAGAACAGGTACATATCCTTACCCTGGCGGGCAAGTTCAACGAATTTGTCCGGAATTACAACCCCGATCGACAATGTTTTAACACGCACATCTTCGTCAGCCGAAATTTTCTTCGAGTCCAGGAAGTCGTGGATGTCCCGATGGAAAATGTTTAAATAAGCTGCACCGGAGCCCTGGCGCTGTCCCATTTGGTCTGCGTAACGAAAGGCATTGTCGAGCAGCTTCATTACGCCGACGACGCCTTTTGTCGCGTTTTCTACGTCTTTAATGGCTTCGCCTTTTGCCCGAAGTTTCGATAAGTTCAGGGATACACCGCCGCCTACTTTGGACAGCTGCATGGAAATATCAACAGCCCGGGAAATATCGTTTAAAGAGTCATTTACTTCAAGCAGGAAGCAGCTGACTAATTCTCCGCGCCGTTTTCTGCCGGCATTCAGGAACGTCGGGGTACTCGGCTGATAATCCTGGCTCATCATCATTTCCGCAAACTGTTCGGCTTTCCCGGCGTCTCCATTGCCGAAATAAAGGGCCACAACAGCCACCCGGTCTTCATAGCGCTCAAGGATCATTTTCTGATCATTGGTTTTCAACGCATAGTCATTGTAAAATTTAAACGCACTCATGAATGAAGGAAAACGGAATTTCTTTTCATAGCACAGGTTGTAGACCCGCTCAATTTCTTCAAAAGAATACGCTTCAAGGAATTCTTTTTCATAAAAATCGTTTTCAAGCAGATAGTCGAGCTTTTCTCTCAGATCGTGAAAGAAAACAGTATGCTGGTTGACGTATTGAATAAAGTATTGGTAAACGGCTTCTTTGTCTTTTTCAAATTGAAAGGACCCGTCCTTTTGAAACATGATTTCATTGTTTAACTGGATCCAGTCGGTGGTTTGTGTTTGTTGCAACTTTCATCGCCTCCTCTGCGAAAATGGACACATCGTTTTTTGTTCCGCTCAGTTCGAATTTATGGAGTATAGGAACGTTGTAGTTTACTGCAATCTGGTTAGCGCTTTTCGCAAAATTGTCTCCCCATACTTTGTTTCCGCTCGACGCCACAGCAAGAAGCTGCTCTGCATGATCTTCAAGAAATGCTTCTGTGGATTCCGGAATATTTCCAAAGCCTTTCGTATAGGTGATAAGGATAAACGGTTCATCGATTTGTTCCGCTTCATTCAGACTGTATACCCGGTCAAACGGGATTTTTTCTGCGAAACGCTTCACGTTGCCCGTCATAGAATCAAAAATGATCGGTATCATCGAATCCCCTCCTTTATTTCTAAAATGTACGAACTTGTGTACATCCTTCTTATACCACTACTATATATGGTGTAATCTCCTTTTTCAACATACATGATATAGATATTTTTTCGTTTTATCCTCTTGACATTTAAAATCTCTGCTATACTTCCTTATGCTCTGCGATTCTACCCTGATAATTGTGCACATTTTCTGACAGAAAAAAATTCAGTAAGTAAGACCTGCTTCTATATCTAGATGTTTATAAAAACTGATACCGTATGCACTACTACATACAGGTATATATTTATTCCAGCGCGCTATGTATGGAGGGATAATTTTCGGTAAATTCTTGATACTTTCAGCTTATGGCAAAGAGCTGGCACGAATGTATTTCAAACAAAAGCAGCCCGCGCCTGCACGGACTGCCTTTCCATATTTTATCACCTTTTCAGGCGGGGTCTTACCGTTCTTTCAATTGTACAAGCTCATTAACGATCCAGTAGGGATCCGGCCGGGCCGCTTCCCAGACAGAGGCTGCCACCGTACCATCCTGGTCAATGACATAGGTCATGTCTGCAGGACAATAAGAATAGTAGCCGGTATCCCGCAGAGCTGCTTTAACCTCTGGTACGTCCTGAAGCAGGTAATCCCGGCAGGAGATGCACGCGTTGTACCACGAGGCTGCCACTGCATTTGTATCTGCAAGCACTTTCCCTGTAAACGGCATGTGCTTCGCCTCTTTTTGGAGAACAGATATCTGTTCAGCGGCAGCTACTACTACTTGGGCGCCCATCTGCCTCAGCAAAGGGGAGGCTTCTTCGTAGCTCCATAGTCTGTCTTTTTCTGCATGCATCCATCCGCCAAAACAGAAGAGAAGTACTACCGGCCCCTGAAGAAGAAGCTGATTTAAAGTAATATTATTTCCCTCAGTACCAGGAAGAGAGAATGCTGGTGCTCTATCTCCGATTCTAAGCCCCGGGCAGAGCGCCGGCCGTTTATCCTCATGCCATTCATTCCATAAGATGTTTTTTGCCCGGTGCAGCTGCGAACTCAGCACCTTTTCCCTTAATAGTGCCATGCCTGCAAGACTCCTTTCGGATCCCAATCGTCTGCTTTTCTTAGCTTTTAATCATCGTCCCTGTCGTCATCGTTGTCGTCGTCATGGTCGTCTTCAATATCCCTCGAAGCGATCGTACCGTCTGCATTATTTATGAAAAAGTTGCCTTCCTGTTCATTCGTTTCTACCGACAGATCATAGCCACTCTCTTCGCGGTCAAGTTCCCACTCGTCCAGCTCACCAGACAATTCACCCATCCCCGAAGCCACAATATCCTCTAAACTAACGCTGTCCCCGTCCTGCACCAGCGGCTCTTCATTGTCTTTATCATCGTCAGTTTCTTTTTGAATCACCTCACCGGAGAATGCACCTACTTCAATGTCATATTCGTCTTCCCCTTCAACCTCTACCTCATACTTCTGGTCTTCCATATCCAGCTGCAGTTCCACCGCTTTGCCATTTGTTTCTTTTTCAGCAATCATTACAGCTTCATCAGCGGAGATTTTTTCCTTGCCGTTTCCGCTGCTGGTGCTTTCTTTACTTTCTGCGGCTGTTTCCTCAGAAGCTGGCACTGAAGATGTTTCCGCCCCCACACCTCCAGCCGTATAAACTCCTGCGCCAATTAAAGCCCCAAGTGCTGTGACCCCCGCCAAACTGCCTGCAATCATTTTTCCCTTCATGGTCATCTCCCCCTTTATTTGTTGGTACACCTTTACTATAAATTCCTGACATGAGAATATCCCTATAGGGAAATGAGAAATTGATGAGAAATACATAAATGGCTCATGAAAAGCATATAAATAAAAAAAGCCACCTGGGATAATCCAGGCAGCCTAATCACTTAATCATCCCAGGTGATTGATAATATTTCTCCGGTGATACCGTGTACCTGCACCGTGGCTTCTTCATCGTCCTGCTCGAGCTCCACGTAGTAAAACGGCTCCCCGGCATCGGACGTTTCAAAATCGACATCGTCCACTTCCCCGTCCACTTCTTCCCGGGCTACAGATGCAGCTTCTTCCGCATTTAACACTGTCTGCCGGCCGTCTTCGCTGCTTTCAGTATCATCTTGCTCTTCTTCCAGCACAGCACCGGACCGGGCATCGATAATCATTTCTTCCAATGCTTCTTCTTCTGCAAATTCCACTACATAGACAGCCGTGCCTTCCTGGGTTTCCCTGCTGATCTTTTCAATAGAAAAATCAGTTTCCTCTTCAGCCCGGGCACGTGCTTCTTCTTCTGTTAGCATTTCTGTATCATTCGTGCTGTTGCCAGCAATTTGTGTGACACTTATGACTGATCCATCTGCAGCTTCCACCTGCATCTGGTACGTTCCCCGGTCAAGCTCTGCCGTCACCTCATAAATACCGTCTTGTTTTTCGATATTCGTAATTTCCCCCTGGTACTGCTCCTGCACAGCCTGTTCAATTTCCTCCGGAGACATCTC
Source organism: Marinococcus halophilus (assembly GCF_002265875.1). Classification (GTDB taxonomy): domain Bacteria; phylum Bacillota; class Bacilli; order Bacillales; family Marinococcaceae; genus Marinococcus; species Marinococcus halophilus. The sequence goes on from NZ_NPFA01000025.1 coordinate 16,027, forward strand.
CTGGGTAAAGTAAGACGAAAGCCACCAGACTCCCAAAGCGGCTACTACGAGGCCGGCCAGCAGCACGAGAAAAACAATGACTTTTTTCAAAGCTGCTCCCCCTTCCCTCTATTACACCTATTGTAATCGCTCTTTCTGAGAAAATGATGAGAACAGGGAGCTTATTCGCCGTTCTCCGGAAAAACCAGCCGGACCTCCGTGCCCTGGCCATAAGTACTTTCAATCGCAATATTCACCCCAAGAGCCTCGGTAATATCTTTAGCAAGCGATAAACCAAGCCCATAGCCTCCGCTGGCCCGTGTTCTCGACTCATCGACCCGGTAAAAACGTTCGAAAACACGCTCAAGGTCTTTTTCCGGGATACCGATGCCGCGGTCACTCACAGCAATGAACGGCGTTTTTTCCATCGTGTCAACTCTCACATCAATAATGTCACTGCTGTACTTTCTCGCGTTATCAAGCAGAATATATAACAACTGCTTTACCTTATCAGAATCAGTCTGTGTCACCGCCGTGTTTCCGGAAAAATTAATATCCCGATGATAGCTGTTGCGGTAATTCTGGACAGCGTCTGCTGTTACCGTCTGTAAATCCACCTCTGCCATGTGCAGGTTTGCTTTTTCACTATGGCGGGCAAGCAGCAGAAGCTGCTGGGTCAGCTCCCTCATCCGAATTGCCTCAGAGTGAATAGCCTCCACTGATTCTTCGATAATTTCCGGCCGGGAAGCCCCTCTTCGCTGAAGAAGGCTGGCATATGATTCAATCACCGTCAGCGGCGTTTTTAACTCATGCGAGGCATTTGATACAAACTGCTCCTGTTTATGATAGTTATCTTCGAGCCGCTCAATCATTTCGTTAAATGTATCTCCGAGCTGTTCAATTTCATCCTTTGACTTCGACGATGAGGGAATCCGTTTGAACCTGCCGCTCGTTTGAATATCCTGCATTGTGGCCGACAGTGCTGTAATCGGGCGGAGAATCACTCTTCTTAACAGGCGGGCCGAGAGAAATACCGGGATAACAGCTGCGATAGTGGCAATAATCAGGATTACACGGAGCACCGCCAGCGTTTCTTCTGTCGGACGGAGGCTGTCGGTGATCTGGATATTTGCCACCTGCCCGTTTGTCCATATCACCGGCACGGAAACAAAAGCGTACCGTTCACCTTGGTATTCGGCCACCTGGACGTATTCTTCCGAATAATACTGCACGGACTCATCCGTTAAGCTTCCTTCTGCCGGAGAGGTAACTGTCGCAGCCCTGGATCCGTCCTGCAGCACAATTCTGGCCATGCCTTCAGTGGGGGCGTAGGCCCTCAGCAGCTGTTCAGCCGAAAAGTTGTCTGCGGATTCATTAAACGTAGACGCCGTCTGTCTCGCTTCTTCTACCGTCTGCTCCACTTCGCTTCCGATCATCATGCGGGAGAAGGAAAAGTAGATAGCAAACACCAAAAGTACGACAATGACAAATACAAGCACCGATGTATATAAATGAATCTTGTTTCCAAGCTTCATGGCGAATCCTTGACAACGTAGCCAACGCCGCGGACAGTCTGGATATGTGTGGTGCCGAACGGTTTATCAATTTTATTTCGCAGGTAGCGAATGTAAACATCCACGACGTTTGTTTCCCCGATATAATCAAAACCCCATACCTGTTCTAAAATCTGGTCCCGGGAGAGCACCTGTTTTTTATTTCTTAACAGATAGTAAAGCAGATCAAACTCTCTTCGGGTCAGCTCCACTGGTTCCGTGCCGGCATATACTTCCCGGGCCGACTCATTAAGCCGCAACTCGCCCGCTGAGAGCCAATGCTCTTCTTCCTCTGCTTCTGCTTTCAAGGCAGTCTCTGTTTGAAACCGGAGAGACGAACGAACACGGGCGAGCAGCTCTTCTATTTGGAAAGGCTTGGTAATGTAATCGTTGGCCCCGAGGTCGAGGCCGGAAACTTTGTCCTCTACCGAATCTTTAGCGGTGACAAGCAGGACAGCTGTTTTTTTGTCCTGGCTCCGGATTCGCCGCAGCAGCTCAATGCCGCTAATGCCCGGAAGCATAATATCGAGAATAATTAAATCCCACGTTTTTTCCTGATACATAGCGAAGCCTTTAAGACCATCAGTCGCTTTTTGAACATAATAATTTTCATAGGTAAGCTCAAGCTCGAGCACCCGCGCAATTTTTTCTTCGTCTTCCACAATCAGTATACGTGCTTGTTCCATTAGGCATCCCTCAATACGCTGCCGGATGGCAGTCTATTATGATGAAGAACGGTGGTTTGAAGCTTTGCTCCACAAAGTGATTGTTCTCCATGTGAAATAAACAGCAGTGCCAATTAAACAAATAAGAAAAAATGAAGGGAAAAACCACCCGAGCCCCCCACTTTCATCCAGGGCTGTCCGGACGGTCTGCCACTGAACGTAAACGAACCCGAGGGCAAGCTCCACGAGCAGAATAGAAACTAGAATTTGTCCCTCACGCTTAAATACCTCTATTTGATGCTCGTTCATTCGCACCGGAAGGCGGAACCAGCCCGGGTAGCGAAGAGAAAAATACGCCCCGGTCCAAATAGCGATTAACGCCAAAGGAGGAACAAACAAATAATATTTCGCAGCATATTCGTTTGGATCTCCGGTGGCGTCGAAAAACTGGGGCACAATGTACGGAAGACGAGGCCAATAGAAAAGCACAATCGCAAGCATTCCCATGGAAGCCACGCCCCCTACAATTAATGCTGTTCTTGCAAACGTCGGCATAACGGTCTGCCTCCTACTATTCTTTATTCCAGCTTCACCACTGCTGCTTTTTTAACGCTTTTGATATCATTATAATCGTAACGATACAGGACATCGCAATAATGACCATTACAATACTCCATAGCCATTCTCCGGAAATAATGAAAAAAATGCCGAGAATAAGGCTTAGCACTACAATAAATCCTTCAAACCAGTAAAAAAATTTTATGGTCGCATTTGTATTCATGACTCTCCCCCTGATCTTTCTTTTGATTTCTTTTTACTGCCTGGCTTTTTTCTGCCTGTCTGGTAGACGCCAAGCAGCGCGCTCAGCATACCAATTGCTGCAACAATGACATAGAACGTGGCGCCAAGCCAAAGAAAAAACCCCGCTGCTCCCGCAGCCAAAACTAGAAATATTATATTAAACGTAAATAGTACCGGGGATCTCAAGCTACCCCTCCCTTTCGACTTTATCTTCTATCAACGTATCATTTTCTTTCCTTATTGCCCATCTTTTCCTTGAAAAGCCGCTAAAATATTTCTCATTGGTCTTTTCTCTTTTCAGGCCGGTTTAAAACAAAAAAAGCACCCATTGGCATGGGCGCTGTCATAACATAAATGGTGCTAGTGACAGGACTTGAACCTGCGACCTGATGCTTACGAGGCAACTGCTCTACCAACTGAGCTACACTAGCACATATTTGCGACAAATAATAATATACAAAAAGAAAAAATGCATGTCAATCAAAAAAGCCGAAGGCAGCCAGCGAGCCAGCGCTGCCTTCAAGGCTGTTTAAATAAACAGCAGCAGGCTGAGCGCCATCACAGCCATCCCGCTTACTACACCGTAAATCGACACGTGGGTTTCGTCATATTTTTTTGCTGCCGGAAGCAGCTCATCCAGAGAAATAAATACCATGATTCCAGCTACAGCGGCAAAGATGATTCCAAACATTGTGTCTGTTAAAAACGGCATCAGTATAAGAAACGCTAAAATAGCTCCCGCCGGCTCTGATAATCCCGACAGGAAAGACAGCCGGAACGCTTTCCGTTTGCTCCCAGTCGCAAAATAAATCGGCACCGAAACTGCCACCCCTTCAGGGATGTTGTGAATGGCAATGGCAAGCGCGATTGCAAACCCCAGACCAGGATCATTCAAAGCAGAGGTGAATGTCGCAATGCCTTCTGGAAAGTTATGAATCGCAATAGCAAGCGCTGTAAATGTCCCCATTTTCATGAGACCCTGGCGTTCAGGCTCTTCTTTAGATGTATGCATGTCTTCCACGCGCTTCACTTCATGCGGATTGCCTTTTTGTGGAACGAGCCGGTCAATGGCAGCAATGAAAATCATTCCTCCAAAAAATCCTCCTACGGTCGCCCACTGGCCACCAACTTCTCCAAGTGCTCCGACGAGCGATTCCTGCGCCTTAAAAAATATTTCAACCATGGAAACATAAATCATCACGCCTCCAGAGAATCCGAGTGAAAAAGCTAAAAACCGGGTGTTTGTCGTGGAGGTGAAAAAAGCCAGTATGCTTCCAATTCCTGTAGCAAGACCAGCTCCAAGTGTTAATAAAAAGGCATAGATGACGTTGGGCTCCATGCGTGCTCCTCCTTCATGTACTGGATTGATTTCACGAAATTTTCCCTTATGCAACATTTTAACCATTATTCAATTATTGTGTCAATGCAAACTTTATGCCTCCATAAAAATCTTCTTTTTTTCTAACTTAGATTGTCAATTTAAGCGCAACACTTCTTCATGAAACACATTTTCCGTGGTCTTCCCATGTAAACAATTTCTGGGGCGCCGATGAATCAGTCCGGTGACGTCGTCCACTTTCTGCCGGCTGAGGCGGGCTAAATCCATACCCTTCGGGAAAAATTCCCGCAGAAGGCCGTTGGCATTTTCATTGGTTCCCCGCTGCCAGGCGGCATAGGGGTCGGCGAAATAGACGGGCACGCCCCGGGCTTCGAGGGCGGGAAAACAGGCGAATTCTTTGCCCCGATCCACCGTTATGCTTT
>NZ_NPFA01000026.1 GCF_002265875.1 Marinococcus halophilus
CCTCTAGTTGTCCGCGTTCGATCATGGTAAGATGAGAGTAGCTCATGGTATCCCTCCGTGTGAGTGTTTGGTGGTACTTTCATTTTACCCAGGGATACCATGGGTGTTTTTTATTTTTTACGTGTTGCGCTTAATATTACAATTCAAGCTAAGAAAAAAGGTAAAAAGACAGAACGGCCTGTGCGGAGCTGCTAATAAAAAACACAAAAAAAAGTGCCTACGGCTGGTAAGCCGTAAGCACTTTATGTCTCCTGTATGTATGGTGGAGACGGTGGGATTCGAACCCACGTCCAGAGATATTGCCACTTTAGCATCTACGAGCGTAGTCGCTATATTATCATTCGCCAGTACGTCAGCCTAGCAACAGGCTTTCGTACGGCTAGTCTGATTAGTCTCTTCAGCCGCCCTCAGACGGAGGGCGAACTGCGTAGCCCACTAAGAGTGAGACCCCAAATCATTCCACGCGGGCGATGGAATGCGGGATCCGCATGAGCAGTTGTTACGCTGCTACTGCGAGGTTTTCGTTGTTTTTGCCAGTTATTATTGGCGTGGCATTTTTACGAGCTGCCTCTCGGCTCGCAGCTAAAGCTCAACCTATCCCTGTCGAAGCCGTAACGTCCCCATGTGAAGTTAAGCATGCGCTCATAGTTTATGAGCGACATACTATATTATAACGATAGGCCCCGGGCGTGTCAATCTAGTCGCTCATACCCTTCATGCTCCGGTTGATGGCTTTATCCATTTCGCGTTTGGCGTCCTGTTCTTTAAGAGCCTGGCGTTTGTCGTATTTTTTCTTACCCTTGGCAAGGCCGATTAGCACCTTAGCTTTGCCGTTTTTGATATAAACCTTTAATGGGATAATGGAATAGCCGGACTGCATGCTTTTGCCGATGAGTTTATTAATTTCCCGGCGATGCAGCAAGAGCTTTCTCGTACGCAGGGGGTCATGGTTAAACTGGTTTCCCTGCTCATACGGGCTGATGTGGGCGTTATGCAAAAACAGCTCATTATTATCGATTTTTCCGAAGCTGTCCTTTAGATTCATCCTCCCGGCACGGATTGACTTTATCTCTGTGCCCCGCAGCTCAATACCTGCTTCAAAGGTATCTTCGATAGTATAATCATGACGGGCTTTCCGATTTTGCGCCAGCACCCGGTTTTCCGTTTTTACGGCCATCCCCGTTCACCTGCCTTCATTCTTTAGTTTACCACGGCAGCCCGGCTATAGCCTAACTTCCCGGGCTGCCACAACCGGATTATTTCTTTTTGTTGTTTTTTGATACTTTCGAATAAAACGGCTTTTTATTGCCGGATTTTCCTTTTTTACGGCCACCGTCTTTTTTATTGCCGTCTTTCTTTTCACCCTGGCCTTCTTTTCGGCCCGGGCGTTTGCCCTTATCTCCCTGAATCACTTTCGTGGACTCTTTGCGGCGGGCTTTTGCCGGACGCTTCATGCCGACAACCTCAAAGTCGATCGCAGCTTCTTCAAGGTTTACGTTCAGAACGCGTACCTCCACCTGATCGCCGATACGGTACATATTCGCTGTACGCTCACCAATCAGGGCATACTGCTTCGGATCATAGTGGTAATAATCATCAGTTAAATAGCTGATGTGCACCATGCCTTCAATGGTGTTTTCGAGTTCCACAAACAGGCCGAAGTTGGCGGCTCCGCTTACAAAACCGGTGAATTCTTCCCCGATTTTGTCTTTCATATACTGGGCTTTTTTCATGCTGTCAACTTCGCGCTCGGCGTCGATGGCCCGGCGCTCCATCTCGGAGGAATGACGGGTAATCTCCGGCAGCTCATTTTTCCATTTCTGCTGGGTTTTGTCGTCCATTCGTTTGTTTACTAAATACGTACGGATCAGCCGGTGCACAATCAAGTCCGGGTACCGGCGGATTGGTGATGTGAAATGGGTATAGAAGTCCGCCGCCAGGCCAAAGTGGCCGGCATTTTCCGGATCATACTTAGCCTGCTGCATTGAGCGCAGCATGACCGTACTGATCACTGCCTGCTCCGGTTCCCCCTTCACGGCATCGAGAACCTCCTGGAGCGCACGAGGGTGTACCTTATTTGCGGTCCCTTTCACTGCGTAGCCAAAGTTCGTCACAAACTCCACAAATGACTGCAGCTTGTCTTCAGCCGGATCTTCGTGAATCCGGTAGACAAAGGGCACCTTCATCCAGTGGAAGTGTTCGGCTACCGTTTCATTGGCAGCCAGCATAAATTCTTCAATCAGCTTTTCAGCAACCGAGCGCTCGCGCAGCACTACGTCTGTTGGGGCCGTCGTTTCATCCACGAGCACCTGCGCTTCTTTGAAATCAAAATCGATGGCGCCTCTTCCAAACCGCTTTTCACGAAGAATTGCTGCGAGCTCTTCCATGCGTTCAAACATTGGCACGAGTTCGCTGTACTCCTCCCGTTTCGCCTGGTTGTTCTCTTCAAGAATCAGGCGGACATCGTTATACGTCATACGGGCAGCAGTCCGGATCACACTTTCAAAAATTTCATGATTGACGACTTCACCCTGCGGTGACACTTCCATTTCGCACGAGAGCGTCAGCCGGTCTACCTGCGGGTTCAGGCTGCAGATGCCATTTGACAAACGGTGCGGAATCATCGGGATCACCCGGTCCACCAAGTATACACTCGTAGCCCGTTCACCGGCTTCTACATCAATAGGTGTTCCTTCATCCACGTAATAGCTGACGTCCGCAATGTGAACACCGAGCTTGTAGTTGCCATTATTGTACTTCGTCACCGTCACGGCGTCATCAAGATCCTTTGCGTCCGCTCCGTCGATCGTAACAATAGTTTCATCGCGAAGATCCCGGCGCTGTTTAATCTCACTTTCATCGATTACATCGGGGGTCTTTTGTGCCTGTTCCACAGCTTCCTCCGGGAAATCTCCCGGAAGGCCGTGCTTATGGATGATCGACAGAATATCCACGCCCGGGTCATTTTTATGCCCGATGATATTGACGACTTTCCCTTCAGCTCCTGAAACCGCATCCGGATATTTAGTCAGCTCTACGACAACCTTATGGCCGTCCACTGCTCCGTTTTCCGCGTCCTGTGGAATATAAATGTCATCGCGGATATGCTTATCATCCGCCGCCACGAATCCGTAGTTACCGTAGCGCTGGTACGTGCCAACGACCTTTTCAATACCGCGTTCGATGATACGGATAATCGTGCCTTCGGTTTTACTCCCCTGACTCGAGTCCGAGATACGAACAAGTACGGTGTCTTTATTCATGGCTCCGTTAATTTCGCCGGCCGGCACAAAAACGTCGTCACGTTCTTTCTCCTCCGGAATAATAAAGGCAAAGCCTTTGGCATGACTCTGCACGCGCCCGCGCATCAGATTCATTTTCTCCGGTATGCCGTAGCGGTTGCTTCTCGTCCGGACAACGTCTCCGCTGTCCTCCATTTCATTTAGCGTCTTCATGAGACGCTTAATATCTTCCGCCGAATCCGCCTGAAGCGTTTCCTGGATCTCCTCAATGGTTGCAGGGCCCGCAGAATCGTTTTTCAGGTAATTCAGCAGTGTCTGTTTTATTTCCTGGTCCAACGTTTTCATCTCCTTTCAATTTTGTTGTGATAAACGTTTTGAGTTTTACACTCTTTGTTATTTTGACCAATTCAATCCGTCTAAAAACTGATAAACATCTTCGTTCAGTTCATCGCGGTCATTCCCGAGGGTAATGACGTGCGGGGAGTCCGGATACCACTTAATCTGTTTATCCTCTGAAGAGATTTCTTCATAAATGATATTTGCGCTGTCTTCTGCAATCATATCATCTTTTTCGCCCTGCACAATCATTGCCGGAACGTGAACCATATCCAGGCCGTCTGCCACTTCCCGGATCAGCCGGTTGACCGAGTGCAGGGTGTCCGTCGGCAGCTGACGGAATTCCATAATTTCTTTATCAATCTGGTCCTGGTCTTTTCCTTCCAGGCGTTTAAATTCTTTCGCGTAATTGATGACGTCGCCATATAATTTGTCCGCGTTGTTGAACGTTGACATTGGGGCGCTCATCGGAATAACTCCAAGGACATCGTAATGATACGCCACACGCAAAGCCATCAGTCCGCCGAGAGAAAGGCCCCCCACCGCTATCTGGTCAAAGCCTCTCTCTTTTAATTCGTTCATTCCCGCTTTGACGTCTTCCCACCAGTCATGGTAGTCCGTTTCCATCAGCTCTTCCGGCGGAACACCGTGTCCTTTGTATACCGGCGCATGTACAGTATAACCTTTCTTTTCCAAAAAGCGTCCCATCATCCGCACATCCGCCGAGGATCCTGTGAATCCGTGCAGCAGTAGAACTGCACGGTTTCCTCCTTCAAAGGTAAATGATTTAGGGGGTACTACACGCATGATTCATCGTCTCCTATCTTTCTTCTATTCAATTTATTCTATCGTTCGCATAAGGTTTTCAGAATTTATTTGTTTTGCTGTTAAAAATAACCGTACATCTTTTACTGTTTCATGAAGGTGGGGGCCGTGAAAGAGAAAATGCTTGCCGCTTTTGTAAATCACAAACTGTTTTACTGGACTCTGCACTGTTTTGTATATACGCGCGGCGCTCCGGACCGGTACCAGGCCGTCCTTTTCGCCCTGGCCAATAAACACCGGGCAGGATACTTTTCCAACAAATGGCCGCAGCACCCGTGCTGCCTGCTGAAATTCTCTAAGCGCCCATCCGGGGGTTCTTAATTTTTCTGCAGCTACGCCGTACCACGGGTGCAGCGATCCTCTCGCCCGGCCAATCGCTACGAGCAGCGTGTCCTTTAAAAACTGGACGGGATTAATATACTCCATCGGCGTGCCAATCAGCACAAGCCGCTCCACTCTATAGCGGGCCGCAACATAGCAGGCAAGCAGGCCGCCCATCGAGAATCCGATCACATACAGGGTGCTGCAGGCAGCCGCGAGCCTTTTAGCCGCGCGGTCGGCTGCGTGAATCCATGTGATATAGGAAACCCGGTTTTGAATGCTGAAGCTGCCATATGCATGCCCGGGCAGGACCGGCGTTTCCACCATCCAGTCCGTCGAAGCACGGAGGTTCTCAGCAATTGGCTCGATTTCCCACGGGGAGCCCGTAAATCCATGCAGACACAAACATCCAATCGTCTGGTTTTTCGTGGTTGTCTTCATGTTTCTGGTCCCCTATTTTTTATTTACCTTTAGCCTCTCACTAAAACGCTAAACTTCCACCTGCTTCTTTGATTCACTAAATACAGGAAAAGCAAACATCAGCCGGCAACAGAAAAAACAGCGAACGCTGGAACCGTCCGCTGCTGAGATAGCTTCCTATACTGTCTGTTAGACAAAATAGGCGATGAGTATGGTAAGAACAAAAAACAACACAGCCAGAACTACTGTAAACTGAATCAGAAAGGCCTCGATGCCTCTCGCTTTCTGTTTGCCAACCATTTGTTCGGCTCCGCCGGAAATTGCTCCTGCCAAACCGCTGCTTCGGCCTGACTGCAATAAGATAATTGCAATAAGCATGACCGCAACGACTATTAATGCAACGTACAACGCCGTTATCATCACCCGTACACCTCCACGTTCCAATTACGCTTGTATTAATGTAACACACCAGCACGTGCAGCGCAAGCATATGCAGCAATACAGGCTGAATGCCGCGTGGCAGAGGTGGTTTATTCAATTATAAAAAACCGCAGCCCGTATACCGGGCCGCGGTCGAAAAGCAATTATTTGTTCAGGTTATAAAAAGCATCCTTGCCCAGGTAAACAGCGGTTTCCGCCAGCTCGTCATTGATGCGCAGAAGCTGGTTGTATTTTGCCACACGATCCGTACGGGACGGAGCGCCTGTTTTGATTTGACCCGCGTTGGTCGCTACTGCGATGTCCGCGATTGTCGTATCTTCTGTTTCACCGGAACGGTGGGAAATGACGGCTGTGTAACCAGCACGCTTCGCCATTTCAATAGCATCAAAGGTTTCAGTCAACGTGCCGATCTGGTTCACCTTGATCAGAATGGAGTTGCCAATGCCTTTTTCAATACCTTCTTTCAGCTTGTTGGTGTTGGTCACAAACAAGTCGTCGCCCACAAGCTGTACTTTGTCGCCAAGAGCGTCTGTAAGCTTTTTGAAGCCTTCCCAGTCGTTTTCATCCAGGCCGTCTTCAATAGAGACGATAGGATATTTCGACACCATATCCTGGTAAAATTCGATCATTTCGTCCGCTGTTTTCACAACGCCTTCACCTTTGAGATGGTATTTTCCGTCTTCGTACATTTCAGAAGCTGCAGAATCCATCGCAAGCATAATCTCTTCGCCCGGTTTATAGCCTGCTTTTTCGATAGCTTCAATGATCGTTTGGAGTGCTTCTTCGTTCGAACCGAGGTTCGGGGCGAAGCCGCCTTCGTCGCCGACACCAGTATTATAACCTTTGCTTCCAAGTACTTTCTTCAGGTTATGGAAGATTTCTGCACCCATACGGACAGCTTCAAGGAAGTTACTGGCGCCGACAGGCATAACCATGAACTCCTGGAAGTCAACGTTGTTGTCTGCGTGCTCGCCGCCGTTCAGGATATTCATCATTGGAACCGGAAGGGTTTTTGCATTAAAGCCGCCGAGGTATTCGTACAGCGTCACCCCGAGTTCGTCTGCAGCCGCACGGGCTACCGCCATCGAAACACCCAGAATGGCATTGGCACCGAAGCTGCCTTTGTTGTCTGTTCCGTCAAGTTCGATCATTGCCTGGTCGATGCCTGTCTGGTCTGTTACATCAAAGCCGATGATTTCTTCGGCGATCGTTTCATTCACATTGTCGACTGCTTTAGTGACGCCTTTACCCATAAAGCGGTCGCCGCCGTCACGAAGCTCTACTGCTTCATATTCACCGGTGGAAGCGCCGCTTGGCACGAGGGCGCGTCCAAAAGCGCCAGTCTCTGTAAATACTTCTACTTCTACCGTTGGATTCCCACGGGAATCGAGTACTTCGCGTGCGTAAATATCTGCAATTAAACTCATAAATGATTCACTCCTATGATTGATTATTGAATGAGGGACTGCCCCGTCATTTCTTTTGGTTTTTCTATCTGCAGCAGCTCTACGGCTGTTGGACACAGGTCAGCGAGCACGCCGCCTTTGCGGAGCTTTGCATTCTCATCGCCAGTGACGATGACTGGCACTGGATTGGTCGTATGGGCTGTCATCGGTTTATCATCCGGCGTTGTTACTTCATCAGAGTTTCCGTGGTCTGCTGTAATAATGGCACGTCCGCCCTTATCGTGCAGCAGGTCCACGACCCGTCCGAGGCATTCATCCACTGCTTCAATTGCTTTAACCGTGGCCTCAAGGTCACCAGAATGGCCGACCATGTCCGGATTGGCAAAGTTCAGCACGATAAAATCATGTTTTTCAGACTGAATTTCGCTTTCAAGCGCCTCAGTCACTTCATATATGCTCATTTCCGGCTGCAGGTCGTACGTGGCTACCTTAGGCGAATCGATCAGCACCCGCGTTTCACCCTTAAACTCTTCCTCGCGTCCACCGCTGAAGAAAAAGGTGACATGCGGATACTTTTCTGTTTCTGCAATACGAAGCTGGTGGAGTCCAGCATCTGAAACGATTTCACCCATTGTATTGACCAGGTCCTGCGGAGGGTAGGCAATTTCTGCATTTACTGAATCACTGTACTGCGTCATACTGACAAATTTCAGATTGGATGGGAATTTGTCTCCGCGTTCCAAACCGTTAAAACCATCCTGCGTAAATACCTGTGACAGTTGAATGGCACGGTCCGGACGGAAGTTGAAGAAGATCACTGCGTCATTGTCCTGCAGACGGCCGACTGCTTCTCCTTCTTTTGTAATAACCGATGGCAGCACAAATTCATCCCAAACCTCTTCTTCGTATGAAGCGTCCACAGCTTCTTCAGCTGTTTCGTAGGAAGGTCCTTCCCCGTACGTAATAGCCCGGTACGATTTATCCACACGTTCCCAGCGGTTGTCACGATCCATTGCATAGTACCGGCCCTGAACCGTCGCAATATCGCCGGTACCGATTTCTTTCATATAGTCTTCCACTTCGGATACATACTGTTTAGCGGAACGCTGCCCCACATCACGGCCATCCAAAAAGGCATGAACGTATACACGCTCGATTTCTTTTTCATTCGCCATGTCGAGCAGTGCTTTTAAATGGTCTATATGGCTGTGGACCCCGCCATCAGAAAGCAGGCCGAATAAATGAAGGGCGCTGTCGTTTTCTTTCACATGGTCCACGGCATGTTGAAATGCCTGATTGTTTTTGAACGTTCCTTCTTTAATGCCCTTATTAATTAAAGAAAGGCTTTGATAAACGACCCGGCCGGCCCCGATATTCATATGGCCGACTTCTGAGTTGCCCATCTGTCCTTCAGGCAGGCCGACGGCTTCGCCGAAAGCCGTCAGCGTTTCATGTGGATACTGCTTCCAATAGCGGTCAAAGTTTGGCGTGCTTGCCTTAGCTACCGCGTTCCCTTTGGTTTCCTCCCGGCAGGCATAGCCGTCCAGGATAATCAGTGCTACTGGCTGATTGCTCATTGTTTTCCCGCCTCAGCAAGCTCCAGGAACGCATCCGGCTTCAGGCTCGCACCGCCGACAAGGGCACCGTCGATGTGCTCTTTCGCCATGTACGTTTCGATGTTTTCCGGTTTTACACTGCCGCCGTATTGAATGCGTACTTTGTCAGCTGTATCCTGATCGTACTGCCCGGCAAGTGCTTTTCTTACCGAACCGCACGTTTCATCCGCGTCCTCGGCAGTCGATGATTTGCCTGTGCCGATAGCCCAGATTGGCTCGTAAGCAACAACCACTTTCGCAGCGTCCTCCGCACTCAGTCCGGCAAAGCCTTTTTCAATCTGTTCGCGCACGACTGCTTCTGTAGAGCCGTTTTCCTTCTGCTCAAGGGACTCCCCGCAGCACATGATCGGTGTTAACCCGTGGTTCAGGGCTGCTTTTACTTTTTGATTGACGGTTTCGTCGGTTTCGTTAAACATTTCGCGGCGTTCGGAGTGGCCGATGATGACGTAAGGAATGCCTAAGTCTGCGAGCGCTGCCGGACTGATTTCGCCCGTGAACGCACCGCTGTCTTCCTGGTGCATATTCTGGGCGCCGATTTTCACGTCGCTCGATGCTGCTGCCTCATTCATGTCCTTCAAAAACAGAGCCGGTGCGCATACTACCGTTTCCACCTCTTCTGCGTTCGGTACTTTGCCTGCTACCTGCTCGATAAAATCCACTGCTTCACCGTGAAGCTTATTCATCTTCCAGTTGCCTGCTATGATTGGTTTCCTCATTGTTTCACCCCGCTAAGATTATAGTAAATATACGTGCTGCCTGCCTATTTATCATCCAGTGCTGCTACACCTGGCAGAACTTTGCCTTCGATGAATTCAAGCGAAGCACCGCCGCCGGTGGACATATGGCTCATTTTATCTGCCAGCCCGAATTTTTCTACCGCTGCCGCCGAGTCTCCGCCGCCGATAACCGTGTACGTGCCGGAAGCTTCAGCCATTGCCTCAGCGATGGAACGCGTGCCCTTTTCAAACGTAGTGAATTCAAACACGCCAACCGGCCCGTTCCAGATCACAAGCTTCGAATCCTTGATGACGTTGGCATATTCCTTTCTCGTTTCGGGCCCGATGTCCAAGGCTTCCCAATCGGATGGGATGCTGTCAATACTCACTGCCTGCGTGTTTGCATCGTCGCTGAAATCGTCGGAAACAATAACGTCCTTTGGCATGTAAAAGTTTACGCCCTTATCTTCAGCTTTCTGCATGAATTTTCTGGCCATATCAAGCTTATCTTCTTCAAGCATGGACTTGCCGATCTCATAGCCTCTCGCTTTAACGAACGTGTAGGCGAGTCCACCGCCGATAATGAGGTTATCCACGATATCGAGGAGGTTATCGATAACGCCGATTTTGTCTTTTACTTTTGCTCCCCCAACGATTGCTGTAAATGGACGGTCCGGGTCCTCAAGAGCCTGGCCGAGCACCTCGAGTTCTTTTTCCATCAGCAGGCCGGCTGCGGACGGAAGGTGGCGCGCCACTCCTTCCGTAGACGCGTGAGCCCGGTGAGCCGCACCGAAGGCATCATTTACGTAAATGTCTGCAAGGGATGCTATGTTCTTTGCCAGAGTTTCATCATTTTCCTCTTCCCCTGCTTCAAAGCGCAGGTTTTCAAGAAGCATGATTTCTCCGTTCTCCAGGGATGCCGCTGTCTGCTTAGCCTCTTCGCCGTATACTTCGTCGACCTTCTTCACATCGACATTCATAATTTCGCCAAGACGGGCTGCTGCCGGTCCGAGACGAAGCTCGTCCACCGCTTCCCCTTTCGGGCGTCCAAGGTGGCTTCCGAGAATGACACGCGCTCCCTGTTCGGATAAGTATTGAATTGTTGGTACAGCTGCACGAATCCGTGCGTCATCCGTAATGCTTTCATCTTTCATTGGCACGTTGAAATCAACGCGGCAAAATACCGTTTTGCCTTTCAAATCTAAATCGCGGATGGTTTTCTTATTTAACGCCATTGCCAAACCTCCCTTAATTTTTCTTCCTCATCTATCATAACAAAAATCTGCACTCCCGTTCTTTACCCGCCGCAGAAAAAACTGGAACGTCTATTTTTAATGCTTCGTGAGAGCATCTGATGTCCGGCAGGCCGGAAAATAGAGCTGTATAGACTTAAAAAAGGGAGGAAGAAATAATATTCTCCTCCCTTTCCCAAGCACTAAATAAATGGTTTACAGTTTTTTGCCAAAGCTTGCTGCGAGGTCCACAACACGGCTGGAATAACCGAATTCGTTGTCGTACCAAGCGATTACTTTGACCATGTTGTCCTGCATAACGAGTGTTGAAAGAGCGTCTACCGTGGAAGAATAAGCGCTTCCGTTGTAGTCCTTCGATACGAGCGGCTCTTCACTGTAACCAAGAATGCCTTTCAGTTCGTCAGATTCAGAAGCTTCTTTCAATGCGTTGTTCAACTCGTCTACTGTTACGTCCTTGTCGAGTTCTGCTACGAAGTCCACAAGGGAAACGTTTGGAGTAGGAACACGCATCGCACCGCCAGTAAGCTTACCGTCAAGCTGCGGAAGCACGAGTGCTACTGCCTGAGCGGCGCCTGTAGTTGTCGGAATGATGTTTTCAGCGCCAGCGCGCGCACGGCGAAGATCTTTGTGCGGGCCGTCCTGGATCTGCTGGTCACTCGTGTAGGAGTGAACTGTATTCATCAGGCCGCGTTTGATGCCGAATTTTTCATCCAGTACTTTAGCTACTGGAGCCAGGCAGTTGGTTGTGCAGGATGCGTTAGAAACGACTTTATGCTCATCCGGCTTGAATTCGCCTTCGTTAACGCCGACAACAAACGTGGCGTCCACGCCTTTAGCCGGTGCGGAAATGATAACGTTTTTCGCTCCGCCTTCAAGGTGTTTGGCAGCCTGATCACGCTGCGTAAAGATGCCTGTAGATTCAACAACGATTTCGGCTTCTACGCCTTTCCAGTCGATTTTCGCTGGATCTTTTTCAGAGAAAACGGTCAGCTTGTGGCCGTTAATTGTAAGGTTGTCACCGCTTGCTTCGATTTCTGCGTCAAGCGTTCCGTGGACGGTGTCATATTTTAAAAGGTGCGCAAGTGTATCAGTGTCAGTCAGGTCGTTTACTGCTACTACTTCCACGTCCGGGTTGTTTAAAGCTGCCCGGTAAACGTTACGTCCAATACGTCCAAAACCGTTAATACCAATTTTTGTTGCCATAATGATTTTTCCTCCTTGGAATATAAATAATTGTGAAAGCTACTGCAGCATAATGCGGCAGGTATTCTGCCTGTTACTCAGTTGCCTCCGGCGCATCGTTTTGTTCTAAAATGGCTTTCGCTGCGCCCTCATCGGTAATCAGTATGCTGCTTGGGCGGTAGCGCATATAAGCGTCAATTGCCTTTGCCTTGCTCGATCCCCCGGCTACGGTGATTACTGTCTGGTCCCGCCGGAGCTCGTCCCACTGCAGGCCCACCGTATTTTCCCGGTGCACCACTTGTCCATCCTGGTTAACGTAGTAGCCAAATGACTCGGCCACCGCCGACTCTTCCTCCAGTCTGCTGCGCAGGGAAGCACTCGTCGTCCGCCGGCCGGCCATCGTTTTTGCTTCTCCAATGCCGTGAACCACAATCGATGCCGTGCTCAGCAGATCGAGCACTTCCTGCACTCCGGGTTCCTGCATGAGCGAACGTCTCGTATCCTCGCTCAGCTGGTCGGGAACATGAAGCAGCCGGTACGAGGCCTGGGCCTTCATCGCCATGGCGGAGCTGATAGTGTTGGCCTGAATTTCTACTTTTTCCCCTAGGCCGCCGCGGGCCGGTACAAAAATAGTGTTTTGCCATCTCGGGTCAGGGACCATCATTTCAGCAGCTGAAGCAAGCGTCGTACCGCCGGCTACCGCAATGACGTCCCCGGAACGCACACGGTTTTTCATCTGCTGTACCACAGCCCGTCCGAGTTCCTTTTTCACCACCGGCAGCTCGTCGCTATCCCCCGCCACCACGATAACCTTAGGCACGGATAAATAACCCGCCAGCCTCTGCTCCAATTCCTCGAGGCCAAAAGTATATTTGACTGTCTGTTCGAGTCCTTCGAGCAGCTTGGTGCCTTCTTCAGTTAAAAGCATCCCTGCGCTTTGCATCAGAATAAGCCCCTGCTGCTTCAAAAAATCTGTTTCACTGCGCAGAACCCGCTCTGAAATGGATAGCTGAGTGGCAAGGGTTCTTCTTCCAATCGGCTGCATCAGGCGGATGTATTGCAAAATGCGGTACCTCTTCCCTAACGTTTCGAGCACATCAGGCTGCAGTTTCCGCTGCATCTCCAATACGTCACGTAACATATTGCTACACCACCGAACCTGTGGCAGCAGCTTATTTCAAGCCACTCCTCATCATTGATCTTCACTTCCCCCTCCGGGACTAATAAGGTCCCGGAGAGACATTTTCTGTCCCGCTCATTTTATAAAAAAATGAACGTTTTGTTCACAATTTCATTGTAGCAATCTGCATCTGGAAAATCAACGCAAATGTTCACCGTGATTTTCAAGTTGTTACATTAATATTATTACCCGAATACTGATAATTTTATGCATAAAAAATCCTCCTTTTTCGCAAGGAGGATACTGGCTATACTGGCTGCTTGCGCTGGGAGGAAGAAGGAATGCGGAGTTCTGTTCTGTATTTCGCAACCGCCCGCCTTGAAATCGTACACTTCTGTTCCTGCTGCAGCAGATCTGCAAGCTTTTGGTCCGAAAGAGGCTTTTCTTTATTTTCTTCTTTAATCAGTTTTTTCATCATGGCCTTCACTCCATTGCTTGAAGCGTCTTCTTCCAGGCGCGCAATTTTTGAGGAGAAGAAATGCTTCAGCTCCACCAGGCCGTGAGGTGTCTGCATGTATTTGCGGCTCGTCGTCCGTGAAACCGTGGATTCATGCACCTCCGCCTGCTCAGCTATTTCCCGGAGCGTAAGAGGACGAAGTTTTTCTTCGCCGTACTTTAAGTATTCACTCTGGGCTCCGACGATCGCTTCTGACACTTTCTGCAGCGTCTGCTGCCGCTGTTCGACACTTTTTACAATCCATAAAAACTGCTTATATTTTTCCATTGCATACTGCCTGGCTTCTTCATCGGTATCCTGCTGCAAGAGACGCCAGTATTTTTCATTCATCTGCAGTTCCGGAAGCCGGTCATTTAAAATAGTGACGACCCACTTTCCTTCAGCCTCTTCTACACGGATATCCGGGGACACAGAAATAGATGTCTCCTGCCTATACGCATCCCCAGGATACGGCGAAAGCTTTTGAAGGCAAGTGTAAATCTCCTGGAGCTGCTCTTTGCTGAGATGATATTTCTGCTGAAGATAGCGCCATTTCTTTGCTCCTAGCGCCTCGAGGTCATCGGCGACTACCTGATCAATATAGGGATCCGTATCCAGACAGCGTTCAAGCTGCAGAAGGAGGCATTCTTTTAAATTTCTTGCCCCGACTCCTGCTGGTTCAAGCTGTTGGAACGTCGAAATATACTGCTCGCTTTCTTCGCTTTCAAGCTGAAACTTCTTCTCCATTTCCCATTTGATGTCTTCTAAGTATCCACGCTCATCGACACTTCCGGCTAAAAACAGAAGTATTTCCCGTTCCCTGCCTTTGTAACGGCCGCAGGCAATCTGTTCCCTCAGCGTATCTTCGAGAGTTTCCCCTGCCGGCTCACGCCAGTCCAGCTGTTCATTTCCGGATGCCGGGGTATAGGCAGGGACTGCTGTTTGAGAGGCAGACAGCGCAGTACCGTCAGTAATAGAAGGCATGGTTAAATCCATCAGAGGGTTTTCCATCGCCTCTTCCTGCAGATAGTCAGATAATTCCTGGGTCGACAGCTTCAACAGGGCAATTGCCTGCTTTAATTCCTGCGTCATCACTAAACTCATCTCTTGCTTCTGCTGCAATTCAAGCCCTAAACCCATTATTTCCACCTCCGTTTGGAAACGCTTTCTTATATCATAACATATTTTTCTTCCTTAATTCGATATCTTTCCTTGTTCAGTTATTGGTATTATATGAAAATAGATCTGGGCATTCTATTTGTTTGTCAGATCATTTTTCATATAACTTAAGGCATATCCTGAAGCAGAAACATTTACACGGCACGTTTATGTTTGTGAAAATGAAGGGAATGAGAGGTGACGTGTGAATATATGAAATAGGAGCATACTTTTTATTTGACCTTAATTGACCAAAGAGTTATGATAATAACAGCAACGCGGAAGGAAAAATATTTTCCATACAACTACCATGAATGTAGGCATACATTTCATTAAAGGAGGACTCTTTTCATGAACTTGATACCAACAGTTATTGAACAAACCAACCGGGGCGAACGCGCATATGATATTTATTCGCGTTTGTTGAAAGACCGCATTATTATGCTTGGCTCGGGCATTGATGACAACGTAGCCAACTCGATCGTAGCGCAGCTTCTTTTCCTCGAAGCCGACGATCCGGAGAAAGACATTTCTCTTTACATTAATAGTCCGGGCGGCTCGATCACAGCCGGCATGGCTATTTATGACACAATGCAGCACATTAAGCCGCAGGTTTCCACTATCTGTGTCGGCATGGCAGCATCAATGGGTGCTTTTCTTCTTACAGCCGGCCAGGAAGGCAAGCGTTATGCTCTTCCAAACAGTGAAGTAATGATTCACCAGCCGCTCGGCGGCACTCAGGGTCAGGCTGCTGATATTGAAATTCATGCCCGCCGCATTATTAAAATGCGCGAAAAGCTCAACCAAATCCTTGCTGACCGCAGCGGCCAGCCGCTTGAAGTTATCGAGCGCGATACCGATCGTGATAACTTTATGAGTGCGGAGCAGGCAAAAGAATATGGTCTCGTGGACCAGGTTATGGGACAGTAAGAGACAAAAAATCAGGACGGCATAGCGCTGTCCTGATTTTTATTATTCACATTTCTTTTTTCATAAACTCCGTTAATGATTCGGCCGCTTCCTCTTCGTCTGCACCTTCAGCCGAAAGCTTAACCGAGGCCCCTGTACGTACTGCGAGGCTCATAACGCCCATAATGCTTTTAGCATTCACCTTTTTTTCATCTTTTTCCAGAAAAATGTTGGAATGAAACCGGTTCGCCTCCTGAACGAATAATGCTGCCGGCCGGGCTTGAAGCCCTGTGCGCAAATTTACTTCTACTGTTTTTTCGACCATAGTTATTATCTTCCTTTCTCCATCTGTCTTCATCCGGTACCCGCTTTTTTTGCACCAATAACGTAAGTCAATTCGGTAACTTTTTAAGCAAGCGCTTTAACAACGGCTGTAAACCGGCGCCTGTGGCAGTAGAGGCCCCCTCTCTTCCTACAGGCGCCGGTTTTTACTAATTAAATTTTTTCGGGAATTGGCGGCTTACCAGCCTGGATACGTTCCGCGATCTGGTCGATCTTTCTCAGTCGGTGATTCACCCCGGATTTACTCACTTTTCCACTCGGTACCATTTCCCCGAGCTCCTTCAGCGTAACATCCTGATGCTGCACACGCAGAATCGCTATCTCGCGGATTTTTTCCGGAAGGTTTTCGAGCCCGACTTCCGCCTGGACAAGCTGAATGTTTTCGACCTGCCGCAAAGCAGCCCCCACGGTTTTATTGAGATTCGCTGTTTCGCAGTTTACGAGACGGTTCACCGAATTCCTCATGTCTTTCATAATCCGTACATCTTCAAAATACAGCAGGGCCTGGTGAGCACCAATAATATTTAAAAACTCGGTAATTTTTTCGCTTTCCTTAATATAAAGAATATAGCCCTTTTTCCGTTCAAGGCTTTTCGATGTAAGTCCGAATGTTTCCATCAGAGTCCGGAGAGCCCGGTTGTGCTCTTCATACATTGAGTAAATTTCGAGGTGATACGAAGACGTTTCCGGATGGTTAACCGATCCCCCGGCTAAAAAGGCTCCGCGCAGATACGCCCGCCGGCTGTCCGTATTCGGAATCACGTCATTAGAAATTGAGCGGTTAAACTGATAGCCATTTTCCATGATGGCAAGATCCGTCAGCATTTCTTTGGTTTCTTCTGCCATCCGCACCACATAAACATTATTCTTTTTTAAACGCATTTTTTTCCGGACAAGCAGTTCAATGACCATATCCTTATAAATACGCTTGATTAAAGAATAGATCCGCCTCGCGATTGCTGCGTTTTCAGTCGAAACATCTAAAATCAGCTGGCCGTTGCCAAAAGAAATCGAACCGTTCATTCTAATTAACGCAGCCAGTTCTGCTTTAGCGCTCGTATCGTCTACCTCGATCTGGGTTAATTCTTTCTTTGTTATAGCCGCAAATGAAGACATCCATCTTCACCGCCTTTCTGTCAATCACGGGCGAGCAGGGCTTCAGATACCTTTTTGGCATCATGACGGAGAACGAGGCCGTCATAGTGCATAAACGTATCTGTTACTACCTGGCACCCAAACTGTTCTAATCTTTCATAATCACACCTCACAGGAAACGCCTGCTGTTTTTCATAGTTCTCGAGCACCGGCACCGGAATTTCTTCATCATGCACAAGGATCGTATCCACAAGTGTGCCCCCTGTGTGCTTTTCGAGGGCGTGCAGATGATCGGACGCTGAAAATCCGTCCGTTTCTCCCGGCTGTGTCATAGCATTGCAAATATATACCTTCCGGGCCTTCGAACGGTTGATGGCGTCCCGGATACCGGGGACGATCAAGTTCGGCAGAATGCTTGTAAACAAACTTCCGGGACCGATGACAATAACGTCCGCCTGTTCAATGGCACGCACGGTTTCCGGAAGAGCTTCAGCATCCGGCGGGTGGATGAACACCTGCTCAATCTGCTTGCCGGCTTTTGGAATAAGCGACTCCCCGTAGACCGTAGAGCCGTCCTTCATTTTTGCAAACAGCTCAATGCTTCGGTTAGAGGCTGGAAGAACCTTCCCTCGAACGTTTAACACGGTACTTAGTTCAGTAATTCCTTTGGCAAAGTCTCCGGTAATGGAAGTCATTCCGGCTACCAGAAGATTCCCAAGGGAATGGCCGGTCAGCCCTTCTCCGCTTGCAAAGCGGTGCTGGAACAATTCTTCAATTAATGGTTCGACTTCTGCGAGCGCCACTAATACGTTTCTTACGTCCCCGGGGGGCGGAATATTAAACTCTTTCCGTAAGCGCCCCGAGCTTCCTCCGTCGTCTGCGACGGTCACAATCGCCGTAATATCTGCCGGGAACTGTTTCAGCCCCCGGAGCAGAACACCTATGCCTGTGCCACCGCCCATCACTACAACCTTCGGGTCCATCACGTCTATTTTTTCCTTCCTTCCTCAATGTCCCGGTGATTGGCATTCGTCTCATATTTCTCTGAAAAGTAAGACGCAATGTATTCAGCAAGCGTCACGGAGCGGTGCTTGCCTCCTGTGCATCCAATCGCGACGACAAGCTGCGACTTGCCTTCCTGTTTGTATAACGGAAGCATAAATTCAAGCATATCCACCAGTTTATTTATAAATTCTTTTGTATCTGTCCATTTTAACACGTACGAAGACACTTCTTCCTCGAGACCGGTTTTTGGCTCCAGGTGCTCCACATAATGAGGGTTGGGCAGAAAGCGAACATCAAAAACGAGATCTGCATCGATCGGCATTCCATACTTAAACCCGAAGGACATAACATTCACATTAAAGACCGACTGATTTTTCTCAGCATAATCTGTTAATATACGCTCCCGCAGCTCTCTCGGTTTCAGGCTGCTCGTATCAATAATATGGCGCGCACGTCCCTTTAATTCCTGCAGCATCTCCCGCTCAAGCTGAATGCCTTCAAGCGGTGTCTCCTCACTTGCAAGTGGGTGCGAGCGCCGCGTTTCCTTATAACGGCTGACAAGCACCTGGTCTCCAGCATCCAAAAACAAAATATGTGTCGACAGCTCCTTGCGCTGATCAAGCTGATCGATCGAAGCAAACAGGTGGTCAAAAAACTCCCTCGTTCTGAGATCCACCACGAAGGCTACTTTATCCGTCTTATTTTCTGTTGTTTCAATTAAATCGATAAACGTCGGGATTAGGGAAGGAGGCAGATTGTCTACACAGTAATAGCCCAGATCTTCAAAGCACTGGATGGCGACCGTCTTTCCGGCC
Source organism: Marinococcus halophilus (assembly GCF_002265875.1). Classification (GTDB taxonomy): domain Bacteria; phylum Bacillota; class Bacilli; order Bacillales; family Marinococcaceae; genus Marinococcus; species Marinococcus halophilus. The sequence continues at coordinate 18,699 of NZ_NPFA01000026.1, forward strand.
CCTGACATCCCGGTAATGATTTCCACCTGAATCGATTTCCGCTCTTGTTCCATCGTCTGCATCCCTCTTTTACATGTAGTATGGCGTGGAGTGCTCGAGCCGGCTCTCCAGAAGCCGGCGGTCTTTTGTATAGCGGAACGTACCATACACCGTCCCTTTATTATTCAAAATATGCTCTACAATCGCCTTATCTCCTTCAGCCATCGGAAGAGAAGATACTTCCCGTTTTTGCTTCCATTCGAGTACGCCTTCTGGAGATTCATTAAGCAGCTGGCCGGATGCACCAAAAGCTTCAAATGTAAACATCATCCATTCATTTGCTTCAAGGCCATTCTCTATTGTGATAAACGTAAAAATGCCCCTCAGATGCGGCCGTTCAATCGTAAGCCCTGTTTCTTCACGAAATTCCCGCTGTACTGAATCATATACTGATTCCCCCGGCTCCATTTTTCCGCCGGGGGCGTTCCACCAATCGAAACTTGGTTTTTTGAGCATAAGCAGTTGATCATCCTGCTGTAAAAAACAATTTGTTACCCGCTGCATGTGTACCACCTCACATATACCTTTTTCCAGTATACTATCCTTCGATGGTTCAGACAATTTACAAAAGAAAGTATCTTATGTTTTCTACACCAAAAAACGGCGCAGAAATGATTTTCTGCGCCTGTGCTTCATTGTTTCAGCGGGAGCGCCTACGCTTCGACCGCGTTTTTCAGTTCTTCCACGTACTGCTGCGCCGTCTGTGCCGCAAGCGACCCGTCGCCGGTGGCCGTGACGATCTGGCGCAGGAACTTGTCCCGGATGTCGCCGGCGGCGAACACGCCCGGAATCTTCGTTTCCATGTCCTCGTTCGTTTCAATATAGCCCTCGTCGTTCGTGATGCCGAGGTCGAGAAACGCCCCGTTCAGCGGCAGCAGCCCAATGTAGATGAACGCCCCGCTCGTATCAAAGTCATAGTCCTCGCCGGTCTTCAGGTCCGTCAGCGTGACGCTTCCGACCTTGCCGCCGTCGCCGTTGATCGTTTTGACGACCGTGCTCCACTTGAAGTCGATCTTGTCGTTCACAAACGCGCGCTGCTGCAGGATCTTCTGCGCCCGCAGCTCATCGCGGCGGTGGATGACCGTCACCTTGTCGGCAAACCGGGTCAGGTACACCGCCTCCTCGACGGCGGAGTCCCCGCCGCCGACGACCACGATCTCCTTGTTCCGGAAAAAGGCGCCGTCACACACCGCACAGTAGGACACGCCGCGGCCGCCGAGCTCCTGCTCGCCCTCGACGCCGAGCTGCTTGTACTCCGCSCCGGTCGCRATRATMAGCGACCGCGTYTTGTACTGCTTGCTGCCGGCATAAACCGTTTTGTATTCCTTGCCGTCCTCGACGCGGGAGACGTCGCCGTAGGCGTACGCCGCGCCAAACTTCTGGGCGTGCTGGAACATTTTCGTGGACAGGTCGGGCCCGAGGATATGGTCAAAGCCCGGGTAGTTTTCCACGTCCTCGGTGTTGGCCATCTGCCCGCCGGGCACGCCGCGCTCAAGCATGAGCGTATCCATTTCCGCCCGCGAGGCGTACACGGCCGCCGTCATGCCGGCCG
>NZ_NPFA01000027.1 GCF_002265875.1 Marinococcus halophilus
CACCTACGGCATGTAGAAGCCCTCGATGGTTCATGGAAGGATGCGTGGAAAGGATCGTTGTTTTCAGGAACCAGTACGGACGAGTGGTTGTAACAATCGTGTTTATCATCAATCAATTGAGGCATGATGGGTGCGGTTAGATGCCCATGAGTGAACAGCAAAAGGATCATGATCCAACCGGTCTCGTGTCATGAAACGAGCTCCCTTGAGAACACACCCCCTGTAACGATGAAAAAGTTGCAAGAGCATAAGGGGAAAATGACCCCAATCAAGTTGGAGTGCCTGGCAGTGCCAGGCTTTACGCGGGTACATCAAAAATGCGTTTTGTGACACCTGTGAGACAGTGCTGTGACAGGATTGAGTACAAAACCGGGGGCCTGTGACACTTGTGAGACAGGTTTTAACGCTTCGATAACCGGCCAACGATTGATTATGGACCAACCCCTAGTCAATAAACGACCGATTCCTGAACATCATCAGAGCCTATATCGTGTTCCCGATCGAGCTCTTGGAATGCTCCGAACGTGTCCTAACAGGAAACCAACATCGGTCTCGACATGAACCAAACGTGTTCATGATGGGAACATGATGGAGAGCCAAAACATGGCTGTTATGGCAAGCCCACGGACCAAGATGGTGAACAGCAAAAGGCCAAAAAAGGAACATGAACATGGTCCGTTTCGGCTTCGTTCCGGAACAACCAGCTTCACGATTATTGGTTATCAACGATCATCCAACGAAGGGAAGAAAGAGTCATGAAAACGAACAATACGATTGCTGCTTTTCATATTATCCGTCGAGAAGAAAAAGGCTCACTGGTGTTAAACACGAACCAGCTATACACGTGGAACATTCCAAAACGCTTGCGCGAAGATCCGATTCAGCAGGGAGATATCGTCCTCGTAAATACTAACTACGGACGACGAACGGTGCTCGTTATGAATGTCTTTCGAGAAGAATTTGAAGAGACTGGAAAAATGTATAAGAAGGTCGTGAGCGTGGTCGAACGAGCACCTGCTTCCCCCACGCAAGAAGCATAACGATCCATCCATGGTGTTATTCATCTATCATCTGTACATATTGAATAACCCTATTATATAGGGTAAAATAGAAGGAGACCATGAGGGCTTATGCATCGAGAATTCATCTATACGCCGACGTTCGATAAACGCTGGGAACGACTGAAGTTGTCGGATACCGATTTACGAGAGCTGGAGCAACTGTTACTGGAAGACCCCGAACGTGGAGACACGGAAACAGGGACCGGCGGGATTAAAAAAATGCGTTTTGCTCCGTCCCGTTCGAATCAGGGAAAAAGTGGTTCGTACCGCGTAGTCTATCTCAATATTCCTGTGACCGATCGAACGATTTGCATTTTGATTTTCACGAAATCGGAACAAGCAAGCTTATCGAAAGAAGAAAAAAATGAATTAAAGAAGCTATCCATCCAGTTGAAACAACTATATGGTCAGCAATAAGGAGGCGTTAGCCATGGGATCTTCCCTTTTTAACGAGATGAAAAAAAGTATGGAAGAAGCAGTGGCTTTTGGTGAAGGTGATCAAACGAAAGGACGACGTAAAAACGTAGCCATTAAAGCGTTGCAAGTTTTTACGCCGGAAGAGATTAAGCAATTACGCGAGCAGCTGCAGTTTACCCAACGCGTTTTTGCCCAGGTTTTAGGAGTATCTACTAAAACGGTGGAGGCGTGGGAAAAGGGAACGAATACGCCAAGTGGTTCCTCTCGTCGTCTTCTCGAAATTTACTGGAACCATCCCGATATTGCCGAACAAGAGGTCACGGAAAAAGTGTGAGAACACCCAATAGAAGAAACGTAGCCGTTTTCGATTCCATTCGAACGGCTACGTTTTATTTATATAGCAGATCATAATTTCATCTACCGTACTGTTTTCACCAAAAATGAGTTACCATAATGACGATTATCAGCAGTTATAAAACAAGAAGGAGCAACTTAGCCCCTTCTTGTTCTTGTTAATTTTTAGACACCTGGACCTTTACCGTTGATCACTGTACACGTCTTCCACATCAAAGAAAGGGTCCAGGACATCGGTTTGGCCCTGAAGCGCCTCGCGCATCCGCATGCCATCGACATTAATACGTGCCTGGCGGAAGTAGCCCGGTTCCAATTGCTTCCATGCCTCTGTAGAGGCATCCACATTGGCAAAATAGCGATATCCCTGGTCCCGCAACCACTCATACTTGGCTCCGTGATAGGGATGCCAGTCACTTAAGTCGCTGCCAAACGCAAAAATCATGGCACTTGTGTCTCCGACGAGAGGGGCTACTTCGTCTTTCCATCGCTGGGTATCGGTTTGAAGCTGTGCCAGAGACGTTTCCTGGACGTTCAAGTGACCCCAGGTATGGGAGGCAAAGGTCCATCCCTCTGCTTTCATGGCCTCCGCGACCTGTTGGGCCTGCTCTTGGTCCACCTCCAGGTCCGGGTTTGGCTGGTTACTTTCCGGCCCGTATTCGCTCTCCGAAGTTCGATAGCCCAGCACCCCATTATATCCCGTAACGGCCACGACTCCTTTGTGGCCGTGATAGGAAAAGTCCGGGTGCTCCTGCACAAAGTCATCAATGAGCGGAACCATGTCATACGATCCTTGTTGGGTCTCCCCATCCGCCTGGATATAGGTGTTCGTCACATCCCCCTGCTCATCCAAGATCAGTTTGTCCGCAAATCCGTCCCCGTCCATGTACTCGTAATAGCTGAGGTCATCCTGGGATAGCACTATGGGCTTCTTGCCCGGTGGCAACTGAAGATCTTGATAGGTCATGGTTCCGTCTGCATTCAGCTGCGCAATATCGTCCATGGTCACCAGGACATAATCCCGTTCATATAGGTCCTCGAGGATCGCTTGAAACTCGTCGACCGTCACCATATTATCCCGGTAGCCCTGGCTCATTCCGTCTCCATCGAAGGCTCGTTCTTCATCAACAATGAGGGAGTGGAAAAAGAGGTGAGGAATGGGCTGGTCGCTATCCCAGGAAACTAATTTTTCTTTTTTTTGACGATAGGAATCGATGGCTTCTTGCGTCTTGGTCTGTTCCGATCCCTCCGCGTTTTCGAGTTGTTGAATGGCCTGGTCATAATCATATTGTGCTGCCTCACGGGCAGCGGTATCGAGGATCTGTTGCTGTTCGGATGACACGGAAGAAGTATCGTCCGACGAGGACGAATGGGACGTCCTCTCCTCTCCCTGCTGAATATAGACCACCGCCAATACGGCCAGCATTATCGTTAGTCCCATCAACCAATACGCTTTTCGTCCTCGTCGTTTTCGTTTCATATGTATCGACCTTTCTCCGTGTTATCGACCATCGTCTTTGAAATGGTTTCATGATTATGGTACTACTGGGACTTTTATTTTACAATAAATAGAAAAACGAAAAGCAATCATGTTGAATGGTACAATGATGAACTCATCTAAAACCCTTAACTTCTGGACAGAACCCTCAACACCCCATTTTTGGTGATAAAAGCGGGGTGTTTTCCATCTAAAAGTTCGTCTGGTAGGTTAAGAATGAGAAAGAGATAAGCTAGAGTGAAAAGAAAAGGAGATGTGGGAGCGTATGGCGTGTGATGAAGTAGAACAACGACACCTGGAGCTCTTTGGTCACCAAAAAGTGTTTCAGGCGAAGCACATTGCTTATTGGGCTGTTCAAATCAAGCAGGCTCGAAAAGCCCGGGGATGGACGCAGCAAGACTTGGCTCAGATTATCGGAAAATCATCATCAACAATAGGACGAATAGAAACTGGATCTATGGTACCCAGCACGGAAACGCTAATTCGTATTAGTCTATCGCTTCCTATCACGTTTATTATTGGAAACCAACCAACATAAAACAGATTGCTGCCTTAGATATGAGCATTTTTAAGTCACGTTCGAGATTTCTTTTCATGCTATCGATCGATGAATATTTCTGCAATGGAGAAGGATGCTCGTACCGTAAATTTGAAATATACGGACTTTATCCACTTGACAAAAAGAGAATAAATGGGCATAATAAAGTATGTATACTTTATTATGTTAATTAAAATTTCTTCATGCTTTTTAATGAATGATTAAAAGAAGAGTTATTTGTGCTCTTGATATTTTAATTTTATTTAAGTACAATAAAGTATATATACTTTATTGTATGGAAAAGAGGTTTTTTGTTTGAGAAAGCCTAGTAAAAACCAAATCATGCACTTGTATGAAACGGAAATTCTGGAAGCATTAGATCAACAACATCAACATGTCTTTACAGAAGAAGATATCCACGAGATTTTAAAAAAGAATAGAGAAGATTGGAAACTCCCGCTGTCTACGACGACGGGAGATTTATTGTTATTTTTATATAAGAGGAAACATCTAAGAGATATGGATATCGATTTCCCCCAACGTACGTATACCAGGTATATACGCAATCATTTTGATATGTTGGAATTGGCTTGTTCTTTAGCCAAAGATAGCTATATTTCTCATTATACAGCTGCCTTTTATCATGATCTAACAGATAATATCGTAAAAACGATTTATGTTAATAAAGAGCAAAGTAAAAAAAAGGATAGCAACACTTTTTTACAACAACATGCCATTGACCAAGCTTTTCAAAAGGAAATGAGATCCTCTCAGAATGTAGCCATCGTAGATGAACGAAAAATTTATTTGTTAAACGGAAAACACACGGGGAAATTAGGCGTTCAAACCAAAGATACTTTTCAAGTCACCAATATGGAACGGACCTTGATTGATATTGCCGTACGTCCAAATTATGCCGGTGGAGTGCAAGAAGTATTGAATATCTACCGCCATGCGCGGGGGTCTGTTTCAGCTAATAAACTCTATGCCTATGTAAAAAAGTTAAATTTTAGCTATCCCTATCATCAATCGATTGGTTTTTTACTTGAAAGGGCCGGATACAAAGAAAGTGCTCTTCGCCTATTCGAAAAGGTCCCTCAAGAGTTTGATTTTTATTTAGCTCATAATATGGACAACGTGTCTTATTCTTCTCGATGGAAGCTTTATTATCCAGATTATTTATAGTTATTGCCACAGGTGATGTAATTGTCGAACCTTTTCCACAACAAAGTCGTAATAAAATTGAAAAGGCTGAATATCCCCTTTGGCCGTATCTTGTAAATCTTCGTACTGTTGTTCGTGGAATTGTCGAACATCTTCGTTAAGGATGTCTCCTAAAAGATGCAGAGGCACGTCTTTAATGTGGAAAAACGCTTTAATCATTTCTTGGTTTGCATGTTCTTGAAAATCGAGCGAAGGGTCTAGATGTGTAATAATCATATAAATATCATAAAAATCTCGTGGGCGAGGAGAACGGCTGGTGTGGTTGGCAGAAGCATATTCCTTCATTTGTTGGCATATCGCTCTTAATTTTTCGAAAACAATCATGCGAGGGGAATAGATGCGGATAATAAAATCATGAAAGTCGGTCTCTTCACTTGGAGCCACGAATTCATATTTACTGATATCGATTTTAATGATTTTTTTGCCTTCGGATACCGGGATCGATTCTCTTCGTAATTGCTCAACATTCTCTTGGCCAATACGTTCGAATTGTTCTTTCGTGATAACTTTAAAGGCTACGCGGTATCCTCCCCAAGTAGCTGCCTGTGCTGGATGTTTTTTTCGAGGCTGTTCTTCGAGTTTCATATCAAACATTTTATAACCGTTTTCCCAAAACGTTTGATCTAAACTGGCGCTTAATTTTTCCTGGACTTGCGTTATCGTTAAACCAGCATCTTCAAAGTCTTTTTCCATGGAGACATCGATATCGATAGAAGCTCTTGCATTCATTTGATAAGCTAATTCCAGAGCATTTCCACCTTTCAGGACTAAAATATCCATCAATTCATCATCACTAAATAGAGAAATGATTGTTAGCTTCCTTAATTCTTCTAAAAATTCATTGGACATCATTTACGTAATCACCGCCAAAGCTAGATTAATAGTTGAATATGAAAGTTAACAAGAACCTGTAAGAGTAATAATAAGTATGAATTTAATCAAGTGGGTTGTAAAGCAGGGGGTGTCACCAAACACTTAGAAGAAGCAGGTGTCCAGCCCATCGTTATTAACGTTTACCAGGAAAAAACTTTAGCAAGTGTAGACATTACAAGCCATATAGATACACCTATCACACCAAAAAGTAGAAAAATTTTAAAGGCATCCCATACAGAGGAAATTGTAAACCAACCACTAAACAATAAAATTGGATAGACTGTTATTAACATGATTAAAAAATGAATACCGCTTTGCTTAGTGAAGCTCCAATGGTCTATATTATAAATAACAGTTGCTGCACCAACAAAAAGGGCAATTAAGCTAGCCATAAACGTTCCTTTAGAATCCGAAACTTCCCCCTGAAAATAAAGTATCAAGGCAATACCGCCCATAATAATGAACGGTATGCCCCCTCTTAAAAGAGCATTCTTCAACAGCATTTTTACACCTTCTCCCTAAGACCATTCTTTGAATTTTTCCTTTTAACCCAACCGAAACCGTTCGAGGCTGCGATTGATCTCCTCGCGACGAATGCCGATGTATCGTTTGGTGATCGTTGGCGACGCATGATTAAAAATCTCCTGAAGCAGGGCCACGTCCTTGGTCTGCTTATACAGGTGATAGCCGAACGTCTTGCGCATGGTGTGCGTGCCGATGTCGGTGCGCCCCAGCCAGTCGGCGGCCGCTTCCAGGATGCGATACACTTGCGTCGTGGAGAGATGCGTGCCCTTCTGGCTGGCAAACAGGTAGGCCTCGTCGGCCTTCCCTTCGAGAAAGGGATCCAGGTCCGGGCGAATCGAGGCGAGTTGGATTTCCCGTTTCTTCCCCGTTTTTTGTTCCTGCAGGTAACAGGTATCCGTCCGCACGTCGGCAACCTTCAGTCGAACCAGGTCGCCCGCCCGCAGCCCGGTATTGATCCCCGTTAAAAACAACAACACATCCCGTTCGGCGAGGTCTTTTCGCTTCCGAGTGGCTTTGTTGCCCCGCCGCAGGGCATTGATCATATCTTTAATTTCGTCCTGGGTGCGTAACGGTTGCACATTTACGAGCCCCTTTTTCGTCACGAGAAGAGCCCTCCTTGTATGTATGGTTTTGATTCTATCGATACGAAATCATACATTTCAGTATACTAAAAAAAGAAATCCCTGTCGAACCGGGGTTGGAAATGTACGCTTTTAGCTCAATTCATACATTTTATTGGAGAATTCTATTATTCGATGAACCCTCTCAAAAATCGTAATTATTGAAAGAAAATAACTATTTTATTTTTGAGAATATTCATTACTTTATTATTAGTGAATGTTAAAATTGAAGATACTGTAAATAATACAATAATAAAAAATTTTAAAGAAGGTGCAATTATGTTTCTAGGATTTAAAATTGAAGATAATATAAATTTTGAGGATTATTATGATGAAGGTAAGCAAATGTATGATAGTAACTTAGAAGAGATGAATAAACATTTAGACGATTATCTATTTGATGGCACAGATGTAATTAATGCAGATGAAGTCGAAAGTGATTGGTTTCCTACTCTACTAGATATAGATGTTTTTCTTTCTCACTCTCATAGAGATAAAGATAAAGCTATGGGCTTTGCTGGATGGTTAAATCATCATTTTGGCTTAAAGGTATTTATCGATTCATGTGTATGGAATCATGCAGATGACCTTTTAATGCAAATTGATAAAAATTATTGCAAATTTCCCGGAACAGACACTTATGATTATCAAAAGAGAAATTATTCTACAAGCCATGTTCATATGATGTTGTCGATCGCTTTAACCAAAATGATAGATCAAAGTGAAATTACCATATTTATGGATACTGAAAACTCTACGCAAGAAATATCTGAAACAATTGATAAAACAGTTAAATCTCCATGGATTTATTCAGAGCTCGTCATGACAGATTTAGTTAGAAAAAAGATACCTCAACGAGAATGGGTTAAAAAAGCTCAAGAAAAACCCTTATTAGAACAAAGAGATTTCAAAATTGCACGTGATGTCAGCCTATATTTAGATAAACTTATACCTTTAAGCAAATCACAACTTGAAGGTTGGATTAAAGAATATAAACAACAAAGCCGCCCTCATTGGCCACTCGATTTTTTATACCTTCAATATGAAGGTATATACAATATTATATACAAACGAGAGGAATAAATATTATGGAATTTTATAAAGAAAAAGAACTGCAAAATTTTATAATAGATTACGCAGATGAAATCGAAGCAGGAAAAGCAGCTATTTTTGGAGGAGCAGGCTTATCAGTTGGCACGGGGGCTGTTAGTTGGAAAGAATTATTGCGAGAAGCTGCCCATAAAATAGGCTTAGATGTGGATCAAGAAGATGATCTAGTAGCAGTAGCTCAATATATTTATAACCAATCAAATTCTCGTACCAATATTACAAAGCTAATCAAAAATCATATTAATATCAATGGGGAAATTACAGATAACCACAAAACATTAGCAAGCTTACCAATCGAGACTTACTGGACAACCAACTACGATGAATATATTGAAGAGAGCTTACGGCAAGCAGCTAAAATATATGATTCTAAAAAAAGCGTACAAGACTTGTCGATAGAAGTTCAGGATTGTGAAGCCACCGTATATAAAATGCATGGTGATATTAATAGAGCTAATGAAGCAGTCTTGATCAAGGATGATTATGAAATTTACGATAAAAAAAATGAACTTTTTACTTTGGCTCTAAAAAACGATTTAATTTCGAAAACTTTCTTATTCATTGGTTTTAGTTTTGATGATCCTAATTTAGAAACTATTCTATCCAAAGTCAGAATCATGTTAGAAGGAAATACACGTACGCACTATTGTTTTTTTAAAACTGTTAGTGAAAATGATCCAGAATTTAAGAATGAAAAAGATGAGAAAGTAAAAAAAGAAAAAGTGGATTACGCTAAAAATAAGCAGTATTTAAGGATTAAAGATTTAGAGCGTTACGGAATTAAATCTATTCTCGTTGATGAGTACTCAGAAATTACAGAGATTCTAGAAAAAATCAAAAAGCGCTATAAGAGTAATCAAGTCTTTATTTCAGGAAGTAATAGCGATGCACATTGTAAAGAATACAGATTGGAAGGGTCTCCAGACGAATTTATTACTAAATTGGCCTCTAAGTTACACATTCATGGCTTTCATATTACAACAGGCTTAGGATTGTACGTAGGGAATCATGTAGTTAGTGGTGTGCTAACAGGAATGGATGAGACTAAAACTAGTAACATTGATTCGGCAATCAAAATGAGAGCGTTTCCTCTTATAAATAAAGACGCAGAACAAAAAGAAAGATGGACTTCTTATAGACATGACATTTTAGAAGACTGTGGTAACGCAATATTTATCATGGGCAATAAATGGGATGAAAAGACGGAAAAATTAATTAATGCGAATGGTGTAAAAGAAGAGTTTGATATAGCTCACGAAAAAGGTATAAATTTAATTCCTATTGCAACTACAGGATACCAAAGTAAAATGTTATGGCAAAAAATGAACCAAAACTTAAGATACTACTATCCTTCAGCAAACGAGGACTTTGAAAATCACTTTTCTATGCTGGCTTCAGAAAATATATCAGACGAAGAGATGATTAACCATGTACTTGAGATTTTAAATATAAACAAAGAAATTTAACCAATTTCGATAAATTTTTTATGTTAAAAAAGGAGAAGAAGCAATTGATAAAAAAGGCTTTTTTTAGTTTTCATTATAAAAATGATGTTAATAGAGCTAATGTCGCTCGTAATTCTTGGATAACCAAGGATAGAGAATCGAGAGGTTTTATCGATAAAGCAGAGTTTGAAAAAATTCAAAGAGTTAGCGATCAAGCTGTTAGAAGATGGATCGATGAACAATTACAAGGAACTTCTGTAACTGTTGTTTTAATTGGTGAAGAAACCTTTGATCGTCCCTATGTTAAATATGAAATTGAACAAAGCTATAAAAAAGGAAATGCACTTATTGGAGTAAAAATTGGTGGCATAAAGGATATGGTAACAGGAAGAACTAGTAGTTCTCAAAGTTCTGTCAAAATAGTCGGCAATGATAGAAATGGGAACCATTTGTGGTTTGATGAAATTAATTCAGGGATATATGATTATAACTTGGAAGATGGATACAATAATTTGGGTAAATGGATTATGAATGCTTAAATCCTTGATAAATTCATGTTAATTGAATAAAGCTAAAAACCTTCTAGCATGTGCTAGGAGGTTTTTAGCTTTATTTTCCAGTTTAAGGTGAATTTTAAAGAAACAGAATCTTTCCTTGGGTTTTTATCAATCGATTTTTAGCCCGTATAAAAATGGCAAGAGAGTCATTTTGTTAAAAGGAGCATAGTAATTTTAAGATTATATACGGTCCCTGAAATTTTCTTAAAACATTAAAAAACCAGCCACTCGGCTGAGTGTGACTCCCAAAAACACCGTACTAGCTGATAAGAAAAAGACCCCAGCCAAGGCTGAGGTCGAAAGAAACATACCTTATTGTAAGAGTTGCAGGACAGATTGTGGCTGTTGGTTCGCTTGCGCGAGCATCGACTGCGACGCTTGGGAAAGAATGTTATTTTTGGTCATTTCCATCATTTCTTTGGCCATATCCACATCGCGAATACGGGATTCAGCCGCTTGAAGGTTCTCTGCGGAAGTACCAAGATTGTTAATCGTGTGATCCAAACGATTCTGATAAGCACCAAGTTTTGAACGCTCAGCAGAAACAGTTTCAATCGCATTGTTTAAGGTACTAATCGACGCACTAGCGCTTTCTTGCGAGGAAACATCAATGCCTTTTGTCGGGTCCAAAGTAGCTGCCCCTACTGATGTAGAACCGACAGCTGAAGCTGCGGAGCCTCCATTGGCACTTACAGAAGCTTGTAATTTACCACTTTCATTAATAGCCTGAGCAACTTGGTCTTTAGTACTGGTGATAGTCCCACTACCATCTGTAGCCAAATTCACTGTTAGTGTATTAGAACTTTCTTCAAAAGAACTAGATAGACTTGCATTATTGGCTGATGGGTCCGCGAGAACAATATTTACAGCTTCTCCAGTTTTATTGACAAGATCGATGTCTGTATCAATGCTTGCTGTGCCATTTGTTTGTGTACCAGTTACGTTCAGTGCTTCGGCTCCCATGTCATTGATTGAGATTTCAATATTTTGACCAGTATTAGCTCCAATGTGTATTTTTCCAGTGAACGACCCGTCCAGGAGGTTCTGCGTGTTGAATTCCGTGTTGTCCGAAATGCGATCCAGTTCTTGGGATAGCTGATCCACTTCTTTCTGGATTTCCTCCCGGTCCGTGCCGTTGTTCGTGTCGTTGGAAGACTGCACGGCCAGCTCCCGCATACGCTGCAAGATGCTGTGGGTTTCGTTTAACGCGCCTTCGGCGGTTTGAATCATGGAAATGCCATCCTGGGCGTTGCGATCCGCTTGCTCCAGGCCACGGATTTGCCCACGCATTTTTTCACTGATGGCAAGACCAGCGGCATCGTCCCCAGCTCGGTTGATCCGAAGACCGGACGATAGTTTTTCCATGGAGTTGCCCATGTTGTTCTGGTTGGCGCTCATTTGGCGCTGGGCGTTCATGGCGCCCAAGTTGTGATTAATAATCATCTGTTTACACGCTCCCTATGTGGTTTTGGGTCCACGTCCTTATGTCCCCATTGTATTTATACCAATCCGTAATGGATAAGTACCATGATCAGTCTTGCTAGTAATTCTTTAAATAATGAGTTTGTTACTTCCTGTCATAAGTGTTTCTACTATCTATATCGGCAGCATTGATCGATTGTTCACCTATTAATTGATATTCTAAATAAATTCCTCACTGAACCAGCTTTTAGATAAACAGACCAATAAAAACTTTAAGAATAGATAATATTTAACAAATCAAAAAGCCTCCAAAAAAAACTTGGAGGCTAGGGAAACAATACTTACTGTAAAAGTTGCAGGACAGATTGTGGCTGTTGGTTCGCTTGCGCAAGCATCGATTGGGAGGCTTGAGACAGAATATTGTTTTTCGTCATATTCATCATTTCTTTAGCCATGTCCACATCGCGAATACGTGACTCAGCCGCTTGAAGATTTTCTGCAGAAGTACCTAAGTTGTTGATAGTGTGATCTAAACGGTTTTGATAAGCACCCAACTTCGAACGTTCAGCCGACACACTTTCAATCGCATTGTTAATCGTACTAATAGCATTCGAAGCGTTCTCCTGAGTAGATACATCAATGCCTTTAGTATCATCAAAAGTTGCAGCAGCGACAGTAGTATCAGTCCCTGGGTCTGTGAAAGTATCGCCACCGTTAGCATCTATAGTAGCTGTTAATTTACCGCTATCATTGATGGCTTGAGCAATTTCGTCTTTAGTGCTTGTCACAGCATTTGAATCGTTCTGAGCTAAATTAATCGTCAATGTGTTACTATCTTCGTCAAAAGACGAACTCAGATCGTTCGCAGTATCATCACTATCCGTGGCATATGCAATTGTAATTGCATCTCCAGAACTATTAGTAATTTCGATGTCATCATCCACAGTAGAAGTACCTACAGTGTCTGTTTTAGCTACGCTCAATGCCTCAGCACTCATATCATTAATGGAAATTTCAATGTTTTGACCAGTATTAGCACCAATGTGAAATTTACCGGTGAACGACCCGTCCAGGAGGTTCTGTGTGTTAAATTCCGTGTTATCCGAAATTCGGCCCAGTTCCTGCGACAGCTGGTCCACTTCTTTTTGAATTTCCTCCCGGTCCGTACCATTGTTCGTGTCGTTGGAGGACTGCACAGCGAGTTCCCGCATGCGCTGGAGGATGCTGTGAGTTTCGTTTAACGCCCCTTCGGCGGTTTGAATCATGGAGATGCCATCCTGGGCGTTGCGATCTGCTTGCTCCAGGCCACGGATCTGTCCGCGCATTTTTTCACTGATGGCAAGACCAGCGGCATCGTCCCCGGCTCGGTTGATCCGAAGACCGGACGATAGTTTTTCCATGGAATCGCCCATGTTGTTCTGGTTGGCGCTCATTTGGCGCTGGGCGTTCATGGCGCCCAAGTTGTGGTTAATAATCATCTGTTTACACGCTCCCTATGTGGTTTTGGGGCCACGTCCTTATGTCCCCGTTGTATTTATACGAATCCATAATGGATAAGTATCGTTGTCAGTCCTGCTGATGATTCAGCAGCTTCTCTCGCAAATCTCCTTCTGCAAGTTTTTCACGAACAATTTTCTTTTCCTTGGGAGCGTCAATGACGATACGTGTGTACCCGCCTTCTTGTTTAACAACGGCGATAGCAATATCATCTCCAATAAAAATACGCTCATTTTCTTTTACCCCTAATGCTAATGGCATGCCCATTCCTCCTTGAATGATTGTTCTTATTCTATGTATCGGTATATTTCGCTTATTCTTAACATTTTCCCCTTAAATTATTAAAGGTCAGTAACTTCTTATTAGTATGAAGAGAGAGTAAATTGATTTTTTCAAACAACTTGATGTATCCGTTTCTTTTTTAAGTTATTATTAGGTAAAATTACACATTTAATTCCAACTATAGAAAAGGAAGGGCGGAAAATAAATGAGAGAGCCTGAAACGTTGCAAGACATGTTTTTATATATTTTAGATAATTATGAATCATCAAAAGACGAAGATTTAAAAGAACACTCGACTGGGAACATGGTTCGTCAACAATTAAAACATCGGCTCATGCTGGAGGCCAATCTTCCAGAAGACATGTATGCTGTAACAGGCTCTGTTGGCCAAGGCCAATGGGCGGAAATTCCTTGGGTGGCCATTTTCTTAAAACAACTTACTATTCGAGCAACAAAAGGTTATGACATTGTATACCTTTTCCCCGCGGATATGAGTGGCGTTTATATCAGCTTGAATCAAGGATGGACCTATTTTAGGGAGAAGTACGGGGCAAAAGAAGGAAGCAAGAAAATAATAACAGTGGCAAAAATCGTTCGAGAACGCCTTCACCTGGTTCCTGAACGTTTGCAATTATCATCGATTAATTTGAGAGGGAGAGGAGAGTTAAGCAAAGGATACGAAAGAGGACACATTGTTGGCCGCTTCTATTCCAAAGAAGCATTTCCTTCCTCTCAAGAGTTAATTCAAGACTTACAAGATTTGTTGACTATTTACCGTGAAGTAGAAAGCTTGATGGAAGGGCGTTCTATAGATCAGTTTAATGATTATTTACTCATGCATGAAGACGGTTATTACGTAGAGGAAAAGGAAGAGGACCAATATCAAGAGACAATTGCTCATCATTTGGAAACATCTGAGTTTACCGTACAAGAAGAACCCACACCTTATTCACTGCCTCGCCCTCAGCCAATTATTTTTCAACAAACACAGCAATGGCCAAGAAACGCTGCTATAGCTGCAGAGGCGATTCATCGAGCCGACTATCAGTGCGAATACGACAATTCTTTGCCATTCTTTATATCAAAGCAAACCCAACGTCCCTTTATGGAAGCTCACCATCTTATACCCATGCAGTATCAAAACATGTTCGAGGTCAGCCTAGACCGCGTAGAAAATATTGTCTGTTTATCTCCTCATGCCCATCGAATGATTCACCATGCGATAGACGAAGAAAAGGAAAAAATATTAGCTAACCTTTTTGAAAAACGAAAAGATCGTCTCCAGCAAGTGGGCATAGATCTTACTTATCAAGAGGTAAAAGCCATTTACCATTTATAAGCCCGACGTTTAAAAATTCATTGTTCAATTACTAACCGTTGTTAAAAATCTTTTGACTTAGTGTTGGGATAGCTATTTTATTCTTGAACCATAAGGAGATGATTGCTGATGAATAATAGACAGAAAAAAGGTTTATATCAGAATCTACATCAGTTATTCGACCAAGGCATCACCGTTAATCACATTTCGGAAGAGTTGCAATTTGTACCACTTGAGAGTGATGCGATAGAAACAAAGAAAATGCTCAACGAAAATGATTTCGATACGATTGGAATAGCAAACCACGGACGAATTATTGGTTATGTGAAGGGAGAAGAATTGGATGAGGGTAGGTGCTCCAACTATATGCACAGATTTGAGCCCGAAGAGTTAGTATCGGATTCCATCCCCCTTATTAATCTTCTTTGGCTGTTTAAAGACAAAGAGCGAGTATTTATTCTTGAAAGAAACAACATAAACAAAATAGTGGTTTTAGCAGACTTACAAAAACCTCCTGTTAGAATGCTTATTTTTGGCATGATTACCTTATTGGAATCTTATATGAAAAATATAATTGTTGAACGTTACACTCATAATGGTTGGCAAAAATGTATATCTGAAAAGAGATTAGAAAAAGCTGAGATTGTTTATAACGATAAACGACAAAATAATGAAGCACTTGATCTAGTGGATTGCTTACAAATTGCTGACAAGTTTCATATTGTAGGGAAAGATAAAACATTGAGACAGGTACTAGCTTTTGAATCATCTAATCAAGCAAAAAGTTGTTTCAATAAAATTCAAAAACTGAGGAATACCCTTGCTCATGCTCATGATCTCGGCAAGGATTTATCTTGGGAGGAGACATTAGAGATCGTAAACAAAATGGAAAACCTGTTAGAGTCATGTGAACGAAGTATAATCATTGAAAAAATACAGTAGATCATTTTTCACCGCTTCCCACTTTTTATAAATCTTCAATGAAAAAGCAAGGTTTGGTCTACAAGACCAAACCTTGCTTTTTCATTTTTCAGTAACATAACTGCCCTTATCGGAAGTTATAAACCATAGAAGCTATAGCTCTTTATTAACACGTTAGTATAGCAACTATAGTTAAATAAAATTCACGTTAGAAAACAATTTAAAATACGCGTTTTCAATGAGCTAGTGTTTTTCATTAATGAATGTGCTATATTTGCCATAGAGATTTTATATCAGCCATATTAGTTAGCATAGTTGCTATATCAATAAGTATGGTTGCTATAGAAAGAGGTGATATAGCTGATATGGAAGTAGAATATCGAATTAAACATCTGGCAGACGATTTAAACATTTCTTCCTCTGCAGCTAGAAAATATTATGCAATGGTTGAAGAACAGCGTTCTAAAAAGTTTGAACGAAATAGACATGGATATGTAATATTCAATCAGCAAGACGTCGCTCTTTTCAGGAAAATGCTCGAATACAGAGATAAGTATGAATTTAAGCTCCAAGATGCTATTAAATATGCTATATCTGCCATAGATGGTGAAGAGGCCTCAGAAGAAGTTGTTTCTAATAATGATAACCCTATGGATTCTTTAAAATTTCTTAGTAAAGAAGTACATCGACTAAATAATTTACTCGAATCTCAACAAGAGGAAGCTTCTAGAAGAGAAGATATGCTTTTGAAAATTGTCCAACAACAGCAAGAGTCTATTTCTCGCATTGAAAACAAATTGGATGAGCGAGAAGAAACCAAACAAATAGCAGAAAGTTCCGAAGACGAAACTGAAGAAGCCTTTGAAGATCAAAAGGAACTATCGCTAGAAGATAATGATACACAAAAAGAAGTGCCAGAAA
Source organism: Marinococcus halophilus (assembly GCF_002265875.1). Classification (GTDB taxonomy): domain Bacteria; phylum Bacillota; class Bacilli; order Bacillales; family Marinococcaceae; genus Marinococcus; species Marinococcus halophilus. The sequence goes on from NZ_NPFA01000027.1 coordinate 16,581, forward strand.
AAAAGAAAAGTTTTTGGGTTAAACTGTTTGGTGGTTAATAAAAAAGAAGTCGCACCTGGAGGGTTACGACTTCTTTACAAGGGATGGCTATATGTACTAAATAAAGCCAAATTATAGTTTACTTTAGGTTGGTAACATTTTCAAATAAGTTTGCCTAAGCAATTTAAGTACGTTAATATATATCTAATAACATAGAAAGAAGCCAGTGCTGGTAACACTGGCTTCGGTCGGGGCTCCCCCAACAAAAAAGGTAAAGATGATTCTGTCTGACAGCAGAATAGTTATTTAAGTAGATTCTAACACATATGAAAATACGTGCAAGTATTTTATATCTGCTCAAATTCTATTTCGATACTTATGACAGCTAGCAAGTAACGGGGGGAGCTCTTTATCTAAAAACAGATAGGAGCTTTTTATTATGTCTAATTATTACAATATCTATGAAGAATTTCGTTTAAAGCATGTTCAAATCCCTAAAGTATTTTTTACCAATAAAGAGTACAGCAGTATGAGAAATGATTCTAAAATTGCGTGGGCTATTCTCGCCGATAGATTTAACTTGTCCATAAAAAATAACTGGTTTGATGATGACGGAAACATTTACTTTATTTATACCAATGAGGATCTGGCTAGAATTCTCAATATGAGTAAACGCAGCATTGTAACCATAAAAAAAGAATTGATTGAGAATGATCTATTAGAACAAGTAAAAGTAGGTCAAAATAAACCAAATAAACTTTATATTAAAAAGCCAGTGGTAGAAAAAGAAGATGTTTATGAAATTCAAAAACAAGAATCAGATATAGGATCTGAACCCAGTAATGACAAGGAAGTGCAAAATTTGCATCCCCAGGGAAGTGCAAATTTTGCATCTCCGGAAGTGCAAAATTTGCACCCTAGTAATACTGAAGTTAATAATACTGAGGTTAATAATACTGACATTGTTAACAAGAGCGTTGACAATATTTCATTCAATTATCCAAAAACGCCGCAGATCGAAAATGAATATATCCAAGAAGGCTTATCCCCTGAAGTCATTCAACGAGTCAAAGAAGAAATCGCCAACAAACAAGAACCGGTCCGTCATTACGAAGCGTATCTGCGAACGTGCCTGGACAATACCTTACATAAGCACCGACTAAAACGAGACATGATTGACCAGCCATACCCGCATTTACCAGATGATCATCCGCTGAACTATAACTGGCTGCAGCATGAATCATAAAAAACCATAGAGGAGGGATAATTCGATGGCAGGGACCATCTCCAAGATTAATCGAAGTGTGAAACAGTTGGAAAAAGAATTAACGGCCATCGGTTTTAGCGTCCAGGTCGAGGGAGCTTCCGATGGCATGACCCAGTACCTGATCGTGAATGAGGGACAGGTTCCCGGTATTACAATAAGTGATCGTCGATCCAAGGGAAAAAAACGTGCGCAGTGGGCCGCCGAAGTGGTGGTTACGGCTCCCACGGAGACATATGAGATGAATACCTATAAGGATCCGGAAACCAAGCAGCCATTTACCCACTATGTCTTTTCCTCCCACAAAGCGAACAAGATCCCGAAACTCTGGAAGGGGTTTAGCGAAGAGGCCACGTAACCATGTTGGTTCATGAGGAAGCCCTGGAGCCAATACAGTCATCCTTAGAGCATTTTTTCTCTGTCATTAGGACTTCGAATAAGACGAATCAACAAATAGGGTTTCTGGGGCTTGTGAGAGCCTTTAAACGTTTCCGGTGTTCGATGGATGGAGGGACACGTCCAAAAACCAACGACGGAGGCGTAGAATCCCGTCTACGATACCTCCGTGTGGTCGATAAGAAATGAAAAAGGGAAGATGAAACCATCAAATGCTTTGGTCCCACAAGCGAGCCATCAAGAAACGCTAAGACGTTGCCAAAGATGGTAAGGAAAGAAGCTAGAGAATAAGCTTCTTTCGTGCCACAAGAGACAATGTCATAGTACGTATCAGCTGATGTTTTGGCACGAACGATGGGACATAGTCGAGTGGGGAATGTGATCATGCTCTGGTGTTCTGTTTGCAACGAAACAAACGATAAGAACCCTTCGATCGTGTTGGATAGCTGCTGAAGAAACGCAGTGGTAGAAACAAGCATAAGCGTTAGTTCGATGGACAAAAAGGACTCGACAACGATACATATTTGTTCATCCATGGAATGGTTTTGATGTACAATTCATCGTCTGTGTTGAACGCTGTAGACGTACGCTTGTTGTTTCCTAACGGAACAGCTGCGGCTTTATTTTTGCCCAAGTACCTGTTCAAAAACGATCATGGGCTGTTCACAAAAGCGTGAACAAGCCCCAGATTTGTTCACAGATCCGTGAACAAGGTGTTCACAAACCTGTGAACAACAGCCATTTTGGTGTACCCATCAAAAATCCGGCACTGCCGGATACCCCAGCTCATCTGGGGTCACTTTTCCCTTATGCTCTTGCAACTATTTTGATCTTGCATCGGGGTTGTCATTAAACTAGGGTTTTCTGTTACACGAAAGGAGTATAGAACATGGACATTAAAGTGCGTGAATTAAGTCCCATCGTGGTCCAAACGATTGATGAACGAGCGAAAAAACGAGGGCTTTCCCGGCAACATTATCTGAAAGAGTTAATCGAAAACTATGTGATGCAAAAAGAACTGAACGAAACCGATCAAGCGTACAAAACCTTAATCGAAAAAAACACCGAAGCCCTCCATCGGTTCAGCGATCAAATGCAACGACAAAACGAATGGCTGGAAAGCATGAGTGAGGATATGGATCCCACACAGGAAAAAAGGTAACGGTCGATCACCTACGGCATGTAGAAGCCCTCGATGGTTCATGGAAGGATGCGTGGAAAGGATCGTTGTTTTCAGGAACCAGTACGGACGAGTGGTTGTAACAATCGTGTTTATCATCAATCAATTGAGGCATGATGGGTGCGGTTAGATGCCCAT
>NZ_NPFA01000028.1 GCF_002265875.1 Marinococcus halophilus
CGATTGATGCCGGGATGCTCGGGGTCAACGTCGGGGTGCCGGCGCCGATGGCGTTCTTCCCGTTTTCGGGCTGGAAGGATTCCTTTTACGGCGACCTGCATGCGAACGGCAAGGACGGCGTGGAGTTCTACACCCGCAAGAAAATGGTGACCGCCCGCTGGTAATCGCACAGCTTCAGCCCAATAGCACAACCCCAGGACTGTCTTCTCTTTCCTTTCTATTCTGAGAGAGGAGAAGGCAGTTTTTTTTCTATAAAACGACAACAGGAAGGGGATTTTTATGCCCGTATTAACAACAGCACAAGCAATCGTACGTTTTCTGGAGCAGCAGTATATTGAATGGGACGGCGAAGAAATTCCGTTTGTAGATGGAATGTTTACAATATTTGGTCACGGCAACGTTCTCGGTCTCGGCCAGGCTCTATCTGAAGCAAAACGGCTCCGGGTCTACCAGGGAAAAAATGAGCAGGGCATGGGACATGCAGCAATATCATATGCTAAGCAGAATAATCGCAAACGTATCATTGCCTGCACGTCTTCTGTAGGACCTGGCTCTGCCAACATGGTAACAGCAGCGAGCGTAGCGACGGTAAACAACATCCCTCTGCTCCTTTTTCCGGGAGACATCTTCGCAAGCCGCCAGCCGGACCCGGTACTGCAGCAGGTGGAACAGCCTCATGACTTAACGCTTTCCACTAACGACGCGTTCCGCCCGGTAAGTAAGTTCTGGGATCGTATTACACGACCTGAGCAGCTGATGAGCTCCTTGATTCAGGCGATGCGTGTGCTGACAAATCCGGCAGACACCGGGGCAGTTACTGTGTCCGTGCCACAGGACGTTCAGGGGGAGGCCTATGACTTTCCGGAATCATTTTTCCAGAAGCGTGTTCACCGCATCTCGAGAAAAGTGCCGGATGAGCGTTCGGTAAAGGAAGCAGCGGCTTTAATCCGGAGCAAAAAGCGTCCGTTCATCATTTGCGGCGGGGGTGTCCGCTATTCCGAGGCAGGAGAAAGCCTGAAAAAAATGGCCGAGGCCTGGAACGTGCCGATTGCAGAAACGCAGGCCGGCAAAAGCGCGGTGGAAAGCACGCATGAATGGAATGTCGGAGGTCTTGGTGTAACCGGTAACCTGGCAGCGAACACGCTCGCTCCGAAGGCGGACGTCATTATTGCAGTAGGCACACGCCTGGCTGACTTTACGACCTCCTCGAAGCAGTTGTTCCGGGATGAAAATGTCGAATTTATTTCAATCAACGTATCGGAATTTCACGGAATAAAAATGGATGCCTCGCCGTTAATCGGTGACGCGCAGGCTGTAATCGATGCTCTTGTAAATGAGACCGGGGACTACACGTCTGAATTTAAAAACGAGACCGAAGAGGCGAAGGCCGCGTGGGCCAAAGAAAAAGAACGCCTTTATTCTGTGCGCTATACGGAAGAAGGCTTTACGCCAGAAATTGCCGGTCATCTTGACGAGGAGCTGCAGGAGTACCGTAAAGTGCTGGGCACGGACCTGGCCCAGACAACCGCGCTCGGCGTTGTGAACCGGGAGATCGATGAAGACGCTGTAGCCGTTGGAGCGGCCGGAAGCCTGCCTGGTGACATGCAGCGCCTGTGGGAGTCGAGCCAGAAGTACCGGTACAACATGGAGTACGGCTATTCCTGCATGGGCTATGAAATTTCCGGAGCGTTCGGGGCCAAGCTCGCAGAGCCCGATAAAGAAGTATACGCCATGGTCGGAGACGGCAGCTTTTTGATGCTGCACTCGGAAATGATTACAAGCGTGCAGGAAAACAAAAAGATTAACGTGATGCTGTTTGATAATTCCGGCTACGGCTGTATTAACAACCTGCAGATGGGCAATGGCATGCAGAGCATCGGAACCGAATTCCGTCATCGGGATGAAACAGAGGATGAAATGTGCGGAAGCGTCATGCACATTGACTATGCCAAGGTAGCTGAAGGCTACGGCTTGAAAACGTACCGGGTGACGACAGAGGAAGGATTGAAAGAAGCTATTGCTGATGCGAAAAAGCAAACAATGTCTACGCTGATTGACGTAAAGGTACTGCCGAAAACAATGACCGGGGATTATGAATCCTGGTGGCACGTCGGCGTTTCGGAAGTTTCTGAACGAGAAAGTGTACGGGAAGCTTTTGAAGATAAAGAAAAGCAGCTGCAGCAGGCCCGCAAATATTAGATGGTTAAAAGCGCTCAAATCCCTGGCTTTGAGCGCTTTTTCGTATAGAAAGCCAGCTTTTTGATAAATCGCTTACACTTTTTCCGTTTACCCCTTGAATTACCCGAAAGGAAACGATAGTATAAACATAAGTTAAGCGCTTACTCAAAAACAATTATAATAACCATAAATAATAGTGCAGGAGGTTTTGGAACGTGAAAAAAGTTAAGGTAGGAATACTGGGAGCTGGGCACATTGCCGCTGTTCATGCTGCTCTTTTAAAAGAAGACGAGCGGGTCGAAATCATTGGTATCGCCGATATTTTTGAGGATAAAGCGAAAGAACTAGCCGCAGAAGCCGGTCCAGACGTGCGTACAGCGGGCTCCATCGAAGAGCTGATTGCGCTAGGCGTGGATACTGTCTATGTCACCACGCCAAACACGATGCATGTCAGCCCGGTTCTTCATTGTTTAAAGAATAATGTAAACGTATTCAGTGAAAAGCCGATGGCGACCTCGGAAGAAGAAGCAAGGCAGATACGTGATGCCGCACGGAAATCCCAAGCCTGCTATAACCTCGGCATGAACCGCCGCTATGCCTATGTGTACAAAAAAATTAAAAGCTACATGGATTCCGGACAGCTTGAGGCGTACTCTGCCCATTTCAAAATGAACCGGGGAGAGCTGCTGCATCCTGCCTGGACGTCTGATCCGGCGAAAACCGGAGGCTTTTTATACGAAACACCATTTCATTTGATGGATCTGTGCCGGTTTTATTTCGGTGAGGTGGAAAAGGTGAAATGCGAAGCAACACGGGCTGTGTCCGAGAGCGAACTGGATAACTTTGCGATCCTTTTGACCTTTGAATCCGGAATGGTCATGACATTCAATACATTTGCCCACTCGGGATGGAGCTTCCCGTTTGAAGCAATTGAAATTTACGGAAAATACAGTACGGCAACGACCGCAGAACTCGAAACTGTGAAAATTGCCTGCGGCCTTGAAGGAGAAATTGATTCCTCTGACTACCACTTGATGCCTGTCAGCAAAAAATGGGGTTATGAAGAAGAAGACCGCCTGTTCATTGACGCCTTAGTCAACGGTACAGAACCACCGGTAAATGCAGAGGAAGCTTACAAGTCAACCTTCCTGCTGACAAGCATTTATGAAAGCGCTAAAACCGGTGAAGAAATAAATATTGCCGAGCAATTAAACAAAGTTCTTTCTTAGAGTAAAGAAAAAAGGGGTGGCACAGAAGCCCTAGAGAAGAGCAGATAAAAGACAGGCGGGCAATAAACACACAGGAGGTGCACAAATGGCACAAAATGATATTAGAGTAGCGGTGCTCGGACTTGGGCGGCTGGGATTGTTCCATGCAAGCAACATGATGAACAAAGTGAAAGGAGCCGAGCTGACGGTTGTTTGTGATCCACTCGCCGAACATGCCGAAATGGTGGCTGAACAGCTTGGGGTGGGACGCTGGACATCTGATCCTGAGGAAGTGTTTGCTGACGAAAACGTGGATGCAGTGGTAATTGTGACGCCGACGAGCACCCATGCTGACATGATTATAAAAGCAGCACGCAGCGGTAAGCAGATTTTCGTGGAAAAACCGCTGACCTCCACTGTGGAAGAAGCGGACGAAGTCATCAAGGTGATAGAAGAGACCGGCGTTGTCTGCCAGGTCGGCTTTATGAGAAGGTACGATCCTGGTTTTCATGATGCCCGTGAACGCATCGATGCCGGCGAAATCGGAAAGCCGATTTATTTTAAAGGCTTTTCAAGAGACAGCGGCTCCCCGCCCGCTTCTTTTATAAAAAACAGCGGCGGCATATTTCTAGACTGCTCGATTCATGACTATGACATGGCGCGGTATTTGATGGGCTCTGAAATTTCTTCTGTTTCCGGACATGGCCGTATTCTTATTAATTCATTTATGGAGGAATACGGAGACGTCGATCAAGCCATCACGTATTTGGAATTTGAAAACGGAGGCGCCGGGGATGTGGAAGCAAGCAGAACCTCCCCGTATGGCCATGACATCCGGGCAGAGATCATCGGCACTGAAGGGGCCATTTTCGTCGGATCGCTGCGGAACAGTGATGTGACGGTTCAAAGCAGCACCGGAAGCAACCATGAAATTGTGCCAAATTTCCAGACAAGGTTCCGGGAGGCATATGTTCTTGAGCTTGAGCAGTTTATTAAATGCGTTAAAGGCGACGAAGAGCCGAGGGTTACTTCACTGGACTCCAAGATCAATATGCAGGTAGCGCTTGCGGCCACCGAATCGTTTAAAAACAACGGCGAACGCATTTACATGAAGGATGTGCACCAGGACAAGGTCTATACCGACTAAAGCAGAGGCAGAAAGTATAATAACACTATTAAAAGAGGGGTGCAGCAAATGGCGGGACTTGGAAATTACGAGTTTCATCTCGGAATTGCAGCTATCAGCTGGGTAAATGATGACATTCCAGGGCTTGGAGACCACTATTCGTTAGATCAGATTCTAGGCGAAATGAGGGAGATCGGGTACGAAGCGACTGAAATGGGGCGCACCTTCCCGCGTAATCTCGAGGAATTAAAAGCGATTCTCGGGAAACACGAGGTCACGCTTGCCAGTAAATTTGTCGGAACCCAGTTTTCCAATCTGCAGCATAAAGAGCAGGAAGTCCGCGATTTCGAGGAATGGGTCCGGTTTTTAAAAGACATGGAATGCGAATATGTGATTGTCTGTGAAATGGGCAACTCGATGCACTGGGATAGAGACGATCCAGATAAAGCAAAAATTACGGCACCATCAGAGGCGCAGTGGCAGAGCATGGTGGAGGGACTGAATGAGGCTGGGCACATCGCGAAAAAATACGGCCTGGAGCTCGTGTATCATCCGCACGCGGGTACGATTGTAGAGCAACGGGAAGACGTGGACCGTTTAATGGCAGAAACCGATGAAGATGCTGTGTCACTGCTGTATGATACCGGCCACGCTTTTTTTGGCAACTATGATCCAATGGATCAGCTGACCCGTTACTACGACCGTATTAAGTATGTACACTACAAAGATGTCCGTGAAGATATTTGGAATAAAACAATTAAAGAGAATCTGACGTTTCGGGAGGCTGTGCTTGAAGGGCTGTTTACCGTGCCCGGAGATGGCTGCATTGATTTTGAGCCTGTCCTTGAAGAATTGATGAAGCGGGGCTACCGGGGCTGGACAGTAGTAGAAGCAGAACAGGACCCGGACGTTGCCCCTCCGTACAAATATGCAAAAATGGCGAAGGATCATTTGGATGAAACGATGGAAAAAGTTCAGGAAAAATACGGGGAAAAAGCCGGCAGATAAGCGAGCGAAAGCATTTCGAATAAATCGGAATGCTTTTTTCTGCTGCTGGGAGGACTTTCATAAAGGCTTTCAGGTTACAGGCTTACATGAAAAATGTGAAAAGAAAAGGCCCTCCCGGTGGATAGGAAAGAACGGAGGAATTATAATAAACGAAACGACAAAAATGAGGAAGATAAAATGAGACCAACAATTTATGACATCGCGGAACGGGCAGAGGTTTCGATCGCTACGGTGTCAAAGGTGATCAACAACAAAGGAAAAATAGGAGAAAAAACAAGACAGCGGGTGCTCGCCATTATGGATGAGCTCGATTACCAGCCAAGCACAGTGGCTTCCGCTCTTACCGGAAAGCAGACGAATACGATTGGCCTGCTGGTTCCTGATATTGCGAACTCCTTTTTCGCCGAGCTTGCAAGAAGCGTGGAGGATACAGGACATGCAAGCAGCTTCAATGTCGTTATATGTAATACCGACAATAATCCGGAAAAAGAAATTCAATATTTATGGTGGCTGAATCAAAAACGGGTGGACGGCATTATTCTGGGCACTGGGATACAGAATTCGAAAGCGCTGCAGGATTTTATGAAACAGAAGATACCCCTGGCGCTGGTGGCAAGAGACGCCTCGACAATTGACGTGGACACAGTGCTTGTCGATGACTACCGGGGCGGATACGAGGCGACGAAGCATCTGCTCACGGCCGGCCACATCCGGATTGCTTTTGTTGTAGGCGAAATGAACAACTCGAGTGATACCGAACGGTTAAAAGGATTTTACGAAGCGTATGACGAACACGGAGTAAGCCGGGAAGAAGCGGTAATTGTAAAAGACAATAATTCAATTGGCGATGCTAAAAATTCTATGCGTCAGGCCCTGCAGAATGATCCCGCTATCACCGCAGTGTTTGCTTTGAACGACTTTCTGGCAATCGGCTGTATCCAGGCAGGCAAGGAAGCGGGACGCCGGGTGCCGGGGGATCTGTCGGTTGTCGGCTTTGACGATACATTTATTGCTACGTTGAGTGACCCGCCGCTGACTACAGTAGCGCAGCCTATTCTTGAAATGGGGCGGCTGGTAACCCAGATGCTGATCGACCGGATCGGAGGTAAAAACGAAACGACGCGGACTATTATACTAAACCCCGAACTGCACGTCCGTGAGACGACCGCAGGCATAAAAGAAGCAGAAAGGGATGTGACTGGCTCATGAAATATAACATGCTCGGAAAAACCGGTGAAGAAGTCTCTGTCGTAGGTGTTGGAACCTATCAGTTCGGCGGGGAATGGGGCAAAACTTTTACCCAGAAAGAAGTAGACGGACTGTTTGAAGCGGCAAGGACGGAAGATATTAACTTTATTGATACGGCCGAATGCTACGGAGACCACCTCGCAGAAGAATTAACCGGTGCCGCCATTCAGAAAGACCGGGATCAGTGGTTTGTGGCCTCCAAATTTGGCCATCATTTTCACGGACCAAACGACCGGACCCGGCACTATAACCCGGAAGATGTGCAAAAGCAGCTCGAAGCCTCCCTGCGGGCGCTCCGTACAGACTATATCGATCTTTATCAATTCCACTCCGGAACAGACGAGGAATTCCAGAATGACAGGCTGTGGACGATGCTTGATAAACAGAAAAAAGCCGGCAAGATTCGCCATATCGGCCTTTCGGTAAAGAAAAAGGATTATATGGACCAAATCAGGCAGGCGGAAGCTGTCGGTGCAGAAACGATACAGCTGGTATATAACCGGCTGGATCGCAAAGCTGCAGAGGAAGCATTTCCGGAATGTGACCGCCAGCATCTGGGGGTTATTGCCCGGGTACCAATGGCGAGCGGTTACTTAAGCGGAAAATATACACCAGGGGCCTCCTTTGCAGAAGATGATGTTCGCCATCGCCGCCCGCAGAATGAACAGGAAGCCGCTCTTCAGGAGGCGCTGCGGCTAAAGGAAACTCTTCCAGACGACGTCCCCCTCCCGCAATGGGCACTTGCCTGGTGTTTATCCAATTCAAGCGTTCATGCAGTCATCCCTGGCTGTAAAACGCCGGAACAGCTGGTAAGTAACGCTAAAGCTGTTGATCTTCTTGATAATAAAGACATCTCCCTGTTTACTGTTTAATTGGAGCAATCGATGCCTTTTCCTTCGCAGGAAAGGGCGTTAATTATATAAGGAAAGAGAACCGGTGAAAAAGTCTTTCAAAGCAAAGCTGTTGTTTCTTTCGGGAAGCATGCGGGAATAAGGAAGTAGCAATTCATAAACAGGAAGGGTGATGGGGCGTGGCAGAAGTAGAATACTGGAAACAGTTTGTAGCAGAACCGCGTACGCTTGAAGCGTCAAAAACAGAAGTGACAGACGTATTGAAGGTTTGGAAAGACGGGGAAAAAGATACGGTGGTGATGGTGGATGAAGACAGCCGTCCGATAGGTGTTCTCGATGAAGCAAAGGTATGGAATCACATTTATAAAGAGAAGAGCCTTAATAAAAAAATTAAAGACGGGTGGATTTTAGAAGTTTCCCAGATTACTGAAGGCCAAATTCCGGAATCATGGGAGCAGCAGTATCCGCCAATCGCCGTTGTAAACAAAAAAGGAAAAGTAACTGGAGTCTGGACGGAAAAAGCTTTAAAAGAGCTACATACTTCTGAAACGTCCTCCTCGCCCACCTTCCGTCCATCCATTGCTTCTTTCCGGCGTATCATAGGAGAAAATGAAGAGGTTCACCGTGCCATTCAGATAGCAAAACGGGCAGCGAAAACGAAAACCCCCGTCTGGCTTTCCGGAGAAACAGGAACAGGCAAGGAATTATTTGCCCAGGCCATTCACCAGGAGAGCGGCAGAACAGGGGAATTTATAGCGGTGAACTGCGCCTCCATCCCCGATGCCCATCTTGAAGAAGAGCTATTCGGAAAAGAAGTACCCATGCAGCCTGAGTACGGGGCTGTCGGTTTACTCGAGGCAGCTCACGAAGGTACGTTGTTTCTCGATGAAGTAGGCAATATGTCCATGGCTATGCAGGCAGCCCTGCTTCGCGTGCTTGAAGATTCATATGTGCGTAAAGTCGGCAATGCTGCTCCGATTCCGGTGAACATGAAGATTATCTCTGCTACTAATGAAAATATCGAACAGCTGGTAGAGGAGGGCAGGTTCCGCCGGGATTTATACTACCACCTGCACGTAATAGCAGTAAGCCTGCCGCCGCTTCGGGACCGGATTGAAGATCTTCCGCTTCTTGTGGAATACTATAATACACACTTTTCCACCGAATTGGGCGTGAAGCCGCTAAAAATAACGAATAAAGCCATGGAAGCCATGAAGCAGTATGGATGGCCGGGCAATATCCGGGAATTGATGAACGTTATTGAACAGCTCGCTGCTATGCACGACGGAGGAAAAATACGCACCGAAGACCTCCCGCTCCCTTCTGTAACAGCACGCGAGTCTGCTGCTTTGGCTCAGGAAACCAAAACTGAACGTACGGGGGCTGCAAACTGGAAAGATCAGAAATCGGCCCAGGAACAGGCGATGATTAAGCAGGCACTTGAAGAAGCAAACGGAAATAAAACAGAAGCTGCTAAAAAACTTGGGATTCACCGGACCACCTTATACAAAAAAATGCGCGACCACCAGATGTAATAAAAAGAAGCAGGAGCGCTCCTGCTTCTTTTTATATGGAAAATTATAGAGAGCTACGCCTTATTTTCTTCGTAGACGTAAACTGATGAAAGCCGGAAATATAAAAACAACGCCCCAATGGTCAGGAGTATAATAGCTGCTGTAATTTGATATAAATACTGGTAGCCGACCGCATTCACTAACAGGCCGAGAACAAAGGACCCGAGGGCGATGCCGGAGTCGAACATGATAAAAAATGTAGCAGTAGCGTGCCCGCTTCGATGCGGCTGGGCTGCCTGAATAGACATCGTTTGAAAACCGGGGAGAAGCGTGCCGTATCCGAGGCCGATCAACGCAGCAGATAACAGCAGCATCCAGCCGGTTGTAGTGAAGCTGAGCGTTACGAGGCCAATGGCAAAGATCAACAGACAGGGGTACAGTACCGTCCCCGGTCCGCGCGTGTCAAATAACGGTCCGGCCACCGGCCTCGAAGCGATGACCACAGCAGCGAACACAAGAAAAAAGAAACTTGATACTTGAATCAGGTTCATTGCTTCAGCAAACAGAGACATATACGAAATAACGCCGGCATAGGAAAAAGAGGCAAGCAGTCCGATCGACGCGATTGGAAGCGCCCGCAGTTCAATAAAGTCATGAATGGACAGCTTCTTTTTACCTGGCTGCGGAGATGCCGGGATGCCCGGATCGCGGGCAATGGCTGCACACCAGACCCCGATAATCATAAATACGCCAAGGAGCGTAAACAAAAGGGTGAAGGGGGCAAACTGGATCAGCGTAAGCCCGATGAACGGACCGATGACGACCGCGACATTCATGGAGGTCGTAAAATAACCGAGGCCCTCTCCGCGGCGCTCGTTCGGAATGACGTCGGCAGCGATAGCTCCCGTAGCTGTACTTAGGACACCAAAAGGAATGCCGTGGACAAATCGCAGCAGCAGCAGGCCGCTGTATGTATCAACAAAAAGATATAAAAAAGTACAGACAACAAATGCAGCAGCACCCCAGACCAGCGCCCGTTTACGTCCGATTTTCTCCATAATTTTTCCGGCAAATACCCGGGTGATAATCGTAGCAACGAGCATTATCGTAACGACGAGTCCGCCCTGGGCGCTGGTGCCTCCGAGACTGCCTGTGACAAAGAGGGGCAGCGTCGTTAACAGGGAATAGAATACGGTGAAAACCATGAAGTTGGTGATTGTTATACTGATGAAATCCTTCGTCCAGATGGGATGATCATGACGGCTCATCGTTCTAGGCTCCTTTCGTTCGTCATTTTTTGAAGCAGGGAGTAAAGAGCTTCCCGTTCCCGGGCTGAGAGCTGATCAAGAGACCGCTTTTCTGCTTCGGCGACTTGTTCCTTAATGCCCGGAAGCGCCTGCTTCGTGTCAGAGGTAAGATGAATAATCTGCGTACGGCGGTCTGTGCCGGGGCGTTTTTCAACCCAGCCGTTACGCTCCATTGTGGCGATCGTACGGGTGATCGTCGGGGCTTCCACCTGCAGGTATTTCCGCATATGTGCCTGGGTGGCCGGCCCGCCTGTATCGAGCATATACATAATCATATACTGTGCATGGGAGAGGCCAAACGGGGCAAGGGTGTCGTTTAACGTGTTCGAGAGCATACGCGAGCGCTGATGGATCATATGGATAAGCTGGTCTGATTCCATAGAAAGAAAGCTCCTTCTGAATTTAATTAGCATGCTAACCAATTTCAACTGTACCAGTATACGAATAAACATTAAGAAGGTAAACCCTGGAAGCGGTTGCTTGCACTAAAAAAATTAAATAAAGCGTTTGCAATTTGAAGGTGTATCTTTTAGAATGAAATAAATCGTTTTACTAAAACGTTTTATCAGGAGGGTAGCTATGCGTAAAAATGTAACGCTGCGTGATGTGGCAAAAGAAGCAAATGTCTCCATAAGCACCGTTTCCCAGTTTATGAACGGCCGGTTTACATACATGGGCGAAGAAACAAAAGGGCGCATCGAACAGGCCATCGCTCAGTTAAACTACCGTCCGAATGCTATTGCCAGGGGGCTCAAACAGCAAAAAACAACAACAATCGGCGTTATTATCGCAAACGTAGTACATCGGTTTTCCACTCTGGTGGTCAGAGCGATCGAAGATATGTGCATTAAATATAATTATCACGTCATCATTTGTAATGCGGATGACGATGAAACGAAAGAAAAACAGTACATTGATATGCTGATGGCAAAGCAGATTGATGGAATGATTATTATTCCGAGCAGCCAGGACCGGAAAAATTATGAAGACATTCTAAGCTATCAAATTCCTTTAGTATTTCTGGACCGAACGGTAGAGCAGTCAGAAGCCCCTTCTGTCGTTGTAAATAATTACAAGGCTTCGTACGAAGCGGTGAGGCATTTAATCGACAGAGGGTACCGCAACATCGGTTTTATCGGCCCGGAGCTGAAAATGAATACGAGAAAAGAACGGTTCCGCGGCTTCGAAGAAGCGCTGCGGACAGCGGGCATTGCTGAAAATGAAAAGCTTATGTACCACGGAGAAGTAAACGGAGCCCAGAAGGCTTTAAGCGCCATGCTGAGCCGGCAGCAGAAGCCGGACGCGCTGTTTATCTCCAACGACCGCATGCTCGTAGAAGCACTGACATTTGCTAAAACATACGCACTCAATATTCCTGAAGATCTTGCCCTGGTGACATTCGATGAAGTGGAATACGCTTCTTTCTTTTCTCCCTCGCTGACTACTATTGAGCAGCCAGCTTACCAAATGGGGGAAGAAGCAGCGGAGCTTTTACTGAAGCAGGTAAACGACGGAGTGCCGGCAGAGGAACTAAGCCGGGAATATGTACATCGGACAACTTTTCATGTAAGGGATTCTACTGAAATAAAAGCATAAAAAAGGAGGTTTTAAGCAATGAAAAAAGTAAGCGTTACCATGATGGCACTGGCAGCTGGAGTGATTGCCGGCTGCAGCAGCGACAGCAATGATAACACGGCCGGCGCTGAAGAAAGCGTTCATTTAGTAGCAGCCACTCAGCTTGATAATCAGAGTCCCTATGCCGTTGGCTTAAGGGAATTTAAAGAAGTGGTAGAAGAAGAAAGCGATGGCAGTGTAACGGTGGAAGTACACACGAATGGTTCGCTCGGCGGGAGTGAGGCAGAGCTTGCCCAGAGCGCAGAGACCGGCTCGGTGGACCTGGTGGTGGCCTCCCCCGGTTACCTGGCCCAGAAGGTAAAGGAAGTAGATTTTTTCTCTATTTTGTATCTCTTTGAAGACCGGGAGCACTGGGAACGGGTGGTAGATGGTGAAGTAGGTGACGAAGTGGCCCGGGTGACGGAAGAAAAATCAAATTTTAAAGTGCTTGATTACTGGTCGGCAGGCACACGTAATTATTACGGCACCCAGCCGGTAGAAACGCCGGAGGATCTGGAAAATAAAACGGTCCGGACCCAGGATTCGCCGGTGGTGACAAACACATGGCAGGCACTTGGGGCCCAGCCGACGAGTGTAGCCTGGAATGAAATGTACCAGGCGCTTCAGAACGGCCTGACGGACGCGGCAGAAAATGATTTTACCAATATTTATTTAGCAAGCCATTATGAAGTAGCAGATCATTTATCCCTCACCGAGCACGACGTTACGACGCGGGTGTTTTTCACCACCCAGGATGTTTATGATGGCATGAATGCTGAACAAAAAGAAGCAGTCGATAAAGCTGTCCGGGAAGCTACTGAAACGGCGCGTGCTACTGATCAGGAATTAGCCAGCGATTACAGGGAAAAGCTGCAGGAAGAAGGCATGGAGATCAATGAGGTAGATAAAGAAGCCTTTACAAAGCAGACGGAAGAGGTACGTAAAGAAGCAGTCGATAACCTGGGGATGGAAGAAGAATATGAGAGAGTCCAGGAATTAAAGGATGAATAGGAGGGCGAGAACATGAGAGCCTTTATCGATCAAATACAGCGAGTGTTTTTGTGGGGAGGGGCAGCCGCTTTTTCCATTTTCTTTATATGTGTCGCTATGCAGGTAATGACCCGCTATATCCCCGGCATCGCCTTCCTGTGGTCGGCGGAAGTGGCCACCTATTCCTTTATATGGATGGTGCTGCTGGGAGCAGCAGCAATGGTGAGAGAGCGCCAGCATTTTACCGTAAGCATTCTCCTGGAAAAGCTTTCCGGTAAGTATCTGCTTGCGCTGCAGATAGTCATTCATTTCTTTTTAATCCTGTTCGGCCTTGCATTTGTAATCCACGGAGTGCAGATTACAGCCCAGTTCACCAGCTGGACGCTGAACTACCTCCCGGGAGTAAGTCAATTCTTTATTTGGCTTCCAGTACCGGTTGCCGGGGCAGGCATCATGCTGTTTGCATTTCAGAATGCGATGGACCACTGGAAGCACTACCAAAACATCGTGGAGGTGAATAAAAAATGATAACCGCTATTGGACTAATACTGCTCTTTTTAATATTAATGGTTCTGGGCGTCCCAATTGCGTTTGTGATTGGCATTGTCAGCTATGTCGGCTTTCTCGTCATGGGAACCGTGCCGCTTGAGTCTGTCATCCAGCAGATGTTTGTCGGATTGAACTCCTTTATTCTGCTCGCTGTGCCGCTGTTTATCTTTGCGGCAAATATCATGAACCGGGGAAAGATTTCCGAGAGGCTCATTCAATTTGCAGTTTCGCTTGTTGGCCACATCCGCGGGGGCCTGGCTCACTCCAACGTAGTGGTTTCTATGTTTTTCGGAGGCATATCAGGGGCATCTACGGCGGACACGGCCGGGGTAGGGAAAATCCTGATCCCTAACATGAAAAAAGAAAAGTACAGCACAGAGACGTCGGTGGCTGTAACGGCCGCATCTTCCACGATGGGGATGATTATCCCGCCATCTATTCCAATGGTGATTTACGGGAGCCTGGCCGGAGTATCGATTGGCCAGATGTTTATCGGCGGAATTATTCCGGGACTGTTGATTGGCATTGGCTTAATGCTGTTTATATTAGTGGTTTCTAAGAGAAATAATTATCCGAAGCATGACCGGCTCGACACAAAAGCGATTGTTAAACATGGTATCCGGAGCTTTCCGCCGCTCCTTACGCCGATTATTATTTTAGTCGGCATCATGGGCGGGTTCGTCACACCAACTGAAGCGTCGATCATTGCCTGCATTTACTCGTTTATTCTGGCGTACTTTTTTTATAAAAGCATCCGCCTGCGGGACCTTCCGGACATTGTTATTGAAACATTAAAGCTCAGCTCGCTAACGCTGTTTGCGCTGGCTACCGCTACCTCGCTTGGGAGGCTTATCAGCTATAACAATATTCCGGCCCACATTTCATCGTTTTTCCAGGAGTCGGTGCCGTATGCGTGGCTGATGATTATCCTGATCATCTTATTGTTTTTATTTGTCGGCATGTTTATGGACACGGTCCCTTCGATCATTTTATTTGTTCCTATTATTCTGCCGGCGGCGTCAGAGCTCGGTCTCGACCCGATCCATGTCGGCATTGTCGTTCTCATGTGCCTCGCTGTAGGCCTGGTGACACCGCCGTACGGACTGTGCCTGCTGCTTGCAAGCGCGATCGGCGGGCTTTCCATCAGCCGTTCCTTTAAAGCGACAATTCCGTACATCGGCATGATTATGATTGTAATTTTAGTAATCGCATTCGTACCAGGCATCTTCATGTGGCTGCCGAATGCATTTGAATAAGAATGGAGGCAGCAAAGATGCAGGACGTCCTTACAATTGGAGATGCAATGATTACCATGAACCCGAAGCAGCGGGGACCGATGCGGTTTACGACGGAATTTGAAAGAAGAATAGGCGGGGCCGAGCTGAACGTGGCTGTCGGCTGTGCCCGTCTCGGCCTTCAGACGGGGATGATCACCCGCCTAGGCCGCGATGAATTCGGCCGCCATATTCTGAACACGCTGCGCGGTGAAGGGATTGACATGTCGGGAACAGCACTTGAAGAACACTACGCCACTCCCGTGAATTTTAAGGAAACACTTGAAAACGGAAATGGACGTACGTTTTATTACCGTTTCCCGTCGCCTACAGAGGAACTAACAGTACAGCACATTAAAGAACAGCTGAGCAAACAGCCCAAGGTGTTTTATATGACCGGGGTGTTCGCCTCGCTACGGCCAGAAAACGTGGAAATGCTTCGGGAAGCGGCCCGCTTTGCAAGAGAGCAGGGAACTCTTACAGCCATGGATCCGAATATCCGTTTAAAGCTGTGGAGCAGGGAAGCGGCTGGAGAAGCGATCCGGTCACTGCTTCCATACGCTGATATTATGCTGAGCGGCAAAGACGAAGCAGACATATTGTTTGGCGGCCAGTCCATCGAAGAGCATATCGCTTCGTTCCAATCGTATGGCATTGACCGCATCATTATTAAAAATGGAAGCGAAGGCGCAGCGGGGAAACACGGAAGCAGCAAAACCGTGTATCAACCGGCGGAAAAAGTTGAAAAGGCAGCCGATACCGTAGGTGCAGGAGACGGCTTTAATGCTGGCTTTTTATACGGGCTGCTGCAGGGCTATCCGCTGGAAAAGGCGTTGAAAATTGGCTCGGTGGCGGGAGCAAAAGTGGTACAGGTAGCAGGCGATAACGAAGGGCTGCCGCTGCTGGAAGAAGTGGAAGCAGCGCTTGGAAACGAAGAACGCGTGGAGCGTTAAAGGAGGAGCTAATGAAAATTCAGCTGGCGTTGGACCGGTTGCCATGGAACGATTGTTTTAAGATCGTTCATCAAACTGAAGCATACATTGATTGGATTGAAATAGGCACTGGGGTTATTAAAGAATACGGTATGGACATTGTCCGGCAGATGAAAAAGGAATACCCGGATCAATTGCTGGTGGCAGATATGAAAACGTGTGACGCAGCAAGGGCAGAAACAATCCAGGCCTTCGAAGCAGGCGCAGACGTCACAACAGTAATGGCTTTTGCTCCGGATGCTTCGATTCAGGCTGTGCTTGAAACTGCTGGAGAATACGGGAAAAAAGCTTTTGTGGATTTGCTGAATGTGCAGGACAAACAGCGTCTCGATGAACTCGACAAGTTTGGTGTCCGCAGCGCTTCCCTGCACATAGGTAAAGATATGCAGCGGGAAAATGCCGGTGACAACGACTATTATAGGCTGCTGCAGGCATTTCCGCACTGGGAGGTGTCGGCGGCCGGGGGGCTGCAGGCGGAAACTCTTTATAAAATTAAAGACGCGCGTCCGGACGTCATTATTATCGGAGGCGCCATCACGAAAAGCGAAAACCCCCGGCAGACAGCCGAACAAATACGATTGGAGGCAGACCGGCTATGAATACAGAACAAGTATTAAATACAATTTCCCGGGAAATAACGGAGGTTATGGGAAACGTACATGCTGAAGAAGTCGAAGAGGCTGCTTTACGGCTGAACCGCGCCCCGGCAATTTTTGTAGCCGGCGAGGGGCGCTCGGGTCTCGTTGGGAAAATGTTTGCGATGCGTCTCATGCATAGCGGCTATAACGTGTTTGTCGTGGGGGAAACCATTACTCCTTCCGTGGGAGAGGGGGATTTACTTGTAGTATTATCCGGTTCGGGAAATACTTCGATTCTCGTCCACACGGCGGAGCAGGCAAAAAAAAGCGGGGCAGAGCTTCTCGTCTGCTCGACCAACCGCGAATCATCCCTGGGAAAGATTAGTAGTGCTTTTATTGAAGTACCGGCAGCAACAAAAAAACGGCTGGAGCACGAGCCGGGAACGATTCAGCCGCTGGGAAATCAATTTGACCAGAGCCTGCATTTAATACTGGACGGCCTGATTATTGCTGCTGTCCATGCAGGCGGGAACGCTGACTATGAAAAGATGGCGAGGCGCCATTCCAACATGGAGTAACACATATGTAACAACCGGTCCGGCCAGAAGCCGGGCCGGTTATTTTTATGAAGAAGGTCTATTCGTCACTCTGCTGCTCATAGCGGCGTTTGTATTCCCAGAACCCCGGGACTTCAGGTGGTTCATACGTGAGTATTTTTTCAATGCATTTTAGGCGGAGCTCCTGTTGAAGATCCTCGCGTTCCTGGTAGGAAGTCTGGCGCAGTGCCTGCTGAATGAAAGGCTCAAATTTTTGAAGCTCTTCGTAAAGTGCTTCTTCACTCATGCGCTGGGCTTTTGTTGTGCGGTTGTTAGTCATCATGCATTGGGTCCTCCTTTTTTGGTGAAGAGCATGCCAAACGTGTTACTTCCCGCCGCAGGTGCTCAATGCGTTGCTCAATTCGTAAAAGCAGGTAGAACGTGACCACGATAGGAAAGCCGACATTAGCAAGCAGTTCGACGACAGCACTGGAATCAATAATATGCATTACCGTCCCCCCTATTTCCCGGCATAAAGACGAAGTGTCTTCAGGCCTTTCCGGTGGGCGTTTGACACTGCCTGGCGGCTGACTTGAAGGTGATTGGCAATGTCTGTGTCCTTCCACCCGGAGCTGTATTTTTTAGAGAAAATCCACTGCTGGTACGGCGTCAGCGAACGAAAGCCGAGCCAGATGGAATAATGGTGCAGCTCTTCCTCCAGGCTCTGTTCTTCGATCCGGCTGGAAAAAGGCCCGGCTTCTTCAAACATCTCCTCCTGGTCGGATAAAGGCGTACGCTGCTGGCGGCGGCGATGATAGCGATCGTAGCGGACTGCCTGCCAGTGCAGGGTTTTTAACATATAGGCCCGCCAGATTACATCCTGGTAATACCGTTTAAAAGACAAATCGACGGCTTTGTAAGCCCAGGCAGCCTCCTCGTTCAAAGCCTGCTTTAATAATTGCTGATGCACAGAATCCTCCAGGAATTCCCGAATAAGCCTGGTGCGCAGAAATGAATGATTTTTCTTTCTGAAGGTTTCCCAAGTTTCTTTTTTTGAATCAGCGTATGATGAATGTGTCATAGATGCCTCCTCTCCTTGCCCCTGTTGTTTGTAAAAGACATCTCGAAGATAAAAAGTAAACCATTTATACGAACGTTTGTTCTTATATTTTATACGAAAGCTTTTCATTTAAACAAGAAAATACTGAAATTTAAATTATTTACAGGTTAAGTCCTGTTAAAAAAGACTCATTGGTGGCGAGAGCATAAAATAGTTTGTGTAAACGATCGATCACCAAAAAAGGAAGTCCTTTTCTAGTAGAATGAAGTTACCGACCACATCCACAGAAAAGAGGACTTCCCTATGAATAATTTTACTACAGATATTGCTCACGCTCTAGTCCAAC
>NZ_NPFA01000029.1 GCF_002265875.1 Marinococcus halophilus
TTGGACTAGAGCGTGAGCAATATCTGTAGTAAAATTATTCATAGGGAAGTCCTCTTTTCTGTGGATGTGGTCGGTAACTTCATTCTACTAGAAAAGGACTTCCTTTTTTGGTGATCGATCGTTTACACAAACTATTTTATGCTCTCGATAAGCGCGTCGTGGATTCTTTTTAATTATCTAATGGTAAAATATAAATAGAAACTGTTTTAAAAAGCTTGAGTAGCAAAAAAATTTTAACTGGAGGGGTACACATAGAGAATTTTTCAGAACACCTGAAGAAAATAGAAAATTCAGAGCACCGTGGACGGACGAAGAAAGTTCTGGAGTGGCCATAGGAGCAATTTCCACAGCTGAATTCGAAAACTGCATGGAATCAGCCGATATTTACCGATCACGGGATCTTTATTATTGCCTTCAGCACTTCTAAACATCATTTAGCAGCGGCGCCGGAGAAAACGGCGATCACCCATTTTTCAGATAAAATAATCGCTGCGGGCTATGAGTAAACGAAACAGCTGGTGTGTATTCCATGGGAATAACCAGCGGACTATGAATTATTTAAAAGCATGATCGAATTCAATGGTGCCGGTAAAGCAGAATGTTCCCCGTTTGGCGGAAAGAAGATTAAATTAGGAGGGGCAGTAATAGAAATTACGTATAATCTGGATTTTATAAGATACTTAATCGAGTGTTAAGGAGGTTTAGATTATGGGGATAGGCTCATGGATTGCATTGTTTGTGGTAATATTTTTAGCTATCAATGGTTCTAAAAAGAGGAAAAACAAGTAGATGTTCTACTAAAGAGGTTCACATGTGGTACTTGCTTTTTTATACCGCTCCCAACCTTTGTTATCCATATGGTACGGCGGATTGTTATGCGGGCCATACAAACCGGGGCGCCCTTTAACAATTCAGAAAAACAGTTTAAAAGTCATAAAATATTGAAAATAAAGATAATTTCAAGCTGACAGTATGGTCTTTTCGGTTTTTCTGCCTGCGGTTTATTGTTAGTAAATTTTTCTAAAGATAAAAATAAGCATGGAGTTAAAAATCATAATTCCGGAAAAGTGCGCTGCCATTTTTTGATATACTGGCTATGTGAAAATATAGTGCCGGACTGATTTTATTATGTAGGGGAAAAGTCTATGAATATCATCGAGAAGTTTCAGACGCTATTGATATTGGCGGCGGTAATTGCAGGCCTCGTCCTCGGGCAGGCAGCTGTGCTTGCTGCCTATGCGGAAGTGCTGGTTGTGCCTTTTCTGCTGGTGATGCTGTACGGCTTGTTTTTGGCCATCCCGCTCAAGGATCTTCGGCAGGCTTTTACCCACCGGACTTTTCTAGGTGTTAGCCTAGGGATTAATTTTGTGTGGACCCCGCTGCTTGCCTGGGGGCTCGGTGCGTTGTTTCTGGACGGACATCCGGCTTTATGGCTCGGGTTTATCATGTTGATGGTAACTCCCTGTACCGATTGGTATCTTGTTTTTACATCTATAGCGAAAGGAAATCTTTCACTGTCGACATCCATTCTTCCTTTGAATATGATTCTACAGTTTCTGCTTTTGCCGCTGTATCTTTTCCTTTTTGCGGGGACAATTGAAACAGTAGCACTTGCGACGATCATCGAAAGCGTGCTGTTAGTGCTGCTTCTGCCGTTTCTCCTGGCACAGGGAACGAAGTACATATGGAGAAAACGCCCGGATGTCCTGGAGCAGAAGCTGCTTCCGTTCTTTTCCCACGCCCAGATAATTTTTTTATCCCTGGCAGTGGCTGCGATGTTTGCTGCGCAGGGAGCAGCGCTCTTGAATAATTTGAGCGTGATTACTGTACTGGTGCTTCCGGTTCTTCTATTTTTTGTGATTAATGTAACGGTAGCCCAGACGGCAGGGCGGTTGTTCCGGTTTTCGTATGCAGATACGGTCAGCCTCACATTGACCACGGTAGCACGAAATTCGCCAGTAGCTCTGGCGATCGCCGTCACAGCGTTTCCAGGACAGCCTCTGGTGGCCCTGGCTCTGGTGATTGGCCCGCTGATCGAGCTGCCGGTGCTCGCGATGGTGGCACAGCTTCTTCGTTCTTCTCGTAAACGCCTGTTAAATTAACACTAGAGGAAAAGGAGGGAGGCGGTGAGAACGTTTGATGCACATTTCCATATTATTGATTTTGATTTTCCGGTAGCGGAAAATCAGGGTTATCTGCCGCCGGAATATCTAGTAGTTGACTATGAAAAGGACACAGGAGCGCTCAACGTGTTGGGAGGGGCAATAGTTTCCGGGTCCTTCCAGGGACTTGACCAGGGTTATATGGTAAAAGCCCTTCAACAAATGGGCCCGGCCTTTTACGGGGTGACGCAGCTGCCATTTAACGTCACCGATGAGGAGATTATTCGACTGCACCATTACGGAGTAAGAGCAGTTCGGTTTAATATCCGAAGGGGCGGGCCCGAAGACATTTCCCGCCTGGAATACCTTGCCCGAAGAGTGTATGAAATAGCAGGATGGCATTGCGAACTTTATATGGATGCCGCCAGACTTCCGGAGATTGAATCAACGATTGCCAAGCTTCCTGCGGTATCCATTGATCATTTAGGGCTGTCAGAGGAGGGACTGCCTTATTTGTTGAAATTGGTGGATAAAGGAATGCGGGTAAAAGCAACTGGATTTGGGCGTGTGGATTTAAACCTTGGGAACGCATTAGCATCCATTTACAATACGAATCCGGATGCGCTCATGTTTGGCACGGATCTCCCCTCCACGAGAGCGGAGAGGCCGTTTAAGTATGCCGATGTGGAAAGAATTCAGGAAATGTTTGATGAGGAGGCAGCCGATAAAATTCTGTATTCGAACGCACGGCAATGGTATTTGAAATAAACCAGACCTTAATTTAAAGAAAGCTTTGCCTTTGCTTCTAAGTTCTGTACCAGCTTGAAACATGATGATAATGAACCGCAATGTACTAATTTATCGCAATTCGTTACATTGGATAAAGCATACTTTTCTTCCAGATTGTAGACAAAGGCCTCCGGAAATGAAATCCGGAGGCCTTTTATATCTGCAGAGCGAAAAACGGTGACGGTTAAACTAATTTAATTACTTTTATTTAGACTGCCCATAATAAGCATTTTCCCCGTGTTTTCTTTCATAATGCTTTTGAAGCACATAGTCGTCAAGAGGAAGTTCACCCGAAAGCTGGTAGGAAAGAAACGTCATTTTTGCTACTTTTTCAAGTACAACGGCATTATGGAGCGCATCTTCGGGAGAACCGCCCCAGGCAAACGGTGCATGTCCATGTACAACAATCCCTGGTACTTCCACAGGATTTTTTCCCTGCATGGCTTCTATAATGACTGTTCCTGTTTCTTTTTCATAACCATTCTGCACTTCTTCTTTTGTTAGTTGACGTGTGCAGGGAATGTCCCCGTAAAAATAATCCGCCTGAGTGGTTCCCGAGCATGGGATGCTTTTACCGGCCTGGGCCCAGGCCGTGCCCCAGTCGGAATGCGTATGAACAATACCCCGGACTCCTGGAAAAGCTTTATACAGCTCGATGTGGGTAGGGGTATCAGAGGAGGGCTTTAAATCGCCCTCGACAACATTTCCTTTTAAATCCACCAATACAATATCCGCGGGGGAGAGTTCTTCATAAGGCACCCCGGAAGGCTTGATAGCGAGTAATTCTGTCTCGGGATCAAATCCACTGACATTCCCCCAGGTGAACGTAACGAGGTCATGATCAACAAGCCCCTGATTCGCCTTGCACACTTCCTGTTTCAATTGTTCCAGCAAGAGAAAACCTCCTTAAATGATTAATAGCTTAAGCTGAAATATATTAATTGATAACGACGTACTCAAGACCTACAAGCTTCGCATAATTAATAATCTGATCGGTCGTTACATTTAATGAAACGACAGTGTGGTGGCCGCCTCCATTTTCAATCCAGGATTTTATCCCATCCTGGAGATTTGGTTTAACACTCCAGAGTATGCGGGCCACCGGGAGGTTCGGTGCAGGCACAGGCGGTTCAAATGCTGAAACCTCATTAATCAAAAGCTTGTAATGGGTGCCAAAATCCGCCATGGAAACCACGACCCCATCACCGGATTTGCCATCAAAAACCAGGCGGGCAGGATCTTCTTTATTTCCGATATCCAATGGCGATACGACGATTTTGGGTTTGTTATTTGCCAGCGTGGGATCTACTTCAAGCATATGGGATTGAAGGATAGCTTCCTTTCCAGCCGTCAGCTCATAGATGTAATCCTCCATAAAACCTGTGGCCTCGTTATGGCTCATTACCTTCATTAAACGGTCAAGCGCAGCTGTTTTCCAGTCTCCTTCAGCAGCAAATCCGTATCCTTGCGCCATTAAGCGTTGAACGGCAAGGCCGGGAAGCTGCCTCATCCCATGTAAGTCTTCGAAGTTGGTCGTGAAAGCATCATAGCCTCCGTCGTCCAGAAAGCGTTTGATAGCAATTTCATACCCTGCCTGTACTTTCACACTTTCTTTCCACTTTTCCTCTGTATAGCTGCCGTAATCAAATTCATAAAGCTCCCCGTATTCCGAAAGAAGTGTCTCAATCTCTTTTTCTGTAACGCTGTTAACGTATTCGACAAGGTCTCCAATTCCGTAATAATCGACGACCCAGCCAAATTGAATCTGTGCTTCAATTTTATCGCCTTCCGTAACGCCCACATTGCGCATATTATCTCCAAAACGAGCAACCTTAATATTGAAGCTCTCGTTATAGGCGGCAGCCGTGTTCATCCATTGAGCAATTTCCTCCTGGATGCCGGTATGCTCCCAGTGGCCTGCGACTACTTTGTTCTGCTTGTTTAACCGGGCATTGATAAAGCCGTATTCCCGGTCCCCGTGAGCTGATTGATTCAGGTTCATGAAATCCATGTCGATGGTTTCCCAAGGGATGCTTTCATTAAATTGGGTAGCTAGATGAAGCAGTGGCTTCTGAAGTATTTTGGTTCCGCGAATCCACATTTTTGCCGGGGAAAAGGTGTGCATCCATGTAATAACACCGGCGACTTCATCACGATAGTTTACTTCTTTCATGGTTCGTGTAATCTCATCGGTATTGATTGCTAAATCTTTTAGAATAAGCGGGTAGGGTAACATGCCGCTCTCATTTAATGCATCGGTTATATGCTGGGCATGAGCTTTTACTTCCTTTAAAGCTTCCTCCCCGTATAGCTGCTGGGAGCCTACGATGAACCAGAATTCTTTTT
The DNA here is from genome assembly GCF_002265875.1 of Marinococcus halophilus. Taxonomy (GTDB): domain Bacteria; phylum Bacillota; class Bacilli; order Bacillales; family Marinococcaceae; genus Marinococcus; species Marinococcus halophilus. The sequence goes on from NZ_NPFA01000029.1 coordinate 5,238, forward strand.
TTTCAATAGCGGGCATAATTAGTCCTCTTTTCTTATTGGTAAATTTATTGTATTTTCACAGGGTCCTCTTTTAAATTAGTTGGTGTGAGATAATCAACAGCCGTCTGTTCGATGGCGAGACCATTTTTATATCTTTCCATAAAGGCTTTAAAGCCTTCTACATCAAAACGATCAGGATGAATTTCCTGCGTTTCGATTTCGTTAAAAACCTTCTGATCCAAAAATTCTTCCAGTGCTTCATCACGCTCTTTGTTTTTCATATAAGAGGCGAGAACCGCTATTCCCCAGGCTCCGCCTTCTCCAGCTGTATTCATAACTGAAACAGGAGCATTCATTACAGCTGCGACAATTTTCTGACCCACCACAGGAGTTTTGAACAAACCTCCATGAGCGAACATTGTATGAATCGCAACATCTTCTTCTTTCGTTAAAAGGTCCATGCCGATTTTTAAGGCACCGAAAGCAGAAAAGAGGTGCGTTCGCATGAAGTTAGCTAAATTGAAATTACTTTCCGGAGAGCGGACAAACAAGGGACGACCGCTTTCAAGGCCTGTAATATTTTCACCGGAGAAATAACCATAGCTGAGCAGGCCGCCACCATCGGGGTCCGCGTCGAGAGCTTTTTCCAGCATTACTTCAAATAATTCATTGGAATCAAGCTTTTGTCCCAGAGCCTCTGAAAATTCCCGAAACAAACCGAGCCAGGCGTCTAAATCACTTGAACAGTTATTCGCGTGAACCATGGCAACAGGATTTCCGCTTGGTGTAGCAACTAAATCGATTTCCTGATGAATGTTAGAAATTTTTTGCTCCAGCACAATCATCGCAAACACAGAGGTTCCTACAGAAATGTTTCCAACATGTTTTCTTACACTATTTGTAGCTACCATTCCAGTTCCGGCATCGCCTTCCGGAGGACAAAATGGAATGCCAGGCTGCAGGTTTTGTGATCTATCCAGTATTTTGATGCCGGCATTGGTTAACGTACCTGCCTGTTCACCGGCCATAATTGTTTTAGGAAGGATATCTTTTACCTTCCAGGGGTAATTTTTTGATGTAATTAATGAATCGAACTGGTTAAGCATGGGTTTGTTATAATCCTGCGTCGTTTCGTCGAATGGAAACATTCCTGAAGCATCTCCAGCTCCAAGTACCTGTTTTCCGGTCAGCAGCCAGTGAATGTATCCACTTAAAGTGGTAATCAGGTGAATACGCGGCAGGTGTTTTTCGTCATCGAGAATGGCCTGGTAAAGGTGGGCGATGCTCCACCGTTCCGGGATATTGTATTGAAACAGGTCTGTCAGTTCACTGGCCGCAACGCTGGTAGTGTTATTGCGCCATGTCCGAAAGGGGACGAGTAATTCTCCGGTGCGATCAAATGGCATATAGCCGTGCATCATAGCCGATACGCCTATCGAGCCAATAGTACGGATGGTAACTCCGTACTTACTTTCTACTGCAAACTTCATGTTACTGTAAGCTGCCTGCAGCCCGGTGATAATATCCACCTGGTTGTAAGTCCAAAAGTCATTTTCCAATTGATTTTCCCATTCGTAACTTCCAGTGGCGATTGTTTTGGAATTATTATCAATCAGCACTGCTTTGATTCGTGTGGAACCAAATTCAATCCCAAGTGAAGTTTCTCCCTGAGTAATGGCTTGTTTAACTCCTGACTGATTCATTTTTCATCAATCCTTTTAAAAACATTTTTAGTAATTTAAATCACTCGCTAACTTGTACGTATAAGTTAACATCATTTAATCATGAAATTATCTCTCATGCAACCGCTTTCTCTATATTGGTTGTTTATACTAATCTTATTTTTAATGTACCAGTATTAATCAGAGCTTCTGCTTTCAGGCAGTTTTATTAATGTATTTAGTTGTGATTTTAATAATAATTGTCCATAAAACCCTTCAAAAAAGGGTATTGAAGTCAAAAACATAAACTTAAAAAGTATCGGAACATAAAAGGTGTCATTTGTTAGAGACTCTTTCATATTAATAAAAGAATAACAATTTAACTAAAATCTCGAAGCTCAATGCTTATACGTATGAATGTTAAAAAATACATTATTTAATTGACTCTTGTACGAACATGTGATAATTTTTTTGTAATCGTTATCATTTCCAAAGATTGAAAGGAGACATTGAACAAAATGAAGGAGAAACACTCAGTTTGGTATGTTTTGTTGATAGCTTCAGCAGCAGGAATGGCGGGGTTTTTATATGGTTTCGATACTGCAGTAATTTCAGGAGCTATAGGTTTTTTACAGGAACTTTATAATTTAAGTCCAGCAATGGAAGGGTTCATTATTTCAAGTGTGATGATAGGAGGGGTTGTAGGGGTAGGAATATCAGGTTATTTAAGCGACCGCTTCGGAAGGAAAAAGATCCTCATGCTTTCCGGGGTGCTTTTCGCTGTTTCCGCCTTATGGTCGGCTCTTGCAATGAGCGTAACTTCCCTTATTCTCGCAAGAGTCCTGGGCGGCCTTGGAATTGGATTTGCCTCTGCGCTGTCAGTTACGTATATTGCTGAGTGCGCTCCGCCAGCTATACGTGGCCGGCTGGCTTCAATGTATCAATTATTCACAATTATAGGGATCTCTGCTACTTTTTATATTAATCTTGCCGTGGCGAATGCTGGTAGTTATGGATGGGGAGTAGAAACGGGATGGCGGTGGATGCTTGGGTACGGAGTTATACCTGGCGTACTTTTCTTTCTCATGCTTATTTTCATTCCGGAAAGTCCGAGGTATTTAGTAAAAAAACACCAACATACAGAAGCATTCCGCACATTAGAAAAAATTAATGGTAAGCGCACAGCGGAGTTAGAGTTAGATTCTATTAAAACGTCTCTTCAAAGTGAAAATAGTACTTCCATAAGAGAACTACTAAAACCGGGTCTTCGCAAGGCAATGGCGGTGGGTATATTTTTAGCTTTATTTAACCAGGTTATTGGAATGAATGCGGTTACGTACTATGGTCCTACGATTTTCAGGATGGTTGGTTTTGAAAACAACACAGAATTTTTAGCCACAAGTTTGATTGGAACCGTCCAGGTAATATTTACAGTTGTTGCGATTATATTGATTGACAAAGCAGGCAGGAAACGTTTGATGGCTTTAGGATCGAGTTTAATGGCAGTTTTTATGGTTCTTATTGGAAGCGTTTTCTATTTCGACGTAGGAAATGGAATGTGGGCGCTTTTGTTCATCATGGGATTCACAGCGGCTTTTTGTATCTCGATGGGACCGATTCCCTGGATAATGATTCCGGAAATTTTCCCGAACTATATGCGTGCAAAAGCGGTAGGAATTGCCACTATGTTTTTGTGGGGAGCTAATTGGTCAATCGGCCAATTTACGCCCATGCTTATTAATAACGCTGGAGGTGCCTTTACATTCTGGATGTTTGCGATCATTAATGTGATTTGCTTTACCTTTGTGATGACTATTGTTCCTGAAACGAAAAATAAATCCTTAGAAGAGATTGAAACAATATGGAAGCCCTCAAAGAAAGTACCGCGCTTTGAAAAATAGTTATACGTAAAAATTGAAAAAGAAAGCTGTCTCTTTTATTAAGGACAGCTTTCTTTTATGTGTAAATGTAATCAATATTTGTTAAAGGTTGAAATCTTATTCCGTTTCTACAGCCGCTGCAGAGTGAAGGCTTCTTGTCGAATGCCGGTCAATAAAATGAGGTTCGTAAACAATGGAGGAGAGCATGGCATCAGGCTGTTCAATCAGACTCGTGACGTATTTAGCGGCATCTTCGCCCATGCGTTCTTTTGGATGAACAATGGAAGAAAACTTTACTTCAGAAATTTGAGCGAAGTGAGAATCGTCAAAGCTCACAACAGATAGATCGCGAGGCACCTGCAAATTTCTGCGGCGAAGTACATCGAGCAGTTGAAGCAGAAGTTCATCGTTATAGCTTATGAGTGCGGTCGGGCTCTCGGTTTGGCTCATTAAGATTTGTTCAACAGCCTGCTCAGGTTTGGAAAACTTATCGTCAGTAGAATAAGTAATTAACAAAGAGGGATCTACTGGACAGTTATAATGACGATGAGCTTTAAGAAAACCCTTCATTCTCTGCACACCCTGCATGTCATCATTTTTAAATAATCCAATAATTCTCTTATGACCTAACTGAATTAAGTGCTCTGCATTTCGAAACCCAGCTTCCTGGTCGTTTAACGTTAAACTCAGCGGTTCAAGTTCTTCATAGTAAGCATTCATCATTACGTAAGGAATACCGGAATTTTCGAGATTAAGGTAATAATTGAGATTAGGGTTAGCCTGGGCACTTCGCGTCGGTTCAATAATTAAACCATCGACCTGTTGGGAGAGAACGTTCTCCAAAGCTTGCTTTTCTTTTTCAAAATCGTTATTAGTACTCATGAGTATGACATTATAGCCTTTATCACTTAAATATCTCTCAGCACCTCTTATAATATAAGGGAAAATATAGTCAGAAATATAGGTAGTAATAATAGCAATGTTTTTACGGAAAGACGGGGAAGAAAATTTTGATCGATCAGCACAAAAGGTTCCGACTCCATGTTCACGATACAGCCACCCTTCACTCACGAGTTCGCCGATAGCCTGGCGAACTGTATGTCTGCTTACTCCAAAGGCTTTTACATATTCGTATTCAGAAAGAATCTTTTGGTGGGGACGGAAACTGCCGTCCAGGATTTTAGACTGAATATGCTGCTTTAATTGTTTGTATTTTGAGACCATCATACACCTCGTTTTTCTTTTTATCGTATCATACAGATGCGTACAACTGAAGGAAATTTGGAACACCAACAACTACATGAAATTAGTAGTTATACAATAAATTAAAATGAAGAAAGCGATTGCAATCGAAAAAAGCGCATGATTAAATAGAAAGAACTTGTACGTATAAGAATTGTTAGATATTGCAGCATTCTCGCAATATAAATAATATTTGTTACGGATGATTTATACTTATAATTGAAAGAACGCCACGTTGAATGCAGAAATTTAAAAACGAAATATTTTCAGGAAGTGATAAAATATGGTGAAAAAACAACCTAAAGCTTCAGTTATTGTCGATAAAGATTTTGTCATTTCGAAAGTGGATGAGCGGATTTACGGCTCTTTCATCGAGCAGCTGGGGCGGGCTGTATATGGCGGTATTTACGAGCCGGATCATGAACAGGCAGATGAGCACGGTTTTCGTCAGGATGTCCTGCAGCTAGTCAGGGATCTGCAGGTCCCCATCGTCCGTTACCCGGGCGGGAACATGGTTTCTGCGTATAACTGGGAAGACGGCGTGGGGCCAAGAGAGGAACGGCCCAGACGGCTCGAGCTTGCCTGGAGCACTATCGAGACAAATGAAGTGGGGACCAATGAATTTGCAGACTGGGCGGCGAAGGCCGGAACCGATATCATGATGGCTGTGAACCTCGGCACAAGAGGCATCGACGCTGCAAGAAATCTGCTGGAGTACTGCAATCATCCCGGCGGGACGTACTATAGTGAACTGAGGAAAAGCCACGGCTACGAACAGCCGCACCATATTAAGACGTGGTGCCTTGGCAATGAGATGGACGGACCCTGGCAGATCGGCGGCAAAACGGCGGACGAGTACGGGCGGCTCGCTTATGAAACAGCAAAAGCAATGAAAACCGTAGACCCCTCGATTGAGCTGGTAAGCTGCGGCAGCTCGAACTCGGCGATGCCGACCTTCCCGGAGTGGGAAGCAACGACGCTTTCCCACACGTATGAATTTGCCGATTACATTTCGCTCCACCAGTACTATGGGAATCACGAGAACGATACGGCCAATTTTTTGGCGAAATCGTTGGATATGGATCAGTTCATTCGCACGGTCATCTCAACATGTGATTACATTAAGGCCAAAAAACGAAGCAAGAAAACGATCAACCTCAGCTTTGATGAATGGAACGTATGGTTTCATTCGACCGAAGCGGATAAACAGCTGGAGTCCTGGCAGGTGGCCCCGCCGCAGCTGGAAGACGTTTATAACTTCGAAGATGCCCTGCTGGTGGCCAACATGATGCATACGCTGATCAACCATGCAGACCGGGTGAAAATGGCCTGCATGGCTCAGCTCGTCAATGTCATTGCCCCCATCATGACGGAAAACCAGGGCCGGGCATGGAAGCAGACGATTTACTATCCGTATTATTATTTGTCGGTGTACGGCCGGGGAAAAGCACTGCAGCCAATTATCCATTCGGATAAATACGATTCCCGAGAGTTTACAGATGTGGCTTATTTAGATAGTGCCGTGGTATTAAATGAAGAACACAATGAATTGGTCCTGTTTATGACCAACAGGCATTTAGAAGCGTCATTGGCCGTTTCGTATGATCTGCGTTCATTTGAACAGGCAGAGGTAGTGGAGCATATTGTGCTCGAACACGATGATCCAAAAGCCGTGAACACGAAGGAAAAAGAAGAAGTAGCACCGCACAGCCGTGGAAATGCTGTCCTGGAAGACAAGCAGCTGCAGGCAGAGCTGCCACGCATGTCCTGGAACATGGTAAGACTGCGGATAAAAAAATAATTTGAAGTGATTAACAAGGGTTCTTAGATAAATGTCTAAGAACCCTTCAGTCTGCTAAAAATATTTTTAATTATTGAGGTTATCGCCAGTCTTTTACTATAGTTAGTAATGAGGGAAGAGGGCGCTTGTAGCTTATGCCTTCAGTTAAAACACATTAAATAAAGGTATTTTAAATTTATCTTCAGAGTACATGATCTATAGCATAACCCTTTGGTAGTAACGCAACATTTAACGAATCAATTAATTTACTTTAAATCATAGAAACGATGAACTTTTTTAAATGCATTTTTAGTGTTACAAGCTACCTCTCCCATGATTACTGAAGATTTGGCTCCGGTAAAAACAGGAAGCTGATTATAATCCCCCGTTAAACGTTTATATCCTAAAATCGCAAAAGCCATAGCTTCTTTTATTTGATTGTCAATTCCAAAATCATCGTGGGAAAGAAATTGAGATCCGGTTAGTTTTTGGCGTAAATCATTCATAAGCACAGGATTACGACTTCCACCGCCGCCAATAATCACTTTGGAAACAGGAGAGGCGGGGTTTAACTGACGATAATGAAAAGCGATGGTTTCAGCTGTCCATTCCGTAACTGTTCGAATAATATCTGGCATCTTTAAGCCTAACTTTTCACCTGTTGCCAGTATATGATTAACATAGGTGTGTCCAAATAATTCGCGGCCAGTGGTTTTCGGGTACTCTCGGGACAGATAAGGCTCCTGCATGAGCCATTTAAGCAACTGCTGACTAGTTGACCCTGTTGAAGCTATCTCACCTTCAGAATCGTAGGCCAATTTACCGTTAGTGAACCTGCTTACCAGCTGATCAATCAGCATATTTCCAGGGCCGGTATCAAAGGACACAGGTTCAGATTGGCTCAGCTTTGGGGGTAAATACGTTACGTTTCCTATACCGCCGATGTTTTGGACAGCTACGTCTTTTTTATCTTCCCGAAAAAGCAGATGATCAACATAAGATACGAGGGGAGCGCCCTGACCACGAGCTGCAATATCAGCAACACGAAAATTTCCAACAACCGGAGTGTCTGTGTGATAAGATAATGCTGAAATATCACCAATTTGCAAAGTGTTTGGGATATCGAGCTCGTCAGTTTGATTCATAGTTGGCTGGTGAAAAATAGTTTGGCCGTGAGAACTGATAAAAGAGAGCTCATCACTACTTCGATGATATTTTTTTAATGTTTTGTTCACTATACCTGCATACATATTTCCTAGATAGGCATTCATCGAAGAAATTTTTTCAATTCGGGCAGAAGAAGGTTCACATAATTGATGCAACATCGCTCTAATTTTTGTAGGAAAAGGTTCGCTATACTGGCCTGCAATTTTATAGTTTGTTTGTGAATCAGTATCACTTATTTCAATAAGAGCAGCATCAACCCCATCTAAAGAAGTTCCGGACATTAAACCTATACCTAAAATAGTCATCATTTCTCCTCACTTTAGGAATTATGATTTTTAGTTTTAGCCTTTTTAGCATCTTTGCTTTCAATATTTGTAGAAGATAATGATTTGACTCCATACGTGTATTCTTGATCTTTTTCAGCCTCTTCATCTACAAAATGGGTTTCCTTGCCTTCACTATAAACAACGCCGGCGATATTTTCGGGATTGGAGTAATCGCCTTCTTTATTTCCTTCAAACCGATAGACTACGAATTTTTCTGCTTCTTTGTTGTCATAAATATAAATATTATTATTATGTTCAACTTTTATTCTATTCGGTTTTTTGGGCTTTTGTTCTCCGTTCCATGGGGCCTCGGGCACTAAAGCTTTTGTATAGTAAACTTCGTCCTGAACGAGGTCCATGTAGCTAAGTTTATTTTGTAAGATTTTAGACCATGAAAAATGCATTTGTCCTTCAACACCGGAGTGGTTGCGATTATCTTTAATTTGTTCCGTCAATTCGGCAGGGTTATTCCATGTATCGTCAATAGTATCTGTCCCTACTTTATAATCAGCCAAACCAATGTATAAATTAGTAGGGTGAACTTGTGAGTATTGGTCTACTTCGTTTTCCCACCATTTCTGCAATATTGTATAATTTGCTGGCTGGAAATCTCTTGACCAATAAATTTGCGGAGTAATGTAGTCTAAAGAGCCATTTTTAATCCACTGACGAGTATCTGCATATAAATCGTCATAGTTGGTTTGAGCGGCTGTAGTATCACTGCCACTTGGATCTATGGAGTCATTTCTCCATACTCCGAATGGGGATATACCGTACTCCACAGAAGGGTCTATACTTTTAATCGCAGTATTGATATCGTCCACGAGAGTATTTACATTATTTCTTCTCCAGTCTTCTTTATCCTCATAATTTTCTCCGAACTGATCGAAAGAGTCACTATCCGGAAAATCTTCACCTGCAATTCTGTAAGGGTAGAAATAGTCGTCCATGTGCACTGCATCTATATTGTAGTTGTTCACTAATTCTTCGATCGTTTTTATCACATACTCCTGCGTTTCTGGAATACCAGGATCCAAGTAATATTGATCTCCGTAATTTACTACCCACTCAGAATGTTTAACAGCCACATTTGTTTCAGACAAATCCGAAAGCTCTTCTCCCGGCATCGTCAATCGATATGGATTAACCCAGGCATGTAATTCAATACCACGCTGATGTGCAGCATCGAGCATTATTTGTAAAGGGTCATACCCTGGATCAGTCCCTTGATTTTCTCCTGTGATATACGAGGACCAGGGCTCTATGTCAGAAGGGTAGAGGGCATCGCCTGCGGGTTTAACCTGAAACACAGCAGAATTAAAATTTTGATTTTCAATCTGGGACATAGTGTTAGCAGCCCAGTCTTTAAATTCTTCTTTATTTTTCCCTGGCGGCATATCAATATTTTCAACACTGGCTATCCAGGCTGCTCTCATCTCTCTTTTAGGCTGGTAAGAATCACTCTCTGCTTTAGCGGTAGCGGTGCCTGTATAAGGGATTATCATCATCAAAGCCATTGCTAAAAATGCTAATCTTTTTTTCAAAATAATTACCCCCTGAATTCTTGGTTCAGCTTTTATTTAAAGTATCAGCAGAAGGATATCCATTTAATATGTCCTGAATGCGACCACGATGACGAAGAAGGGCATTAGCTACTTCGTTACCTTGAAGTGAAGTTAAAAGCGAGACTATAGCAGGTTTAACTTCTTTATAATTTTCCAGTGCATCAATGGCTTCAGATTCCGAGCATCCTGTGGCTTCGATAATAATACTAAGAGCCCTTTCACGAAGTTTAATATTTGATGGCTGAAGATCCACCATCAGATTTCCATAAACTTTTCCCTGGCGAATCATAGTGCCTGTTGATAGCATGTTTAGTATTAATTTTTGAGCAGTTCCGGCTTTCATGCGTGTTGACCCCGTTATGGCTTCTGGTCCTGTGTTTACTTCCAAAGCGGTGTCGGCGGTTTCAGCTAATGGAGAGCCGTAGGAACAGACTAATGCAATGGTATGAGCACTGTTTTCCTTAGCAGCTTCTAAGGCTCCTATAGTATATGGGGTCCGGCCGCTTGCGGCGATACCAACAATCGTGTCGTTTTTATTTACATTAAGATTTTGAATATCTTTTCTGCCTGCTTCTATATCATCTTCTGCACCTTCTGCAGCCTGGAAAATTGCTTTTTCGCCCCCGGCAATTACACCTAATACATTAGAAGGTTCTGCATTAAATGTCGGTGGACATTCGACAGCGTCAAGTACGCCTAATCGTCCGCTTGTGCCGGCACCTACATATAATAAACGGCCTCCTTTATTCATGGAAGAAGTTATACGATCAACCGATTCAGCGATAATTGGGATGATGTCTGCAATAGCTAAAGGAACCGTTTGATCCTCATTGTTGATCAACTCCAGCATTTTATTGGTTGGTAAATTGTCAATGTTTGTAGTTTTCGGATTTCGCTTTTCTGTATCTATATTTTTCATTTCCTCACTCCCTTGTAATAATTGAAGCAGGCGGCTTCAACAAATATGTTTTTATTTGATTTCGATACCGTATTTGTTAATTGAAAATTACTTATATGCTTTTGGAATTCGCTAAAATATCTTTCATTGTTTTCAAACATCCCTCCTTTAACGACCAAAGGAATACTGGAAGGCATGCCGAGAGATGTAATAGCTTTATAAACACTGCCTGCCATCTTTCGTGAGGCTTCGCTTATAATGCTCTGCGCTTCTGAATTTCCATTTTTAGCTGTTGATTCTACCCAAAGAGAGAGCTGGGCAATGGTTTCCTTATCCTGGAAGTAAAACCATTCTTTAAGTTTATTGCTTGAGGCGGGATAATCATCTTTTATCCATTGATCTTTAAGTATAGATCTGTAGCAGTATTCCATACTTTCTAAAACCTGCTGTATAGCCTTTTTGCCAATTCCATATGCACTTTCTTCATCACCCAATAGATGCCCCCAACCTCCAAGAGTCTTCAATTTGTTTTGATGCTCCAAGCAAATAATGGCCCCGGTGCCGGAAATTACAAGCATACCTTCTCCTTCAGGGAATTCTGCCCGATAAGCCAATTCAATATCACTGGTAACTGCAATGTTTTCGTTTATATAGTTGTACCAATGCAAAGGGGTATGCCATCGGTGTTTATATGTGTTAAAACCAGCAATTCCTATAATGGCCCGGCGTGGTTTTATTTGTATTTGTTCAGCACATTGTATTAAGGCATCTTCAATATTTTGTTCAGCGGAATCATTATTACTGACAATGTTGCCCGGCCCGGTCTGAATTTGAAATAAAATCTTTTTCGACTGCATTTCTACAAGAGTCCCTACAGTTTTTGTGCCCCCAGCATCTATTACTACGATGTATTGCCCGTAAAAAGATTTATTCAAAGGCGAACATCTCCCACGGCTTCAAATAGTTCATTAAAATATTTTCTTCATCATCAATTCGGGCAATGATGTTCTTATTACCATCGTTCTGCATTTCTTTTAGAGCGATTTGGAGTTCTCCTTTGTATTGACCGTAATTATCATTACCTATGACAATGTCTCCGCGTTGAATATTGTTGCAGTCATGAGACGGAAAAGAATATTCTTTGTACTTTACACGGCTTTGTGTAGACCGGATAACATAGTCAGAAATATCCCCGCGATAAAAGTGGGGCTCTTGAAAAAGTATTGTTTTTTCCAACTCAGTAACGTTATCGGACAAATGAATCTTAAAAGTGATCATGCTTTTAGATAAATTTGAAAGAATGCTCATCTCTTCATTTGAGGCAAAACAGTTGCTAATAATAACGTCATCGATTAATTGAGTCGCAAAGAGGTGTTTTGCCTGCGTTTTTAATGAAAGATTTCGGTGTTCCTCCAGAGTAGGCATGCCTTCCATGATAGGCCAGGGACCGAAAGAACTTTCAGGAGAGGTAATGAATGCACTGGTATGGAGGCCGTACTTAAGGAATTTCAGGCTGCATTCTTCAAAGAAGTCATAGGATAAACCTGTGTAGCGCTGTGGGTAAAAGTTGTGGCTGCCAATTAGATTTTCACGGTTGGGCTGATAAGAAAGAATATTATCGATGTAGTGGGTGGCGTTGCTCATATTAATTTCGATTTTTAAGTCGAATTTATTATGAGTCATCTTTGCTTCTTCAAGTCCAGTAAAACCGAGATCTAATCGGAGGCCATCAGCGCCTAAATCGTTAAAAAAAGACAAATCATTATAATCGATATCCAATGCGGTGAAAGTTTTTGGGCTGACATCCACTATAATTTCAAAGCCTAAATGTTTTGCTTCCGTTATCGTCTTTTTGAAATCGCTTAAAATAGCAGATTTTGAACCTTCAACGGAGAGAAGGCACATAAATATTTTCGAAAAACCGTACTCATGAGCCTGGCGGATGTAATTAATATTGTCTTCATAAGAAGCGTGATTTGGGTAAATAGAAATGCCTAGCTTTTTAATTATAATCATCCTTTCTTTTTTGAAATAAAATTTCAAAATAAAATAACTTAAGAACTGGTTTTTTCGCCATGAATTTGCTTTTGTAAAGAAATTAAATGCTTAATCAAGGTGATTTCTGATTCAGCGCCCATAAGGTGGTCCTGGGCATGAACCATCAGCAAGGACATAGTGACTTTATCGCCATTAATTTCATTCTGAATTAATCTTGTTTGTGTATTGTGCGCCCGTTTCAGTTGATCATCCGCCAATTGTAGATTTTCATCAGCTTCTTTGTAATCTTTATTCTCGACCATCTCCAGGCTTTCATAAGCCAGGCTCTTAGCATCACCTGCATTAGAAATGATTTCAAAAATGTCCTGTTCGTATGTTGTATCCATAGAAAAAACTCCTTTCAAACMAAAATTTTGAAAAATTTCAGTAGGGACCGTCAATAATTTTGTGTAAACGGCTGTCCTTTTCCAGCCTTGAAGTTAACCCTGCCGTTGAAACATATCTTCCAATTGATGTTGGGCCTGGGCGAAGCCCAGGTGGCAGCGGGTGGAAAACTTTTGATTGTAGGCATCAAAA
>NZ_NPFA01000030.1 GCF_002265875.1 Marinococcus halophilus
GCTTGTTTATGCGGTGATGAACCTCAAAAAACTCGCCACCTGGCGGTGGCGACAGACGTGCGCCGGCCGTTGGATGCTTCTTTTTCCCTCAACAGCACAAACAAAGGCCTCCGAAATTCATTTTCGGAGGCCTTTGTCTACAATCTGAAGCAAGGCTCTTGTACAGAGCCTTGCTTTACTATCGAATTTACGGTAGTAATCTTGGCACAGTCTTTATAAACTACCTGTCTGCTCTATTATGTCATCCATCTGTTTCACAAGCGCCTGGCGTTTTTCGCTGTCACTGGCATCCGGATGCGGGTCACCGAAATCGCCGGCGTCATTGTCATAATACTTGCCGGAGGCGTCCGCAAACGTTTCCGACAGCGCCGCCTGGTACAGGATATTTGCCCCGATGGTAATATCGCTGCCTTCGACGCCGAATGCCCGTTTCACCATTTTACTTCCGAGCAGAGAACCCGGATTCACCGCCACCATTACGGGGTCCACGCGTGGAGCGAGCTCCATCGTCCACATTGTGAGGGCGAGCTTGCTCTGGGCATAGGCTTCCCCGTCCTGGAGATGTTTGTTTCCTGAAAGTGCCTCCGAATCTACAGGCTTCTGCGCCGCAGAAGAGAGGTTTACGACGCGCCCCGACTCGTCCATCAGCGGCAGCAGCTCGTTCGTCAGAATGTACGGGGCGAACGTATTCACTGCAAAGCGGATATCCAGGCCGTCTGCGGTGGCAGCGTCCGTCGCGTTATACACCCCGGCGTTATTAATGAGCACATCGAGATGACTGTGCTTGTTCGTGACTCCAAGAGCCAGGCTTCTTACCTCAGCCAGCTGGGACAGGTCCGCCACATACTGATCCGCCTGTGCGTTGCCGAGCTCTTCTGCCACATTTTCCAGCTTTTCCGCGCTGCGGCCGTGAAGCAGCACCTCGTGGCCCTCGTCCATCAGCATTTTCGCCGTTTCCATCCCGATGCCGTCGGTCGCTCCTGTAATTAAAATTTTCATCATGATCCCTCCAGTGAAATTCTATGAATTCTTCCGTTGTTTATTTAAATACTAGCATGCCCGCTCTTTCCCTTTATTCCCTGCATTGCTTCAGTCAAACTAAGGCGCCCGCCTCATCCTCTGTCTCGTTTTTCAGCAGCGAGTATGTTATGATATGTAAAGAGTCATCAGATGACCATACTACTTAACATAACCGCTTTCAAAAACGGACCCATTTTTCATTTCAAAGGAGGAACACCCGATGCAGCAAACTAACACTACGAGCGATGTAATTTTGATCGGCGCCGGCATCGTCAGTGCCACGCTTGCGACATTACTCAAAAAGCTGGAACCCGAGTGGCGCATTACGATTTTCGAAAAGCTCGATTCCGCCGGACAGGAAAGCTCAAATGAGTGGAACAACGCCGGCACCGGACATGCAGCTCTCTGTGAGCTGAACTACACTCCCGAGCAGCCGGACGGCTCTCTCAAGACCAGCCGGGCGGTAGAAATTAATGAACAATTCCAGATCTCGAGGCAGCTCTGGGCGCACCTGGTGGAACAGGGAGATCTTCAAAGCCCCGAGGAATTTATCCGTCCCCTCCCTCATATTAGCTTTGTCTACGGCGAGGAGCATGTGGAATTTCTGCGCAAACGGTTTGACGCGCTGGATGGCCATCCCCAGTTTGAAGGCATGGAATTTTCCGAAGATCCGGAGCAGATCAAAGAGTGGATTCCGTTGATGATGGAAGGGCGCGACTCTGACGAACCGATAGCGGCCACGAAGGTCGACCACGGCACCGATATTAATTTCGGGGAATTGACCCGCCAGATGCTTGCCAATTTGGAAAAACAGGATAATGTAGACATCCGCTACAACCACTCTGTGGAAAATGTCGCCCAGCGAAGCGACGGCACGTGGGAAGTAACCGTAAAGAACCTAAATCAGGAATCACTCGAGGAGCATACCGCTTCCTTCGCCTTTATCGGTGCCGGCGGCGGCGCCCTGCCGCTGCTGCAGAAAACGGGCATTCCTGAAAGCAGGAACATTGGCGGCTTCCCGATCAGCGGCGAATTTCTCGTCTGTGACAATCCGGAGGTCGTCCAAAAGCACCACTCCAAGGTGTACGGCAAAGAGCCGGCCGGCACGCCTCCGATGACAGTACCGCACCTGGACCGCCGCCACATCGAAGGCAGGGACACGCTGCTGTACGGCCCGTTCGCCGGGTTTACACCTAAGTTTTTAAAACAGGGATCCCCGTTGGATCTGTTCGGGTCGGTTAAACCGTCGAACGTGCTGACCCTGCTTGCAGCCGGCGCCAAAAATACACCGCTGCTTAAATACCTCGCCCAGCAGCTGACCCAGTCCAAGGAAGACCGAATCAAAGAACTGCGCAACTTTGTGCCGAATGCCTCCAGTGACGACTGGAATCTTCTTGTGGCCGGCCAGCGTGTACAGCTGATCGAGGATACTGAAGAGGGCGGCCGGGGCGCCCTGCAGTTCGGTACCAAGCTGATTCATGCCCAGGACCGCACGATGGCGGCGCTGCTCGGTGAATCGCCGGGCGCATCCGTGTCCGTATCGATCATGCTTGAAGTATTAAACAAGTGCTTCCCCGACCATCTGGAGGCCTGGGAGCCAAAACTCAAGGAAATTATTCCGTCCTACGGCCGCTCGCTCGAGGACAACCCGGAGCTGCTGGAGATGGTGCACGACTCCACGTCACGCACCCTCCGGCTGACCGAGGCCGTAACGTAAGCCCCTTTCATGCACGTAATAAAACATCACCCGCCGATTGGCAGGTGATGTTTTTTGGATTCTCTGGCTTAAGCAGGAGCTTCTGCAAAACAGACACGATTCCGCCCCTGTCTTTTCGCCTGGTACAAAGCTTCGTCGGACGCATCATACAGGTGCTGGATTTGTGGTTCTGTCTCCGGGTAGGTGGAAACTCCGACAGAAACGGTAACATTCAGGGCATCCGGAACTTGATGAAGCTGAAAAGAGGCTTCCTCCACATTTAACCGAATTCGTTCAGCAATGATTAATGCCTGGGAGCTGGTGCAGTCATGCAGCAAAATGCTGAATTCTTCCCCGCCAACGCGAAACGCCACATCGTTCGAGCGGATGGACGCTTCGAGAATTTCACTAAGCTGGGTTAAGACCGCGTCTCCTTCCGAATGGCCGTATGTATCATTGATTGATTTAAAATGATCGATATCAAGAACCAGCAGCGACAGCGACCGGGAGCTGCCGGTGTATTCCGCCTCGGTCTGCTGGATCATTTCCTGAAACGCCCGTTTATTGTACAGGCTGGTCAGCCCATCCCGGTAAGCCTGATCCTGGTAGCGCCGGAACAGCTCATTCACCTGGGTCAGGTGTGTAAACATATAAACGGCCACCGCCGTACCGATGACAGACGACAGCAGGTACATACCGGAGGCGGGGAGCCACTGTCCGGGTGGCAGAAGGATGGCCAGCGTAACAGCGATGTATCCATTGATGATGAGTACCATCCATACTGCCTGCACCCACACATTTTTTACAAGCTTGTGTACCAGCAGGCAGGAAAAGATGGTCACAATAATCAGGATAATCGCAGCGACTGAAGACATGCTGACACCGATAACCAGCCGCCCTGTCACGATCATGAGCCCCCCTATCACGGTCGGAATCCATCCCCCAAAAATAGCCATTAACGTAATGGGCACCATCCGTAAGTCAATGATGGTCGTGTCGCTTAACGGAATGCTGTAAGCGAGTAAAATCAGCCCGAGCACCCCGCTGAAAACTCCGGCAAATAGTTTTTGGCCGAGCGACGAAGACTCCCGCAGCGGCACCTGATAAAATATACGGTGAAATAAAAAAATAAACGAGACGAGTATAGTGATGTTAATAAAAAATCCTGATAGCATAATAACCTCCACGCAATTGGATCCTTTTTCCAGTTATCTACCAACTTTCTTATTCAATATACCATTTTCTTCATAGATTGCCTGTACAAGCCAAGTGCCGGGCAGCAATTTTATAACTATGACCTATACTTTATGCAGCTTCCGCTGGGGCTTAAGTGCAACAAACGGTAAAATATATTACAATCATTTATACTATTATTTAGAAGGAGTTTTACCGAATGAATATCCAGCCGATCCGGAACGCGACGCTTATTGTGGAATACGCCGGCAACAAGTTTTTAATTGACCCGTATTTAGGCGAAAAAGGCGCCTATCCGCCACTGCCGAGCCCGGCGCCTCACGCACCGGACGGAGACCAGAACAATCCGGTCGCCAAACTGCCGGTTTCGCTGCAGGAAATTACCGCAGGCATTGATGCCATTATTGTTACGCACACGCACCAGGACCACTGGGACGAAGCGGCAAAGGAAGCTTTGCCTAAGGAACTTCCACTTTTCACCCAAAATGCAGACGAAGCAGAAGCCATCCGGAGCGACGGCTTTCGGAATGTCGAGGTGTTGCACGAAGACACCGTCTTCGAAGGAATAGCCTTAAGCAAAACGAAGGGCGAGCATGGCCGCGGCGACATCCTTGAAATGACCGGACCGGTTTGCGGCGTTGTGTTCAGCCACGAATCGGAGCAGACGCTGTGTGTGGCCGGTGACACCGTTTGGTACGAGGGCGTCCAGGAGGCGGTAAACCTTCACCAGCCTCATATTATCGTAGTCAACGCCGGAGACAACCAGTTCGCCGAGGGCGGTTCGCTTGTGATGGGCAAGGAAGACGTGCACGAGCTGCAGCAGGCCGCCCCTGAAGCGCAGATTATTGCCGTGCATATGGAAGCAGTGAACCACTGGACGTTATCGAAGGAAGAATTAAAGAGATTCGCTGAAGAAAAAGGCATCTCGTCGAATGTGTCGGTGCCGGAGGACGGGGAATCTTATCGTTTTTAGATAAAGGACGGATTACTTGTTTCACCGTTCCCGGCTCATATATAGTTGAAATTAAAGGAGACCCTTGCAGACAGCCTGCAAGGGTCTTTTTTATATCATATTTTAACTATACTCATTTTAAAATTATTTCTTTAATGATTAAATAAACAGTTCGGACATTCGCTTTTTATTTTGGGAGTATTTAAATAACCTTTCTTCTGCCAATACTAATATTAATAGATTTTTTATTTCAACTAATTAGTTATTAATCAATTTCAAATAAACAGATTAAAAATTCAGATCATTCATACAATAGCAACTGTTTTTTATCGTACCAAATGATATCGTTTTTATTAATTAATAGATAAAAAACGATTTCTTCTAGTAATGGTATTAATAACTCTTTCAAAATTGCCCTTAAACCGGCGTATTCCCATAAATTACCATAAAATAAATGGAACTCAGTTTCCTTATTGTGTACAATAGCGTTTCTTAAATAATAAATTATTTTTGTGAAAAATTTTTTAATATTATCTCCATTGATATCATTCTGACTATGATTTATACCCAATACTTTAAGGGCTTCAGAAACCTGGTTTTCATCATTATTAGTTAAAAAAGTTTCCCAATAATCTAAAATAAATGATTTAAAACTGATTTGTTGTTTATAGTTTTTTTCAAATACTGCTTTCATAAAATTTTGTAATGCTACTAATTCGTTGGAATTTACCGCGGCAAATAAATTTTGAAATTTTCTAATTGAAAATAAACTAGGATTTGTATTATTCACTAATTCACAGATAGATTTTTTATACATAAAATTTTCTATAACTTGATATATCTTTACATATTTATCTAAAACGTTAGTTTGCATATTGTATTCACTTAATATATAAATTGCATCTTTAAATTGTTCATATTCTTCGCCCATACTCCAATCAATTTCAGATGTCACGGATGGAATTTTTTCATAATTATCTTCTGTATGAATAATTTCACCATTTGAAATTTTATTTAACATTACTATAGTTTTTAACTTTTCTATTTTTATATTATTGTCTTCAATAATTTTGTTTTCATTGTTAATTAGACAAAACGTGTCGCTATTATATTCTCTATTAAAATCTAAAGAATCTAATAAGTAAAAATTTAAAGATATATTTACATTCTCTAAAAATTCTTCAATTTCATTTTTATTTTTGTTTCTAATAATTAAAAAACTTTTCTCGATATAATCTTTATCAAAAACAAAAAAATCTTGATTGAAGTTATCGATACTGAAAAGTTGGAAATTCTCCTTTAAATCAATAGCTTCAATGCCTAACTCGCTCTTTTCTCTTAATTGATAGATAATCGCAAAAAAAATATCTTTGTATAAAATAAAATTATCAAAAAAACCCGGCACTAATCCCAAAACTTCGTTTACCAACTTTTCTAAATTTTCTAAGTCATCAAAGAAGATTTCTTTCTCTATACTCTCTTCTATCTTTATAGTTAACTCACCGAATTCTACCATGATTTCGTTTTTGAATCTTTCTTTCTCTCCTACTTTTAATTTTTCTGCTTGTAACTCTACGTGTGAGTCGTTCTCAATAGTACGGACGAAGTACATTAATTTTTCGTTGTATATTTTTAAACTGTTCTTACACATCCCAGGAGTTATCCTCCTTTTTCAAAAACCAATATCTCCAATCTATAGGAGCATTATAGGAATTATTGATTAATTCAGTAATACCATGATATACAGATTTTTTTGTTAAATTTCCTACATTTTCCTTGCTCAAATCTATGCTATTCCTAGCTTCATTGTACACTGCTACATTTAACAAATTTTCCTTACTTGTTTCTAGTTCTCTTATAAAATCTGTAAAGATGCTTAATCTATCTTCTAGCGTTTCGTATTGTTGGCTAGCCCGGCCGAGCGCTCCAAAAATACCTACTGCTACAGTTTCTCTAGATATCCACTTTTCACCTATTTCATCATAATCTTGTATTAATATTTCATCTAATTCTATTAAAAATTTTATTACACCTTTTATAAAATCTTGATTTAAGTAGTATAAAAATTCATCTAGTTTAGTATCCTCATTATTATTTATTTCTCTAACCAATTTAGTATTTGTAGTGATGACTTCACCTCTTACAAAAGAGAGTATTGAAGAAATCAAGTGCGGAAAATAAAACTCTCCTTTTTTTCTTTTTTTTGTGAACTGAGCAGAAGATACTTCTCTCTCTCTGTATAATTTGAAGTCCTCCGAATATTCTTCTCCTATTTCATTAACTATAGGCAATAAATTCAAAAAATAAAGTTCTAACTGATGCTTTAATGACATCTGTTTATGACCTGCGTTCAGAACTAACATTTTTTTTATTTCTTTATCAGGAGACAAATTAACCCATATCTCAAACCATTGTTTTTCATTAAAGTAACTGATTAGTTTTTGTGGAGTAATTTTTTTATCAGCACTAATTTGTAATAATTTGTAGAGAATTGAAGTATTTGAACCAAATTCGCTTAAAACACTTTTGAATTTTCTTGATAATTGATATTTGTTCATAGAAAAACTGTTATGATCTATGCCTTCTCGAATTATAAATTGGATTGTATCCCAAATAACTTTTAATCTATATGTTCGCTGCAAGCCATCCAATATTCTAAATTTTTCAATATTATCATTCTTTGGAAAATCCTTCTGGTAAACTACCAGAGTTATAGGAGGTATATGACCTTTTGTTAATATAGTTTCAACCAAATTATCTAAGTATAAATTTGAGACGATTCCTCTTTGAATATCATAGTCTTTATAATCGTTTGGCAAACTATTTATATATTCTTTTAGCGTTGAAGAACATAAGTAGCATCTATCTTCACTCTCTTCTATTTTCTCGTCCAATATAATGACTTTCATGTAAGTCGCTCCTTAATCAATTATTGATAACTTAAAAATAGTATATATTGCCTACTAATTTAATGCAAAAAGATTTTCAACGCCGAAATGTATTGACATAAACAATAATTTAAAAATAATTACTATCCAAAACTTCTTCCATCTTTTCCTTAAATCTATAAAGTAACTAAAACCGCTGTCGAACTAGCATTATTGAGCTTGAGGCAGGTACTTTCGGGGCATAAGAGTGTTATCATAGGGGAAGAACCATTTTTAACCCTCAGTTGGCTATATACATATTTCCTCTCCCCCTCAGCGCCTGCTCCCTTTCACTCCTTGTAACCATAGACAGCCATTGTCCAGACTCAAGGCTTATTTTTACTTATTTCGTGCCTGCCTGGAAGGAGGTTGCCGGCGCTAAGCAGAAGCAAGTAAGAACCGAGAAAGGAGAATGATGCATGGCTAACAGAAAGGTGATACCATTCCGGAAAAACCCCCCCTCTTTCGATCCCATCCGACGATTCGTCCCCGCCGTAGCCGTTCTGTCCGTAATAGTACTCAGCGGATGCTCGTCAGAGGAAGAAGGCGAAAATGAAAGCGCACCCCCGGAGGAGGAAAACGAGACCAATGAAAACGAGGAAGCAGCGGAAGAAGAATCCGAGCCGTCCAATGAACCCACTACCGATTACGGGGTGAGCGCCGGCCATCCCGATGCGGTCGCAACCGGCATGGAGGTGCTCGATAATGGAGGAAACGCGGCCGATGCCGCTGTCGCAGCCGCTTACGCAGTCTCTGTCGTTGAACCATTTGCTTCCGGCATTGGCGGAGGCGGATCGGTGTTAATCCAGGAGCAGGGAGAAGATCCGCAGGCCTATGATTACCGCGAAGTCGTGCCCGAGGGCGGCATCCCCTCGTCTGACATCGGCGTGCCCGGCTTCACTGCCGGAATGAACGAATTTCACACCGACTACGGGACAGCGGAATGGGAGGAGCTGCTTGATCCTGCGGTAGAGCTTGCCGACAGCTCGGAGGTTTCCGGACTGCTGGCGGAGCAGCTCGAATCAGGAGAGGACAGGCTCCCGGTCAGTGAGCTGAGCCATTTCTATCCTGACGGGGAGCCTCTTGAAGCCGGCTCTACCGTGGAACAGGACGAGCTCGCCGACACCCTGCGCGATATCCGTGACAACGGGAGCGATACTTTGTATGAAGGAGAGGCCGGGCAGTCGCTCGCGTCTCAAATCGAAGGCATAGACACCGCTTCACTCGAAGCGTTTGAGGTGAGCCAGAACGATCCGTCCGTCGGAACATACGCAGGATATGACATTATCGGTGCTGCCCCGCCCCTCCCCGGCATCAGCGTCATTCAAATGCTGCAGATGCTTGAGGAGCGTGGCAGCATGGAAGCAGGAAGGGAAAGCACGGACTTTATCCACGACACCGCCATGTCCTGGAGACTCGCCTCCCAGTTTATTGAAACGGACTACGGCGATCCGAATTTTGTCGATGTGCCGGTGGATGAACTGACGGACCCGGCACGTAACGTGGAGCTGGCTGCGGAAATTTCCGATGATAGCGTGATCTCCGAAGAGGAAGCCTCCTCCTACACGGGAGACCCCAACACGACCCATATTACGGTTGTTGACGAGGACGGAACGTTTGTGTCGATGACCAATACGCTCACCAACTTCTGGGGCTCCGGGGAATATGCCGACGGTTACTTTCTGAACAACCAGATGGACCGGTTTGATATCGGCGAAGGCAGCGTCAATGAACCGGAGCCGGGCCGGCGCTCGGTGACCTGGTCATCTCCGATGATTGTGGCCAATGACGACGGGCCGGTGCTTGGCATCGGCAGCCCGGGCGGCGAACGGATCCCGATTATGCTCACGCAGGTGATTGCCGACTGGGCAGAGAACGATGCCAGCCTCGAGGAAGCTGTCGAAGTCCCGCGCTTTCATCTGGATGGTGACGAGCTAGTGATGGAAGAACAGCCTGAAACGGAGCAGCGCGAGGAGCTGCTTGCGATTGGGTATGAGGATATACGTGAACAGCCGACCCCGCTCTACTTCGGATCGATTCAGGCGTTAGCCCTGGACCAGGAGACCGGGGAGCTGTCCGGGGCCAGAGATCCTAGGCGGGAAGCTGACTGGCAGAGCAGTGCTCCGGAGTAAATCCGGCCTGCCGAACTTCCGGCTCCTTCATTTATACCTGATTTCACCGCCTTTCAGGTTTTATCACGATCATTTCTGTTAATGATAAAAAAGATATATTTGTTAAAGAAAGGCAATTTTTCATCAATTCAAACCGCCAGTAAAAACAATCAAGGAGGCACCATATTGTATTTTAATGATTCAGTCAGGGAGGATGAAAACAGGGCTCCGTTCCCCGAGTGCTTTCTTACCGGCTCGGCCTTCAGGGTAGTTAATGGTTCATCCGATATAGAAACGAAAGCGTATTACGCCACCCAGCCGGCGGGAGAGGGATTTCCCCAATCGGTCGCTTCCGGCGACCCCACCTCGTCTGGGATGATGATTTGGACCAGAGTGGATCCTTCGTTAGAAGCAGGGGCCTCCGATATCGAAATCGGCGGGGGAGGCTTCGAGTGGCCGAACAAGCCGCACGACAAAAATAACTCTTCTTTCGCGGACCTCATCGACCAGGGAAAGACCGTTATGTTTCAGGTAAGCACCCATCCGAATTTTTCCTTCGTAGAATTAAGCGGATTTTCCCCAGTATGGAAGGATCATGACCATGTGGTCCGCATGGATCTGGATGGACTACTGCACCCTAATGAGACCTATTATTACCGTTTTATCACCAGGAGCGGCCTGGTGAGTAAAGCCGGCAGATGCCGCACGCTTCCACCGGAAGGCAGTGACTGCCCCGCAGCCACCATCGGCTACGTGTCCTGCCAGGATTACACGAGCGGCTATTTTAATGCACTCGCCCACCTGGCGGACGAGCAGATGGATTTCTTTTTGCACCTGGGGGATTACATCTACGAAGCTGCCGGAGAGGCCTCATACCAAACCGGCTTGGAAGCAAGGCAGATTACCCTTCCAAGCGGTGAAGACAAAGCATTCACCCTGGAGGATTACCGCCACCTGTACAACGTGTACCGTACAGACCCCGATCTGCAAAAGCTACATGAAAACCACGCCATGGTGGCCACCTGGGACGACCATGAATTTGCCAACGATGCCTACGCCCCGGCGGTGGCTCCAGATGACAGCCTGGAGCCCGATCTCAAGCGGCGCCATTCGGCAAACAGTGCCTGGCTCGAATACATGCCTTCGAGGGTATATGTCCCGTCCCGCTCATCATCCAGTAATGCCCTGAAGCTGTACCGGTCGATGACTATTGGTGACCTTGCCACACTGTACATTACAGACGAGCGTGCCTACCGGGATGCTCATCCCTGTGGCGAACAGGAGCTGGAGCGTTATTTCACCGATGGCTGCGAAAATATTCACAGCCCCGACCGGTCTATGCTCGGCAGGGAGCAGAAGGATTGGTTTCTCGGTGAATTAAAAAATTCCAGCAGCTTATGGAACATTTGGGCCAACCAGGTGCAAATCACCCAGCTGAAGTTTTTGGGCAGGTACATTAATCTTGACGCCTGGGACGGATTTGCACATGAACGGCAGGCTATCGCCCAGACAGTCATGAATAAAGGCATCCAAAATTTCATTGTGCTAACGGGAGATTTTCATAGCTTTGAAGCCTCCTATCTGCAGGAGGATTACAGCCGGGACGGTCATAAATTCGGAGTGGAGCTGATGGTGGGGTCCGTGACATCGAGCAATCTGAATGAAATGGTGCAGAAAAACCTGAATAATCTGTTCGACCACACGAGCCCCCTGCCTCAAAACGCGACGCTCGAGATCTTTCGCACCTTTCTGCCGGACGCTTTAAGCAAACGCATCATTCCGACAGAGTTTCTGTTTAAAGAGCTGCAGAATGCCATCAAAATTGAAAACCCCTGGATTGAATTATTCGACAGCACCTCCCACGGCTACGCCCTTTTGGAACTCTCGAAATCCAGGGCGGTCTGGACAGCCTATGCTGTGGAAAGCATCGAGGAAAAGCAGGCGTCTAAATCCCTGCTGCTTCAATGCGAGATTCCGAACGGGGAAGCAGCAATTAACGTGAAAGAGAAAAACAGCCTTTTTGGTTAAGCAAGGGGGCCGGTTCTGCGGATGAGGTAACCCAAGGCCGCCTGGAGTGAATAAAGCCTGCCCAACTTCCGGCCCTTTATTTTCTGCCTGAGTTTCGTATATCCTCTATGAGGGTTCTTTGCCCTATCTTAGATCAGCATCCCAGTATAAGTTCCCTTTGCAGAAAGTAGGTTTTGTTATGACAACTCCCCAGGGCAGCACTCAGGGCCCACGCATAGACATACTCGATCAAATACGCGGCTTCGCCCTGTTTGCGATTTTTATCGTCAATGTCTTCGGGCTGGCGTTAGCGGACCCGGCCAACCCAACCTGGCTGGGCAGCTCTATTCACACGGCCGTCGCCATCGTATTCGAGGACAGCGCCCGGCCGCTGTTTGCGATGATGTTTGGCATAAGCCTCGTACTTATTTACAGCCGGCTGCACGCGAAGGGCACAAATCCCTACCCTACCCTCGTCCGGCGGCTCGTGATACTGTTTTTCGTCGGAGGGCTGCACGGCTACTTTATATGGGCGGGTGACATTCTGCTTATGTACGCTTCCGCAGGACTTGTGCTGCTCACCTGTCTCCGGCTGCCAGCCAGCTGGCTGCTCGGGCTGGCGTTTCTGTTCTGGCTCGGCTATTCCACCGGCATCGACCTTTTGAATGGCTATACCTCTTTTCAGATGGACCCGGAGCAGTGGATGAAGGACGCCCTGCCGAAGGATCAAACGTATCCGACCGGCGTGGAATACCTGCTGATTGAATGGTCGACGATGATCGATCATCTCGGCTATTTCTTTTTTGGGATGTACGCGTACCGAAGCGGCATCTTTTCAAGAGCGCTGGACGATCACGACCGTAAATGGCGGCTTGCCGTCGTGTTTCTCCTTGTTGGGCTTTTGGGGAAAGCCGCTCTGTACGCCGGCGCCACCAACCCGCTGGTTGCTCATCTTGATGATGTGTACGCATTTTTGGTGAGCCTGGGGCTGGGCCTCGGGCTGCTGTTAGCCGGCACGAGCCAAAAAAGCATCTCCATGTTTCTTATCCCGTTTACCGCCGTCGGGAAATTGACCTTTACCCATTACTTGCTGCAATCGGTCATTTTCGTGAGCCTGTTCCGGGAGAGCGGCCGGACGTTTTTTAACGGCATGGGCATCTGGGATCCTCCGGGCTACGTGTTCGCGTTATTCATCGGCCTGCTCGTGTTTGCCGCCCAGCTGCTCGCCAGCCCGCTATGGCTGAAATACTTTTACTACGGCCCGCTGGAGTGGGTATGGCGCATCGGGACGCACATGAAATGGGTGCCGATGATTCGGAAGCGGTCGTGAATGAGCTGGAAATTTGCTGTGCTCTTTTACAAATTCGAAATATATGAATAAAAGTAACCCCGACGCATTCCGGCGCCGGGGTTCCGTATATTGGTTATTTTCATTGTCTACGGGCGGGAAGCAATCCAAAACTAAAATCGAGCTATTTTTTAGACTAATAAGTATTAGTTTGTAATAATCTGAAATATGATTTTAATTAATTTATTAGCATTGAAAAGAAAAATAGCAAAAACAATAAAAGAACTACGACCAATGATATTAATAGCACCCAAGCAGAAATATATGTTCTTTACTACCGTTCATTCCATACCCTATACAAATTATCAAACCCACGATTATTGCTCCTATCAGTTCCAATAATTACTCTCTTCATATTCAACCATTCTCTAAATAAAACCCTTTTACAAAACTAAATAAATTAATCAATAAAATTAAAATGACTAAAAACACAGGAATTTTTGCTGGAACTTCTGTATTTTTAGCCAAACTCATACTTGAATTTTGCGCTCACGGTGAATCAAATGAAGATTTTAAATAGTTATAGGCAGGAAGATAATTCAAGCAATTAAACGAATACTCTCCTGACTCCGCTTTTCCTTTCACACGGGACATACTAATAAATAGGGCATCTTTTATTGCTTGACGGTTTGGTTCTTTAAAGAAGATATATTCATTTTCATAATTAGTACTTGGAGAATCCAAAACTAAAATAATGTTGGGAGTCTGCCATCCTTTATAACTATGGTAAGAACTTATTTTAAGTCGGCCGGTCCCTCCTTGGAACTTCCATTTTTCACTACGACGACGCTCTTGGTCTTTTTCTTTTTGTAAATCGTATACATGCGAAGTTTTTACACCTTTATCTTCAAAGTATTCTACGATTTCAGCGCCAGTGTTTTCGTTAGTAGTGAGAATTGTAATGTCTTCCCAATCATTGGATGGTCTTAATAAATCAACATGATAAGCAATTTGTTTTAATTTTTCTGTAGTTAATTTTGCATTGTAATTATGCCAAGAAGCCGATTCCGTCAAATTTAATTGTTCTTCCTCAGGCACTAGGATTTCGTCTTCTTTAATTTGTAACTGTTGGCGAATAGTATGAATTTTTTGGACCATCATATTAGGCACACGGTGAGTATATTTTAAATTTCCCGGTTTTCCTTTAAAACCAATATTTTTGATTTGATAAGAGTCTTCGATCCATACTCCATGCTCAAACAAGTCCTGGGCTTTATCATATACTATAAATATTTCGCCTTCCTCAGTGAAAAACTGTTTTAAAAAGTGAATCCATTCGCCTTTAAAGTCCTGACCCTCGTCAATTAAAATATAGTCATAATTAAAATGCTCTTTTTTTATATTTTCAGTTAAATATTGATTAATAGCATCTAGCCACTTATTAGTAAAATTTTCATTTGTTTCTTCAATATTTGTTTCTATTTCGTGTTCTGTCATAAATATTTTTAGAAAGTCATGAAAATGAATAATCGTTAAATCTTCTCGCAATTTTTTACGTTCGCCTTCATACTCGCCTCGACCAAATTGCTGACTGCACAGGTCTCTTAGGTAATGGCGCAGTGTGATATTAAACGTTAAAAGTAGTACTCGCTTATTATAATCGTTTTTTAAAGCATTTACCGCTTTCTCTGCCAGGACTAATGATTTTCCAGAGCCAGCAACCCCGCTCCATCTGCGTATCGAACCAGGTTTCACTTGTAAGGGAACCCTTTGGCTCCCATTTAATATGAATGGCTGTCTTCTTTCATAATTATAATCTGCATATTGTAAATGCATATATAATTCTTGGACTAACTCTCTTAAAAGAAATCCATTTCTGTTGAACTTTGAATTATTCATGAATAAAGGGTAGGTATGATCATTAGGGTTTAACCGGTTATTTGACTCATTGATGTAATCAGCATCTTTTCTCGTCCAAATCTTCGTATATCCCCTTTTATCATTGCAAAATTTTGAAGCTTCCGATTTTGAAGCTTCATGAAAATACACTACCGTATCTATACAACCATAGTAATTATGAAAATTTTCAGCCAAGTAAATACTATTAACTGCTTCAGATTTCAAAATCCATTTCTTATAATTTTCTACTTGATTTACTGGATCTTTTCGATGCCGGTGTCCATTTGTACCACGGATATAACCTCCATTTTCATAAATATCCAAGCCTAAATTCCAGTCTTTTACTTCTATAACGATTATTCCTCGCTCAGGATGCAGCAAAACAAAGTCTGGTTTCGCTGAATTTATATGTGGTTGCTCAAATATAGTCCATCCATCAAAGCGCGGGCTATTTTGAAAAATATTTAATAAATACTCTTCTCCATTTGTTCTCGGATCGTTTGGATTAAAATTCTCAATTACTTCAGCAGGCATAATTATTCCTCCAAAATTTATTTCTAAAGTTAAATAAATATTTATATTTTCATTCTTTCTTGGATATATTTTTCTCTCATATGATCATTATGTTGTTCAGAATAATAGTCAATCGCACTTTCGATTAATTTCTCATTTAATTTTTCCGGGTTTTCTAACAATTCTTCAAGCATGTGATGAATCATTGCATTCTCTCCGCCTAATTTGTAGCGCTCTAAAGCTTTAACATAATTACCGCTTCTTCGGTAATAAATTGCGCTCCCCGACCATTTTTTGATTTTATCAAAGTGTTTAACTTTATAAGCATTTATGGTCTCTTCCCAATCAATGTTCTGTTTATTTTCTTTAATACGGCTATATTTTTTCGCCATTTTTATAATTTGTTCATATTCACCGAGAGCGTCCCAGCATTCAATGGCTTCATGAAGCATATTTACACTTTCAAAAATTTCGGCCGCCTGCTCAAATTCGAATTCTTCTTTTGATAGATGTGCTGTACATACCCACATAAAATGTTGAATATCTGTATCTGGCTTAGCTTTTCGATAACAGTCTAATGCTTGTTCATATTTACCTTTTTCGAATAAATAATTACCCTGGGCTTTCCAGTCCTCTTCATTAAATTCGGTCTTGCCTTCTATATTTATTTCATTTTTTATTTCAAGATTTTCGCGTATATCATTTATGTCCCAAACTGTAGATGGAAGCTTTCCATCGTATATTTGACATTGATTTATCCCCCGCGTAATTGCTACATATAATAAACTTGCTTCATACCTGATAAACCTTTGTTGAATATTATCCAAATTGGTTACATTAATGTCTTTATCAATAATTCTTTTTATTCTTTTCCATCGCGATTCATAGTCATTCGATTCTTCATACATTTTCCATATGAATACTTTTTTAAATTCCAATCCTTTAGCTTCATTCACACTAAATATTAAGGGCTTGTCCAGATTATTTTGTTCTAAAAGGTGATGAAGTTCTTTTTTATGGCCTGTACCCCTGACCAACACTGCATCATAAGGACCAAAAGAGCTCATAAAATCAATAATTTTAGTTTCTTCTATATTTTCGTATAAAATAGGTTTGGAACCGAAATTATGGTACTCTTCGCTTTTTGTTTTATAACGAAATTCAGTGTATTTTGTCTGAAGTTGATTAACAGAATCAGCAAGAAGAGCAATAGTACCGCTATTACGATAATTTTTGGATAGTTTAACGATATCTTTTACCTTTGTGTTTAAATCATTGTGTAAGGCATTTTTTATATTTTCCCACCTGAAACCACTATAGTGAACAACCTGATGGTCGTCTCCCGTTAACATAAGTCGTTGGGGTTCATTATCTGCAAATTTAAATATTACTTTTAAATGAAGGGGCGTTAAATCCTGGATCTCATCTGCTATCACTAAATCATAAGTTTTTAAATCCTGAGCAAGTATTTCAAATAATAGATCCTGTTCATCTACCATATGATTGGCTTTTAATAGATCCTTATACCACTCATATATTTTGTAAGCTTCAGAACGTTTACTATAAAAATTTGGAGCTTCTTTCTCTGAGAGACTCATGTATTCGTCTAACGTGATATCTATTTTTCCATCAACAAGTCGCCTTTTCCAAACTCCCCGGAGTTCCTCCCACACCATAAGAGCCGGGGATTCTTTTTCCTTGTTACTTCCTCTGGCAAATTTTTTATATTCATGAATAAGACGATTTTGAGTCGAAACCGCCTGATACTCGTCCAATTTGTATTTTTTCAGTACATCATCAAAAGTCATGAATGTGGTGTTTTCCATAAAAGTGCTTTCGTCATCTAATCCGTAAACCAGTTTTTGAAACTGCAGTTTAGCTTCTTCACATAATTCGCGACTATACGTTATATACAGCTTTTGAAGCTCAGGCCGTACTAATAACTTGTATATCGCAATAGTAGTCTTCCCACTCCCTGCAGTTCCTGACATTAAAACCGGCAACGGGGTTTCTAATACTTCTTGTTGTTCTTTATGAAGAGCGAGTTTTAATTCCCACATTTCTTCTGTTCCCAAATCGTTCGTTTTCATCAGCCTTATAATTGTGTCTTCATCTACTTCATACTTTTTCAAATTAATAAATTCATTATGATGCATTGGCTGGTTCCAGTATTTTTTTGTATTTACTACTAAATCCTCCACGTTCTCTTCTTCAGCTTCTTCGAGTTCATAATGACTCACTTCATAATTTTCATTCAAAATAGTTCGGGCAGTACGTATTACATCATCATGTTGGAGAGCTAAGTGAAAAATTACTAGGGCACTTTTTTCATCCTTAGTCGGATAAAAAGAAAACAGCATACGCTTTGCCTCGTCTATACGAGCTTCAAATACAAGACGATCACTGCTCAAAGCTTTTAACTTTTTCACTCTTGTGCCGTTTTGCCATTGTCCTGCTTCAAGCGATTTAATACGTTTACTCTTATGTTGCAGGTTTGCTAACAATTATTTCCATTAAAAATAAAAAAGAGACAGAATCCCCGTTGATACGGTACGATGACATCGACGAAAACACCATCGAGAAAGGATTCTGCCTCATGTCTACCGTATCATATTCCTCCTGCATC
>NZ_NPFA01000004.1 GCF_002265875.1 Marinococcus halophilus
GTTTTGATGCCTACAATCAAAAGTTTTCCACCCGCTGCCACCTGGGCTTCGCCCAGGCCCAACATCAATTGGAAGATATGTTTCAACGGCAGGGTTAACTTCAAGGCTGGAAAAGGACAGCCGTTTACACAAAATTATTGACGGTCCCAATCATTCATCAGGTGGAGGTCACTCCGGTGCCGAACCATCATGAGCACGTCAAAGGAATTGTGCGCCTGCGCAATGAAGTCATTCCGGTCATTGACCTGAAAAAAGTACTGCGTTACGACGGAGCCGACGATGCCCGCCACGATAAATACATTATCGCAGAGCTGAACCAGGTGAAAGTAGCCTTTCACGTCGAAGAAGTGTCGCGTATTCACCGGATCAGCTGGGAGGATATTGAAAAGCCCAATGCTTTGTCCCAGGGGATTGAAGCCCGCTCCATCGGTATTGTCAAAATGGAGCATGCGATGGTCTTTCTGCTCGACTACGAACGAATTATCAGCGATATCTCCCCGGACACGCTGTTTGACCAGCATCTGCCGGCCTATACGCCGGAACGGGAAAATGCGACCGTGCTGATCGCGGAAGATTCCCCTGTGCTCAAACACTTGATTGCCGATACCCTTGCAGAAGCCGGCTACAAGCGCCACCGTTCCTTTGAAAACGGACGGGAAGCCTATGAATACCTCGAGGAATTACTGAGGGACGGGGGAGCCGCAAGCCTTCCAGATCTAGTGATTACTGACATTGAGATGCCCCAGATGGACGGCCATCATCTTACCAGGAAAATCAAAGAGCACGACCATCTCCGCCACGTCCCGGTCGTTATTTTTTCTTCGCTGATTACAGCGGATTTGTTCCATAAAGGGAAAAACGTTGGAGCTGACGCCCAGGTAAGCAAGCCGGAAATTAATACGCTGGTCAAAACGATCGACAGCTGCATCCGTGCCGCGACCGGTCGCTGACTCCCTGTCCGGACGCCCTCTGCCATCAGGCAGGGGATTTTTTTATAAAAAAATTCGAAAAATATTGAAATAACCGTTGACTGTATTATAACAACGGTATATACTTTGAATTACATTATAACAACTTTAACAAAAAGGAGCGATTTAGGATGCGTCATTTCACAAGATCGAAAGAAGACCGTTACACCCCGGAAGAGGAAAACCGGACGATTCTCGATATGATTAATGACTACCATACCAACACTAAATAACGCTCACGTCTCGAAAAGGCTTCCCGTATGCAAATGCGGGAAGCCTTTTCTGTGTTATAACACTAAAAACAGCCGGGATAGAAAAACAAACATACATTCGCTATAATGGAAGTATGCTGAGGTGAACAATCATGAAAAAACAATCCTTACAGGAGTTAATGCAGTGGATGAAAACTGACTCGTCCATTGCCCCCAATATAGAATTCTGGCACACCGTTGATGAACGGCCGGCGAAAACGGCTGATTTCCCGGCACAGCTGCATGAGCGCCTGCGCGCCGGGCTTGCCGCCCGCGGCATCGATTCGCTCTACACTCATCAGCATTCGGCGTTTGAAGAGGCCTACGGCCGGAGGAACAATGTCGTCACTATTACGCCGACCGCCTCCGGGAAAACCCTCTGCTATAACCTCCCGGTGCTGCAGACGATCATGGACGAGCCGGAAGCGCGCGCGCTGTACCTGTTTCCGACCAAGGCTCTCGCGCAGGACCAGAAAAGTGAAATTAATGAATTTATCGAGGAGATCGGGGCTTCCATTAACAGCTACACGTATGACGGGGACACCCCGCCGACGATCCGACAGTCGATCCGGCGCGCCGGCCATATTGTCATGACTAACCCCGACATGCTGCACTCGGCCATTCTGCCGCATCATACGAAATGGGTGTCGCTGTTTGAACACCTCCGCTATATCGTCATTGATGAAATTCATACGTACCGCGGTGTGTTCGGGAGCCACGTGGCGAACGTGCTCCGCCGGCTGCTGCGCATTGCCCGCTACTACGGGGCAGAGCCGACATTTATCACCACCTCTGCGACGATCGCCAATCCGCGCGAGCTCGCCGAGACCCTCACCGAACAGCCCTTCACACTCGTAGACAACAACGGGGCGCCGCAGGGGAAGAAACATTTTGTGTTCTACAATCCGCCGGTGATTAACGAAGCGATGAATATCCGCAAAGGCGTCCTCTCCGAAGTGAACCGGCTCGCCAACACATTTCTCGAGCAGCACGTCCAGACGATCGTGTTTACGAAAAGCCGGGTGATGGTGGAGGTGATTTTGAGCCACCTGCAGCATTTAAACAGCAAACAGACCGGCCAGCAGAGCCTTGTGACCGGCTACCGCGGCGGCTACCTGCCCAACCAGCGGCGGGCCATTGAGGAAGGGCTTCGCTCCGGCGACATCATGGGCGTGATTTCCACCAACGCGCTCGAGCTCGGCGTCGACATCGGGCAGCTGCAGGTATGCATCATGTCCGGCTACCCAGGCTCGATTGCAAGCGCCTGGCAGCAGGCCGGGCGCGCGGGACGGCGTCAGTCGGAGTCGCTGATCGTAATGATCGCAAGCTCCAATCCGATCGACCAGTACATGATCCAGCATTCCGACTATTTTCTGGAGAAAAATCCGGAAACGGCTCGCATCCATCCCGATAACCTGATCATTCTCGTGGATCATGTGAAATGCGCCGCCTTTGAGCTGCCGTTCCGGGACGATGATACGTTCGGCGGCGTTGACGTGCGCGACGTGCTCGAGTACCTGTCGGAGGAAAATGTCGTGCACCACCGGGGCTCCAAATGGTACTGGATGAGCGATTCCTTTCCGGCGCACGGCATCAGCCTGCGCTCGGCCTCGCAGGAGAATGTTGTCATCATCGACCAGACGGTGCCGTCCGCGTCGAAGGTGATCGGGCAGATGGACCGCTTCAGCGCGATGACCCTGCTGCATGACGAAGCCATCTACATTCACCAGGGCGTGCAGTACCAGGTGGTTTATCTGGACTGGGACGAGAAAAAAGCGTACGTGGAAGAAGTGCGGGTGGACTACTATACCGATGCCAACATGGCCGTCGAGCTGAAAGTGCTCGAAGAGGACAACACGGCGGACTATCCGTCGTACCACGCCGGTTTCGGCGACGTGATGGTGCATGCCAAAGTGACGATTTTTAAAAAAATCAAGCTGGCGACGTTTGAAAATATCGGCTCCGGCACCGTGCACCTGCCGGAGGAAGAATTGCATACAAATGCCTGTTGGATCCATTTCCCCGAAGACACCGTCCAGGAATTTGGGCGCGACACCCTGGAGCAGGCAATGATGGGGCTGGCAAACGTCCTCCGGCATACGGCACCGGTGCGGGTCATGTGTGACCCGTCCGACATCCATGTCGTCCCGCAGATGAAGGCGACCCATTCAGAGCAGCCGACGATCTTTCTGTACGACCGCTACCCGGGCGGCGTCGGCCTGTCGTCCACTATTTTTGCCGACCTGCCCGAGGTGCTCCGCGACTGCGCATCGTTGATTGACGCCTGTCCGTGCCATGACGGCTGCCCGTCCTGCATCGGGTCGGATATTATGCTGAGCGGAAACACGAAAGCGACCGTGCTTGCTTTCATTCACCGGCTTCAGGCCGAACAGGAGGTGAGCCCCGCCCGTGAACATGAAAAATAAACTCAAGCGAATGAAAACGCACCTGCAGGAAGAATCCCCGGCCGCTCCCGCTCCCGCAGAACCAGCCGCCGGCATCAGGCATCTGGAGGAGTGGGAGGCCTTTGGTGCTGTACCGAAACAGTACGACGGAGAAACGATTTTAAAACGCACCGTGACGTATCCGCTCGACTACGTTCACGGCAGCGCTTCGTTTGGCGAGCTGTTTACGGTGTTTGACCGCTGGCAGCAGGAACCCGCCTTTCATCCACTGCATCCGGAAGGGCGCCGGCCGGAGGATCTGCTGTTTTTTGATACGGAAACGACCGGGCTGAAAGGGGGGACCGGCACCACCATCTTTCTGCTCGGCGGCGCGCGCGTGTACCCCGACCGGGTCGAGGTAACACAGTACTTTCTCCCCGGGCCCGAGCATGAAGTGGCGCTGTATCATTATTTTCTGACCGAATGCTATTCGGCGGAAAACCTGGTCACCTATAACGGCAAATCCTTTGACTGGCCCCAGGTGCAGACCCGCCACACCCTCGTGCGCAACCAGGTGCCGAAGCTTCCGGCCTTTGGCCACTTTGACCTTTTGCACGCGAGCCGGCGCCTGTTTGCTGACCGGCTCGAATCGTGCCGGCTGAGCGTGGTGGAACGGGACATTCTCGGGTTTGTCCGCCACGACGACACCCCGGGCTACCTCGCCCCGATGCTGTACTTTGACTATGTGAACGAAGGACTTCCCGAGTTTGTGACCGGCATCCTGGAACACAATGAACAGGATATTTTATCGCTTATTACGCTTTACATTGATATTTCCAAACGAATTCTTGCCGACGGGGGCAGCGAAAAACAGTCGCTTGCCGTCGCCAAATGGTTTGACCAGCAGAAGGAATGGACCAAAAGCGCCCAGCATTACACGGCGATGGTCGAAAACGGGGAAGGTGATGGGGAAACGATGCACCGCTACGGCGTCAACCTGAAGAAACAGCACCGGTACGCCGAGGCAGTCCCCTGGTTTGAAAAGGTCTGGGAGCGTAACGAGGATTCCCGGTATACGCTCGAGGCCGGGGTGGAGCTTGCCAAATGGGAAGAGCACCAGGCGAAAAATCCCGAACGCGCGCTTCTGTATGCTTTAGGTGTGCAGAGCAAGGCGGAACGGGCAGGGCTCAAGCTTCCTGCCGGCAAGCAGGCCGATCTGCACAAACGGCTGGAGCGCCTGATGGCCAAACGGGGGCGGACGTCTTGAGGCGCCTGGCAGCGACCGGCTACAAGCCGGCCGAACTCGGCATCTTCAAAGACGACGCCCCGGAAATTGCCTACATCCGGAAAACGCTCGAGAAGCGGCTGCGGGCCCTGATTGAAGAGGGCAGCGAATGGCTGATTATTTCCGGCCAGCCCGGGGTGGAATGGTGGGCGGCCGAAGCCTGGAACGGGCTGCGGGAGGAGTACGACCATATCCGGCTCGCCGTGCTGGAACCGTTTCTTGAACAGGACTCCATCTGGCCGGAGCACGTCCGCACCGCCTATGCGGAATTAAAACAGAGCGCGGACTACGTGGACGCGATTTCCAAGCGCCCGTATGTGAATCCGTCGCAGCTGAAGGCCAAAAACGACTTTATTATTTCCCATACGGACGCGCTCCTGATTTTATATGACGAAGAGCAGGAGGGCGTGCCGAAGTATATGCTTGCCTCCGCCGAGCGCCGGCAGCAGAGCGACCATTATCCAGTCTATACGATCGTTCCGGAGGACCTTGAGGAAACGGTCCGGGAGGAAGCCGAGCGGGAATGGGACGAATAGGCGCAGGAAGGAAATTGACTTTTTTCATGTATTCTGAAAGAATGTAAGCAGATAAATGCGCGGACGTCCGCCCGGCAGGCGCCGGCGCCCGCGAATGTATCATACAAATAAAGCAGAGGTGGTCCTTGCTGATGGAACAGACACAGTTAACTGCCAAAGACATTTTAGACAAAGATTTCAAAAACAGTGTCAAAGGCTACAACAAAGACGAAGTCGACCAATTTTTGGACATGATTATTCAGGACTATGAGCAGTTCGAACAAAAGGTACGCGAGCTTGAAGACCAGCTGAACCGCTCGCCGGAGCAGCGCACAGCCGCGTCGCCGGAGGGCGACTCCCGCTACCAGCGCACCGTGACGTCGTCGATTTCCACCCGCTCCGAAAGCGGTGCCGGCAATGCGGACACCCCATCGAACGCCGCCGCAGCCGAACCGGCAGCCGGGACAACCAATTACGATATTTTAAAGCGGCTCTCGAACCTCGAAAAAGAAGTATTCGGCAAAAAACTATACGATTAAAGGCGGGAACCGGAAGATATGCGCACCATTCACATTGACGGGGCCAGCGCCGGCCAGCCCGGGCCTTCCGGCGTCGGGATTTTCGTCAGGCACGACGACGGCAGCGTGGAGGAATTTTCCCGCCCGCTCGGATGCCTGACCAACAACGAAGCGGAATTTGAGGCGTGCGTGTACGCGTACGAGCTCTGTCGCGAGCGTGGCTGGCATTCGGCCTCTATCCGTACGGATTCGCAGCTTGTGAATGCCTCGGTGGAAAAACAATTTGTGAAACGAAAGCTGTACCAGCCGTATTTAGCCAAAATCCTGCGTGCTGAAGAAGAACTGCCTCTTTGTTTTCTGAAATGGGTGCCGTCCCGGGAG
Source organism: Marinococcus halophilus (assembly GCF_002265875.1). Classification (GTDB taxonomy): domain Bacteria; phylum Bacillota; class Bacilli; order Bacillales; family Marinococcaceae; genus Marinococcus; species Marinococcus halophilus. The sequence goes on from NZ_NPFA01000004.1 coordinate 6,303, forward strand.
AACCGGGCCGCCGACCGGCTCGCCAGGCAGGCCGTGCTCGCTTCGCGCAGGGAGGATTCGTGCTGAGCGGCAATTTCTTTTCTTGCTTCTCCCGCCCGGAACCGATATAATGGTTCATGGTCATACAGAGCCGGGAGCCGTTCAGGTGATCGCTGCATGTACCCATGCAGAGGAAAGTCCATGCTCGCACAGCCTGAGACGGCTGTAGTGTTCGTGTCTGACGAAACCATAAGTCAGAGCAGCTCCGTTTCGGGGCTGACGGCGGGGAAACAGCCTGTGTCCCACCGGATATGGCTGGAGTCCCCTGAACAGTGCCACAGTGACGTAGTCCGGCGGGAAACGGCCGGAGTGGAACGCGGTAAACCCCTCGAGCGAGAAACCCAAAATTAGGTAGGGGCGCCTTTCGGAAGGAATACAACGGAACGAAAGGGCAGAAGTTTTCTGCAGATAGATGATTACCACCCGAGTGCAAGGTGAACAGCCGCTGGCAGCACAAGGGAACAGAACATGGCTTACACGAACGGCCCCGGCTTCTTGAAGCAAAACCCCTGGAGGAATTCAGGGGTTTTTTTAGTAGATATGAACGGATATTTCACTCCAAGGAGGAACCTATGACACAACCAACATACACCTTAATCGCCACGGCAACGATGGGGCTCGAAGCCCTGGTCGCCAAAGAAATCAAAGCGCTCGGCTACCGGCACCTGCGCACCGAAAACGGCCGGGTGGAATTCGAAGCGCCCGCCGAGGGCATCGCCCGGGCCAACCTGTGGCTGCGGACCGCCGGCCGGGTTAAAATCAAAATCGGCTCGTTTACCGCCGAAACGTTTGATGAGCTGTTCGAACAGACGAAGGCTCTCCCGTGGGAGAAGTTTCTGCCCGAAAATGCCGAATTCCCCGTCAGCGGACGCTCGGTCAAATCTACCCTGTTCAGCGTCTCGGACTGCCAGGCAATCGTCAAAAAAGCGATCGTGGAACGGCTGAAGCAGTCCTACCAGAGCGAATGGTTCCCGGAAAACGGAGCGCTCTTTAGGCTCGAAGTGGCGCTGCATAAGGATGAAGCCGTCCTGTCGCTCGACACGTCCGGAGCCGGACTGAACCAGCGCGGCTACCGGGAAACGCATGCCCGGGCCCCCCTCAAGGAAACGCTCGCCGCGGCCCTGATCACACTCGCCAACTGGCACCCGGACCACCCGCTGGTGGATTTATTCTGCGGCTCGGGGACAATCCCCATCGAAGCGGCCATGATCGGCCAGAACATGGCGCCCGGCGTAAACCGCTCGTTTGTCAGCGAAACGTGGCCGTGGGCCGAAGCCATGCAATGGGAAACCGCACGCCAGGAGGCCGAAGACCTTCTTCGCGACGACCAGCCGCTGATGATTATGGGCAGCGACCTAGACCCCAAAGCGATCGAAGTCGCCGAGGAAAATGCCAAGGAAGCCGGCATGTACGGCCTGATTACGTTTAAGCAGATGGCGGCACGGGATTTTAAGCCGAAAGGCGAGTACGGGGCGGTGATCAGTAATCCGCCGTACGGGGAAAGGATCGGGGAGCGCGACGAGGTGGAGAAAATGTATCAGGCGCTCGGCCAGATCGCCCGGGAGACGCCGACCTGGTCCTACTACGTCCTGACGTCGCACGAACGGTTTGAAGCGCTGTTCGGCCGGCAGGCGACCAAACGGCGCAAGCTTTACAATGGCAATCTCAAGACGGATTATTACCAGTACTGGGGACCAAGGTCCCCGCGCCCGTCTTAATTGTTCGGGTGGTCGGTGTCCCCGAGCCGGGGGTTATCGAAATGAAGATAGTCGATGGCCGGATGATAGCTGATGGTCATGCCGTCGAGGTACCACTGGTCCTGCGGCTCGACAAAAAAGCGGAGGCCGCCTGCTTCTGTCTGGTAACTGACGGCGGACGGCTCGCCGGGGTCAACCCCGATGGAAAATCCGCCGGAGCCAACGCCGCCAATGCGGACAAACAGGCGCACCGCGGCACCGTCGGCCAGATCCATTTCCTGCTTGTAGTGCTGGCCGGCTTCTTCGGTAATGGTCATTTGCATACGTATCTTTCGCTCCCTTCCACTCTTTGTTATATCATGAAGGAAGGAGCCATACCAAACAGAGTTCATATCAAGGAGGAATCGTCATGCCGGATTATGCACAAATCGAACAGGAGTTTTTGAACGAACAGCGCAGCCTGAATGCCTACGACCAGGCGCTCAGCCTGCTTGGCTGGGACGCGCGGACCGGCGCGCCCAGAAAAGGCGTGGAGGAACGCTCGGAGGTGGTGGGGGCTCTTGCCGCTGAATTGTTTGCCCGAAAAACCTCCGGGCACCTGAAGGACATGAGCCAGCATCTGCTCGAACCGGAAGCGGCGGAGCAGGTCTCCGCCGTTGCGCGGCGGGCTGCGGAAGAGACCCTGGTGGATGTGGAGCGGATGGAGCGCCTGCCCCGGAACGAGTATCAAGCGTTCACCACGCTCACTTCCAAAACGGAATCATACTGGGAAGAGGCGAAAGCCTCCGGGGATTTCGAAAGTTTCCGCCCCTACCTGGAAGAAATTGTGGCGTACCAGCGCCGGTTCGCCGATTACCTCGGGTACGAGGCGCATCCATACGACGCGCTGCTGCATGACTTTGAGCCCGGCATGACCGTCTCGACCCTCGATGATACATTTTCCAAGCTCCGGGACGGCCTGCTGCCGCTTGTGGAACAGGTGAAAGCAGCCCCGGCCCGGCCCGATACATCGTTTCTGCATGCCCATGTTCCAAAGGACCGGCAACGTGCCTTCAGCGAGCACGTGCTCCGGCAGATGACGTACGACTTTGATGCCGGACGGCTTGATGAAGCCGTGCACCCGTTTGCCGTCGGCCTGAACCACAACGACGTGCGGGTCACGACCAAATACGACGAACACGATTTCCGCACCGCCGTGTTCGGTACGATCCATGAAGGCGGCCATGCGCTGTATGAGCAGAACCTCGGCACGGACCTGGCCGGCACCATTTTAGCGGACGGGGCGTCCATGGGCATTCATGAGTCGCAATCGCTCTTCTGGGAAAATTTCGTGGCGCGGACCCGCTCGTTCTGGGAAAACAACTACGGCAAACTCCAGGAGCTTAGCGGCGGCCAGTTTCAGCACGTGGCCCTCGATGATTTTTATTTTGCCGTCAACAGCGTCGAGCCGTCCCTGATCCGGATCGAAGCTGACGAAATGACGTATTCGCTGCACATCATTCTCCGCTACGAGCTGGAAAAAGCTCTGATCGAAGGCAGCCTGCAGGTAAAGGACCTGCCGGAGGCCTGGAATGAAAAAATGAAGCAGTACCTCGGCGTCCTGCCATCCAATCACGCGGAAGGCGTGCTGCAGGACGTGCACTGGGCAGGCGGGGCCTTTGGCTACTTTCCGTCGTATGCGCTTGGCTATATCTACGCCGCCCAGTTTCAGCAGGCCATAGTCCGTGACCTTCCGGCATTCGACGATCTGGTTGCAAGCGGCGACCTTGCGCCGATCCGGCACTGGCTGACCGAACGCGTGCACCAGCATGGGCGGATGAAGCGCCCGGCCGAGATCGTTACGGCCGCCACCGGGGAAGGGACGAACCCGGAGCCGCTGCTCGCTCATTTGTCCCACAAATATCAGAGCCTGTACCGCTGGTCCTGATCCCGCCGGTGCCTCCGGCGGCGAATTTCCGTCCCGGGACGTTTGAAGGAGGCGCTTTTGTGAAATAAAGTAGAGACTCTAATATTTTAGATGTCCCTTGCACCAGAACCATTAGAGGGGGATTGGCATGATTACATTCACTGACATTGCAAAGACGTTTCCGGGCGCTGAACACCCGGCCGTCCAGAACTTCAACGCCACGGTCGAGCAGGGGGAATTTTTCGTCCTGATCGGCCCGAGCGGCTGCGGCAAGACGACGACGCTGAAAATGATCAACCGGCTGATTGAGCCCACCGCCGGCACGATTCATATTCAGGGCAAGGATATCCGGGAATGGGACCGCCACGAGCTGCGCTGGAACATCGGGTACGTACTCCAGCAGATTGCGCTGTTTCCGACGATGACCATCGCGGAAAACATTGCGGTTGTTCCGGAAATGCGGCGCTGGAAGAAAAACGAGATCAAGGACCGCGTCGATGAACTGCTGGAGATGGTCGGTCTCGACCCGGATACATACCGCAACCGGAAGCCGTCGGAACTCTCCGGCGGCCAGCAGCAACGGATCGGGGTCATCCGGGCCCTTGCTGCCGATCCGGACATTATTCTGATGGACGAGCCGTTCAGCGCGCTCGATCCGCTGAGCCGGGAGCAGCTGCAGGAGGACATCCGGGCCCTCCAGCAGAATATCCAGAAAACGATCGTCTTTGTTACCCACGACATGGACGAAGCACTCGCCCTCGGCGACCGGATCTGTCTCATGAAAGATGGCGACGTCGTCCAGACCGGCACGCCCCGGGAGCTGAAAAATGAACCGGCCAACGATTTTGTGCGCGACTTTATCGGCGACCGCCGGGACGAATGGGATACCCCGGTCCGATCGGTCATGAGCGGGCGGGACAGCCAGTACATTGCAAGCGTCCACGATATGCCCGAGATGCCGCTGTACCCGGCGCCGCTCTATATTTTCGACCAGAATGACACGTTTCTCGGCCGGCGGGACGGCGACTCGATCACGTCCCAGAAAACCGTGATTTCCCCGGATCACGTGCTGTACGACGCCCTTAGAACCTTTAATGACACCGAGGCCGAAGCGCTGCCGGTGCTCGAGGAAGGGCGGCTCGTGGGGGCGCTCAGCTACAAAGACGTCATGCAGTTTCTGCAGAAAGCAAAGCTCGCATCCGCAGGAGGTGACACGAAAGCATGAACCTTCTCGAAAATACGTATCAGCTGTTTACTGATGAACAGGGACAGTTCTGGACCCTCGTGTGGGAGCACGTCAATATGAGCCTGATTTCGCTTTTGTGCGCGTCGTTTATTGCGGTGCCGGTCGGCGTGCTTTTAACCCGGCGCCGGTCGATTGCCGAACCAATCATCGGCGTCGCCGCTGTGCTGCAGACGATCCCGAGTCTGGCCCTTCTCGGGTTTATGATTCTCATACTCAACCAGATCGGCACGGTGCCGGCAGTGGTCGCGTTGACCGCCTATGCGCTGCTTCCGATCCTGCGTAACACCTACACCGGCATCGCCGGCGTGGATCCGGCTCTTGTGGAAGCGGCCACCGGCATGGGGATGAATTCCTTCCGGCGCCTGCGCAAAATTGAGCTGCCGATGGCCATGCCGGTGATCATGGCCGGGATCCGGACCTCCATGGTCTTGATTGTCGGGACCGCCACCTTGGCGGCTCTGATCAGTGCGGGAGGCCTCGGTGATTTCATCATGACGGGCATCGACCGGGCAGACAACGCCTATATTCTGCTCGGCGCCATTCCAGCTGCTCTGTTGGCCCTGTTTTTTGACCTGGTGCTACGGATCACAGAACGCACCTCCCAGGGCAAAGCGCTTGCTCCCGTAGCAGTTGTTCTCGGCGTGGCCCTGTTAGTCGTCATCACCCCGGCGCTGGCCTCCACCCAGCAGGAAGAGCTCGTGATCGGCGGGAAGGAAGGGGCCGAACCTGAAATTCTCGCCAACATGTATTCGCTCCTGATTGAGGAAAACACCGATCTTGAGACGAGCGTTGAGGCCGGCCTGGGGAGCACCAGCATCGCGTTTAACGCCCTGGAGTCCGACGACATTGATATTTATCCGGAGTTTACCGGGACCGTTACCGCCAACCTGTATGACCAGGGGGTGCCGGCCGGAAGCACCCGCGAGGAAGTATACGAAGAGGCGCGCAGCCTGCTTGAAGATGACGGCCTGGCCTACCTGGAGCCGATGGAGTACAACAATACGTATGCGCTGGCGCTCCGGCAGGAAGAGGCGGACCGCCTCGGAATTGAAACGATTTCCGAGCTCGAGCCGCATACCGATGAGCTTGTGCCCGGGTTTACCTTCGAATTTGCTGACCGTCAGACCGACGGCTATCCCGCGATTGTCGAGACGTATGGGTTTGAGTTTGACGAAGTGGAAACTCTTGATGCCGGCCTTCGTTCGAATGCCCTGCAGGAGGGCCAGATCGATTTAATTGACGCCTACTCCACCGATGCGTATATCATAGAGTACGGGCTTACCGTACTAGAAGACGACGAAAATGTGTTTCCGCCGTACCAGGGCGCTCCGCTCTTGAAGCAGGAAACCCTGGATGACAACCCCGGCCTGGAAGAGGCGTTAAACCGTCTTGGCGGCCAGATTACCAATGAAGAAATGCAGGAAATGAACTACCAGGTGGACTATGAAAACGCGGATCACCGGGAAGTTGCCCGGACGTACCTGGAGGAAAACAATCTGCTTGGCGGCAATTAACCGCCTGCTAGTTAGTATTTAAAGGAGGAATTCCCAATGAAAAACCCTGAACGACAGGAAATACGGGCCATTCTTGACCGCAGCCAGCGTATCGCGGTCGTCGGCCTGTCAGATAACCCGTACCGGACGTCGTACCAGATCAGCAAAGTCATGCTTGAAGCCGGCTATGAGATCATCCCGGTGAACCCAACGGTGGAGAAAGTGTTTGACATTCCGGCCGTGGACTCCCTGAAAGACATCGAAGGGCACATTGATATCGTGAATGTGTTCCGCCGCAGCGAGTTTCTGAAAGGTGTGGCCGAAGAAGCCGCCCAGGTGGATGCGGACGTCTTCTGGGCCCAGCTCGGCCTGGTGAGCGAAGAAGCGTACGACATTGCAGCCAATGCGGGCATGACGGTAATCATGGACCGCTGCATCAAAGTGGAGCATGCAATCGCATAGCACGATTATATCAACCAGCATTCAACCTTGGCAGGGCTTTCCTGCCAAGGTTTTCCTGTCTGCGGGCAGAAACAGGCCAAAATCGAAACATATGTTCCCGTTCATTGACAAACTGTGTTAGTATGAAATATAACTAGAACGGAGAAGGAAGAAGGGAGAGACAGGAGTGGCAGCAGATAAATCCTATCAATACAATGATGAATCCATTCAGGTACTGGAGGGGCTTGAAGCGGTCCGGAAACGGCCGGGCATGTATATCGGCAGCACGGACAGCCGCGGGCTTCACCACCTGATTTTTGAAATCGTCGATAATTCGGTGGACGAAGCGCTTGCCGGTTACGGCAGCGTCATTGAAGTAACCCTGCACAAAGACGGAAGCGTCGCCGTTTCCGACCACGGCCGGGGCATGCCGACCGGCACCCACAGCTCCGGAAAGCCGACCCCGGAAGTCATCCTGACCGTGCTGCACGCCGGCGGGAAATTCGGGCAGGGCGGCTATGCGACGAGCGGCGGGCTTCACGGCGTCGGCGCCTCGGTCGTAAACGCGCTGTCAGAGTGGCTCGAAGTCACCATTTACCGCGACAACCAGATTTTCACGCAGCGCTTTGAGAACGGGGGCCGGCCCGTCACCACCCTCGAACAGAAGGGCAGCACCAAAAAAACCGGCACGACGATCCGGTTTAAGCCGGACGCTTCGATGTTCAATGCGGTGCACTACCAGTTTGACGTCCTCGCCGAACGCCTGCGTGAAGCGGCATTCCTGCTGAAGGGCACAAGCATCCGCCTGCATGACAAGCGCGACAAAGAAACGGTGTCCGAGGAATTTCAGTTTGAAACCGGCATCCAGGCGTTTGTGGAATACTTGAACGAAGACAAGGAAACGCTCCATCCGGTCGTATCGTTTGAAGGCCAGGCCCAGGACATTCAAGTGGATTTTTCGTTCCAGTTCACCGACGGCTACACTGAAAACATGCTGTCGTTTGTGAACAATGTCCGCACCCGGGACGGGGGCACCCATGAGTCCGGCGCCCGTTCGGCGTTCACCCGTGTACTCAATGACCATGCCCGCAAGCTCCAGCTGCTGAAGGAGAAGGACAAAAACCTCGACGGCAGCGATATCCGCGAAGGCTTGACCGCCGTGGTCTCCATCCGGATTCCCGAGCATCTGCTGCAGTTTGAAGGCCAGACGAAAAGCAAGCTCGGCACCCCGGAAGCCCGGTCTGCCGTGGATCAGTATATTACAGATCGGTTGACGTATTTTCTCGAAGAAAATTCCACGGTCAGCACCATGCTGATCAAAAAGGCGATCAAAGCGGCCCAGGTGCGGGAAGCGGCGCGCAAGGCCCGCGAAGAAGCCCGGAATGGCAAAAAGAACCGGAAAAAAGACGCGCTCCTGAGTGGCAAGCTCACCCCGGCGCAGTCCAAGAACCCGGAGCGCAACGAGCTGTACCTCGTCGAGGGCGATTCGGCCGGCGGCTCCGCCAAGCAGGGGCGCGACCGGAAGTTCCAGGCCGTACTCCCGCTTCGCGGCAAGGTAATTAACACCGAAAAAGCCAAGCTCGATGACATCATGAAAAACGAAGAGATCCGCACCATTATCTATGCACTCGGGGCCGGGGTTGGTACGGATTTCACCCTCGAGGACCGGAATTACGACAAAGTTGTCATTATGACGGACGCCGATACCGACGGCGCTCATATCCAGGTGCTTTTGCTGACGTTTTTCTACCGCTACATGCGCGAGCTGGTGGAAGCGGGAAAAGTCTATATTGCGCTGCCGCCGCTCTATAAGGTCAGCAAGGGCAGCGGGGCCAGACAGAAAGCCGAATACGCCTGGGAGGAAAACGGCCTCCAGGAAGCCATTCAGCGTGTTGGCAAAGGCTACGCCATCCAGCGCTATAAAGGTCTCGGGGAAATGGACGCCTCCCAGCTGTGGGAAACGACGATGAATCCGGAGAGCCGGACCCTTATCCGGGTGACGGTGGAAGACGGCGCCCGCGCAGACCGACGCGTATCCACGCTGATGGGCAATAAAGTAGAGCCCCGGCGCAAATGGATCGAATCCAACGTGGCGTTCGGCATGGAAGAGGACTTGAATATTTTAGATAACACTGATTTGCAGATTATTAAGGAGGAACCGTAAGTGGCTGAGGCAGAACAATACTTGGATCTGCGCCTTGAAGACGTTCTCGGGGAACGTTTTGGGCGCTACAGCAAATATATTATTCAGGAGCGTGCCCTCCCGGATGCGCGTGACGGGTTAAAGCCCGTCCAGCGCCGGATTCTGTTTGCGATGCTTCAAGACGGCAACACCGCGGACAAACCATTCCGCAAAGCCGCAAAAACGGTCGGGAACGTGATCGGGAACTACCATCCCCACGGCGACTCCTCGGTGTATGAAGCGATGGTGCGGATGAGCCAGGAATGGAAGGTACGCGCCCCGCTCGTTGAAATGCACGGCAACAACGGGTCCGTCGACGGGGATCCGCCGGCGGCGATGCGGTACACGGAAGCACGGCTGGCAAACGTTTCGTCGGAGCTGTTGAAAGACATTGAAAAACAGACGGTGGAGCATGTAACGAACTTTGACGATACCCAGGAGGAGCCGACCGTCCTGCCGGCGAAATTTCCCAATCTGCTGGTGAACGGATCGACCGGTATTTCCTCCGGGTACGCCACCGATATTCCGCCGCACCAGCTGGGGGAAATTATTGATGCGGCCGTTGCCCAGCTGGAAAATCCGGCGGTGGCCACCGATGAACTGATGCAGTACGTCCAGGGGCCCGATTTTCCAACCGGCGGCGTGATCCAGGGCAGGGACGGCATCCGCCAGGCGTATGAGACCGGGCGGGGCAAAGTCGTGGTCCGTGCCAAAACGAGCATTGAGCAGGTGCGGGGCGGCCGGGAGCAGATCCTGATTACCGAACTTCCGTACGAAGTAAATAAATCCTCGCTTGTAAAGAAAATGGACGAGCTCCGGTTCGACCGTAAAGTCGACGGGGTCGCAGAAGTTCGTGATGATACGGACCGCACGGGACTGCGGGTCGTCATTGAGCTGAAAAAAGACGCCGATGCCCAGAGCGTGCTCAACTTTTATTACAAAATGACCGACCTGCAGGTGTCCTACAATTTCAATATGGTCGCCATCAACAACCGGACCCCGCAGCTGATGAATCTAAAGCAGCTGCTGGATGCCTACATCAGCCACCGGCGGAGCGTCGTCACCAACCGCTCCCAGTTTGAGCTCGATAAAGCGGAGCGGCGCCAACATATCGTCGAAGGACTGATTAAGGCGATCAGCGTACTCGACCAGGTGATTGATACGATCCGCCAGTCGGAAAACAAGAAAAACGCGAAGGAAAACCTCGTGGAGCAGTTTGCCTTTACGGATGCCCAGGCTGAAGCGATCGTGAACCTTCAGCTGTACCGACTGACAAATACCGACGTCACCCAGCTGGAGAAGGAAGCCGGGCAGCTGGAAAAGGAAATCAAACGTCTCCGCGGCATTCTTTCAAGTGAAAAAAAGCTGCAGCAGGTCGTGAAAAAAGAGCTGCAGGAAGTGAAAAAACAGTATGATGATACCCGTCGTACCGTGATTGAAGCGGAAATCGAAGAGCTCAAAATTGACCGCGAGGTGATGATCCCGTCCGAAGACGTGATTGTTACGGCTACGGCGGAAGGCTACATCAAACGCACGAGCCAGCGGTCCTATGCGGCTTCGAACACCGAACCGCCAGGGATGAAAGAAGAAGACGCCCTGTTGTTTTTCAGCGACATGAATACGACAGAGATGCTGCTGTTGTTTACGAAAAAAGGACAGTTTATCTACCTGCCGGTGCACATGCTCTCTGATATCCGCTGGAAGGATAACGGCCAGCATATCGGCAACATTTCTCCGCTCGATCCGGGAGATGCACTCGTGGCCGTGGTGCCGGTGCAGGAATTCACCGATGAGGATTATTTTGTGTTTATTACCCGCCAGGGCATGATCAAAAAAACCGCGATGAGCGCCTATCAAGCTTCACGCTACGGACGTTCCATGATCGGAATGAATGTCAAGGACGGAGATGAAGTGCTTGCCGTATACCAAACGAACGGGGAGCAGGAACTGTTTCTTACCACCCACCAAAACTACGGCCTTCGCTTCCACGAACAGGAGGTTTCTCCTGTCGGTGTGCGGGCGGCCGGGGTTAAGGCAATTGACTTGAAAGAAGACGATGCCGTGACCGGGGCGCATGTGACGTCGGCGTACGAAACTGAGGATGCCATCATGGTGACCCAGCGCGGCGGTGTTAAACGCATGAGCCTGGATGACATTCCAATAACGAACCGGGCCAAACGAGGCGTTGTCCTGTGGAAAGAGGTCAAATCCAAGCCACACCGGATTATTGCAAGCTACATTATGGCCAGCGAGCCATTTGTGCTCCAGGCCCGCACGAAACACACAACCGTGACGATTGATCCAGCCAAGTACCGGCGGGTCGACCGTTACAGCAATGGCTCCTATGTCATTGATACGAAAAAGCATGGGGTGATTGAAGCGGTATGGAAGGACGTACCTTACCAGTAAACCAGACTCCAGCTGCTTTTATAAAGGACGCTGAACAACCATGAAAGCAGGAACACATGTGATAGGAGCTGTCACAGGAGGGCTTGCCGTGCAGTGGCTGACGCCGGTGCCGTTTGCCTTTTTTGAATGGGAAACAAGCATCTACGTCGCAAGCCTTGTGTTTGGGGGCCTGGTGCCGGACATCTGTCAGCCCAATTCCTGGATGGGGAGGCGGGTGCCGGGCGTGTCCCATCTGATCTCGAAGCTGGTGGGGCACCGCACGTTTACGCACAGCCTGCTGCTCGTCCTGCTCGTCTTCCTGTCCCTTGCCCAGTGGCAGGAGGGATGGGGCCTGGCGCTGCAGTGGGGTATTAGCCTTGGCATTGCCAGCCACATTGCACTCGACATGATGACCACCAAAGGCGTTCATTTGCTGTTTCCGCTGCATTACGCCTTTCGGTTCCCATTCACAACAAAAACCGGATCCACCTTTGGCGAAGGGCTGATCAACGCACTGCTTATCGCCGGATTATTTTATGTGAGCTTTCAGCTGTTTTCCGTCGATCTCACGCTGTAAGCCACAGCAGGCAGAAGAACCTGGGAAGAAGCATCGGTACGAATCTGTACTGGTGCTTTTTTCTTTTTTTGTCTCAAAACATTAAGTTATCTTTGGTATTGAAACAACATATCCATAACTTCCGATAATATATATTATGTTAACTAGAAATAAATCAAGCGCCGCGGGCGCTGATATCAGCTTTATATCTTCGCCTTCCCTTTCAGTCCCCAGCTTTACCTTGCTCACCCTAGCACGTTGACACTGTCTCCTCCGGCAAAATGCGGGATAGTCGCTTCGTTCGTTTCCATTGATGATAATTAATGTCTTCTTCTGTGCGAGGTTTGTCTCCCTGTATGCCTTCGGGCCAGCAAGAATCACGGTTCCTGCTCAAAGCGATTTATTTGAGTGAGCTGTCAGCGGACTTTTGGATTGTCGAGGGTTTTTTGAGAGTCGATGAAAAACAATCGGTTTGCCGTGACGGCATTTTCGTCAGCAAGTGAAATCTCTTGTAGACTCTGATTTTCTTTAAGCTGTTCCCGCTCCAAACGGATTTTTATCTCATTTGCTGTCCCATAATTACCGGCTGCTGTCCCGCTCTCCAATATTTTTGTATTAGTCCCCAGTTCCGTCTGCGTCTCAGAACAAAATGAGACGACACCTGTTTCAATTCTTTCCCGTTGCCAATTGGAAAGGGAGATATTATCAATACCCAAAGACAGCAAAAAAGACCCCCGGAGGAGTCTTTTCTGGTTATTTCTGACTAAATCACTGGAAAAATGGCATTCTATTTTTAGATCACCGCGTGCAAAAGCTGTTTGTATGGCCCTGAAACGCCGCGCACGGACTGGTACGCTTCAAAGGCACGCTGTATGCCCTGCCTGGGGTTAAATTCATGAGAGCGGGCTGCTATGATAAGCATGGCATTGTCCGCTCTTCGCTTGATTAACAAAACTGGCACAGGTCCTACCACGGCTGCTCAGTGATTTCCTGGACTGTCCCCATGTCCTCACTCCGGTTAACCGTAAAGGTAATTTCGTCGCCGGACTGCATCAGCACCGCGTCCGCATCGTTTGAGGTATTGTAGACGTAAAGCCTCTCATCTCCTTCGAGCTTGAACTGAACGAGATTGGCATCTTCGGGGCCAGGAGTAATGGCCATTCGGTCCACTGTCCCGCTCGCTTCTTCCCGGTTTGCTTCACTCGCTTCGACGCCCTCCTCGGTGGAAGCAAGCGCCGAACGGTAATTCTCCAACGCTCCCTGCGCGGTATCGCCAAACGCGTATACATCGGCATCGTTGGCTTTAATGTAGGCATACTGGCGGAACAGCCCTGCAGGGTCAAGTGTATTCACCACCCAGGTAGCGGTGCCGTCGATGTTGTACATGATCGGCATGCTGCCGGTCCATTCTTTCTCCGGGAACTGCCGGTTCACAATGCCACGGGCGCCCTGGGTATCCATCGCACCTGTGTACTCCTCGCCGTTATACAGGCGGAGCTCTCCTGTGCGGGCATTGATGAAGGAAACACCGAGCGTGGAATCGGAGTCTTCATTCGGGCTTGTGAAGTCTGTAAAGTAGCTCATATTGCCATTTTCATCAAAGACGGGCGTCACTTTATTCTCCGTGCCGTTCTCATTTGGAATAAGAACATCCTCTTTTCCAAACATATAGTTGAAAAGCCCCTGGCCGTATTTTCCGTATTTGTCATTCATGTCACTTGCCATCGCCGGGCTGTACGAGCTTTCAATAAACGACGGGGCGTTTTCAGGTTTGTGCTTGGACGCTTCCCCTGTTTGAGGATCAACGACAACGACCTGGGCATTAGTATGGTCGGTATGCCACGTCCAGTCACGGTTCTGGTAAACCGTCTGCACGTACCACGGCTTGCCCTCCTCATCTACTTCCAGGTACGTGCTCCCGCTTTGGTACCAGGCCGGAAAAGCGCTGTAAATGACCCGGTTTAGTTTTTCATTAAAAAAACTGCTGCTCGTGTACTGCATGGAAGCTTCCACAAAGGTCGGGTTGTCGCCTGGGTCCACGGCAGAAATCTGAAAATACCCCGGCGTCCCGTCGCCGCGGAGCCAGCGGAACAAGTTCGTGTAATCGACGTTGGCAACATACATCGGCTCCCCGTCAATCACCTGGGCCTGAATGTCCCCAAAATCATAAAACTGCGCATTATCCACTTCCGACATCGCTTTCTGCATTTTATTGCGGGCGGACTCGGGTGCCACCTGCACCGGCGTTTCCTCTTCGGAAAATAAAGGCGGATTATCGGCCACCTGACTGTTGTTATCGATCGCCTCATGGGTTTTTTCATAGCCAAACAGGCTCCGTACAAGCAGCACGGCTAAAAATAGAAGAAGTACCGCCCCGCCCACCGCAGCGATATTGATGCTTTTCGCAGGCATCCCTTCTCCTGAGGCATTGGCGAGGGCGTAAAAAATACTGCTAAACACCAACAGAGCCACGAGGTTGGGAGCAGCCAAGGACAGCATGGTCCACTGCGGGAGAAAGAAATAGCTGGCAATGACGGCTAAAACAAACGTCAGCCCAAGCGCTGGCAGCACTGCCTTCAGCAGGAGACGCGGACGCATTAAAGAAATAACGAAAGCGGCCGCAAAAGAAAATATCATCACAAGTAACGCAGTAAGTAAAATCGTCAAAAAAACACTCCAAGCATCGTAAAATTAGGTATAGGAATCATTGTCGCTGCCGGCTTGCCCCTGGTTGTTCTTTTCTCATGACAGTGCTTATTGCACTTTCCCCAGGAGTTTTTGCTGAGGCATGGCCCGCCGCTTTTTTTATGTATTTGCCTGTCTCCGGGTGTTCCTGAAGTGTGATCCCTCCCTTTTTCTGAATGGGTATTGGAAACTGGGAATTCCCTCCATCGTCGCACCACCGCATGCCGCTGAATATTCGAAAACCGCAGCCGGAGACCTTATGAATAAAGAGTTCTCCCTCCTTTTTTCGAATTTATGCTATAGATCCCTTGCGAAATTCGCAGCCAGCGCAAAAGTAAATGAATAACTCTATAGTAAAAAAGTAAAAAAATTACTTTAGAGGCGCAAAAACCTCGTGTTTGCCAACGGGACCTGCGGAAAACCAGCCAAAAGAATTATATCAAACGTTCGGATATGATAACATGGACCGCTGCAGAGAATTAAAAAAGCCCTGCTTCCAGGGCTTAAAATTCCACTCGGTCCTGATTGGTGACTACAAGCAGCGTTTTGCCTTTTTGCAGTTCTTCTTCCAGCCGCTCTGACTTTTCCGAGTCAAAGCCAAGCTTCTGCAGCTTGGTTAAAATGGTCTTTGTTTTTCCGCGGAACACATTTTTCAGGCTTGTTCCGAATCCGACCACCTTTACCCCTACTTTTTTCGCGTCCGTTTCTTTTCTCGTCCGGCGGTCATGGTCGTTATCATAGGCCAGGATATACATGTCTTCATCCCGGATGCCATCGTTACGCAGCTTATCAATCGTTTCGCTCAGTGTTTCATCGTTATGGAAAATCTTGAATTTAGGTTCCATTCGCTTCACCTCATTTAATTAATATACGCAGCTTTAGGTATTGGATACTTTTTTTAATTTCTTCAATGTTTTCGCCGGCTTTTGCGCCGGGGCGTTCGTGCCTTCAAATTTTTCTTCTTCGTATTCCTTTTCCTGCTCCCAGGCGGCATTGGTCCCGCTGCTGGCTGACTCCTCCGAAGCGGCGGCTTCGTCCGTTCCGGACGGCGCCTGCACTTCACTTTCCGCTCCGTCTGCAGGTGGTCTCTCCGGATCGTACGCCGCCCCCTGAATTTTTTCGCCGGTATGAATGACGGCTTCCCCGATGTGATAGCGCAGGGTATAAATTTTCTTCTTAATCTTTTTCGGCACCTTGGCCATCGCAAATGCAGACGTCGATACCTTGGCTGCGCGTTTTACATTTTTCACTGCGCATTTGGCTTTTTTTCTCCGTATGCTGCCCGGATTTAATGGCCTGGCTCAAGGGCTCGGTGCTCAGCTTCCGGGCTTTTTTCGCCGCCTGATCCACATTTTTTTCCACTTTTTTGCTGAGGTCTTTGCGCAGTAATGGCAGGGCCCCGCCGATTAAGCTGCCGGCAGCCATGAACGCGTAAGTGAGGTTGTCATTGCCGTTGGAGCTTTTTTTCCTGCTGCTCACTGTTCCACCACCATTCAAAAGTATGATTGCATGTACCATACCCTTATCCCTCTGTTCTTAAGCTAAACTCATACCATAAGCATACTTTAGGTCTAGAGCAACGGATGAGCTGCTCCCGCTCAAATGCCGGCGTTTATCGTATGTACAGCAAACAAGCGGCCCTCGTAAGGCCCGCTTTTCTATCCCTGTATGCCACCTATCAACGCATAAAAGTTATTAATCGGTCCGCTTCTCCGAAGACTCGAGAATCAGGGTATTGTTTTCCTGGCGGATCCGCTGGTCTTTTAACAGCGCCCCCACCGCCCGCTTAAACGCGGCCTTGCTGAGTCCAAATTCCTTCCGGATGGCTTCCGGACTGCTACGGTCCCCGAACGGGAGCGTCCCGTCTGCCTGCTGCAGCCGCTCAAGAAGCAGCTGAGCATCCGAGCCAATCGCTACTTCTTTCGGCGGGTACATCGAGGCGTTTAGCGATCCATCCTCCTGGCGGTGCGTAATCCGGACCTTCAGTTCCTCTCCGACGCGTGGACGGTGCGTCCACTCCGATTCGTGCACAAAGATCTTATAGCGGTCGGCAGTTAACAAAAAGGCACCGAACGGCGGCGAACTATAGACTGTTGCGTTAACCCAGGCGTGGTGCAGGTCCGCCGGTGCCGGCGCCATCAGATGCTGCACATCGTTTTCACTGGCCGGAAAAGCTTTCAGGCCGCTCGCAGTGTACTCCAGGTGCACAAATAGGTTTTCGCCGGGACCGGGCCAGTACGTCTCATCCTGCAGGTAGTCGTGCCGCTCCACCGGAGCCTTCCACCGGTCGTCGACCGCTACCTCGATGCCGTGGTCCGCGTCGCTGGTGACGACCTTCCGCCACATAAAAACCTCTTCCTGCACATCGGGCAGATGCACGTCCAGCCGCTTGTTTCCTGCCCCGTCAAACCAGCTGATTGCTTCTACTTGCTCCCCGGAGGAAAGCTCCCTGGAAACATCCTCTTTGTACAGGCGGGCAATCTGGGCTCCCGAAGCGAGCACATAATATTCCCCTTTGTCATTTAATACGTTCCATCGCTGCATACGTGAAAATAATTGTTTCAATGAATTAGTCCTTTCGTTGTTCAAAATGTTTGGATAAGGCGACAATCATCGCACCCATTCGTTCGTTTTCCGGCACGACATAGTCGTCGACGCCTCTTTCGCGTAAGGCTTCCGCCGTTACTTTCCCCACAGCGGTTGGCACTACCTGGTGCCGGAGCGCTTCCTGCAGCTGCGCGGCCCGGCCGGCGTGCTCTGCATACTGAAACAAGGCATGAACCTGAATCGCGGTCGTAAAACAGATGGCGTCACTTTCTGCATGCAGTAGATTTTCAAGGCACGCAGCTGCCACGTCTTCCTCAGGAGGCATATGCTGGTACGGCAAAATATCGTACACTTCAGCGCCGCGTTCCTCCAGGTACTTCCGGAGCCGGGGATTTTCCATCCCATGCAGCTGGACCGTGACCTGTTTGTGCTGAAAATCATGACCGTCCAACGCCCGCAGTATGCCGGCCGTCGTGCCGTCATCATCCCGGGCGGCAATATCACACTGCAGGCTTTTTAAAACATTAGCGGTTTTGTAGCCGCGGGCCGCTACGCTGCTCTGCTGAATTTTTTGGACAAATGCTTCCCGAATCCCTTCTTCCTCCGCAATATCCAGCATGGCATTCAGCCCCATGCCGGTCATAAAAATACTCCAGTCCACCGGCTGCTCCAGGTATGCCTGCATTGGCGCCCGCAGCTGTTCTTTATTCAGAAACGAGGTGCCCTGGAGCGGGAAGTTCAGCGTCTCTCCTCCTTGCCGGCGAATCAGCTCTTCCATTTCCTCTGTTTTTCGGGACGCAGCAAGAATTACCTGCCGTCCGCTTAATCCTTTGGCCACCCAAATGCCTCCTCTGGTCTTTCTCCGTTTTCTGCATTTACTATATCATGCTTTTTCAGTCTCTAACAGCGGCGCCGCTCTTCTTTTCTGCGGAAAACCTCCCCTTTCCCTGTTCATTTCAAGCTGCCCCGTGTTAGTATGAAACAGACTGTTATTTATAAAGGAGATATGAACATGATCGATGTACAAAACGTTGGGCTCCGGTTCGGAGATCAAATTTTATTTGAAGACGTTAATATAAAGTTCACTCCCGGCAACTGCTACGGCTTGATCGGAGCAAACGGGGCCGGCAAGTCCACATTCTTAAAGATTCTTTCCGGTGAAATTGACTCTCAGAACGGCAATGTAATCATGGATAAAGATTCAAGACTCGCGGTGCTGAAACAGGATCACTTCGCGTACGAAGAATATACGGTTATCGACGTGGTCATTATGGGCCATAGCCGTTTATATGAAGTCATGAACGAAAAGAACGAAATTTACATGAAACCGGACTTTTCCGACGAAGATGGCATGAAGGCCGCCGAGCTTGAAGCGGAATTTGCAGAGATGAACGGTTATGAAGCGGAAACGGAAGCCGCGCAGCTGCTGCAGGGCCTCGGCATCAAAGAGGATTTGCACCAGAAGCCGATGGCTTCGTTAAGCGGTTCCCAGAAAGTAAAAGTTCTTCTTGCCCAGGCGCTGTTTGGCGATCCGGATGTGCTGCTTCTGGACGAGCCGACCAACAACCTTGACGTGCAGGCGGTACATTGGCTCGAAGAATTCCTGATTAACTTTGAAAATACCGTTATTGTCGTTTCCCACGACAGGCACTTCCTGAACCAGGTGTGCACGCACATTGCGGATCTCGACTTTAATAAAATTGAACTGTATGTTGGCAACTATGACTTCTGGTACGAATCCAGCCAGCTCGCCCAGAAGATGGCCCGCGAACAGAACAAGAAAAAGGAAGAGCAGATCAAGGAACTGAAGGACTTTATTGCCCGCTTCAGCGCGAACGCTTCCAAGTCCAAGCAGGCGACGTCCCGGAAGAAAACGCTCGATAAAATTTCACTGGATGATATTAAGCCATCCTCGAGAAAGTATCCATTCGTGCAGTTTAAGCCAAACCGGGAGCTTGGCAAGGATTTGCTGACAGTGGAAAACTTGTCGAAAACGATCGACGGCGTTAAAGTGCTTGATAATGTCAGTTTCACTCTTAACAGCGGCGACAAGGTAGCTTTCGTCGGCGAAGAGGAAACGAAAAAAACCGTACTGCTGCAGATTTTGGCCGGCGAATTGGAGCCGGACAGCGGTGATTATAAATGGGGGCTGACCACCAGCCGTTCCTACTTCCCGAAAGATAACTCTGCATACTTTGAAGGCCTGAATATTAACCTGGTGGATTGGCTGCGCCAATACTCCCCGGATGACCAGAGCGAAACATTTATCCGCGGCTTCCTCGGCCGGATGCTCTTTTCCGGTGAAGAAGTGTTTAAAAAAGCGGACGTCCTCTCGGGTGGCGAAAAAGTCCGCTGTATGCTTTCCAAAATGATGCTGAGCGGTGCAAACGTTCTTATCATGGACGAGCCCACCAACCATCTGGACCTCGAAGCTATCCAGGCGCTGAACAATGGCCTGAAGTCATTTAACGGCTCGGTCCTCTTTACTTCTCATGACCATGAATTTGTTCAGACCATCGCCAACCGGATTATTGAATTCACTCCGGATCGCATGATCGACAAAGAAATGAGCTACGATGAGTATATTGAAGAACAGTATGCACGTGCATAAATTTATATATTTACTTTCAGCACCAGGGCGCGTATGCTCTGGTGCTTTTTTTATGTTTATTCATGTTTTTTATTCTATTAGTGGTATGACTTATTAATATAATTAATACGGTAAATGAAATTTTAATTTATTCGAAAAATCCACGACTCTGTACTAGTCGCGGCGTTGCCGTCATATTTATTTATTTTCTGTTTCATTGATCAGTTCGTGTACCCGCTCTACCGGTACTGCAAGCCCGTAGCGGCCGTTTTCTTCTGTACTACTCGCAAAAACCACTCCGGTCACTTTTCCAGCTGCTGTGATTGCAGGACTGCCACTGCTTCCGTTAAACACAGGAGCATCAAGCACAAGCCGGCCCTTCTCTGTCTCGACGATGGATCCCCGATTGGCTACATCTGAGAACCCGAGAGGATTTCCGATGACGATAACGTCTGAGCCGGCAGACGCACTCGTTTTTGCAAGTGTAATGCCTCCTTCCCACTTCTCTTTTAACATCACGACAGCGAGATCAGCCTGCTCATCTACAGCTTCCACGGTTCCTTCTGCAAGATCCCCCTCTTCAGTTTCAACCGCTACACTGTCCGCTCTTTCCACGACGTGATAATTTGTTATAAAAGCATCCGGGCCTTCTACGAAAAACCCTGTTCCAAAAGACGTTTCCCCATTTTCTGTTGCCCTTATTTTCGTGACCGCCTGCTGCCACTGCTGTACATCCTCCTGCTTGGAAAGCTGATATGAAGCGGTTAAAAAGGACCACGTGTCCAGACGAAAGGTATCAATTAAGTAATAGGCAGATTGGAAAATCAGCATTCCTGTCATCAGCACCGCTACTGCCCGGAACAGACCCCGACGCTTATTTTTTGACGGACGTGGCGGTCCCGGCTCAAAATCTTCCGGCTCGGGTTCGCCTTCGACATGCTCGTCATTGCCTTCGTCTCTTCTCATATAACGCTCCTTTTCCCGCACCTCTTCTCATACTCTACTTCTGTATTATAATGAGAAAAAGAGATTTCCGCAAAAAGGAGGGACTTAACTGGTGAATTTTCTCCAATCATTCTTTAAAAAAAGCATCGAAGACAAAATTTATGACATTGCTGCCCAGCTGGCTTATTACTTTCTTCTGGCCATGCTCCCCCTTTTAATGCTGCTGATCAGTATTATTGGCTTTTTTTCCATCGATACGGACGGTATTCTTTCACTCATTAACGCCTATGTTCCTGGAGGAGCCTTTGTAATCATTCAAAACAATCTGAACGCCATTTTGAATTCACAGTCGGTTGGCCTGTTGTCTCTCAGTACAACAGCTACACTCTGGCTGAGTTTGATGGGCACATTCGCTATCATCCGTGCAATTAATGCTGCCTATCGCCTGAAGATTCCTTCGTTGCTATCCATGTTGGGAAAAGGCATCATTCTCGTTTTGTCTCTGCTTCTCGCCATCATTATATCCTTGTTGCTTCCTATCTACGGTGAACCACTCGGTGCCTTTGTTTTTCGTTTTATCGGCCTTGATGATTATTTCCTGCAATTGTGGAGCTGGATTCGCTGGATCATCAGCTTTTTGGTAATAGGTGCAATCCTTGGTATAATTTACAAAGTAGTACCTAACCGTAAGACCACCTGGCGAGAATCGCTGCCCGGCGCTACACTCGCTCTATTAACCTGGCAGGCTGCTTCCTTTGGATTTTCTTTTTACGTCAGCGTTAGTGATTATTCTATGATTTATGGAAATCTGGGCAATTTAATCGTCTTAATGCTCTGGTTTTACCTTACAGGATTCGCAATCCTGCTTGGAGGAGAATGGAATGCCTGTCTCTACGAGAGGGACAATAAAGCTATCGAAATATAACTTTACCAGCCTAGACGTTTTTCTTAGGAAGACAACAAATGAGTACGCCAGGACCCGGAAGGAATAAGTGGATAATGTTTTGCCTTAGAAAGAGGGTATACATAAATCCATCCTTCCGTTTCCCCTTCGGCATCTTTTACCCATACCCTTTCGTATTCATTTATCTGTCCCGGCTGTTCGTACTGCTCAAGCCAATCCAATACACTTATAGCCGCGTCATTTATTTGTATCCATTCACCTACAACATCCATTCCGTTTTCGTCAACAACAGTCGCAGGGTACGGCCCGGTGTTGTATAAAAATCCCTTCACTTTTCCGCGAACCACATCATATACACTGTTTTCAATGTAGTGATATTTGTTTAATTTTTGCAACAGTGTACCGTATACAAATACTACCTGCATTATATACCTCCTCAAATTGACAAACCTTGCGCCTGAAGCTATAATAATCCTTAGTAAATTAATCAGGATAGTTAACTTTAAAAGGAGAGGATGCTCATGTCTCAAAACCCAAGGGTATTGGACGGCGCTGGGTCACTTTATTTTCCCGGTGGTCCCACGGCAGTGCTCGTCTGTCACGGTTTTTTAGGTACTCCCCAAAGTGTCCAGTATGTGTGCCGCCAATTAGCCCGAAAAGGGTTTACTGTTTCTGCCCCAAGACTACAAGGACACGGCACCTCCTATCAAGACCTTGCGCGCTATACGCACCAGGACTGGATTAAAGATATCCATACAGCCTATCAGTCGCTGCGCGTTAATCACAGCAGCGTTTTCATCGTGGGACAATCTATGGGAGGAACTCTCGCCCTTCATACCGCCGCTTCCTTCCAGGATACTGCTGGCATTGCCTTAATTAATCCCGCTCTCGATGTTCCCGGGATGCAGAGGGCAGTGAGAGAAACTTCTGCTTCCTTCATTAAAGAAGACCGGCCTGATATCCGGTGTCCCCAGGAAGAAGAAATTACGTATTCGCACGTTCCGACAGCTTCCGTGCGCTCGCTGCTTCAACTAACAGCTGCTGTGCGCCCAAAGGTGCGTTCAGTTTCATGTCCCGCGCTTGTCGCAGCATCCCGGATTGATCATGTCGTACCGCCTGCAAATGCAATAGCTATCTATGAAAATCTCTCTTCCACCTCCAAGGCGTTTGAATGGCTTGAACAATCCTACCACGTGGCCACGCTCGACGCTGATCGGGATTTTCTCGCCGACCGCCTGTCCTTATGGATAGCTTCGGTCACTTCCAGCCGCCTTTCTGCTTCTCATAATTAGATTATGTAAACCAAAAGGAGCCGCAGCGTCTGCAGCTCCTTTTTATGCTTCTTCAAAGTAGTCTTTATAAAACCCGCCGATGCGGCCAGTGTTGTCGATAATGAAAATGAATTCGTCCGTTTCGTTTTTAACCGGATACTGCTTTCCAGGGGTTAATACACTGTCGACCTTATATTTGGCTGCTTCAGCATGCTTGCATGTAACGTATCTCAGCGTATCGCTGTTTTTCCATTTCTGATGAATCATCGTAAGCCTCCTAACCATTTTAGTCATTATTATTGTAGCATATCACTTGCTGCAATGCCGTAATGGATAAAAAAGCGCCCCTTCGAAAAGGAGCGCTTCTGGTAAATCTGAATTTTTACAGGACAAACATGCCGGCAATCGAAGCACTAAGGAGTGATACTAAAGCTCCGGCCGCTACTGCTTTCAGCCCCATTTGAGCGATATCGTTACGGCGTGTCGGCGCCAGTGAAGCGAAACCGCCTAAAATAATAGCAAGGGACGACAGGTTTGCAAACCCACAAAGCGCAAAAGTGATGATCGCCTGGGATTTTTCACTGAAGCTGTCAATTTCCGGGGCAAAGTTCGCATAGGCGACAAATTCATTCAGTACTAGCTTCTGCCCGATAAATCCGCCAGCCTGAAGAGCTTCACTCCAAGGAACGCCGATCATAAATGCAACTGGGGCAAATACATATCCAAGAAGTAGTTCAAGCGTAATTCCATCAGCTCCGAACCAACCTGTTACCCACCCAAGCAGCAAATTAATCATTGCAATTAAAGCGACAAATGCGATCAGCATCGCCCCAACGTTTAAGGCAAGCTGCAGGCCGGTAGATGCTCCGCGGGCCGCAGCGTCAATCACGTTATGAGACTCAGTGTCTTTTTCTATTTCAATCTCATCCGTCGTCAAGCTGAGATCCGGTTCCGGGAAAATCACCTTTGCAATAATCAGCCCGCCCGGTGCCGCCATAAAGCTCGCCGCCAGCAGGTAATCGAGCGGAATACCAAGTCCTGCATAGCCAAACAGCACTGAGCCGGCAACTGAGCCGAGTCCCCCGGTCATAACAGCAAACAATTCGGATTTGGTCATGTTTGCCAGGAACGGACGAACAACAAGCGGCGCTTCCGTCTGGCCAACGAAGACGTTTGCTGCTGCAGACATGGATTCGGCTTTACTCGTTTTCAGAAGGGCGGACAGGACACCGCCGATAAATTTGATAATTACCTGCATAACCCCGATGTAGTACAAAATACCGATCAGGGAAGAGAAAAAGATAATAACCGGCAGTACGGTAAACGCAAACGCACCGGTCTCTGTAATACTTTCTCCAAACAAGAAGGTATATCCTTCACTAGCAGTATCGATAACGTCCTGCACACGAACGACCAGCCATTCGAAGGCCGTGCTCCCCCACGTAGAGCCAAGTACTAAAAATGCAAATATAAGCTGGAATAGAAGCCCTACGAGTACGGGACGAAAACGAATTGATTTTTTGCGGGAAGATAGTAAAAAAGCTAAAAACAGGACAAAAACAATTCCCATCAATCCCCATAATATGTTCATATACCCACCACCATGTATGTAAGATTGATCTAATTCACAAAGAATAGATCAAAGTTAATGTATCAAAAGGCGGGCATGAAGTAAATAACTATCTCCTCTTATGCTTAAAAATTGTGTAATTTCTCAATTATCAGTCAGGCCCCTGTGCTTTTAACAAGAAAGCGGTTACGAAATTCACAGGCGTTGAAAATTAGAAAACCCCGGGGCATTTGCCAGGGGTTTCAGCCTGTATAATGTTTACTCTACGCTTAAGCGCAGATCCGGCAAGTGGTTTAAAATAAATTGGGCTTTGTTCGTATCTACTTTCATTTTGAACTGCCGGTAATACTTAAGCGCTGTTTCAAAATGAGCAGGCATATGATGATATTCGTCCATCACACGGTCAAAGGCGTCATAGGCAAGCATTAATGAACTGACCATCTCTGTAAGCGGTAAAATATATTTATCAGTGCCATGGTGCGGAGATGTGCACAGTGTCATTTGCTCTACCTGGTCATCAAAGAAAGCTGCTGCATCCTCCACGTACGGACGGTACACGGATTGGACACTCTTTGCTTTTTCTTCAAAATAGGAGCGCCATTCCCGGCAGAAGCTGATCATGTACGGAAGATCGTCCCGTGTAATAACAATATCAAAGCCGGCCTGCCGGACACGATCCATACTCATTGGTTCCATCTTTTCCTGGTGTAAAGGCAGATAAAAGAATTTGCGACGATACGCTTTCATGCTGCACCCCGTCTTTCTACTATTTTCGGCATATTTTAAAATATTATAACATCTTCCTCCGGTGTTTCCTACTCTTTTCCTTTACTTTTTTCAGGTTGGCCGTCTTCTGTTTACCACTCAAAGGAAAAAGGCATTTCTGTATCCACTGCTCCCCGAATTTTTGTGATCCGCATCGGCTCTGCGTTCAACCAGGAAGCAAACGGCAGGAGCGCCGGGTACCTGTTCCCGCCAATACCCACATATATATTCTTTTCCGCGGGAAGATACTGAGCTGTATGAATGGTGCCTGACCAATGCTCATAGTCATTCGAATAAATCATATCTGTATCATGGTTGAAACGGCGAAAAGCACTATAGACTGTCTCCCGGTTCCAGTCGATGGAACGAATATGGGCTTCACGTTCCCGTGAATTTCCCATTAAATGGCGGTTTTCTTGCTGCATGGACGGTACATTGAAATGATTGGTACAGGCTACTTCTCCTGCTGGACGAACAGCGGTGCCCCGGGGGGAGGCCTCCACCACTGCCCCTTCTCCCGAAGCATCCATCATGGAATAATTGAATGAATGCCGGTGCGGAAGTTCCTGGAGAAGCCGGACGGCCTCTTTTGTAGTACGGCAAGTCTCGAGCACGATACGGAGAAGGTTTGAACAGACAATTCCCGGTTTTGGCTTAATACGGTGCACAAAATGGTAGCCAACAGAGAGCCCATATTCATTCATCGCATCCGAACGGCCGATAATCCGCTGGGCAAACCCTGCTGTTCCGGGACCGCCGGTGGGCTTTGTGAATAAGAACCGCCCTTCATACGTACTCGGCAGGTAATCATAATTTCGAATATACATACCGTTTGCCATCAGCCCGCTGCATCCCGATCGCACTTTTGACGCCTGATAGCCGCTAAACTCCTGAAGCACATCCCGAAATGTCCATTCGAGTCCTTCAGCCAACCCTTTCAATTCTTCCCACAGCCCAGGAACATAAAGCTGGTAAAGTTTTTTGACGTCCTCTACTGGAACATCATATTTTGCAAGTGAACGCTTCAAACGTTCATTATAATGGTAACGTACGAGCGGCGTATGTTTTAAGTAACGGCCCTGCCGGTAGCCGATATCTGCATAAGTTCCTTTGTAAGCTTTTACGTCTACATGAATATTTTTCATTGCTCTTTTGGACTCCTTTGCCCAGCATTTCTATTTGCTTTTATAAGTATAGAAAATATAACTCTTTTTATCGAACCATGTGCTCGGCAGCATAAAAAAACGCCCGGAGTACGGACGTTTAAAATTTATCATTTTTATAAGCAGGACCAGCGCCTTACATCGCTGATGAGTTCGAGTGTTTCACTCTCACGAAAAGCAGTCTGTTCAAGCATTTCTTTGAATAGATAGATGACAATGGTATGGCGGTCCCGGTTATCAATCATTTCTACTCCGGTTTTTCCTTCGTTTCCATGCACAATATCGAGATCCAGGCGTTCGCTCACCTCTTCAATGGAAGTTCTTCCTTTTGGAATATCAAGCACCACTTTGAGGAAATTTTCCCTGTCATCATTAATCATGCCCCAGCGTTTTCCGAACCATGCCCGGCAGCCGGTCATGCTTACTAACGTATATCCGTACGGAGGAGTCGGGACAAGTTTCGTGCTCGCCCACCCTCTTAATTCCATCGCATTTGACAATTCTTTCGCCTTTTCCTGAACGAATGTCAATTGATTTTCCTGTACTTCCATTTTATAGCCTCCTTAACAATCTCGTTTTACCGCTTGGTCTACTTACCACTCCCCAAGATATACATTCGTCCATGTGTGTAAATAAATATATCACAATTGAAAGCGGTTGTCGATAAAATGAAAGAAAATTCAAACAATGTTTATCGGCACATTCACTGAATGCTTTTTCATTATACCTTATTTTCATATTTTTAAAACATCTCGTAAAAATTGTACTTTTACTGTTAGAATACGTTTGAGAGTGTTAATATAAGGAGATGAGTTTTTGAGCTGTTCAGAGGTAAAAGTTCGAGGCGTTTCTCTGGATGAAGAAACAAGATGCGCCCATTATCATACATCGGTCGATATTGTTGCCATGAAGTTTTATTGCTGTGGACGCTGGTACAGCTGCCACACCTGTCATGAAGAAAGTGAAAGCCATCCTATAGCACCCTGGCCTTCTTCGCTCTTTTCCGAAGAAGCAGTTTTGTGCGGAAAGTGCTGGCACACCATGAGCGTGACTGATTATCTTCATGCCGATCACCAATGCCCGAATTGTCATGCGGCATTCAACCCAGGATGCCAGCGCCATGCTTCCCTCTATTTTTCGCTATCACAGGGCTGAGAAATTTTTGAAAACCATTAGGTCTTCCTGACCTTTCTTTTCAACATAAATGCCTTTATTATAGATAAGTCGTTAATAGGTGAAGCACTGGCGGTGTCAAATGACGTTCAAAAACTAATCAGACCACCCAGAAAGGAGTTTGACCCGTCCCGTGAATGCACAAAAAATAACGTACATACTTGCTGCGGTCGTTGTCGCAGGACTGCTCATTTACGTAGGAGTAACAAACTTTGGAGGAAGCGACCAAAGCGGTTCCAGCTCTGAAGAAGAAAGTGCTCAAAATGACTCTAATTCAAGCTCCGGGGCTTCCAGCGACATTGCTTCCGGTTCTAACTACGAGGGCTACGGTGTTAGTACAGACAATGAGCTTGCGACAGAAGCCGGCATGCAAATTCTTGAACAGGGAGGAAATGCGGCAGACGCTGCGGTTGCTACTTCCTTTGCCCTGACGGTAACTGAACCATACGGATCCGGCATCGGAGGCGGCGGTGCGGCTCTTGTGATGAATGGGCCAAACGCTTCCCCGGAAGTTTACGATTACCGTGAAGAAGCTTCTACGACTAATCGTGCTTTAAATGTAGCAGTGCCTGGCTTCGTAAAAGGCATGGCTGCCCTGCACGAAGAACAGGGAAGTGGCCAGTTCACCCTTGCTGAGTTAATGCAACCGGCTATTGATTACGCCGAAAACGGGTATGAAATTAATAGTTATCTGGCCAGCCGCATGTATTACGCTCAACCGAGATTAAACCAGCAAAATTCTCCTGCCTTTTACGATGAGAATGGCAATCTCCTGCAGGAAGGCGATACTCTCGTTCAGGAGGAATACGCTCAAACCCTTCGTACCATTCAGGAAAATGGGCCGGAGAGCTTTTATAGCGCAAATGGAGCTATTGCCCAGCAGCTGACGACCGATTACTCACACATAACCCCGGAGAGCCTGCAGCAATACAATGTGCAAACCCCTGAGGTGGCACAGGGAACTTTTGAAGGTCAAAACGTCTACAGTGCTCCTTCTCCTCTTTCCGGGGTAACGCTGATTCAAATGCTCGGCATGGGCGAGCGCCTGAATATCGGTGAAGCTCTTCAGGGAAACGAAGCGGACTACATTCATATGATGAGCGCCATCACCCGGGAAGCTTATTACCAGCGCCTTGAAAACTTGGGAGATCCGGAGTTTAACGAAATCACCACCGAGGAATATGTGAGTGAGGGTACCATCGATGATCTAGCACAAAACGTCCGTGAAGAGCGTCTGGATACAGAAGAGCTTGAAAACGCGACAGGGTATAATTCTTCCGATGGCCAAAATACGATTACCCACTCGAGCACCACCCATGTAAATGTAATGGATGCTGATGGTAACACGGTGGCTCTTACAAACACGCTGGGTAACTTCTTTGGCAGCGGCCAGACGTCTGCGGGCATGTTTTTAAACAATCAGTTGAACAACTATAACGAGACTCCGTCTTCGCCAAACAATATCGAAATTGGAAAGCGTCCGAGAAGCTTCATTGCCCCTACCATTATTCAAGATCCAGAAGAAGAAACAGTTATGGGCATCGGCTCTCCAGGAGGCTCGCGCATTCCAACTGCGATGGCAGAAGTTATTTTCCGCATGGAATATCTAGATGAGAGCTATGAAGAAGCTTTCGCTGCTAACCGTTCCTTTGTAGATGTTGTCGAAGGCCAGGCAACACTTGCTATTGAAAACGGGGACCAGCCGGAAAATGCAGAACTTATTGAGGAAATCAACAGTAAATACGGGGACCGCTACTTCATCGCCCCTGATAAAGGCCCTTCCTATTTCGGAAACGTCACCTCATTAATTAAAGATTACGACGACGAAGAAATGCAGGGAATTATTGACCAGCGCCGCGGAGGTTCCGCCCAGACTCAATAAAGGAGAAGTGAATGTGAATATCTTAAAGAAAATCGGCCCTTACCTCTTTTTGTTTGCGTTAGTGCTGTTTATGTATTTCTTTAAAGTGGATGCTGAGCTGTCCACCACAGAAGAAGTTGAAATCAACAGCGCACTCAATACACCGCCGGAAACAGAAACTCAAGAAAATACAAATACGCAGTAACTATTTTCTTAGATAAGCGTCTTAGTATTGGCATTGTTTGTGGGAGTGTCTCTTAACACAAGAGACACTCTACGCTTGCAATGAAACGATTACTCCTGACGTAAGCGGGTATGGAATATTGTTGGTGTTATTTGACATTCAAAGGGAGATAATATTAGAGAGCACCGAGGAGGTAAAGCGTCGATGTTATTATTGTACGGTTCATGTATAGCAATTGCGTTAGTGGGCATTTTTGAACTTCGCAGACACCAGAAGAGAGTTGACCAGATACCACTTCGCATCAATGTAAACGGCGTTCGCGGCAAATCAACAGTAACCCGTTTAATTACGGGAATGCTGAGCGAAGCTGATTACAAAGTAGTTGGAAAAACGACAGGCACACAGGCACGCAGAATTTACTGGGATCGGACTGAAAAACCGATCGAACGTTCACTCGAAGGCCCGAATATCCGTGAGCAAAAGGAAATATTGAAGCATGCTTCGAGCCTTGAAGCCAATGCATTTGTCAGCGAGTGTATGGCTATCAATCCGGATTACCAGCGTGTACTGCAGGAGAAATACCTCCAGGCAAACGTCAGCGTCATTTTGAACGTATTTGAAGATCATATGGAAACACTTGGGCCAACCCTGAAATACGTAGCAGAAGCATTCAGCTCGACGATTCCATATAACGGCAAGCTTATTTTGTCCAACGGCCCTTATTTTCATTACTTCAGTGAAATTGCTGAAAAAAGAAATACGGAAGTATACCTTGCCAATCCGGAAGAAATCCCGGACGGCTTTATCGACAAATTCGATTACATGCTGTTCCCGGAAAATATTGCAGCGGCACTTGCCGTCGCCCGGGCAGTTGACATCGACAAGCGTACAGCTCTTTCCGGTATGCTAAATGCCAACCCGGATCCTGGGGCTCTCCGGATTGTTACCCTTGAAGACGGCAGCCGGGAGCGTTCCCACTTTGTGAATGGGTTTGCGGCGAATGACGCCCGGTCGACGCTTGAGATTTGGTCACGCGTACGGTCGTCAAGCTACATGACCGACAACCCGGTGATTATTATGAACTGTCGTGAAGACCGGGTAGACCGGACCGAAGAATTTACAAAGTATGTTTTGCCTTATTTACCGGCAGAGAAATTAATTCTTATCGGCGGAAACGTACGTCCGATCACCCAGGCTTTCGATCAGGGGGACCTGCCATTTAATTCCGTTATCAATCTGGAGGGCGAAGATGCAGATGCCATTTTGGCCCGGGTGAAGCGGGAAGCTTCCCATTCGCTTATATTCGGAATTGGAAACATTCACGGTGCTGCTGAAGAATTTATGGAAAAACTTTATGATTCCCCGGAAACACTCATTAGTAAAGTCGGCGAGGAGGCCATGTAACATTGTTTGGTACAGATCTTTATATCGCATTAGTCGTAGGAGTTATTATCAGTTTGATATACGCAGAAAAGACAGGAATTATGCCAGCCGGGCTAATTGCGCCCGGCTATTTGGCAATTGTTTTTGATCAGCCTGTCTTTCTGTTAACGATTTTTCTCATCAGTTTCTTGACGTATTTAATTGTCGCCCACGGGTTGTCCCGTATTATGATTCTTTACGGACGCCGGAAATTTGCAGCCATGTTATCTACAGGGATTGTGTTAAAGCTGATCTTTGACTACTTTTATCCTATTCTGCCTTTTGAAATATACGAGTTTCGTGGTCTCGGGGTTATCGTTCCGGGATTGATTGCAAACGCGATGCAGCGCCAGGGCGTTGTCCCTACCGTGGCAAGTACACTGGTTCTTACCGCTGCAACATTTGTAATCATCACGCTATACTATTTAATTTAGGGGTTCTTACATATGGCCAAGCGATTATTAAACTTCAAAGAAAAGTATTTAGCCTACACCAAACGCCAGCGCCGAAAAGCCGGCAAACATGCCATTCTCGGCATTATTATCTGCCTTGTGGCAATGACTTTAATCCGTGTGGTAGAGCCATCTGCTGCTGAAAGTGAATACCAGCAGGAACAAAACACTGTATTTACATCTGCTATGGTTGGCGACATGATGACCGGCCGCCATGTAGAAGAAATTGCCAATCAGGAAGGTTACGAATCACTATTCCAATATGCAAAACCAACGCTTGAAGCTGCCGATTACACAATTGGAAATTTTGAAAACCCAATCGTGGATAACCCGGACCAGACAGAAGAAGCTGACAAAATAATTAATCTTTCTTCAAAATCAGGAGCTATTGATGGTCTTGAAGATGCAGGCTTTGATGCTGTCAATTTGGCCAATAACCATATGATGGACTACCAGTATGCAGGATTGAATGAAACCCTTCAGGCGTTTCAAAACTCTAGCATAGATGTAGTCGGCGCTGGGGCGAATGCAAATGAAGCCCATAACTATACGTTAAGTACACACAATGGCATGGACGTAGCCACATTAGGCGTGAATGACATTACGTATGCGAATATGGAACAGGCTGGACCAAACTCCTCTGGTATTTTAACAAGCCAGGACCCGAGTGCTTACATTGACGCCGTTCAGCGTGCAGATGCGAATGCGGACCTGGTCATCGTGAACATCCACTTTGGCCAGGAGTACGACAGCACACCTACCACGCGTCAACGGCAGATGACTCAAGCCATCGCAGATGCCGGCGCTGATGTCATCATTGGCGCGCATCCTCACGTGCTTCAATCGGTAGAAGTGTACAATAATACGTTCATCATGCATTCCATCGGTAATTTTGTATTTGACCAGGGTTGGACAAGGACGAGAGACAGCGTCATTGCCAATTACTCACTTGGCGAAGACGGCACTGCCCATTTGGAAATGCAGCCATTCCGGGTGTTTGAAGCTACTCCGCGTCCGGTCGAAAGCGCGTTTCACCGTGAACGGATTTTCCGTCAACTGACGAAGGACACCCAAAACAAGGATGCTATCATAGAAAACGGTGAACATCTCGTGTTTGAAGCAGATCATTCTAATGTTATTGATAGCATGGAACAAAGCAGCAACCAAAATAACAACCAGAACACTACTCAAAACCAATAAAAATATTCATTTTCTACCTGCCGGTTTCATCTGGCAGGTATTTTTTTGTTTAATTTTTTATGTAAAACTATTTGTAATTACAATACGGTAAATGAAATTTTACATTTTGCTTTAGAAAGCCCCTGAATCCTCAGGGACTTAAACTGTCTCCATTTCTATAGTAGAACCGCTACCACCCGGACTTGCCGGAGTCACCACCAGTCGTTTCGGCACACGCTGCTGCATATCCGGAACATGGCTGATCACCCCTACTGCTAAATACTCCCCGTGCAGATTCTCAAGGGCTTCCATTACCGTCTCGAGCAAGTCCTGGTCCAGCGTCCCAAAGCCTTCGTCCAAAAAGAAAAACTCTAATGGATGCTGGCCCTTCAGCTGTATAGACGTGGAGAGGGAGAGAGCCAGTGCGAGAGAAGTCAGAAACGTTTCGCCTCCGGATAGCGTGGAAACAGGGCGGTAGACCCCTCCATTGGCATCGTCCCGAATAACAAAAGCATTCTGTTCGTTTACTTCAATGGCATAGCGTCCTCTCGTTAATGCATGCAGCCGCTGCGAAGCTTCTCTTGTCACCTGCACCAGCTGCTCTTCAGCAAGAAACTCGACGAATTTTCTTCCTTTCATGATCTGGTCAAGCTCTGTGAGCCGTTCTTTTTCTGCCTGCATTTCGATCCGGTTCTGCTCGAGTTCCTGATAACGTTCTACCTTTCGTTTAATATCTTCAAGTTTTTCTTTAATGCCTCCGAGCGTTTCTTTGTACCGGTCCCATTCCTTCGCTGCTTCTTTGTATTGCTTCTCCCCCTCGTTAAATACGTCTTCAGTTACCCGTTCATTTTGAAGCTTTCCCTGCAGCCGGCTATGTTCATACTGCAGTTCTTTCTGTTTGGTATCAAATTCCTCCACCTGCTGCTGAAGATTCGTTTTCTGCTTTTCCGAGAGCGAATAGGCAAGCACTTCTTCCGGGCCGGAGGTTGAGTCTTTCTGCTGTTTTTGACGAAGCCATTCGGTTTCTGCCTCTTTCCATTTGGCTGCGCATTTTTGCAGGGATTCTTCACTTTCTCTACTCGAAGTGCGAGTGCGTTCCAACTCCTTTTCAGTTTCCCGCTCCTGCCTCTGCAGGGCTTCCTTTTCTGTTTCAAGCTTCTTTGCCCGCTCGTCGACTGCTTCTTTCCACTCTTGCCTGGTGCGTCCTTCGAGCTGCACATTTAACTTGTTTTCTGCTTCTTCTCTGGTTTTTGCAGCCTGCTTCCACTCGGATACTGCTACCGCTTCCACACTTTTTACCTCATAGAATTGACGCTCGCGGGCAGCGAGATCAGCACGTTTTTTTTCAAGATAATTCTGGCCCTTTTCAATACGCTGTTGGATACTTTTTATTATTTCTTTTCGCTCTTTTGCCTGTTTATACTCTTCCTCAAATTGATCCAGGCGAAGGGGAGCGAAGGATTGTTCCCACTGGTGCTTTTGTTTCTGCCATTGGTCCTGCAGACGCTCGAGCTTTCTTTTCTGCTCCTCGGCATCTGCTTTTTGCTGGTCGATTTTCATGGCAAGACGGTCTTTCCGACGTCTCCACTCCTCCCAGGAGCGATTCAATTCCTGGGCTTGCTCTTTTAACCGGTCTATCGTGGCTAATTCCGCTTCCCACCGGGTAAACACAATACCTTCCTCTATTTCTTCCGGGGAGGTTTCTTCTATTTGTTCTTTCCCGGAGGAAAGTGTGGAAACCACATGCTGCAAACTAACTTTTGTATTTTCCCACGCTGTTTTCCATTGGCGGAGTGCTTCCATTTCTTCCTGTACGTGCTCTTCCACTTCTTCATGCGGATCTGCAGTCGGCGATGGATGCTCTGTGGAGCCGCATAGCGGACATGCTTCCCCCTGTTGAAGCTCTTCTGCCAGGATTCGGAGCTGCCGTTTTTGTTCGGCTCGCTGCTTTTTTTCGACATATTTTAATTCCTGCTCAACGCGACGAATGTGCGTGGCTGCCCGGTCATACCAGTAATAGATATTCTGCGCTAATTCTCTAGAACGTGTCTGAAGCGTTTCCTCTTCTTTATCTGCATTCCTTGTTTCTTTGGCAACATCATTCAGTTTTTCTTTAGCGGCTGTGTCCTGCGTCATCTGTTCACTCAGCTGCTGATTAAGAGCATCAAGCCACTGCTTTTGTGACGAGGCTTCATCCATATCTGGAAGATGCTCTTCTTTTTTTTCAGCTGCGTTAAAGTCCTGCTTAAGCTTTTCGAGCAGCTTCTGTGCTTTTTGTTCTTCCTTCTGCAAATGAGTAACCTGAGCGGAAGCTTCCTCATACAACCGGCGCTGCTTTTCCATCTCCAAAAGCTTTTCCTTTTCAAGTTCACTAAGGCGCTGATATTCCTCTTCCAGCGTCTCAATTTGTTCGTAGCGGCGCTGCCAGTCCCGCACCAGCCGTTCTTCCTCCTCCCATCGTTTTTTATTTTCAGCAGCATTACCTTCTGCTTCCTGCTTTTTGTTTTTCGCCTTTTCGTGTGCTTTTTGTTTTTCTTTTAAGTCCTGCTCCTGCTCCCTGTGCTCCTGTGCCGCTTTTTGAAGCCGGTCAGCATACGGATAAAGCGCTTCATACATTTCATTTTCTTTTAACGTGAGCCGCTTTTTTTCTATCTCCGGCCTCGACGCTTCCCATTCTTGTATGGATGACTTCAGGTGTTCAAGCTCTTCTGTCCACTGATACTTCTGTTTAACTTCTTCGTACCGTTTCCTATACTTTTCCACCTGCTTTTGCTGCTGTTCGACAAGCTTCGTCCAGCGGGCGTGTTCTTCTTGAGCTTTCTTTAAATCTTCATTCGAAGCAGGTCCGAGTCCCTGCTGTTCTGCTTCAATATTATGTACGCCCTGCTCGGCAGTTGTTTTCCGGGATTTCACAGAAGCGATCAGCTGATTGCCGTATTTCTCCAGATGAAACAGCCGTTCAAGCATTTTGCTGCGATCGCTGCCCCCTAAATGAAGAAATTCAGCAAATTTCCCCTGGGGGAGCACCACAGCACGCGTGAAATCATCGAGGGTCAGCCCGAGAAGCTCTTCAATTTTTTGATTGACCGCTTTTGTTTTTTCCGCGAGCACTACCGGCTCCTCTGTTTGATCGGTTAATCGGCACAGCTTTCCAGCCATTGTCGCTTCCCCGGTACGTTTATAATGGCGCTCGATATGATACACTGACGGCCCAAGCGAGAACATAAAGGAAACCCGCAGTTCGTTCTCCGACTGGTTCATGATCCCTTCGGTTTTCGAAGCCCGCTCGACATTTCCATATAACGCTAGCGTCATTGCGTCCAACAGTGATGATTTTCCGCTGCCAGTCGGCCCAAAGATGCCGAACACTCCATTTTCGCAAAGCGTTTTAAAATCTACGGTCTGTTTTTGGCGAAAACTATGCAAGCCTTGAATCTGCAGTTGTAATGGTTTCATTTTATCCGTCCTCTTGCTGAATAAGTTCTAAAAAAAGATTTGTCACTGACGGGTCAGGCACCGCCCCACCGGACTGTTTTTCATAAAAGCGTTCAAACAGCTGATCGATGGGGATATGTTTTTTGCTTTCCACCGGTTCAAGCTCCTGGCGGGAATAGACCGGGCGGATCGTCAGCAGTCCAGTATGCTTCGTTCTCAGGGCATGGATATCTTCAATGGAGAGCTGATTTTCCACATATACATCCACCTCCACCCAGGCGTTCCAGTCCCGCTGTTCCTCCACCCACTGCTGCAGCTCCGCGAGCCCGTTCTTTGCCTTCCATATACTGAGCGGTTTGCCTGCTGTTAAAGGAATAGTAGAAATCTGCGCTTCACTTTGGCTATCATTTGTATCTATAATTGTTACCGACTTCTGCTGGCCTGCTTCGGAAAAGCTGTAAGCAAGCGGGGAGCCTGAATACCTTGCCGGCCCTGCTGCTCCCCTAACATCCTGAGGCCGGTGCATGTGGCCAAGAGCCGTATAGACTGCGTGCTCGGGAAGGCTGTCAGCAGTGACAGTGTAAGCTCCCCCTACTTCGATCGGACGCTCTGAATCAGTAGAGTCGCTGCCGGCAATAAATAGGTGGCTCATGCCTATAAGAATATCCTCCGGACGCCGGGAGGATGCAAGCCGCTGAAAAATTTCCCGGACTTTTTGATTGTAGGCGTCCCGTAGATCTATTTCTGTTGCTTCCTCCATAAATGCCTGCTTCAATCTTGATTCCGACGGGTATGGAAGCGTCTGCACGTACAGCCGTTCTTCTGAGAGCGGGACTACCACCGGTTCGATACCAGGATAACCACGCAAATGAATACCGTGTTTCCGAAGCAGTGTCCGTGACGCTGCCAAGCGTTCCGGATGATCATGATTGCCGGCAATGACTATAACCGGCACCCGTCCGTTATCACTCATTCTGGCCATCGCTTCATAAAACATTTCTTCTGCAGCGGCAGGCGGGTTGACAGAGTCAAACACGTCCCCTGCCATCAGGACCGCATCGATCTTTTCTTCTTCAATAATCTGAATCATTTCCTCAAGGATACGCTGCTGTTCTTCAAGTCTCGAACGCCCCTCTAGCGTCCGTCCTAAATGCCAGTCGGCGGTGTGCAGTAAGCGCATAAACTCCTGCCTCCTTTCCTTTCTTTCATTGGCCGTTCATGGAAATGGCCTGCATGCCGTCGAAGGCGAAAATATAAGCTTCTGATATAGCCGTCTTCCATATGCTCTCCAGCGACGAGCGGTATAAATCAAGCTGAGTCTGGTAGCGTTCCCGCAAAAATTCCTGCTGCTGCAGCGGGTTTCCTGGAAATCGGGATTGTACCCGGTCCGTTTTATAATCAATAAGTACCCAACGGCCATCCGCTTCCTGGATCACGAGGTCTGCCACTCCCTGGAGAAGCTGCCGGTTTTCAAGCCCTGCCTCGGTTACTCCAGCTGTAATAGGAACTTCTTTCTGCACTTTTTCTGCCGCCAGGACACGCCGGCCCAAATCAGTGTCAAAAAAGGCGATGACCGCAGCAGTATCAACGCTTTCTGCCTGCGCAGACGTTATATATTCTTCATCCACCAGCCTCCGCAGCAGCCGCTGCACCCGTTCTTCATCAGGGGCTCCAGTAAAAGCCAGCTGTTCCATAACAATATGAAGAACGGTTCCTTTTTCTGCCGGACTCACCGCTTCTTCCATCATAAATGATGGTCTTCTTGCATAAGTTGATGTGAACGTAGTCGCGTGTCGCTGCTCCGCCTGAGGATCCTCCGAGCGCCGCTTCCATTCGCTTACTGAAATTTTGGCTGCGTGCCTCGTGTCTGCCTCATATTTATAACGCCAATACATACGGCGCCGGACTTCTTTGCTCCACTCCTCGCCTGCAGGTACCTCTTCTTTATCCTTAACCGCCTGAAGCCAGCCGGCTGTCTCCGTCTCTTCCTGCACTGAACCAATCTGCAGGGTGGATGCCGGCACAATATGGACCCTCCAGGTGGAATTATCCCTCAGGTTTCTGCTTGTCCGCTGCTCTAATGGGTCTACATCGGCGTGCTGCAACAGCACAGGCATCAGCCAGTCAAATGCATGCTGGGCCTCCAGACGGTCATGCAGTTCAAGAGTGTTCCCCGCCTGGGCACTTTTCTGCTCCCATTCTTCGAATTTCTTCTCCACTCGCTGCATCGAGCTTACGAGGACTAATTTTTCTTCCGCTCTTGTGAACGCTACATAGAGCACACGCAGTTCTTCGGCAAGGCTTTCTGTTTTCATTCGGTGCTTAATCGCCGCATGCGGAAGGGTCGGCCAACTGATGCGTTGTGTTGGATCTACGTATTTCATACCGATGCCAAGCTCTTTATGAAAGAGCAGCGGCTGCCGTTGATCCTGCACGTTAAAGCTTTTTTGCAGACCGGCAGCATAAACAATGGGAAACTCCAGGCCTTTGCTTTTGTGGATGCTCATAAATCGTACGACATCTTCCTGTTCCCCAAGCGCTCGCGCTGTGCCCAGGTCTTCTTTTCGGTTCTTCATGCCTTCAATAAAGCGGAGGAAGCGGAAGACACCACGAAAAGATGTCGATTCATACACCCGGGCACGCTCATACAGAGCAAGCAGATTTGCCCGTCGCTGCTTACCTCCATGCAGACCGGAGCAGAAATCCAAATAGCCGGTTTCTTCGAGCAGTGCCCAAATGAATTCTGACAGTGGTTCGTATTTGGAGCGGCTGCGCCAGCCTTCAAGCTGCTCCAAAAAAGCCTGGGCCCGGGCCTGCATGCTGGAGGAACCAGCAGCTGCCAGCTCTACACACTGATAAAAAGAAGCACTTTTGTCCTCAAGTCGTACCTGGGCGAGCATTTCTTCATCCCAGCCGATGATCGGCGACCGGAGCACAGCGGCGAGCGGAATATCCTGCAGTGGGTTATCAATAATCTGAAGCAGGGAAATCATAATTTGAATTTCAACTGCCTGAAAATATCCTCCGGACACTTCCGCGTACACAGGGATGCCATACGCCTGCATCTCTTCCATCATTTCGTTTACCCAGGGCATCGACCGCATTAAGATCACGTGGTCCCGGTACACCGGCCGGCGTTTTTCCCCTGTTTCCTGGTCCGTCACCCAGCCATTCTGCATTGAAAGACTGATCGCCTGGGCAATCCACCTGGCCTCTGCCCGGGCATTAGTCAGCTCTGCCGCCTGCGGATCCTGGTCTGCGACATTTTCCTGATCTATAACAGCTACCTCAGTTTCAATATTTCCTATGTCCGGGTACTGATCGTTGCCCCATTTTAATTCTGCCTGTCCGTCGTAGGCAATCCCGCCGAGATCGTTATCCATCAGTTGGCGGAATAAGTAATTGACAGCATCAAGCACCTGGCGGCGGCTGCGGAAGTTTTTATCAAGCATGATCCGTTCACCGTCATCGCTTTCTCCGTACCGCTGGTATTTTTCTAAAAACAGGTCCGGCTCTGCCAGCCGGAAACGGTAAATGCTCTGCTTAACATCCCCGACCATAAACAAATTATTACCAGAAGCAAGCTGATTGACGATGTTTTCCTGCACGAAGTTTGTATCCTGGTACTCGTCCACGAGTACTTCCTGGAAAAAACTGCGATAATGCTCCGAAGCTTCTTCAAAAGCCAGAATCTGCAGGCATGTATGTTCCAGATCGGAAAAGTCCATCATCGCCCGTTCCTTTTTTATCTGGTAGTACCTTTCACTAAACACCTGCACCAGCCGGCACAGCTCCCGGACCGAGGGATGGAGAGAAGCAATATCACTCAACGCGTCTTCCGGGTTTTCGGCTCCCATTTCCTCCTGCAGTTTTTGAATTACTTTTTTGGCTCCGTCCCGGCCGTTTTTTACCTGTTCCCTTCGTTCAGGAGCCACCTCTTCTTCCTTTTTTCCCGCCAGGCGTTTAAAGGTGAATGCAGCCAACGTCTGCTGCAGATCCTTCCACGTCTGAGCTTCAAGAGCCTTCCGACACGTTTCAAGCTCATTCTGCAGGAGAGCGAGGTTTGCTTTTGGCCCATCCGGCTGCTCTGCAGCTGCAATTGCATTTTCGTATTTGCGGGCCGCCCCGGCCAGCGAGGTCTTTGCCTGCTGTATCATTTCATGGCCCCATGGCAGTTCTTCGACCGACCTGCTTCCGTCTGTCCGGTATTGATCGGCCACTTCCCGAAGCCATCCCGACGGGTCTGCATGAGCCCGGGAATACTGGAACAGCCGGAGCACTGCTTCGCGCAGCGAGTCGTCGCTCCGATCTTTATTCAGCCGGTCAGCAAGCAGGACAAAATCATCGTTATCCTCGCCGGCATAATTTTCCTCAAGCAGTTCCTCAAGCAGTTCCTCCTGAATCATCGCCCCCTCATTCTGGTCCATAATCCGAAATTGGGGATCCACATCCACCAGATAATAATACGTGCGGATGACGTTCATACAGAACGAGTGCAGGGTGGAGATGGACGCCCGGTTCAAAAGCGCCAGCTGCCTGCGGATATGCAGATTGGCAGGCTCTGCTTTCAATTGTTCCTCGAGCGCTTTGCCTACTCTTGTCTTCATTTCTGCAGCGGCTGCATTAGTGAATGTTACGATCAACAGACGGTCTACGTCTACCGGGTTTTCTGCCTGTGTAATTTTTCGAATCACCCGTTCAACCAGCACAGCGGTTTTCCCGCTCCCCGCTGCAGCCGAAACTAAAATATTTGCTCCTTCTGCCTGAATTGCTTCCCACTGGCTGTCCGTCCAACGGGCATCTGTCGGTTTTTCAGGAATGGTCCTCAGACTCATCGTTTTCCTCCTCCTGGAACAGCGTCTCCCATTTCATGCCACCGCTTCGAAAGCTCCGGAACTCGTTGCCCGGGAACCCGCGGTCAAACTGGCATACAGAATGAAATTCACAGTAGTCACATGCTTTTTTTTGCTTCATTTGAAAAGGTTTAATACTCGTATCGCCGGAGCTCAGTTGTTCGCCGATAGCACGGATTTTTTCGCGGATATGCCCGCGAAGGCGTTCAAACTGTTCTTTTGAAACTACTGGCGATTGTTTATTAAATTCTCCGCCTTTAGTCAGACGTGCTGGAACGATAAATGAATCGGTTTCCGATTCAAGCCGCTCATCCATCATTTTAGCAATGCCGGGATCATCAGGAAGAATCCCTTTCATCCGGAACTGCTTCATCA
Organism: Marinococcus halophilus; assembly: GCF_002265875.1. Lineage (GTDB taxonomy): Bacteria > Bacillota > Bacilli > Bacillales > Marinococcaceae > Marinococcus > Marinococcus halophilus. The sequence continues at coordinate 47,625 of NZ_NPFA01000004.1, forward strand.
TTTCCTGTTCAATATCTTCCGGTGACCAGGATCTTCCCGCCTGAATAATCGGGTTATGGACGTTAAAATATAGCACCCCCGCAGGGTCTGCTTTCGTTCCGAGCCACTCTTCCGAAAACGACAGCACCACGTCCAAATATACAAGCATCTGCAGCGCCAGCCCGAAAAATACTTCTTCCGGACGCAGATCTTTTTCACTGGATTTGTAATCAATCACCCGCAGCAGCACTCCACTGTCCGATACAGCCTGATCAACGCGGTCAATTCTCCCTGCCACTTCCATCTGTGTGCCATCAGCCAGTTCAAATAGAAGCGGCGGAATTTCTTCGCTCGGTCCAAAGCCTACTTCAAGCCCAATAGGAGAAAAACGGCTTGATTTAGCCTGTTGGCTCAAAACCATCGAAGCCCGCTGCACGGTCTCTTCAAGCTTTTTCAGTAAATACTGGTGTCTGGAATTGCTTAAAAGAATCTGCCGCTGAATCGCCGGAGCCAATTCATGCACAGCTTCTTCTGCATAGTCACGGGCATTTTGCTCGGAAAGCTCCTCCCATGTCCGGCCGTCCCGGTACACTGCTTTTGTCACGTCTTTTAAAGCCGCATGGAACAGCTGCCCGATATCCGGTGCTTCAAGCTTGTACAACTGTCTTTCCTTGAGTTTTAATCCGTATGAAGCAAACTGCCGGAAAGCACAGGCTTCATACTGTTCCATCCGCGACACGCTTGTTTTCATTTTTCGGCCGTACAATTCCCGGGTCGTTTCCCTGGAAAGGTCCACGGCTTCATTGCGGTAAAACAGGCTCTTAGTCAGTTTTTCAAGACGGTTGTGTTTAACAAAAACATTATAGACGCTCCACCAGAGGCCTGCCACTTCCTCGCCCTGTTTACAGCGTTCGAGTTCCCCAATTAAAAAACTCATTGTTTTCATAGAAGCATTCACAAAATGCAGCTGCTGGTCTTTCGGGTAAACGCTTGGTTCATTTTGAACCAGGATTGGCGCCTGGTCCGGGAACATATCCAGCAGCTGCTGGATCACGATCGAAGGCTGCAACCGTTTCCCTTCTTCATCTGCCATCGGATAGCTGACAATCAGCTTGTCCGCTGGCATGCTCATCGTACGGTAAATGAGAAAATTTTCATTCAAAAGCTTTGCCTCACCGCTTTCTTCAAGCTCGATTCCGCGCTGCTCCAGCCAGGCACGGTCTGCCTCCTGCAGCATGCTGCTCTCTTCGAGTGCGGCCGGAAGTATGCCTTCATTCACGCCAAGCAAGTATACCACTTTAATACCGAGCAGGCGTGAACGTTCCATATCAGCTGCCGTTACCTGATCGAGGGAAGGCGGAACAATCGAAAATGTAGCTTTTGTAAGGCCCGCTTCCATCATCTGTTGAAACGTCTGCATCCCTGCTTTGTCATTACCAGCAACTTCTACCATCTGCTCAAGCAGTTCCACCATCATGTCCCAGATCTGTTCGTGCTCTCTCGCCATTTCCAGGCGATTATGCCGGAGGCAGTCATCACGCATCGTTTCAAGCTTTTCCGGAATCCGCAGCTCCTCCAAAAATGTAAATAGCGCCCCCGCTTTCCCTCGTACGGTGTCCGCTTGTTTCAAGCGGGCCTGCAACGAGAACAACGGAGCGCTTAACCGCATCCGCGTGTGATGAATATCCTGCTCGATTTCGTAGTTGTCTTTATGCTCCCACTCGTCCTCCACATTTGTGGCATGGTACCGGTACACCCACCGTTCTTCGCTTTTCCAGTCTTTTTCTTTGATATTTCGTGCGAGCACATAGTTTTCCAGAAAGTCTACCTGTTTTCTCGCTTCTGCCCAGGACTCCTGCACGTCAAAGAGCATATCTGTCTTAAATGTGCGAAACACCGACTCATATCTCCAGCGTTCTGCAATTGTTTCAAGCGCCGAACGAATAAATTCTACCACCGGGTGGTTTAATACGGGACGTGTTTCATCCACGAACACAGGAATACGATAATCATGAAATACAGTTTCAATGATGTGATTGTAATCCCTGGGATTTCTGGCGACCACTGCAATGTCTTCATACCTGTAGCCGTCGTCCCGGACGAGCGCTGCGATATCCCGGGCACATTCTTCTACTTCGGTCCGGCGGTTGACCGCATTTTTAACTGTAATAGCTTCGCCAGCACGAAGTGTTTTATAAGAACGGTTTTCCATAAATCTTTCTAAATGCTGTAGTGCTTCGTTTTTAGTTGATGCGCTGTCGTTGAACCAGTATGGCTTGTTCACCGGCACTGCATGTTCTTCTGCCAGGGCGCTTAGCTGATAATACGTTTTTGTTGTCTGCCTGAACATATCCGGGGCGGGATGAGCCTCTTCCTTATTTGTCAAATCATCGAGCGTCAACGCCACCCGGACGCCTTGTGAATACTGGAGCAGCTGCTCGACCACTGCCAGTTCCTGCGGCGTGAACCGATGAAAGCCGTCAATATATATGACGGCATCTGCGATATACTCAGATGCAGACACCTTTTCGGTCAGCCAGAACAGCTGCTCTTCGCTGCCAATGTACCGGTCGCCGATGACTTTATCCATCTCCTCCCAAATCAACAGAAGATCCTGAAGCTTTGCTGTTAAAATACGATCAGCCCCGGTTGCCCCGCTATTTTCCAATTCTTCCACCATACCGTGCATAGCCGCTTTCGACACGTTATGGGTTTTCCATTCCGTGATCACGTCATCCACCTGGTCAATGAACCCGTCCGTATAACTTGAGGTTTCGTACAGTCGAAAATGCTTACGCTGCTCACTGATAACCTTTCGAATCAGCATCTGCTTGCCTGTTTTCTGGAGAGCTGTTTTTGCTGCTCCGCCTGTTTCCTGAAAAATTTTCCATGCCAGCCTGGGAAAACTGTAGACCTGGGCTCGCGTCATTCCTTTTTCCGACAAGTGGACTAGCTGCTGTTCCACTTGAAATGTCATTTGGTCAGGGGTAATAACGATTACCGGCGGCCCGTTGGGGTCACTGGTAATCATTTCGTTAATTTCATGATATATGGCGGTGGACTTCCCCGTTCCGGAACGCCCAAGGTAAAATTGTAGGCTCATGAACATTCTCCTCTACCGGATTAAAAACCGGATCATATGTTTGGTTTTATTATATCAGATTTTTATTTTTTTGTTTAACTTGGTATGTGAAATTAAAAAAATGATTAATAAAAACGCCCTGGCTGCAGGGCGTTTTTTGATAGTATTAGGAAACAGCGTTTGCTGTTTTTTGAGGTTTGCTGAATCGCTTCACGCCTGCACAATTAAGATGTTCGAACGGACCGAATCCATGGAGGAATAGGCGCAATTCTTTTTTCAACTGTAGGCGTTCATGTACGTACACAGAGATATCTTCAAATTGGTAAAGCGTATATGTAGCAGTTTCAGCAGGGCTTCCTACCTGTACTACCGTATCAACTGGGCCTTTGTCTTTTTTCTGATTCCAAAAATAAAATGGGTCCAGCGTAACTACGCCTCCATCTCTTCTAATACGCGCAGCTGTTTTTCGGTCCATTTTAATATTGCTCATACTATCCCTCCTTGATATATCGCGTTCTCTTAACGATCACAAAGCGATTATATCAATAGGTACAAGATGTACGCAAGCGTTATTTAAAGAAAAAATCATTTATTTTTACTTCACCTCTAATTTTACGAAGAAATAGCTGAAAATCAGGTTTTATCGCAAATTATCAAAAAATGTGGTTTTTTACTCCCATGGTTTCGCACATTCATCATCCACCTGTTACTTATTTCCATAGAAAAAAGCCCGCGATCAGCGGGCTTTTTTTCCTCGGATATTAGCCTTCAAGGAGAAGGTTTTCCGGATCTTCAAGCAGCTGCTTAAGCGTTACGAGAAAACTCACTGCTTCTTTTCCATCTACGATACGGTGGTCGTATGAGAGGGCTGTATACATCATTGGGCGATTCTCCATCGTATCCTGGTCAATGGCTACCGGGCGCCACTGAATAGTGTGCATTCCGAGTATGCCAACCTGGGGAGCGTTCAGGATTGGAGTCGACAGCAGGGAACCAAACACGCCGCCGTTCGTAATCGTAAATGTACCGCCCTGGAGATCTTTCAGGGTTAATTTATTGTCCCGGGCTTTTAAGGACAGGTCCATAATCTCCTGTTCGATTTCGGCAAATGTTTTGCGATCGGCGTCCCGGACGACAGGCACCACGAGGCCATCATCAGTGGAAACAGCCATACCGATATCATAAAATTGTTTTTTAATTACTTCTGTTGCCTGAATTTCTGCATTTAATAGCGGGTATTTTTTCAGTGCAGCAATAACACCCTTCGTGAAGAAAGACATAAATCCGAGGCGCACGTCGTGCTGCTCCTGGAACGTATCCTTCCGGCGCTTTCTCAGGTCCATAATTGCTGACATGTCCACTTCGTTAAATGTAGTCAGCATCGCCGTTTCCTGCTGGACTTCCTTCAGGCGGCTTGCAATTGTCTGGCGGCGGCGGGACATTCTAATACGCTCGACCGGCTTGCCTTCGAACTCATCCTTTTCACTTTTAGCCGCAGGTTTTTCAGGCTGTTTTTCCTCTTTTTTGCTGCTGCCTTTTACTTCCTTATCCACATCTTCTTTACGGACACGTCCCTTTGGATCACTTCCGGCCACTTCGTTCAGGTCAATGCCTTGTTCGCGCGCGTATTTGCGCACTGATGGGGAAGCAACCGGACGGTCAGCCGGAGATTCTTCTTTCGCTTCCTCTTTTGTTCCTTGTTCAGATTCAGATGCTGCCGGTTCTTTGGAATCTTCCTGTTTTTCTTCCTGTTTCGCTTCGCTTTCTTTTTCAGGGGCCGCTTCTTCCGAACTTTTTTCTTCTGAGCTTCCGCCGCCCGCTTCGCCGTTTTCATCCACTACAGCAATTACTTCGCCGACTTCCACGTTGTCGCCTTCTTCTTTCAGCAACTCCTGGAGGACACCAGATTTTTCCGATGGGATTTCCACATTTACTTTATCGGTTTCGAGTTCAGCAATGTTTTCTCCTTGTTCGACTTTATCGCCTGGCTTTTTTAACCATTCTGCAATTGTTCCCTCTGTAACGGATTCACCTAGTTCTGGTACTTTGATCTCTGCCATGACTGCGTCCTCCTTATTCGTTTCCTTTTAGGGCTTCCTGAATAATGCGGTTTTGCTCTTTTTTATGAATCGTGGGATCGCCCTCTGCCGGACTTGACCTTCTGCGGCGTCCAATATAGTCCACCGTTGTCCCTTTTGGAGCCAGATTATGCAGAAGCGGGTACATATAAGACCATGCGCCCATGTTCTTCGGCTCCTCCTGGACCCATTGAATCGATTTTACGTTTGGATAAGCTGTTAAAATATCTCGAATTTCTTCTTCCGGGAACGGGTAGAGCTCTTCGACGCGGACGATATGAATATCACTCGGCACTTCGCCTTCAGCCAGTGCTTCATGCAGATCAATTGTCATCTTTCCGGTGCCTACAAGCAGACGTTTAACTTTCTTTTTATCTTTACCAGTCAATGGATCCTCTACTACAGACTGGAAAGAACCTTCTCCGAAAGCTTCGGGTTCACTTGCTACGGTCTGATTACGCAAAAGACTCTTTGGCGTCATAAGCACAAGGGGACGCATCTCGTCTTTTCCGAGAAATTCCGCCTGGCGCCGAAGCAGGTGAAAATACTGGGCTGAACTTGACAGATAAGCAACATTCCAGTTGTTTTCTGCCGAGAGCGTCAGGAAGCGTTCAAGCCGGGCGCTCGAGTGTTCCGGTCCCTGTCCCTCATAGCCGTGGGGGAGCAGAAAGACCATACCTGATTTTTGTCCCCACTTGGCCCGGCCTGCAGATACAAACTGATCGAATATTACCTGGGCAGCGTTGCCGAAATCACCAAACTGGGCTTCCCATAATGTCAATGTTTCAGGAGCCTGCACGTTATAGCCGTATTCAAATCCGACAATGCCGTTTTCAGAAAGCGGGCTGTTATAGAGTGCAAAAGCCGCGTTCGCTTTCGAGAATGTATGCATCGGAGAATAAATGTCGCCATTTTTATGGTCATGCAGCACCAGGTGTCTCTGTGCGAATGTACCACGCTGGGAATCCTGGCCCGTCAAGCGCACCGGCGTCCCGTCAGCCAGGATTGTCGCAAAAGCTAATGCCTCAGCGTGGCCCCAATCCACTTTGCCGTCTTCTTCCATTGCCGGACCGCGGCGCTCAAGGATTTTTCTTAATTTCGGGAATACGTTAAAGTTTTCCGGCCAGGTAATAAGCTCCTGGTTAATTTCTTTGAGCTCGTTTAAATCATAGCCGGTTTCTACTTTTGGAAGGCGTTTCTCCACTTCTTCCGGCACTGGCCCGATCTCAGTTTCTGTTTCTTTATCTTCTGCTACTTTATTGTATTGGTCCCGCAGGTGATTCATCGTATCTTCTTTCAGCTGATCTGTTTCGGATTTACTCCAGAATCCGATTTCGTCCAGATAGTTCGCATAATGCTCACGCACGGTCGGATGCTCCCGGATCAACCCGTATAAGTAAGGCTGGGTCGCCGCTGGTTCGTCCGTTTCGTTATGGCCGTAACGGCGGTAGCCAATCAAGTCAATCAGGAAGTCTTTGTTAAATTTGTTTCTGTATTCGTAAGCAAGCTGCACAGCTGCGAGACATGCCTCCGGTTCATCCGCATTCACATGGATAACCGGGATTTCATACCCTTTAGCCGGATCACTCGAATAGGTAGTGCTTCGTGCATCATGCGTATCTGTCGTAAAACCGAGTTGGTTATTGGCAATGACATGCACAGTTCCACCCGTCTGGTACCCTTTCAACCGGCTCATGTTTAAGGTTTCCGTTACAACACCTTCACCGGGGAAAGCTGCGTCCCCGTGCACCAAAATAGCCATGGCTTTAGAACCGTCCTGCTGTGGAAAGCCCGGTTCGCTGACATCGTCCTGTGCCGCCCGTGTATAGCCCTCCACAACCGGGTTTACATATTCCAGGTGGCTTGGATTGTTTGCCAGGGAAATACGGGACTCAAAGGATTCCTGGTTAATGTTTTTATCCGCACCCAGGTGGTACTTAACGTCCCCGGTCCAGCCGTAGTTAATCCCGACCGACCCTTCAGAAGGCACGAGATCTTTATTCGGAGAATGCTGAAACTCGGAAAAAATTAAATCATATGGCTTGCCGATAACCTTAGCGAGAACGCTTAACCGTCCCCGGTGGGCCATGCCGATCATAATATTTCTTGCGCCGTCCTGCATCGCGCTGTGTGTGAGCTCTTCCATAATAGGAGCGAGGATGTCGATCCCTTCTATAGAAAAACGTTTTTGCCCGACGAATGTTTTCTGCAGAAACTGTTCAAACGCTTCTACTTCTGTAAGGCTTTTCAGCAGTGCTTTGCGCTTATCGTCCGAGACAGCACTGTAAATTTCGCCGGACTCCACTTTGCGGTTAAGCCAGCGATGTTCTTCCACATCGTGTACGTGGTCGAATTCAAACGCGATGGTTTTAGTGTACATCTGTTTTAAATGCTCAATTGCTTCAAGTCCGTCAGCCACTGATGCCGGAGCGTCCGGGCAGAGAATTTCCTTCGGAATCGTGCGAAGATCCTCTTCGCTTAATCCGTACTCTTCAATTCGTAAAAACGATGTTTCTCCGTTTGGTTCCTGCAGCGGGTTAATATCCGCAGACAGATGGCCATGAATACGAATGTTTTCAGCAAGCTTGACGGCATGCGCGATTTTTTCCATATTAAGTCCGGCACCGACTGCCTGGTCTTTTTCGTCCACAGCAGGAGCATAACTGACTGCTGCTTCCCCGTTTGAAGAGGGCGGGCCGTACTGGTCAAACCAGCTTTTGATATCCGGATCTACATCTTCCGGATTTTCTTTATATAGGTCGTATTGCTCCCACATATAACCCAGATTGGGACCATAAAATTCCTGCCAGGCTTCTTCAGCCCTGGATTGATGCTTACTCATCGAGTGATACCCCCAGCTTATGTGATCAATAAGTTTTCCAAACTAACATATTAGTCGTGTATTATCTATGAAAGTGAACCATTGGAATGGAGTTTCCACCATCACTTCCCTTCTTCGACTCAACCAATTCTTCGAGAACATGTCTTTTCATAAATCAGACATATTTTAACATGCTTAAAGCAGTTGCTCAAAACCGTACACAGTCAAGTATACGTAAAATATGTATGTTCCTCGCTGCAGGAGGCCGAAAATTCACCTGATTCCCGTTTCAAGGCACCTTTAGAGCGGCGTTTCTTATGAAGCGTTCTCACACACCTACATTGTACACTAATTCTTTTCACTTGACAGTCCCTAAACTGAATTATTTGCTTTTCAGTACGGCGCGGCATATTTCTTTTTCTTAAACAATAATCGCTGTGCTATGATTTATACATACTTTTTACTTTCACGGGGGAATTTTTATGAAGACACTTATCTTTGATTTGGACGACACCCTGCTTTGGGACAAAAAAAGCATCTCCGAGGCCCTGCGTGCTACAGCCTTCGACGCTGAGATACGCACCGGGGTAAAAGCGCCGCTGCTCGTGGAAACTGTGAAGCAGACAGCACCCGAACTCTACAAGAATCTCTCTGTGTATGACTTCACTAAAACCATCGGTATTAACGCATTCGAAGGTCTCTGGGGACATTTTGACGATATCGAGCACCGGCGCTTTCAAGAAATGAGCCGGCTTATTTCCTCTTACCAGAAGGAGACCTGGACAAGGGCGCTTTCGGCCCACGGTATTTATCAGCCGGAGACAGGGGAATGGCTGAAAAATCGTTTTATTATGCACCGGCGGCACCTTCCCTACGTCTACTCCGATACTTTTGAAGTACTCCACACGCTAAAGGACCAGTATCAGCTGCTTATGCTTACTAACGGCTCCCCGAGCCTGCAGCGGCTGAAGCTCTCCCTGACTCCAGCCCTGGTGCCTTTTTTTGATCATATTATTATCAGCGGCGAATTCGGAGTTGGAAAGCCCGACCCTTCCATATTTACTCATGCGCTCCGGCTTGCCGGCAGCGATCCCGAGAATACATTAATGATCGGAGACAATATGAACACCGATATTTCCGGGGCCAAAAACGCCGGCATCAGCAGCGCCTGGATCAACCATGACGGCAGCATCCCGGCACACGACTTCCGGGCTGACCATGAACTAGCGTCACTTGGGGAGATTCTTCATATTCTGCGCTGAGCCTCTGCCTGCTCTGTGTAGCTTATAAAAACGGTCGCAGCTTTTTAACATATCGTTTCACACGGAAGAGCACCTCACGCTGTACCGCCGGGCGGGGAATCTGGGAGGCCACTGCTTTTACGTCAGGATAAACTCCGTAAGCATGATAAGCAACCGGTATGAGGGCTTCAAATAGTATATCGCCGTGTTCCCGGTGGATGACTTCAGTTTTCACCTCCGCTATATGTGTCCGGAGCTCATCCTCTGGTTCTTTTAAATAAACGGCTTCAATATCAAAAATGTATTGCGGCATAGCCTGTTCGTTTCTCCTTTCCAGATGAAGGGTAAAAATATTCTTTGCAAATGGCGGCTTTCGTGTTAATTTAGTACAATGTTTGTAGTAATTATACATAAAATTGTATGAATATCGAGGTGAAGAAAATGAGTTCCACCCCATCCAATCGGGCGTCCCACGCCCTTAAGTTTATTATCCCTTCGTTGATCGGGATTTTCTTATTTATGGTTCCTATTTCTACCGACGCCGGCTTAACTGTTCCGGTGGCCCTTCTTGCCGGGTGGCTCGAAACAATGCTAAGCGGCATACTGCCCGCTCTGGGCGTTATTTTCATTGGCATTTCCGTAGCCGGCGCCATCATTGCCAGATTTCGGCCGTTCTCTTCAGGCATTGCTGTTTCATTGTTTCATGTAACGAACGGCTGGCTTTTCATCCGGATCTTAGGCTTTCTGTTTGCCTTTTTAACATTGTTTCAAATCGGCCCTGACTGGCTTATCGGGGATGCCACCGGCGGTCTCCTTCTTTATTCCCTAATACTGCTTTTAATTACCGTCTTCTTTTTCGCCGGTTATTTCCTGCCGTTTCTGCTTAATTTCGGCCTGCTCGAGTTTTTCGGCTCCATCCTTACCATTCTGATGCGCCCGTTATTTACGCTTCCGGGTCGTTCGTCGATTGATGGTCTTGCTTCCTGGCTGGGAGATGGAACCATCGGAGTGCTTTTAACAAGCCAGCAGTATGAAAGCGGCCATTACACACAGCGGGAGGCTGCAGTTATCAGTACGACGTTCTCGGTGGTCAGCATCACCTTCACTATCACCATTCTCGGTGAGTTGGATCTGCTTGCCTACACCCTGCCGTATTACCTCACCATCGTTGCTGCAGGTGTCGTATGCGCACTCATTATGCCCCGTATTCCTCCGCTTTCCCGGAAGAAGAACGAGTATTACAACCAGCAGCCTGCAGACGAGATTGCCAATGGCCAATCAGGCAAGAACCCTGTCGTTTCCGGGTGGGAAAAAGCGCTCCATAAAGCTTCCCACACCCGCTGGTCTTCCGTCCTGGTCAGCGGCACAAAAAACGTACTCGACATGTGGATCAGCGTGATCCCAATTGTCATGGGCCTTGGTACTATTGCTGTTGTAATTGCTGAATCCACGCCGCTGTTCGCGTGGCTTGGGGCCCCGTTTGTTCCGCTCCTGCAGCTCATGCAGGTCCCGGAAGCTACAGTAGCCAGCGAAACGATGCTCATTGGCTTTGCGGATATGTTTCTGCCGGCTATTCTTGGCACGGACATTGAAAGCGAAATGACCCGCTTTATTATTGGGGCTTTATCGGTCAGCCAGCTTATTTATATGTCCGAAGTCGGCGGCCTGCTGCTTGGCAGTAAGCTTCCTGTCCGATTTGCCGATCTTGTTCTCATCTTTTTGGAAAGAACCATTATTTCACTCCCAGTTATTGTTCTTATTGCTCATTTCATTTTTTAATACAGCGGCAGGAGACAAAAAAGCTATAAAAAGCCGGCGGAGGGCTCCGCCGGCTTTTTTATGCTTCAGTACGCTGTTTTCCGTACCATTCATCAAGCACTTTTGCATCGAGTACCTTGCTTTCAATAAAGTTCTGCTGCTTTGTTTTAAATTCTTTCTGCCAATTAATATTCAGCTCTTCTGCAAGCTCTACAGTGGTAAGCAGCTCCTGCCAGGCTACGTAACGTTTGTACCAGAAAAACTGCGGCTGTTCATTCATATAAGGATACAAATCGTCAAAAGCTGTGTGTTTACAGTCGATGGTGCGTTCAAATTGAGTTTTTGCTTCCTGCAATTTGCCGGCAAAAAACGTGCTGAGGTTTGTTTCGTTTTGACTCATCAGTTCTCCATCCCTTCTGTTATTTACCTATATTCTGCCACAGAAACGCCTGTTCGAAAAGAATTAAGTTCATCCTGATCTTTCCAGAAAACAAAAAGCGCTGCGGAGCTGCAGCGCTTTGTTTATCTATTAACCAATTCGGTCAAGCCGGCGTTCCATCCGCTCAAGCTGATGGTCTCCGGCTTTCTTTTTATTGGAGGATTTAATCAATTTTTTCAGTTTTTTCTTCGTCGTTCCTGCCGGAAGAAGGCCCTCGCTGAGCAGAAACTTGTAGAAGAAATCAAGGCGTCCGGTCTCGAGTTGGTAAGCGCGCGGCACCTGCTGCAAATACGAGGTAACGGCCTCTGATAAGGAAGAATTGTGAGCATCCAACTCGCTGTAACGTTCTTTATACATGCGGTAATTGTTTTCACTGAGGCGGTTCATAAGCGTCAGCAGAAAACGCTCTTCATTCCCCTGAAGCTGAAAGCCTTTTTTCTCAATCAAACGAAGAAACACCGCAAGGTCCGTGTTATAAAAGTCGAGTGCCAGCTTCATTTCGCTTGTGACAGAAAGCGTCAGCGAGTATTTTCCCTGGGCACGGGCAAGCAGCCGATTGTAAAGCGCCCGGTTTACACGGTCATTTAAAAGAAACGACGGATGGATCGTATACAAATACTTTTCGATATCCTTATTGAGAAGTTCATCAGTCCAGTCATCGTTTTCACGTCTCTGCCTCATTTGTACCTGCAGGTCTGTGTTATGACCCTGGATCCGTTCTTCTGTTTGGCGGGCAAGCTGATTGCGCTTATCTCTCCATTTTTGCTTCATTGCTTTAAGCATATGAAAGCCTCCCTTCCTTATCCTCTCTCTTATAGGCTGGTTTTATCCAACCCTCTCTTTATTTCCTAGAGCAGTGTATCACATCACAACTCAAAATAAAATAGAGCATTTAAAAGTTTTTCGTATTAATTTAAACCTTTGCGCTACTGAGAAGACTTATTAAGCTCACATAAGGATATATCGCTTTTTAAAGGCATTCATTTCTGTTTTTTGTAACAAAAAAAACCTTTCCGGCCGGAAAGGTTTTACGTATCAATATGCAGGCGGGGACCCGCAGTCGTTATGTATAATGAATTAATTGAATTCATGCAGGCCCAGGCTTATTTCGAGGCCTTTACGCACCTGCTCCATGGTATCATCGTCCAGGTGGGTAATCTTATCCGTTAACCGCTGCTTGTCAATGGTACGCAGCTGCTCAAGCAGAATAACGCTGTCGCGGTCAAACCGATGCTTAGCTGCATCAATTTCCACGTGCGTCGGCATTTTTGCTTTTTTAATCTGTGCCGTAATAGCTGCTACAATTACCGTGGGACTGAAGCGGTTACCAATATTATTTTGAATGATAAGTACGGGTCGGACGCCTCCCTGCTCAGAACCGACTACTGGAGACAGGTCCGCAAAAAATACGTCCCCCCGTTTAACTACTTTTTTATGATGCTGATTGTTTTGTTTCGAATCACTCAAACCACCCATTCACCTCCTTTTCCGGTTGCGCGCTTATGCTGCCGGACAGGATGAACAGCTAGTTTTGTTCGTTCAGCCGTCGTTCTGTCAATTGTGTAGATTCTGTTTCGGCATATTCAAATTCAGCGCATATTTCAGCATTTAGTGCAGCCATTTCTGCATATCCGTTCTTCAATTTTTCCTGCATGTCTGTAGATTTTTGTTTTTCGATCTGGTCCTTTAACACCTGATGAAAAAAAGAATCCTTTTCGGACTGGGACAGATGTTCGATTTCCGTATAGAGTTCTTCTGGAAGTTCTAGAGCGATCTGCTGAAGCTGCGACATACGTAATTGGCCCCCTAATGTTCTGTTTTCCCTCCCTTATTATATAAGAAAGCTCCCCGAAAATGAAATGTGTTTTTAAAAATTTTTTATTAACATAGCTGTAGAACAGTCAAAACAACTGCGGAGAAGGGATAAATAATCGATATTTAATTATGTTTATGTACATTAGAATTGGGCAATATAGAAAATACAATTAATTTTAAGACGGACTATTGTCTTTTAGGACGTTATCTGCTATGGTGTAATTAATTAATTTCATATCCTGCTTCTTTATTTGAGAAGTGAGGTTAGAGGTTGCGAAAATTATTAGTACGCTTTAGGAAGAGAAGGAGCTCTGGTGATTAAAGCGGAAAGGGGTTTTTGCCGAAGCTGAGAACGACTCACTCGTTCAACGCTGGTCTCGTATTAAATAAATGCGGGACTGTCATACAGGTTTTCTGTATGGAGGGCTATCTCACGCACGTGCGGTTCTGCTTAACAGCTGAAGCGTTCCTGCAACGATGGACTCCTTCCATGGTTGCTTTTTTCGTGTCCAGGCGGAGGCGAAGACGTGAAACCGCAAGCCCTCTCTTTTTAGGCAAGACTATACTTTTAAGAGGGTGAGTAATTATGAATTTTGGAAGATTAAGTACAGCGATGGTGACTCCATTCGATGAACACGGAGATATAGATTACACTGCATTAACCAAATTAATTAATCATTTGATCAGCACTGGAACAGAGAGCATTGTAGTTGCCGGCACCACCGGCGAATCTCCAACGCTTTCCCATGAAGAGAAAATTTCATTATTCCGTCATACGGTCCAGACTGTTAACGGCCGGGTTCCGGTTATTGCAGGCACCGGCTCCAATGACACTAGAGCTTCGCTTGCATTATCCCTTGAAGCAGAAAAAACCGGCATTGACGCTGTCATGCTCGTTACTCCTTATTACAATAAACCGAGCCAGGAGGGAATGTATCAGCATTTCCGCACGATTGCCGAAGGAATTAACACTCCGGTGATGCTGTATAACATTCCGGGAAGAAGCGCGGCCGGCATGACCCCGGAAACGATTGTCCGTCTTTCCCATGTCAAAAATATATGCTCTATTAAAGAAGCTAGCGGCGATCTTGAAGCTGCTGCCTATATTCTGCAGCATGCGCCTCAGGACTTCACTTTGTACAGCGGTGATGACAGCCTTACACTTCCACTGCTGTCCGTCGGAGCTACAGGCGTCGTTTCTGTCTCTGCCCATGTAGCCGGAGAAAGCATGCAGGACATGATTCAGAGCTTCTTTAACGGCCAGCCGGTATACGCCGCTTCCCGGCACCGGGACCTGCTGCCACTCATGAAGTCCATGTTTGCAGCTCCTAGTCCGACACCGGTAAAAGCAGCCCTTGAAATGCGCGGCATCATTTCCGGCGATGTCCGTCTGCCGATGGTCCGTTTAAATGCCGAAGAAGAAGCGCAGCTCCGCCAGGTAGTGGCGCCAGCAGCTTCCTTTTATGTTGGCTGATACTGGCTAACAGCCTTAAACCCCGCTGTTTTAAGCGGGGTTTTTCTGTTTTGTTTCTATTTATGCTACGATGTAGAGGCAAAAATGATTATAGGAGTGCGTATGGATGAAAAAAATAATGATCGCGCTGATTCAACTGTATCAACGATATATTTCCCGGTTCACTCCACCTTCGTGCCGCTTTTATCCTACCTGTTCACAGTACAGCATCACCGCCTTTGAAAGGTTTGGATTTTGGAAAGGGGCCTTTCTAACAATTCGGCGCCTCGTCAAATGCCACCCTTTTCATCCAGGCGGTTTTGATGAAGTGCCAGAAAAAAAACAAGCGCCTGCTAAGAATGATGCTTAACAGGCGCTTGTTTTCGTTTTTTTAACAGCAGCTGGTCCACCCAGCCGGTACCAAGCAGCACGCCAGCAACAATAAATACGAAGCCTCCAAGCTGCGCTGGTGATACGTTTTCTCCGAGGATAAGCGCAGAACTCAATAAACCAAAAAAGGGAACGAAATTATTAAATATAGCGGTTTTCCCCGGACCGATTTTCGAAATTGAGGCGTTGTATAATATCTGGCCAAGGCCGGTGGCAAATATCCCGGAAAGCAAAAACACGAGCCATACCCAGCCGGGCGCCGTGATGTATGATTCCCAGCCGGACGGGGCGAGGATAAAGCTGACGGCAAACAATCCGACAGAACCGACCATCAGCGTATAAATCGTCAGCACTCTCGGGGCTACCAGCTCGGAGGCTTTTTTTATAAACAAAAAGCTGATAGCCTGTGCTGCCATTGCGGCAAAAATAAAAGCGTCTCCTGTAGCTGCGCCTTGAACTGCGCCCCCATCTTCTCCAGTAACATTGATGAGCACTGCCCCGGCGAACCCGGCAAATACACCGAGCCAGCGAAGCTTCGTAAAGGCATCACCTAAAAAAATCATAGCTAACAGCGATGTGGTAATAGGAAGAAGAGCCAGAATCAGGGAGCTTTTCACAGCGGTTGTTTCACTCAGCCCTACAGCCAGAAAGGTATGGTGGCCGGTCATGCCAAACACCGCAGCCAGCAGAATATACTTAATGGCGGCCCTTGGGACCCATTCAAACTCCCTGCGCAGAAAAACAAACAGAGCTACGGAAAGACCGGCGAGCAGGATGCGTGCTGCCTGCATGTAAACCGGGTTTATTTCCGCCACCAGCACCTTCAATGCCACCACGTTAAGCCCCCACATCAGCATAACAAGCATGACAGATCCATATAATTTTCCGGCTTCAAGTGGTCGCATTCCTGATTCTCTCCTTCTTTATTACATTATTGTTTCGCCTAGTATAAATAACACAAGACTCAATACTACGGCAGCGCTTAAAATAAATGCAGCATTTTTTCTTATTACCTGGATGGTGGTTGTCCCCATTAGATGAGAAGACATGAGGATGGCGCCTGTGAATGGAGACACCTGGACACCAAGCATCCAGGACATCAAAAGCAGTACAGCCATAAACGAAGCCTCCACCCCAAAAACTTCTGGAGAGAGAGCCCCGCCAAGTCCTGTAACGATGATCACTGGGTGAATCCCTAAGGTGGAGAGACCCATTACAATAGCCACCACCCAGGCAATCAGCAGAATCATATAGCCCTGGGATAAAAAGCTGACAGCCTCTGAAAGCCAAGCCCCGGCATCACTGCTTCGGAGCGCAACGCTAAAGAAACCGGCCGTTACAAAAATACCAATTTCATTATACAGGCGTTCAAACGACCCGCTCACGTGTTTCCAGGTGGACTGGGCAAATGAAGTGGCCTGTTTGAGCGCAAGAGCCCATGTCCACGGATACAATAGAGCCAGTATAGAAACAATTGTCAGCATATTATAAGGTAGAAGCATTTCAAGCAAAAAAGAAGCCCCAAGCAGTATGCCCAAAAATAGTAAAAACGTACGCATCGAAGTCATCGGAGGTCTTGCTTCTTTGTTTTTTTCTGGCGACGTCCAAGTATCATCAGCAAATGCGGAGGCCCGGAAGAATACAATAACCAGGGTAGTCAACACGGCAGCCATTATGATGCCGTATGGACCGACTTCGCTCCAGCTTAAATCATAGATACTTAAAATAAGGGCCATGTTTACAAAGTATGGCGACCAGAGCATACAGGAACCGAAGCCCCGCAGCACCGTCAATGCCATTCTTTTTTGTTCAAAAGATGGAAAGCTTTCCTTGGCAATACCGTACACAAGTGGCATGGAGCCGAGATTAAGTATGGCACCGATGCTTGCTGTTACTCCGTAGCCAAGCTGATGCGGAGGGACCGCTTTCTTTTCATTTCTCCGTTCAAGGTACTGCTGAAAAGCATGCAGGTGACCCGCTTCAGACATGTACGTGCCGATGAGAGGCACTGTTAGAAAAAGTGCCAGCAGGGAAAGGTTCTCCCCAAAGCTTGTCCATACAATATGCCAGGAAACTCCGTAAATCCAGAACAAAGCAATGCCGACAGCAAGCAGCACATAAACGATGCGGCGGTTCAATGCAGGCATAACAGGCAAGGAGGCCACAAGCAGTACTCCGGCAATAAAACTGTACGCGTATTCGATGTAAGGCACGTGTAAAAGCACTTCTAAAAAATAGCAAAAAACAGCCACAAAGGCAGCGGCTCCGAGTGTAGTTCTTATGCAGGCCTGATGGTTCATGTTCATACCTCTTTTTAGTCAAGTCATCGTTGCAAACATCTTTTATGCTATCACTATCCGGAAAAAATAGCCAACACCTGCCTCTCACAAAAAAAGCAGGCCCCTTTAAAAGGAGCCCGCTTCCTGTATACTATCTGTAATTGGCATTCATCCTGCTTTCCGCAAAACCATCACCAAGCACTCCGGGTTCTTTAATATACATCTCCCTCGGCACGTGGCTTAGTAATTCACACCCGTTTTCCGTAATACGGATTGATTCCGTAATTTCCACGCCGTGGTCATCCAGCCATATGCCGGGCATGAGATGAAATGTCATGTTCGGCTGCAAAATAGTGTGGTCGCCTTTCCGGAAGCTGACGGTATGCTCGCCCCAGTCCGGGGGATAGCTGAGTCCGATGGAATAACCGAGACGGGATTCTTTAAAATATCCACGTCTTGCAATGGTCCGGCTCCAGACATTTTCCACTTCTTCCGCCGTCATTCCAGGCTTAATTGCGTCCATCGTTGTTTCGATCCCTTCAACCACTGTTTCCGACAGGTCGTACATTTTCTCCGGAGCCTGTCCGATCGCCATCGTCCGTGCCATCGGAGTATGGTAGCGCATATAGGCTCCGGCGATTTCAACTGTCAAAAAATCCCCATAGTTATATTTCCGGTCTGTCCATGTCAAATGAGGCGTTGCTGTGTTTTCATTGGCAGGAATCATCGGCACAATGGACGTATAGTCACCGCCGAATTCCTTCGTACCAAGAATTTGAGCGTTAGTAATGGCCGCGGCCACTTCATTTTCCCGAACGCCGACATCCACTGTATCAAACCCTGCCTGCATGGCATTTTCAAGTATTCGGCCGGCGCGGTACATGCATTCGATTTCCGCGTCTGACTTCACGAGCCGGACCCAGTTGACGAGCGTGCTGAAATTACGGAATTCTGCATTTGGGAGACCAGCCTGAATTCGCTCGTAGCACATCGCGGTGAAGTAGAATGCATCCATCTCCAGGCCAATTTTCCGGTTGCCCTGTCCAATTTCTGTCAAAATATTCGCCGCGAAATCCATTGGGTGCTTGATTGTCGACTGTACAAATTCATCAGGGTACGGGATGATATGATCGTCATCGAGCCAGGTGGTGACTACTGCACTATGGGCATCCATTTCCCTGCCGATCCATAGCGGCTGATCTTCATCAATCATTACAATCACCATCTGATGCACATAAAACGACCAAGCATTGTATCCCGTTAAATAATACATATTGGACGGATTAGAGACCAATAGTACTTCAATCCCGTATTCCATCATTTTCATTTTTGTCTGGTTCATTCTCATCAGGTACTCATCTTTTTCAAACAACATGAGCTGATCCCCCCTTTTATCCCGTCTACATTTATTTATTCATCGATGGCAAAGCATACGAGCCGTTTTTCCGACATTTCCTCGATTGCAAAAGCCACGCCTTCCCGGCCGATCCCGGAATGTTTGACGCCGCCAAACGGCATGGCATCAATGCGGAAATCGCTGCTGTCATTTACCATGACGCCGCCGACATGGAGTTTACGTACAGCCTTCAGCGCAATATTAACATCTTTCGTATAAATGCCGGCCTGCAGACCGAAAGGCACGGCGTTTGAGCGGGTGATTGCTTCATCAAACGTGGCAACAGAAGCAAGTATGACGACCGGCCCGAACACTTCTTCTTTTACTATCGCCAAATCCTCCGGAACATTCGACAGGACGGTCGGTTCGATAAAGGCACCGTGCCGGTTTCCGCCGGCGAGTACTTTGGCTCCGGCCTCCACTGCTTCTTTTATCCAGCTTTCAATTCGCTTAGCCTCTTTTTCATTGATGACCGGTCCAATATCGGAATCCTTATCCATTTTCCTTCCGGCACGTACCTGTCTGGCCTTTTCCACAAATGAAGTCTCAAAAGCGTCGTAAATATCTTCATGAGCGTATACCCGCTGCACACTCAGGCAGTTTTGGCCAGCAGCCCCAAATGCTCCGTCTACGCCTGACTGGGCTGCTTTTTCAATGTCCGCGTCCTTCCAGACAATATATGGGGAATTTGATCCGAGCTCCATGGACAGCTTTTTCAGACCTGCTTTGTGGGCGATACTTTTGCCTGTTTCGTACCCACCAGTAAAGCTGATCATCTGTACATCTTCTGACTCCACCAGAATGTCGCCAATGCCACGGCCTCTTCCGGTAATCACCGTCATTACTTTTTTCGGCAGCCCGGCAGCGATAAATGCTTCGGCCAGCTTCAGGGCACTGAGCGGCGTTTCTGTCGCCGGTTTCACGATAAGCGCATTTCCAGCAGCGATGGCCGGCGCTACTTTATGGGCCACTAGGTTCAACGGATCGTTAAACGGTGTAATAGCTGCCACAACTCCCACTGGAAAATGATAATAGTAGCCCATCCGGTGCGTATTGCCTTCCATCTGGTCAAAATTAATCGATTCCCCGGAAAGACGGCGGGCTTCTTCCGCCCCGAGACGAATAGTTTCGGCAGTTCTCCTTGCTTCACCGGAAGCTTCTGCTATCGTTTTGCTCCCTTCAAGAGCAATTATTTCCGCAAACTCCTCTGCATGGTCGAGCACGTAATCCGCCACTTTGTTTAATATATCCATACGTTCCCGTACACTCAAAGCTTCGGCAATCTCTTTACCTTCAACAGCAATCCGCACAGCTTCGCGTGCATCGTCGCTGCTTGCCATCGGCACTGTGCTGATCACAGATTGGTCTTCGGGATTGACAACGTCCAGCGTCTGCTCACGGCCGACCCATTCTCCGCCGAGAAGCATTTTTTGCTCTGTGATTTTTGTGGTCATGTTATCCCGCCTTTATATAGTATTTCGATCCATGTTAATCAGGTCGATCAACAATGCAAATCCTGTCTCCGGCACGCCGGCTCCAGCCCCCATCAGCGTAATTGGACCGCTCAGGTCGCATTCATAAGTGACAGCGTTTACTGCACCTCCTACATTGGCGAGGGCGTCGTCTTCGGAGAGCAGCTCTGGTTTTACCGATCCTTTGATTGTGCCTCCATTGTTTTCAACACGCCCGATCAGCTTCCAGTGCTTGTTTTCATTTCTTGCCTTCTGCATATCTTCTGCAGAAAGAGCCGTAATTCCTTGGCGTTCCACATCGTCTTTTTTCAAATCCGCTCCCATCACAACATTGGCGAGAATAACTACTTTATACAGTACGTCATAGCCTTCGACATCGCTGGTAGGATCCGCTTCTGCATATCCACGGGACTGAGCTTCTTTTAAAGCTTCGCCGTACTCCATCCCCTGCTCCATCTGGGTGAGCATGTAGTTTGTTGTTCCGTTCATTATACCTTTAATTGAGGTAATCCGGTTCCCGGAAAGGCTTGTCAGCGGCATTCGAAGCGCCGGGGTGCCGCTCATGACCGTCCCTTCGAATAAAAACCGTACGCCATTATCCTGGGCAAGTGCCTGAAGTTCTTTATAGGCAAGCGCCACTGGCCCTTTATTCGTAAGCACAGCATTTTTTCCAGCCTTAAAGGCTGTTTTGCAGTGATCAATCGCAGGCTGGCCTGTGTCCACATTGGTAAACGTGATTTCAATCACGGTATCTGCGTTTGACTGGGTGATTGTTTCGATACTGTCCCAGCCGCGCACGAGCCCTTCGGTATCAGGGTAGTTTTCGACTGTTCCATCTCTTTTCAGACAATCAAGAACCTTCTGCATGTCAAGGCCCTCCGGGTGGTGAAGGGAGCCTTTATACAAATCGGACACGGAAACTACTAAAAAGTCGGAACCAAAGGTTTCTTTCAGCCAGCTCCCCCGTTCGAGCAGTATTTCTGCAAGGCCGCGGCCCACTCCGCCAAACCCGATAAAATCTAATTTATGCGGCATATTTTTTCCTCCCAGTCTAATCTGTCTTGTGCTTTGTCATATAGTGTACAGCTGCTCCTGCAAGCAAGGAAGCGCCAATTGGTAAAATGGTTTCTTCAATATCAAACTGGGGCATGTGCAGCCCACTGTCTGCACGATCAGGATAACCTGCGCCGAGAAACATCATGCAGGACGGCACCTGGCGGGCCATGTAACTGAAATCTTCTCCGCCCATGCCGTAGGATTCTTCGTGGATCATTGTTTCCGGGTACAGTTCTTCAAGCACCGCCCGGTAAACCTTTACCGCTTCGGGACTGTTAACGAGTGCCGGCTCGCCTTCAGCAATCGTTACCTCCTGGGAGGCGTTCATTGATTCCGCTATGCGAAAGGCCTGCTGAAGCTCCTCGCGAAGCCGCTTACGGGTAGCATCTGAATAGCTGCGCATTGTGCCCCGGATACGGACTTCGTCCGGTATGACGTTGGTCGACGCTCCGGCCTTTAATTCACCGATACTTACAACCGCTGGTTCAAGCGGAGATGTCCGCCGTGACACGATTCCCTGCATCGCCTGCATCACAAACGTGCTGATCCATACTGGGTCAGTCGCAAGATGCGGATACGCCCCGTGGCCGCCGCTTGCGCGGATGATCCCTTCAAACGTATCAATGCCTGCCATGCTCGGACCTTCCTGCAGCCTTACATGACCCGGCGTGAACTCAGGGTCCATGTGCAGCGCAAAGGCTGCTTCGGCTCCTTCGAGCCATCCACGGCTGATTAAATAAGGACTGCCGGTGCTTCCGTATTCATCCGTATCTTCTTCAGCCGGCTGAAAAATAAACCGGATTGTTCCTTTTAAATGCTCCTGCTGCTTGTGTAGCATAAAGCAGGCACCGAGCAGCATGGCCGTATGAGCATCATGCCCGCACGCATGCATTTTCCCTGCACACGTAGAAGTGTAATCACAGTCGTTTTCTTCCTGAATCGGAAGGGCATCAATATCAGCACGCAGAATGACGAGAGGGCCGTCACCGGCCCCGAGCTCTGCGATCACGGCCGTGTCGAGACCTGTCTCTTCTCTTCCGCTATATACTGTTAAATTGGGGAGTCTTGCAAGCGTCTGTTTAATAAATGCTGCTGTCTCATACTCCTCAAAGCTCAGTTCCGGATGGCGATGCAGGCTGCGTCTCCATTCCACCAGCTGCTCTTTGATCGCTTCTGCTTCTTCCTTAATCGTTTTTGTCATTATCGTCATCGCTCAAACCGTCCTTTAGTTTTGCACGCTTTCAGCTTTTGGCAGCGAAGCCAGCGCCTGTTCCAGATCGTTAATGAGGTCATCTGCATCTTCAATGCCGACCGAGTAGCGCACAAGGCTTTCGGGGATACCGAGCGCTGCCCGCTCTTCCGGCGTATTTTCTACGTGGCTCGTCGTTCTTGCCGGACCAACCGTTGTTTCCACCGACCCGAGGTTTGCCGCCCGGTTGGCGTACTCAAGCTTTGGCAGAAACTGGCGTACAGCATCCATTCCACCTTTTAGCGAGAAGCTGAACATGCCGCCAAACTGGTTCATCTGTTTCGCCGCAATATCATGACCCGGATGAGTTTTAAGCCCTGGGTAGAAAACCTGGTCGACCTGCTCATGATTTTGCAGATGTTCAGCGATTTTCATCGCGGATTCACACTGCTGGCGCACCCGGAGATGTAATGTTTTCATGCCCCGAATCATCAGGTAGGCAGCCATTGGATCCATTGTAGCTCCGTTAATTTCGCGGTAATGAAAGATTTTTTCTACCAGGTCTTTCCGTCCGCATACTGCTCCACCGAGGGCGTCTGCGTGTCCTCCTAGAAACTTCGTCGCACTGTGAATAACAAGATCCACACCAAATTCGAGCGGGTTCTGGTTGATAGGGGTTGCGAACGTATTGTCAACAAACACAAGTGCGCCTACTTCTTTTGCTACCTTGGTCATTCGCTCAATGTCAGTAATTTTCACTGTAGGGTTTGTTGGCGTTTCTAAATACAAAACGTCGCAGCCTTTCCGCACTTCTGCTTCAATTTCTTCGTGGTTGCCTGTTTCACAGAGTGCAACCTCGATGTCCATATGCGGAAGAAACTCAGTAAAGATTTTATTGGTGCCTCCGTACGTATCTTTCATCGATACTACCCGGTCGCCAGGGCGAAGGAACGTAGCCAGGGAGTTGCTGATTGCCGCCATGCCGGTTGAAAAACTTGTAGCCGCTTCAGCGTCTTCCAAAATACGGATTTTATCTTCGAACGACTGCAGGGTTGGATTGGTGTTCCGGCCATAGATATGCCCTTCTTTTTTTCCTGTTGCCACATCATACCAATGGTCTAAATCATCGTAAGTATAGGCAACACTGTGGACTACCGGAACCTGGGTAGCTCCAAAAGCGCGGTATTCTTTTTCTCCTGCCCATACTGCTTTCGTTGAACGATTAATGTGTGTGTTTGCCATGATTGAACACAACCTTCCCTGTTACTATTTTTTCTCTATTTTTAGTGTATAGATTATTTGGTTAAATTCCATTCACACAATTGTATGAAGTTTCGCACTTTTTTTTGCACAATGTGCATGACACATTATCTTCCATGCAAATATGGTAGAATAAAACTAGAAGAAAAATTTACGTTTTTGGTACTGTAAAGGGGTGTCTCGCGATGATTTCCATGCAACAAATATTACAGCTTCCGATTATGAACACGGCCCTTCCATTGACGTCGAATGCCGATTCAAGCTCAATTACAGTCTACTGGGCATCGGTCATAGAAACACCTGTAGAAGATTTTGTCCGGCCGCGGGAATTAATTTTAAGCTCGGGGATCGGCTGTCAAAATGACCGGGAGCTGCTGGAATTTATTGAAGAACTGATGGAAGCGGGAGCGAGCGGCTTAATTTTGTCGGTCGGTCACTATATTTCGTCTATTCCTGATGTCGTAATTGATTTTTGTGAAACAAAAGCGTTTCCGCTTGTGGAAGTTCCGTGGGAAGTTCGCTTTTCGGACATTACAGAAGCGATTTCTGGAGCTCTTCATAAAAGCTCTCTGCGTTCCATTGATGTGTCAAATAAAATCCGCACAGACCTTCTCGAAATTATTCTCGAGGGCAAAGGTATGGAAGCGATTGCTTCTTACGTATACGAACAGCTGCAGATCCCAATGCTCGTAGTGGATAAACGCGGCCGCCTGAAAGCCCAGACGGACCAGTCAGCCGGGGCAGCTGAGTGGTGGAACAAGTATTTAAGCCAGGGGGGCAACCCGCTTTTTCCTCCTTTTCAGCAGCCGGATCCGGAAAAGACCCTGCCGGCAAATATGGAATGGATGGACACTGATGCCGGCACTCTGCTGCGTTTAACTGTGCAGACGACCCAGGATATCCAGGGCTATATGATTCTTCAATGGCCCAGCAATAAAGAAAAGCATGACGTGTTTGAAGAATACACCCTGCTTCTTCTTGAGCACTCGGTCACTACTTCTGCTCTCTGCTTTCTGCATGACCAGACAGCGCTTGAAACCGAGATGCGCTTGAAGGATGATTTTGTCTGGAGCCTGGCCAAAGACAATTACGAATCCCGGGACCAGGCGTTATCCCGTGGAAAATCATTAGGCTATAACTTAGAGCTTCCTTACATCTGCTTTGTGGCAAAGCCCGAAAATGTTGAACGGGTTTTCCACGCAGAATCCCCACCGCTGTCGTATGACCACTGGCTCGAACAGATCGGCTATACGTTTGAAGAAGAAGTCTCCCATGCAAGTCGTTATTTAAAAGCCCGGGTGATGAGCACTTTTCAAAAATCCGAACTCATTGTCTATTTGGAAATGCATCCGACCATGATGTATGATACCGTTTATTATTTCGCTGAAACGGTGCAGTACCGTCTCGAGCAGAAAATCCCTCACCTTGTCATCTCCTGGGGTGTCAGCAAAACAGCCGCCCCGTGGGAATTTGTGGCCAGCTTTTCGGAAGCTTCCTCTGCGCTTGATGCCGGCCGCAGACAGCGGGGCTTCGGCTACATTCATACGTACGAAGACACGCGTTTCGACCGGGCTCTGATGTCTCTTGCCAAAAATGAAGAAATCCGCCAGATTGCTGAAGCTACAGTTGCCCCCCTTCATCATTATTCCGTTGAACGGGGCATTGATTTAATGAAAACGGTCCGCACCTATAACGAATGCAAAGGGAACGTCAGCCAGACCTCGCGGGAGTTAAACCTGCACCGCCAGTCCCTTTTATACCGCCTAAAAAAAATTGAGTCGCTTACAAGCTGTGATTTAAATAATTCCGACGATTTGTTTTTAATCGAGCTTTCCATCCGGCTTCATACGGCCGGAGCCCTGTTTGTTACCGATGAGCGTACGTCTCACGCATAAAAGAACAAAACACGAAAATAACTCTGCCCACGGGCAGAGTTATAATAATTTTTGCCGCTCGTAATCCGTTTTTACGTCACGAAGCGTTTTTAACGATTTTTGGGAAAATTCATCTTCTTTACTTTCAAGTTCCTGCTCGTAAGCATTAAATGCCTGCCGGAGAGATTCTTTATAAGTCATGTCAGGCGCTGTGTCAATTGGCTTCACGGCTTTTTTCTGTACCCAGATTTTTTCCTTTTCCGCAAGCGCCCGGCGTTCATGAAAAATTGGCACATTCGTCTTTTTTGGCTGGTGCAGATCTCCCTGCTTAGGATGCTCTAGTACCATCTGTACTTCCATCAGCCACTGTTCTGGATTTTCTTTCACAGGGATTCCAACATAAATTCCTGATTTGTAAGGAAATCGATACTGTTCCATCTTTTTTCCACCTTTCCTGTCAGCCTCCCGGCGTTATCGCAACAAACCATTCCCACAACATCTCTGCCCACGGCACAAGATGCGTGTTTGTCCATTCATTATATTCGCTCCATCCGAAAAGCACCTGGGCCATTTCCCCGGAAAACGAAACCATTACAAACAATAACGCCGTTGCCAAAATTAGTACGATGATGACTGCATAAACAATTAGTGCTGTTAAAATCCCTTTCGTAACTTTTTTCACTATAAACCCTACTCCAACAAAGTTTTAATCTATTGTATCAGATTATTTATAAAAATTCATTACAGTACGTGAAATTTAAATATTTTTTCTTAAAAAAGCCCGGAGTTACCGGGCTTTTTTCTACTACTGCAGATTGGTCGTTCCCATCAAAAATCGATCGCACTCGCGGGCTGCTTCGCGTCCTTCGTGGATAGCCCAGACTACAAGGCTTTGGCCACGACGGTTGTCGCCTGCTGCGAATACTTTTTCATTGTTAGTCACATAACTTCCGTACTCGGCATTCACTGTGCTTCTTTCAGTACGCTCGATTTCCATCTGCTCAAGAAGCTCCTGTTCCGGGCCGGTAAAGCCAACAGCTAGCAATACAAGGTCTGCTTTCCAGACACGCTCGGTCCCAGGCACTTCATGGCGGACCTTTTGGCCATCCTCAAAGACAGTTTCCACTTCCACCGTATGGATTTCTTTTACCTGGCCTTTTTCGTTTCCAACAAATTTCTTAGTCATAACTTTGTATGCACGCGGGTCATCACCTTGAAGAGCGGCCGCTTCTTTGTGACCGTCCTCCTGCTTATAAACAAGTGGATACAGCGGCCACGGGTTATCTTCTGGACGGTCGTTGTCTTTTTCTTTATTGATATCAAATTGTGCCAGGGAGGCGCAGTTGTGACGGAGGGAAGTCGTAATACAGTCCACACCGGTGTCCCCGCCGCCGATGACGATTACATGCTTGTCTTTTGCGCTGATATAGCGTCCGTCTGCGAGATTCGAATCCAGCAGGGATTTTGTGTTTCCGCGAAGAAAGTCCATCGCGTAGTGGATTCCTTTTAATCCGCGTCCTTCTGCTGGCACATCACGGTGCTTCTGGGCTCCGGTACAGAGAATAACCGAATCGTATTCTTCGTCAAGCTGCTCGGATGTAATATCTTTTCCGACATCGACGCTTGTCCGAAATTCGATGCCTTCTTCTTCCATAATGTCTGTTCGCCTGGTAATTGTTTCATTTTCCAGTTTTACTTCCGGGATACCGTAGGCAAGCAGTCCACCAATGCGATCGTCCTTTTCGAAAACTGTAACCGTATGACCCGCACGGTTCAGCTGTTGTGCTGCTGCAAGTCCAGCCGGTCCGGAACCAATCACTGCCACTTTTTTGCCTGTTCTCGTTTTTGGAGGCTCAGCTGTAATCCAGCCTTCCTTAAACCCTTTTTCAACGATATGATACTCAATTGATTTAATGGTTACAGGGTCATCGTTGATAGCTACCGTGCAGGAGCCTTCGCACGGAGCCGGGCACACTCTTCCGGTGAATTCCGGGAAGTTGTTCGTTTTATGCAGGCGTGTTAATGCTTCCTGCCATTTCCCGCGGTAGACAAGGTCATTCCATTCTGGAATTAAATTGTACACCGGACAGCCAATTTCATCGGAACCCACCATGGAAGTGCCGGCCTGGCAGAAAGGAATTGCACAGTCCATACAGCGGGCGCCCTGTTCCTGGAGTTTGTCTTCCGGCATCATGATTTGAAACTCCTGCCAATTTTTCACCCGTTCGAGCGGATCCAGCTTGCTTGGAGCTTCTCTTTTATATTCTAGAAAACCTGTTGGCTTCCCCATTTCCTTCACTCCCACTTTTAAAATCGTTGCACGCTGTTCGCACAACGCCTTTATTTGAAAAGTCAGGAAGGCTCTAAAAGCCCCCCCTATTAATTTCCAGTGACTTTCTCTTTATCTTTATCTCCCTCAGTTGTTGCCTCCTGGAAGGCTTCAAGTACAGCGTCCGCTTCGCTTAAACCGTTGTCTACTCTTTCCTGAATCGACTGCAGCATCGCCTGGTAGTCGTATGGAATGACTTTCACAAAATGCTCTTGTTCGGTTTCCCAGGCAGCGAGAATGCGTTCTGCCACTTCACTGCCTGTCTGTTTTCCGTGCATTTCAATCATCTGACGGACTTCCTGCTCGTCCTGTGCGGATTCGAGCGGCTCCAGGCCTACCATTTCGCTGTTGTATTTGCTTTCCAGTGTACGGTCGGGGTCGTACACGTACGCTACGCCACCAGACATCCCTGCTGCGAAGTTCTTTCCAGTAACGCCGAGATTGACGACCACGCCTCCGGTCATATACTCACAGCCGTGATCCCCGACGCCTTCGACTACGACTTTCGCTCCGCTATTTCTGACACAAAACCGTTCTCCGGCTACCCCACGGACATAAGCCTCTCCAGAAGTAGCTCCGTAAAACGTGGTGTTTCCGATGATAATGTTATCCTCCGGCTCAAACGTAGACGTATCCGGCGGCGTAACGATCAATTTCCCGCCTGAGAGTCCTTTGCCGATATAGTCATTGGCATCACCAATCAGGCTTAGCGTCATGCCCTTAGGGATAAACGCCCCGAAGCTCTGTCCCGCGGAACCGTAGAAGGTAAATCTGATGGTGTCCTCCGGCAGGCCTTCGACTCCGTATTTCTGGGTAATTTCGCTTCCGAGCATCGTTCCGGCCACCCGGTTCGTGTTTTGAATATCGAATTCTCCAAATACCGGTGTCCGGGATTCAAGAGCGTCCTTGGCCGCGTGCTTTAGCGTCGTTTCATCAAGAGATATATTCAACTCATGGTCCTGTTTAATGTGAGCCACGTGCTTCGATTGATTTTTCGCTTTCGGCCGGTGAAGCAGGTTAGACAGATTCACGGTCTGTGCTTTTTTATTATTGACTGATTCTACCTGCTTCAGCACCTCGGTATGTCCGACCATATCGTCGACACTGCGGAAACCGAGCTCTGCCATAATTTCACGCAACTCTTCAGCCACAAAAGTCATAAAGTTTACGACATTGTCGGGCTTGCCCATGAATTTTTTCCGCAGTTCAGGATTTTGTGTCGCCACACCTACCGGACACGTATCGAGGTGGCAAACACGCATAATGACACAGCCGAGCACTACGAGCGGTGCCGTAGAAAATGCATATTCTTCTGCGCCGAGAAGTGCGGCCACCGCTACGTCCCGGCCTGTCATCAGCTTGCCATCCGTTTCCACTGAGATCCGATTCCGCAGATTATTCATTACAAGCGTCTGGTGTGTTTCCGCCAGGCCAATTTCCCAGGGAAGGCCGGCATGCTTAATGCTTGTCCGGGCTGCTGCCCCTGTGCCGCCATCGTAACCGCTGATGACTACGTGGTCTGCGCGTCCTTTTGCGACTCCGGCAGCAATGGTGCCGACCCCGGTCCCTGAAACAAGCTTTACGCTGACACGGGCATTCGGGTTGGCATTTTTCAAATCATGGATCAGCTCCGCTAAATCCTCAATCGAATAAATGTCATGGTGCGGCGGTGGAGAAATCAAGCCGACACCTGCTGTCGTACCACGCACTTCCGCAATCCATGGGTACACTTTTTTGCCGGGAAGCTGTCCGCCTTCGCCTGGCTTTGCCCCCTGAGCAATTTTGATTTGTATCTCATCGGCGTTCACCAGATAGTGGCTTGTAACACCAAAACGTCCTGAAGCTACCTGTTTGATTGCACTCCGGCGCAGGTCGCCGTTTTCATCCGGCGTAAACCGCTCTGGATTTTCCCCGCCTTCACCCGTATTTGATTTCCCGCCAATACGGTTCATCGCAATTGCGAGTGCTTCGTGGGCTTCCTCGGAGATAGAGCCAAACGACATTGCTCCGGTTTTAAAGCGTTTAAAAATGTTTTCCACCGGTTCCACTTCATCGATACTGACAGGTTCACGTACGCCTTTGTTAAATTCGAGCATCCCGCGAAGAGTTGTCTGCTCCTGTTCCTGTTTATCAATAGCATCTGAATATTTTTTAAACAAGGTAAAATCATTTGTTTTTGCGGCGTGCTGAAGCATATGGATGGTATGCGGATTATACTGGTGAGGTTCGCCATTTCGCCTCCACTGCAGATCATCTCCCGGGTCAAGCGTTGTGTCCAGGCCTTCCCGGTCATTGTAAGCCCGGAAGTGGCGCTCGAGGACGTCTTCAGCAATAATTTCTGTGCTTACACCACCGATTCTCGAGGATGTCCATGTGAAATAGCGATTGATCACTTCGTCATTAATGCCGACAGCTTCAAAAACCTGGGCGCCCCGGTAACTCTGTACCGTAGATATGCCTATTTTCGAAAGAACCTTCATGATCCCTTTCGTAGCCCCTTTAATATACGTGCTTACTGCTTCCACGTAGGAGCCTTCCATTAATCCTTCTTTGATCATGTCATCGACCGAATCAAAGACGAGATAAGGGTTGATCACTTCTGCCCCGTATCCGAGCAGCACTGCCAGATGATGCACCTCCCGTGGTTCAGCACTTTCAAGCACCAGGCTGACGTCTGTCCGGCGGCCCGTGCGGATCAGGTGGTGATGCAGGCCGCTGACGGCAAGCAGAGCTGGTATTGGGGCAAAGGTCTCGCCTACATCGCGATCGCTTAAAATAAGAATGGTCGAGCCGTCATCGATGAATTGGTCCGCCTGCTCAAATAACCGTTCGAGGGCGTCTTCCATTTCATTAGCTCCTTTTGCAGCTTCAAAAACGATAGAAAGCGTAGAAGCAGCAAACCCTTCCTGTTTATTGGATCGCAGCTTGGCTAAATCCTCGTTGTTGACTATTGGCTTTTTTAAATACAGCTGCTGGGCATGCGAAGGTTTCGGGTCGAGCAGGTTGCCCTGTTTACCGATAGTCGTGCCAACAGCAGTGACTATTTCTTCACGGATGGCATCTATTGGCGGATTTGTCACCTGGGCAAACAGCTGTTTGAAATAGTTATACAAAAGCTGCGGCTTTTTCGAAAGCACTGCAAGCGGAGAGTCGTACCCCATTGAACTTACCGGGTCGCCCGCTCCGGTTGCGAGCGGCTTAACTACTTTTTCCAATTCTTCATACGTATAGCCAAAAGCAAGCTGGCGCTGCTCTAATTTTTCAAAGTTAGTATTGTAGACGTCCTGACTTTCAAGCACATCCTCTAAATCCGTCAGGTATTCATCAGTCCACTCCTGGT
Organism: Marinococcus halophilus; assembly: GCF_002265875.1. Taxonomy (GTDB): domain Bacteria; phylum Bacillota; class Bacilli; order Bacillales; family Marinococcaceae; genus Marinococcus; species Marinococcus halophilus. The sequence goes on from NZ_NPFA01000004.1 coordinate 78,876, forward strand.
ATGGATGCTCACCAGCAATTTTGTCTTTGATCTCTCCGTCAGGAACAATACGCCCTTCTTCAAGATCCACAAGCAGCATATGACCCGGATGCAGGCGCTCTTTGTACAGAACGTCTTCCGGAGCGATATCAAGTACGCCCACTTCCGAAGACATGACAATCTGATCGTCTTTAGTGACATAATACCGGGCAGGACGAAGTCCGTTGCGGTCAAGGCAGGCGCCGATCTGGCTGCCGTCAGTGTATGCTATGGCTGTCGGCCCGTCCCACGGCTCCATTAAACAACTGTGATACTGGTAAAATGCACGTCTCTTTTCATTCATTAACGGGTTATTTTGCCACGGTTCCGGAATCATCATCATCGCTGCATGAGGCATTTTATGTCCCGACAACGTCAAAAATTCAAACGCGTTGTCAAACATCGAAGAGTCGCTGCCTTCGGCGTCCACCACCGGATGCACCTTCTCCATATCGCTGCCAAAGAGCTCTGATTCAAACTTTGGCTCTCTCGCATGCATCCAGTTAACGTTCCCTTTGATCGTGTTGATCTCTCCGTTATGGATGAGATAACGGTTCGGGTGCGCGCGCTCCCAGCTTGGAAATGTGTTCGTGGAAAAGCGGGAATGCACAAGCGCCAGTGCCGTTTCAAACTGGCGGTCATTCAAATCTTTGTAAAACTGATTGAGCTGCTCGGTCGTAAGCATCCCTTTATAAACAATTGTGCGGGACGACAGGCTTGCAAAATAAAAGCTGTCCTGGTCATGAAGCTTAACTCCGTGCTCATGCTCAGACCGTTTTCTGACAATATACAATTTTCGCTCAAAATCTTCTCTCGTTTTTACATTTTCCGGGCGTTTAATAAAAAGCTGCCGGATGGCAGGCATTGCTGAGAGTGCAGCATTTCCAAGCATGGAGTCGTCAGAAGGCACTTCGCGCCACCCAAGCAGGGGGAGGCCTTCTTCCTCTACCATTTTTTCAATAGCCTGTTCGCACTGGGCACGCCTGGTCTGGTCTATAGGCAGAAACAGCATCCCCACTCCGTAATCGCCTTCTTTCGGCAGCGAAAAACCGAGCTCGTTTTCTTTATTTTTAAAGAAACGGTGTGGAATCTGCAGAAGCATTCCTGCCCCGTCTCCTGTATTCACTTCATCTCCCTGGCCTCCACGATGATCCAGGTTTCTTAAAATTTGCAATCCTTTTTCAACAATATCATGTGATTTTTTTCCTTTAATATCCGCAAGAAAACCGATCCCACAGTTATCCTTCTCAAACTGGGAGTCATACAAGCCTTCTTTATAATGTTTTCTAGGCAATAACATATACCCCTCTCCACCTCTCTCCATGGTGTCCAAATTTAAATTGGTTTGCATATTATATCATTTTTCTAAACATTCGACAAATTAAGATTTGAGTTCGACAAGTCATGTAAACGCTTATAAACGGATATACACGTTTTCATCCTTTGAACGTATTTTTATATTCATACGCATCAAGGAATAAATATTCACGTTTATACATGCCATTCATAACGGCCTGTGCCAGTACGGGCGTCTGTCATCCGCTCGATCATCGTAATTTTTCCGTCTTTTCGCACCGTGAACAGTGTCTGGCATCTCGTTTTGTATTCAGGCAGATCAATAAACATTGAGGACAGCTGCTTTTCAAGCTGTTTGTCTATTCCCGTGTCCGGCAGGTCCTGGTCGGCAGCAGGCTCTGCATTCCGCATCGCCGTGAAAAAGCTTTCAGGGTGGAGCGTGTTTTCTGAAGAAGCAAGCAGCGTTTCTATTTGTTTTTTCGCTTTTTCCACCTTTGGCCACGGAGTGTTCAGGGAGGCGTTACTGAGAGCGTGCACTCCGGGAGTAAGACGCTCCACATGCGGGCCGTCTTTGTGGTTATGTAAATAAAAAACTTCTTTCCCGGAGCCGGCGATCATGTTGAACCCTCTGTATTCATTCCGGTCCTTCTGTACCGCTTCAAGAGCCTGTTTCGTTTCATTCCGCAAGAACCGCAGTGGCAGATGGCCCCGTGATTTTTCCCCGGCTTCCATTCCAGGTCTGCGGATATTTGTTACTGCTGCGAACCGTCCGGAAAGGCTGCCCCCCATCCATGTTCCGCCCTGCTTTAAATCTTTGCCTGCAATAATGCCTTCCCCCTGCCACTTATGAAGACGTTTGGTCGGCCTTTCTAAAAATTCATCCCGGTTAGAAACCACGACAAGCGGAAACCACGGGTGTGCCTGGTGCGCCAAAGCAATTAAACACATACCATTCGTTCCTTTCTTATTCCAGCGGATACTTTCTCCACTCCGGATCTGCATCATCGTCTGTCGCTTCGATTCTTTTTCTTTTCGTATACACCGCAAATAATTCCCTGTACCTGGAAATAGCGGACTCCCCGAATTTCCAGCTGAGCATAACTGTACGCCCGTTCGCTTTTGCCGGGAGATCAATTTGCCCGTTCTGAACGCTGCGGACAAACACGTATTTCGTCTCGAGCTGTCTAATAAGATCCCGTGTCTGCCATTCTAAAAAATCAATGGCTGCCTCGAGCAAAAATACCTCTTCTTCCCCGGCTTCCGCTGCAGCCCGTCTCTTTCTGTATGTACGATGAAGAGTGTCCTGCAGGTATTTCAGGTAAATTATTTCTTCGTGGAACCATGGAATTAATGTATTTGCTTCTTCCAGTGAATAGTATTTGCTGAACATGGCAATTCTCCTTGGACACGCTTTCCTGCTTCTGCTCCCTAATTTATATACTGCTTCTATAATATGTTACAAAAAATTTTCAAAATTGCAAAGGAAAATGATTTGTTTTACATGCCCGGGCCCAACTATATGAACGAACATTTTTTTACTATTGCCCGCTCTAATGCTAAACTATAAGTATTATACTTCCTGTTCATAAACTATTGTTAATAACATACGATATATAAATAAAGGCCCCGTGGAATTAACTATTGAGGAGGAATCTGCATGACTGATGCATCCAATACGAATCAAGAAGATTTAACCCCCTCCACAAACGAAGGGAAAAGCAGGGAAGAAGCTGAAAAGTTTATCGAGCGTTTCAAGAATGAAAAGGATTCAGACCAGCTTGTCAGCACACTCGGCGGCCTTGGGGAAACGGAACAGCGCAAGGCTGGTGATTCTCTTGAAGCACTAAAGCGGCCTGTCCGTGAAATGATGGATCAAAAAGACAATGAACTTCCTGATAAACTTCATGAATTAAAAACGGTGGTAGGCGAGCTTGAACCGGAATACCTGAAGGAAGGCCGTTTCCAGAAAACGCTGAATAAAATTTTGCGCCGGGACCCAGTAGAGCAGTATGCAAAAAAGTATGAAACTGTGGAATCCCAGGTGGACAATATTATTCATGGCCTTCTCGCCGGCAGGGATAAGCTGCAGGAAGACAATGTCATGCTTGAAGAATTAAGAGAAACTGCCATCAAGCGTATTGAAGAGCTCGAAACACAAATTGAAACCGGCAAACAGCTGAACGCCATGCTCGAAGAAGAAATGCTTCAAGAAGAATGGCGGGATAATCCGGCAGCTATTCAAAAAGGCCAGCAGAAAGTGATCTCGCGGGTAAAAAACATGGCGCAGGCAGTGATGGTTCTGCAGCAATCGATTGCCTCGATTGACCTGATCGTTGACAACAATGGAAAGCTCGAGGAAGCGATTTTTAATGCTATTACCATGACCAAAAACATTGTTACCGTCACCGCTTCCATCCAGCTTGCTCTCGGCAATCAGCGGAAAGTGATCAATGCGGTGCAGAGTGTCAACGAATCCACCGAAAATATGCTTACCAACAATGCACGCATGCTGAAAGAAAATACGGCTGACACGCTGAAAACACTTGAGGAACCGGCTATTGCCCTTGAAACGTTTCAGCAGGCTTACCAGGATGTGTATGAAGCCATCCAGATGACCGAGCAGTCCAATGAGCGTATTGTCGCATCAAGCAAACAATTTATTTCTGAAATGGACGAACTGAATAATCAAATGAAACACAAGCTGTTAAACTAATATGATAGACACCAATGTATAGGACGGTGAATCACTTGGCTAACAAATGGTTCGAACATCCCTGGATCGAGCGCTTCCTGCCGGACCATATGCGACCGGTGGATGATCATATCTTCTCCGACAGCCACGGACTGTTTATCGTGGAGGAAATGGAAGCAGCGATCGACCGGGTGATTGCCCGGGCGGAGGAACTCCGTCAGTCAAAGCGCCTAAAGCGCGAAAACGAACTTTTTTTGTTCCGCATGAAGCTGACAGCCCGGCGCATCCGCATAACGAGCTCCGAAAAAGAAAGGTCCCAGGCGGCCATTCAAAAAACAGTGACGATTGATTATGTAAGAAGTACTGATGGGCATACCCCGGCTTTTTTGCGGGAAGCGCTGGTGCATTATATGAAGAATGGCAAAATGCATGCCCGGAATATTGAAAAATCTTCCTATTTTCAGCATATTTTTCGAAAGCTTGAAATGCTTGATTATACCCTGCAGGGCCGGGCTCCCCGTGATATTCAGCTGCACACGGCCGAGTCGGTCCAGACAGAAAAAGCCCCCGAAGAAACACCGGTGAAATGGCATGCAGCGCTCGACCGGTTTTACCAGCACTATGTAGTTCAAGACGCTAGTATCCCGCCAGACATCCAACAGGAAATCCAGCAGATTGCTCAAGAGCTTGAAGAGCTGCGCTCCACGTCTTCCCTGCAGTTTGACGTGGAGGAGGAGTACCTGGTAGAACGTATGCTCAGCCGAGAAATACCGGATTTAATCGAAACGTACCGGCTCCTTGAACCGAATCACCGGCACGAGCAGCACGATGCGCTCCTGCAGGCGCTTGAAGCGATGCACAGACGAATTGGCTCACTCCGCATGGAACAAAACGATGTCCATGCCCGGAAGATGCGCCAGCTGTTGAAGATAAACGAAAAAAGATACCGGCAGGAAAAGAAATTTTAAAGGAATAAAGCGAGGTTCACTATGAAACGACAAGAAGCATTTGAGCACCAAGGCCGCCCCGTGGTTGTCGATTACGGCAGATCCGGGGCCTATTATGGTATTTTGGAACAAACTTCCGCCGCTCCCCGTAAAATATGGGAAGGCCGTGTCCGGATCCAGCAGGCCCACCGTCTTCCAGAAGTAGAAAAAAAAGAAGCAGTCCATGAATTTAATTTAGAGACTATCACCGCTCCAGGCACTAAAATCTACGCGGCTGATGAGCGTACTCCTGCCTCCTATGAGCATTCCGTCGTCCAACTGCTGGAAAAGGAAATCTCTTCCCCGCTCGTATCCTACAGCGATAAAAAAGAGTGGAAGCGCCTTTTGCACTCACTTTCCGTTACCTTTACACCGGAGCCGAAAGAACCACAGGAAGAGTCTTATATTTATTACGAAATTCACCGTTCGAGAGGAAATGTGTTTCTGCGGGAGGCGCCAAACGGCCAGGCCCTCGACATTGAAGACTGTCCATTCGAACTTGAGATTTCTCCGGCAGGTCTTCCGTGGCGCCGTGCAGTACATTATTACGATATGTATTTCCGCAACGATCACGGACAAATTTTCGAACTCCAGGAGTACGACCATGTCCGTATTCACAGTGATCAATTCCGCCCGTTTGCTATCTTTCTGAATGAGCTTGAAGACCCTTCCCGCTATAGCCTGGTTAAAAATATACACTCTAACGGCTTCAGCAAAGAGGATCTGATTGAGTGTCACAATCACCTGCTGTATCAATTGATGCAGGAGCCCGAAGAGACTTCTTTTACCGGAGTGAATTTTTTGTATTTCCGGAAACAGCAGTCCGTGCTCATCGTCCAGCACCATTATGAGCGCATTCTGCACGCAGAGAATGAGGACTATGTGTTCGACCGTTTTGAGATTACCACCGATAAAGGAGCCCGTAACCTGTTTATTTACACTAACTCGTTTTCCTGCAGGCAGTAATTATAACCATGCACAAAAAGGCTTTTGAACTGTGGTTCAAAAGCCTTTTCTTTGTGTTTTAGCAGCAGCGCTATCGCATGCCTTCTGGTACCAGGAAAAATAGGCCGCTTCGTCTTGTTCATCTACATCCCGTAAATAAACTGTCCTTCCGGTCACGCTGCTGATAACCGAAGCTGAAATTGTATACAGCTTCCGTTTCCGCTGGAAAAAGGACTGGGTGTTTTCCAAATATTGAATACGTCGCTTCGGTACGAAGTTATATATAGCACTCCAGGCTCTTTCCCGGACAATCAGCTGCTTTTCTTCCACCTTCATGCCGGATCCTTTGTAGCACATCCATCCCCACCAGGTGAAAAAGAACGGCACTACGGCTGCTGTCCAGCCATAAGGCACCCAGATGGCTGTTGGAATGAAGACCAACCACCAAAAAACCGAGGCCCGGAACATGTATCTTCTTGCAGCCCGTTTCGGCAGTTTGTTTACCTTTTCCGGAATCAATGCCGTATCGTCAATCTGCTTCATAAAGGTATGTAACTGCTTTTGGTGAATAAGCGGCAGCAGCATGATCGAATTCTGGCCCCGTTCGGTACTTCCACCAGCACTGTCTATATACACCGCCCACATCCCGAGCGCCTGCCTGGCTGGATTACTGATAAAACGAATACACGTTATCCGGTGCATTTGAAGCGTAATCTGCTTTCGTTCGAGAAGCCCCCATGTGATTTCAAGATCATTTCCGGTTCGGTTCACTTCGAAATTTCCGTGCTGCACGAGCGTCCATGCAGACGAGACGAGCCAGCTGAGCAGTGCTGTCCCTAACAGTCCCCCGATAATAAACCAGTAGCTCAGATCAATTAACACACCAATCGACTGCTCCACCCACGCATCGGGAAGAAGATTTCCCACTTGGGAATACAAGCCGGCTAAAGCAGCAAAAATGAGGCCTGCGCGCCCGGAGGTGAGCCCGGCTATGAAAATGGCCCGCATCGGCACTTTCCAGGAAAATGCCGGTGAAGCCGGCTCCGGGGCTGCCTCCTCCCCTGAATAATCTTCTTTTTCTTCTTCCGCCGAAAGCGGGGATTTTTGGATGAGGGCTGCCTGAATCATATCTGCCTCTTCCCGGCGGATCGCCTGGACCGACGCTTCCGCTTCTGCTCCACCGCCCGCTGTTTCAATATTAAGGCGGACAAGGCCGAACATCCGCTGAATGATGCCTGCAGTAATGTCTACCGATTGGACACGCTGGCTGCGGATAAAACGTTCCTTTTTCACAAAAATGCCGTAGTGAATCTGAAGCTCTCGTTCTATTAAACGGTAACGAAAAAAAACCCATTTCATGATGCTGCTGATGATGATAAACAGAACTAACAGCAAAAAAATCCAGTTAACTGGAAGCGGTCCGGAAGCCGTGCTTCCAGCAAAAAACGTAATAATCAGCGGAAAAAGAAAATCTTTCAACTGACGAAAAAAAACGGTTACAATAGCTGCCGGGTGCATGCGTCTCCATTCATTCATCGTCATCATCCGTTCCAGCTAAAAAGGCTATGCGATTTCGCAGCTCCGGCGCCGTCTCTTCTTTAAGAGCCGGAATTTCATGCATGCCGGCTGCGGTGGAGATGGTGACGGTGGAAAGCCCGTAGCGCTTGTAAATCGGCCCCTGAGCTGTGTCTACATGCTGGATGCGCACCATCGGAATCAGCACGTGCTTAGAGATAATGACGCCGTACTGAAGCTCCACTTCCGTTTCGTATACCTCGTAGCGCCAGCGCTGCCATTGCCATTTCGGCAGCGCCCAGGCGTACCAAACAGAAATAACAATTAAAAACCCAAGGACTCCGCCGAGAGACCAGCGGAGCCATTCCGGCCACCCGAACCAGATGGCGATCACAAGTAAAGCAAGAGGGATGAAAGAAACTACAGCCATTTCAATCATCCCCTTGAAGCGCCAGACCGTCAGCGCGTCTTCAGATATACGCTGTGACGGAGCCGGCCTCGTTGCATTTTCTTCCTCATAGATGCCGTCATTCATTCCTCATCCTCCACGTAAATAATCGTGACTCCTTCGTCCTGCAGCACTTTCAGCACTGCGTTGTTCAGCGTTTCATCACGAAGAAGGCCAAGAGAAGCGGCCAGCTCAAGCTCTTTTAAATCACCATTTTCAGCGTCCTCAATCAGCTCGAGCACTTCCTCCATATTTCGTTCTTCAAGCTGCTGTCGTACTTCTGCTTTTGTCATCGTTCAGGCTCCTTCCCTTCTCTATTACGACCTGGGTTTTCGCTCCTGTTCCATTTTCTCACTCATCTGCTTCCAGATGGACCCTTTTGCTTCTTTCCCGCCTTCAATTCGTTTTAGTGCGAGCTTAATCTGCAGATCCACTTCAAATTCCGGGTCCCCGCTGGCTTCTTTTAAAGCCTCTACGGCGGAACTGTCACCTACTTCATATAAAAACATTGCCGCACGCCAGCGCACCAGCTTGTTTTTGTCCTTCAGCGCTTCAATCATGTCGGGGATGCCCGCAGGGTCCCCCAGATCAGAATACGTGTCTGCTGCTGTTCTTCGCACGGTGACAGACGGATCCTGCATCGCCTTTTGCAGATCCGGAAGTACCTGAGGATCTTCAAGCATGCCTAAATACACGACGGCGAGCCGGCGAATCGCCGGTTTTTCATCTGCAAGCCCTTTTTGGATGACCGGAAGATCTTCCATGGAAGGATCCATCTGGTCAAAGGCTGCATAGCGCTGTTTCCAATCCGGCTCCTCCATCATCTCCATGGTCACTTTTTTAAACTTCGGCTCTGTTTCTTCCGCTTCCGGCGTATTCGCGATTCGCACCAGCCGTTTCAGCCGTTCATCGGGATAAGCAGCAGCAATCTCTTCTGCCATGTCGCTGCCTATCTGTTCCAGATCCTGGCCGTAACGAACCCCGTAATCCTCCCATTTGCGCTGCATCACGATGTTATCGTCTTCAAGCTGGGCTTCAAACGCAGCGGTCTGAAAGCGTTCCGGCAGACCCTGGCGTTTTTCTTCCTCGCCAGCCAATAGTTTTATCTGCATCGGGATGTTTTTAAACATCTGTACCTGTGCCTGTACTTCCCCGAACGCTTCCTGCGGCTCTTCCGGCTCTTCGGCCGGCTGCTCCACCTCTTCGCCGAATGCCTGGCGCACCTGAGGGAGCAGCTGCTCCCAGTCGGCTTTTGGATGACGCTCGAGGGCCATAAAGTCAGCGACGTGATACACACCTTTAATGCCTTCGATCTCCAGCAGCTGCTGGATCGGTGCCGGTGCATCTTCTTTATTTTCCGGTTTATAATTGCCTGTCGTTCCAGCAGGCAGCGTTTCGTTAACATTCAGCTTCATCGTATGAGGACTCGGTGTTGGCTCAATGGATGTAATATGCATGATTAATCTCTCTCCTTTAAAATAACGTCCCGATTTGCACGTCTGATTATAGCACAGGAGAAGCCTCTCCTGCCAACCGGCTTGTGCATTTGCATTCCAAACCAGCCCGCTGTTCTGATACACTATAATAAGATTGTTTTAAAAGCTCATGAGGAGGTTATTACGTTGCAAATTGCACTTCTTTCCGACGTCCATGGCAATGCACGAGCGTTAAAAGCTGTATTAAACGACCTGCATGCCTTATCGGTAGACCATATGTATATGCTTGGCGATCTTGCTTTTCGCGGACCGGAGCCAAAAAATTCTATTGAAACCGTTCAGTCCCTGCCTGCAAAAGTACTGAAGGGAAATGCAGACGAATGGATTGTCCGCGGCGTGCGCGAGGGGGAGGTGCCTGAAGCTAAGCGCTCTATTATGAATCAGGAGAGAGAGTGGGCACTCGAGCGACTTTCCAGCAATGACATTAAATACTTAGAAGAACTTCCTGAGTCATTTCTCGATGACTATGAAGGCTTCCGCTTGTTCGCCTTCCATGCGGTGCCGGGCAGCCTGTTCCCTCCAGTGCCTGTCGACAGTGATGCTTCTGTTTTTGAAGAATCATTTTTCCAGAAGCAGGAGGCAGACATTTATGTATACGGCCATGTGCACACTCCATCCATTCGAAAAATAGGAGCGAGATGGGTGATCAATACAGGGAGCATCGGCCTGCCCTTTGACGGGGACCCAACACCGTCCTACGTTCTTTTGACTATCGAAGACGGAGAAATCATCCCGGAAATCCGCCGGGTGCCTTATGATACTGATGAAGTTTTAGCACAGTTTGATGCTAACGATTATCCAAACAGCGACCAGGTAAAACGCATTATTTCTTCTGGACGCCCGCCAAAATGAAGCTTATCCAATATATGCAAAAAGCCCGCCGTCCGCAGCGGGCTTTTTATATGCTGTTTACCTTCTGCAGGCTTTGCATAATATCAATAAATGATGCTTTATCTCCGTATTGGGCAACAATGTCGCCTTGTTCATCAATAATAAACGTACTCGGCACACCTTCGCATTTATAGCGTCTGTACGTATCCACGCCTTCGTCCTGAAGTACCGGGAAACGATAATTGTTGTTTTCCACATACATTTCAGGATCTTCTTCCCGCCGTTCACGGCCGGTTACGTTAATTGTAACAAACTGCAGCGGACTGTCTACGTTCATTTGTTCATAAAACCGGTTTTTCTGCACCAGATCCGCGGAAGAATCCGGGCACCAGGATGCCCAGAACGTTAACAGTACCGGCTTTCCTTTCAGCTGTTCCAGCGACCATTCAACGCCGCTCGACATTTCTTTGAGTTGAAACTGAGGGGCCTGCATGCGAATCCTCCTTTGATTCTGTCAAATCTTTTTTCAAGTATGAATGCAGCTGCTCGAGCAAATATGCGCCCGACTGCATTTTGTACAACCGCTGCTTTTCTTCTCCACTAGCAAAAACCATTAAGCACGGCACGCTCTGGATCTCGAGCTGCCTGGCCCGCTCAGGAGCGGTGTTAATATCTACTTCCAGAAAAGAAGCACCGGCATACAGTTTTTCTATCGGTGCAAGCATCCGTTTTGCCAGCTGGCACGTGCCGCACGTCGGGGAGGTAAACAGGACCACCTGGCGTCCCTCCCGCGCTTTTAGCATCTGCTCAAGCTGTTCGCTCGTTTTTCGTTCCAATTAGTCCTCCCCGCTTTATCTCCCAGACCTTTACCAGCTGGCTTCTTATAAAATGCCCGGCTGGCGCGGCCTGGTCTTTTTACTGCGCACGAAAAGCTTCGACAAGCGCCTGATTGTAAGCTGGAATATCCGGCGGGCGCTGGCTTGAAACGATATGGCCGTCTACGACTACCGGGTCGTCTGACCATACTGCGCCTGCGTTGGTCATGTCGTCCTTGATGCCTGGCGTGCTTGTTACATGAACACCCTTCAGAATCCCTGCTGAAGCAAGTACCCACCCGGCATGGCAAATTTCACCAATGATTTTTTTATGGTCATTCATATACCGTACAATCGAGAGCACTTCACTGTAGCGGCGGAGTTTATCCGGTGCCCATCCTCCGGGCACCAGCACACCGTCATAGTCTGCCGGGTCCACGTCGGCGAGCGCTGCTTCAGCTGCCGCCGGCACGCCGTGTTTTCCCGTGTACGTTTTGCCGTTTTCTTTTCCGGTAAGGAGCACCTCAGCGCCTTCTTCACGCAGCCGCATGACCGGCACCCACAATTCTAAATCTTCAAAGTCGTCTTCTACAAATGCAATAATTCTTTTGCCCTGCAGTGTCATGATGATTCCTCCTTTATCGTGCTTTTAACAGCTAGTCCGCAGGCTGCAAAGTTACCCGGCGGCTGTCCGGCTTCACATCCCACAAATCCTTGGGCGCCTGAAGCGGCTGTTTTACGCAGCGCCGTTTTACCTCAACGGTAAAAGGTTCCGTAAACGGAAACGGCTGCAAAACTACCGTCTCTTCATCTTTCCAATGGGCCTGGATCGTTTCATGATTGAGCGAGTCGAACGTCTGGCGGAAGCCGTCCCGAAACCAGGGAACCTCCTGTTCTTTGGAAGCCCCCGGCGTATTCATGCATATATAAAGAGATAAGTCGTCAAAAAACTGAAGCAGATGAAAATGCTCAGCTGCCATCAGAAAATTCCACTGCCAGCCGACAATCAGCCGCTGCTGGCGGGCAATTTCTTCCTGCATAAAAGCGATTTCCTCCGGCACCTCGGATTCTTTAAAAAACGAGCCGTAATGGCTGCTGAGCAGGTAAGCCTGGTACGGATCTTCCTCTTCAAGAGCATTAATAGTATTTCGGTAGGCGCCAAGCTTCGGCGGCACCGGGTAATGCACAAACGATACCGGCCACCCGTTTTCATCAAGCATCGGTTCTTCATCCAGTGTTTTCCAGGCATCGTCGTGCCTGGAGGTGGCTTGAAGCGCTGAAGGCCAGGATGGCTGCTGTTTGAATGTTTCATGGTGCCAGTATTTCATGCACTCTCCTGAAAGAGCCGCGTGCTCCTGCTGCATCATAACCTCTACCCAGCCGTTCCGATTCTCGCTGATCATTGTATCCGCTCCTTTTCTGCCCTTGTACCGTTTTTAGATTAGGAAATTAAACAGCGTTTCTTCTTTATTGATTTCCGTATATTTGATGCCGCGGTCTTTCATCCTTGTCAGCAGCTTGTCGTAGTCCGAAGGGTAAGTCACTTCAATACCGACAAGCGCCGGCCCGTTGGACTTGTTGTTTTTCTTGTTGTATTCAAAGCGGGTAATATCATCATCCGGCCCAAGCACGTCGTGTAAAAATTCCCGTAAAGCGCCCGCACGCTGCGGAAAATTCACAATAAAGTAGTGCTGCAGTCCTTCATAGATCAATGATTTCTCCCTCATTTCTTCCATGCGGCCGATATCATTGTTCCCTCCGCTGACAATACAAACGACCGTTTTTCCTTTGATTTCTTCTTTATGGAAATCAAGAGCTGCAATCGACAGGGCGCCTGCCGGTTCAGCCACCACCGCATTTTCATTGTACAGTTCCAGAATAGTGGTGCATATTTTGCCTTCAGGCACGAGCGTAATGCTGTTAAGAAGATCCTTACATACATCATATGTCAGTTCTCCCACCCTCTTTACTGCAGCTCCGTCTACAAATTTGTCGATATAGTCGAGGGAAACGACGCCCTGATTTTCAATGGAGGCCTTCATTCCAGGTGCACCGGCCGGCTCACAGCCGATGATCTTCGTGGAAGGAGAAATGGAGTTAACATATGTGCCGACCCCGGACACAAGCCCTCCACCGCCGATACAGGAAAATAAATAATCGATCGGCTCTTCAATATCATTCATAATTTCCATCCCGACCGTGCCCTGTCCGGCGATCACTTTTTCATTGTTGAACGGGTGCACAAATTCCATGTCGTGCGCTTCCCCGTAAGCATTCGCTTCATAATAAGCGTCGTCAAACGTGTCTCCTGTAAGTACTACTTCCACATACTCCTTCCCAAATAACTTCACCTGGGAAATTTTCTGGCGCGGAGTCGTATTAGGCATGAAAATATGGCCCTTTACCTTCAGTGCCTGGCAGGAATACGCCACCCCCTGGGCGTGGTTACCAGCGCTTGCGCACACGACGCCATTTTCAAGCTTATCCTTGGGAAGGCTGCTCATCATATAGTACGCTCCGCGAATTTTAAATGAGCGCACCACCTGAAGATCCTCCCGTTTTAAATAAATATTGGCCCCGTAACGTTCAGAAAGCACCTGGTTTTTCTGCAATGGGGTATGCGTTACCACGTCTTTCAGCGTTTGATTTGCAATGATAATGTCTTCAATGTGTATATTCCCCATACAAGCAACGTTCCTTTCTACTAAGCGCGCCTTCACTTTAGGTGTGAATGCCCGGTTAACATGATTATTGTAAATGCTCGAAAGCGGCAGAGATCTTCTCCGCCGCTTGTTGCTCTCGTTCAAACCCTTACTATTATAACATGAATATGCACACTGAAAAGCCGTGCGTTTTCAGGCTTTGCCTGCAGGGTACATAAATGATAATTCCGGCATTTCTTTATCCGTCCCGATCTTTGGTATAATGTATTTAGTGCAATTCTTTCAAATCATAAAGGGGGATTTTTCATGAACGATATGCTGAAAAAAGGATTTTTTCTCGGACTCGGAGCGGCCTCATATGGACGGGAAAAAGTCCAGACATACCTTGATGATCTGGTGACCAAGGGAAAGATTACCCCGAGGGAAGCAGACGAATGGAAAGAAGAAATGATTCAACGAGGATCGGTGCAGAGCGATTCCTGGAACAGCCAGGCGAAAAACTCCTTCGAAAACCGGGTGGAAAGCATGGGCATCGCAACAAAACGGGATATTGAGCGGCTTGAGCTAAAGCTCGATGCCATTGAAAGGGCGATGAACAATTCTGACCGCGAATAACCGCAAATTTTAATTAAAGGAAGGAACGCTTCATGGCCATAACAAAAAGTATCCGGCACGCAAATCGATACAGAAAAATTGCTACCACTCTTGCGAAACACGGCTTCGGATATATTTTGCAGGAAGTGGGACTTTTTCATATTCTTTCTCTTCCTAAGCGGATCATGTCGGATCCCAACGACTGGAATACCCAGTCTATCGGGGTCCGCCTCCGGCTTGTTGTGGAAGAGCTTGGCCCAGCATTCATCAAACTCGGCCAGCTTGTAAGTACCCGAAGGGACATTTTTCCTCCGTCCATTGTCGATGAACTTGCAAAGCTTCAGGATCATGTGCCGCCGTTTCCGTATGAAACAGCCAAATCGGTAATCGAGCATGACCTTCATGAACCTCTTGGCAACATTTATTCCTATTTTGATGAAATTCCTATAGCCGCTGCATCAATTGGCCAGGTACATAAAGCAGTACTTCATGACGGACGGGATGTTGTTGTAAAAATCAGCCGCCCGCATATTAAAGAGATTATCGAACAGGATATCGATATTCTGCGGGATCTGGCCCGTCTCCTCACTCAACGATTCCAATGGGCCCAGTTTTATCAGCTTCAGGATGTTGTAGAGGAATATGTTGCTGCCATACGGGACGAATTTGACTATTTTACCGAAGCACGCAATGTAGAAAAAATGGCACGGGCCCTTCAGCACTTTGATTCTGTTCAGGTTCCTGAAGTTTATGAAACCTGGTCATCACGCCGCGTGCTGACTATTGAATATATCGAGGGGTATAAACTCTCCGAGCTTAGATACGCTACTGTTGAATTTGATAAAAAGAAGCTCGCTCACCATCTGGTGGACTCTTTTTTACACCAGGTGCTGCGTACCGGTTTTTTTCATAGCGACCCCCATCCCGGGAACCTGCTTTTTAAAAAGGGAAACATTGTTGCCTACATTGATTTCGGGCAGGTCGGCCGCTTAAGCAAAAGCATGCGCAGACAGTTCATTAACTATGTTATTGCCATGACGAGGCAGAACACCCGGGATGTAGCGGCTGCGATCTATGAAATGGCCGACTTTCCGGAAGATATGGATACAGAAATTTTTGAAGAGGACGTAGAATACCTTTTATCCAAATATTACGAAACACCTTTTAAAGAGATTGAAATCGGCGCAGCCATCAACGATGTATTTTCCACCTCACACCGATATGGTATCAGCATCCACAAAGAATTTACGATGCTTGCCAAAGCCATTATTACGATTGAATCCATTGCTACTGAGCTCGACCCGGACTTAAGCATTGTGGAAATTGCCGAGCCTTACGGCAGGATGCTTGTAAAAGAACGGCTGAACCCGCAGGACCGGATCGAGGATGTATTTCGCGAAGGCAAAGCACAGTTTGGCTATATCCGCGAGCTACCGAAGGAAATTCGTTCTGCATTGAAAAAAATTAATGATGATGAACTCGGCGTCGATGTGCGCATGCCCCGCATAAATATTTTAATGAACAAGCTTGATCGGATCGGCAACCGCCTAAGCTTCAGCGTCATCTTACTTGCGTTTAGCATCGTGATGGTCGGCTTGATCGTCGGCTCTACGTTCGGGGATAACAATTCAATCCTCGTTCAGCTCCCAGTCATCGAAATCAGCTTTATTGTCGCGTTCTTTTTGTTTGTCTGGCTGCTGTACGCAATTTTCCGATCGGGGCGTTTTTGATGCATTTATATAAAGCAAAGCTGCCGGCAGGAAGCCGGCAGCTTTATTATTTCATCCACCTTATAAAGTATTTGGCTCTTTTTCAATTGGAAGGTCCGGATAGGAAATCCAATCACTCCAGCTTCCATTATAAAGACGCACCTGTTCGATTCCAGCCTCTCTCATGCCGAGTACGTTGACGCAGGCTGTAATACCCGAGCCACAGTAAGAAATAACTTCATCAAATCCCTCGAGTCCCCGGAAGTGGTCACGCAGCTCATCCTGGGATTTCCATGTGCCGTCTTCGCGAAGTACATCCTTCCAGAAATAATGATAGGCACCGGGAATATGACCAGAAACTGCATCCACTTCTTCGTTTTCTCCAGCATAGCGCTCATAGCTTCTCGCATCCACGAGGGCCACATGTTCGTTTCGCAGCTGCTGCTTTACTTCTTCGAGATGGACCAGCTGGTTCGGCTCACGGTCTATTTTCATCTGCTTCATAAGCGGCGTTGGGATTTCCTCTGTTGTCGGGAACCCTTCTTTCACCCAGTGAGTATAAGAGCGGTCGAGGACATATGTATTCGTATGGCCCGCATACTGCATCAGCCACCAAAATCTAGCTGCCCCCATGCCTCCCTGGTCGTCATAAGCTACCACGGTCGTCTGCATGTCTATTCCACGCTCTGACAAAACCTGGGCGAAAAAGTCCATATCCGGTAATGGATGGCGCCCTCCGTGGGTACCTGCCTGGGCAGATAGATGCTTATCTACATCGATAAAGACAGCACCGGGAATATGATCTTTAACATACGCTTCATGCCCCGCGGCTGCATCTTTCAGTTCAAACCGGCAGTCCACCACCCGGACGTGTTCATCGCGGCGGTGTTCATCCAGCCATTCAGAAGAAACTAAAAAGCTCAACTTACTCTCCCCTTTCTAGGATTCTTGTTTTAACTGCGTTTGAATGCTATTTAGAATAAACTCCACAGCCTGCAGCGTTTCCTTGAACTGTTTTTCTTTTGTTGTCCGCTGGTAGGCCTGGAGAGAGGCATTCATAATGTTATCGTACGTATCCTCCATCTGGGATTCGTGCAGGTACGGATAGCTTGTCGTCTGCACCCAGGCAGAAGCCTCCTCTTTCCATACATCTGCTTCCCCTTTTACCTTGTCGACAAACGGCTTCACTTCCTCGTAAAAATCCGGACGGTCGTCCCGTTCCTGTACCTCGTAAAAAACCTGTTCCGCTTCGTCCATCCGGCGCTTCATCTGGTCGCAGCTTTCGAAAAGCCCTGGCATCGAAAAACCCCCTTTTGATACAAAGAACGCTTCCCTTTTCAGGAAAGCGAATATTTTATGAAGTGCTCTCTTCCTGCTCCTGCTGATTGCTTACCCTTTGAGCAACTGTTTCCGGCTGAATGGCCGACAGCAGCACATGGTCGCTGTCCGACAGGATGATGCTCCTTGTTTTCCGTCCGTTGGTTACATCGATAAGCATTTTTCTTTCACGTGCTTCCTGAATCAAACGTTTTGTCGGGGCAGAATCAGAGCTCACAATTGAAATTACCCGTTCTGCCATCACCATATTGCCAAATCCAATATTAATCGGTGTATCGCTCATGCTATCCCCTTCCTTTCTCATTCTTTTCTATCCTAACACGAACAACCAAGGCTTTGTCTATCATTGTAAGCACAGGAAACATAATTCCCGGCAGAAATTATGGTAAAATAGCAGAAGGCAGTAATTTTTAGAAAAGGAAGATTCCTATGGCTTACCGCTACCCCAATGGAAAAGTATACCGCCCGAACAAAAACACTCCCTCCCGGCAGAGCCCGCCGGCGGAAAAAAGCTTTGCCAACCGCGGCATGACACTTGAAGAAGACATTAATGAATCCAACGATTACTACATTGCACGTGACATCGGAATCATACATAAAAAGCCAACGCCCGTACAGATTGTCGATGTGCATTATCCGAAGCGAAGCGCTGCACGCATCACCGAAGCATATTTCAAACAGGCTTCCACCACAGATTATAATGGTGTTTTTGCCGGGCGTTATATTGATTTTGAAGCGAAAGAAACGCGCAATAAGACAGCCTTTCCGCTGCAGAATTTTCATGATCATCAGGCGGAGCACATGCATAAAGTCCAAAAGCAGGACGGTATCGCATTTGTGCTTCTCCGTTTCACTGTACATGGGGAGACGTACCTGTACGACGCTTCCCGGTTTCTTCACTGGTATTACGGCCAGTCGAAACGAAAATCCATTCCTTATAAGGAACTTCAGGAACACGGGCATCCGATCCCGCTCGGCCTTCATCCAAGACTCGACTATTTAAAGACCGTGAAGGACGTTTATTTTCACTGAACATACGTGTAACAAAATAAAAATTTGAACGTCTAATGCCTGGGTACACAGAACTAGATGCTATGCACAACGAAAGGACGAACGTCAATGAGTGACAATTACCGGTCCCGCCGGGAAAAACGAACGGCCGACCAGAAGAACCCTAAAAATAAACAAAAGAAAAAGCGCAAACGGCCGCTTTGGCAGACATTCATTATATGGGCGCTTTCGCTCATGCTTGTCTTCATGACTGCCGGTGTCATTATTGTCGCTTATATGATCAATCAGGCCCCGGAACTAGACGCGGAAGCGATCGTTTTATCGGAGGCTGCTACGGTATACGACCAAAACGATGAAGAGATTGCCCAGCTGCAGAACAGCAGCAACCGGGAACTCGCCGACATTGAAGAAATGCCCGACTATGCGAAGGAAGCATTTATCGCGGTAGAAGACGAGAGGTTTTACAGCCACTTCGGCATCGACGTTCAGCGGATTTTTGGAGCATTATGGGCAAATTTTACTGACGGTTTCGGCTCCCAGGGGGCTAGCACTATCACCCAGCAGGTTGTGAAAAATGCGTTTCTTTCCCCTGATAAAAATATATCGCGTAAAGTCCAGGAGCAGTATTTAGCCATCAAACTTGAGCAGCAGTACAGCAAGGATGAAATTCTCGAAATGTACGTCAATCTAATCTATTTCAACCAGGGAGCCTACGGCATCACCCAGGCCGGGCAGACCTATTTTGGAAAAGAGGATCCAGGCGAGCTCACGATCGCAGATGCTGCTCTTCTAGCCGCTATTCCGCGCCGGCCTACGTATTATGACCCGGTGCAAAATCCGGAAAATGCCGAGGAACGAAGAAACCAGATTATTTCTATGATGAATGAACAAGGCTACATTACCGACGAGGAAGCGGAAGAAGCTTCTAGTACCCCGGTAGATGAACAGCTTAACTACCAGCCGCCGGAAAACGGCGCCGCCTATGACTCCTTTATGTCTTACGTCCAAAACGAGCTTGAAGACTTTGACGGCATTGAGGCATCTGATATATACACAGCTGGCCTGAAGGTCTACACGACGCTTGATACTGAAGCACAGGAACAGGCCGAAGAACTGATCCAAAGCCCCGAGGCGCTTGCAAGCTTTCCGGATAATGAAGAATTTCAAATCGGCTTCACGCTGCTTGACACCCAGACTGGCGCAGTGAAAGCCATTGTCGGCAACCGTCAGAGCCCTGATACGGCAATGAGCTATAATTTCGCTACCGACCCGAACCAGCCAGGTTCCACTATCAAGCCTGTCCTGGATTACGGTCCGGCTATCGAAAATATGCAGTGGTCTACGTACCATCAGATCGAGGATGAAGAATACCAGTACCCGGACACAGACACCGACGTACGCAACTATACCCGGGACTACCGGGGCAGTGTCAGCATGCGTGAAGCGCTGACGGATTCCCTGAACGTCCCTGCAGTAAAAACGCTTGAGGAAGTCGGCCTTGATAATGCCAGGTCGTTTGCCAACGGTCTTGGCCTTGGCCTTGAGGACGTCTACTATGGTTCAGCTCTCGGCGGGCTTGAGCAGGGGGTTTCCTCTGAGCAGATGGCCGGGGCCTACGCCGCTTTCGGAAATGAAGGGGTTTATAACGATCCTCACTCTATCCGGCGGATTGAGTTTCCGGATGGACGGACGATTGACTTTGAACCAGAGCAGGAGCAGGCGATGGAGGACTACACTGCCTATATGATTACAGACATGCTAAAAGACGTTATATCTGAAGGCACCGGCACCGGCGCTCAGATCGACGGTCTCCCGCTCGCCGGCAAAACTGGCACAACCAACTTTACAGAGGACGAAATGAACAGCCTGAATATCCCTGAGGGCGGTGTACCAGACGTATGGTTTAATGGTTACACTACAAATTATACAGCTTCTGTCTGGGCGGGCTTTGAAAGCCGATCGGAAAATAATTATCTTGTAGACGGGCAGACTGAAGCTGCCAAAGATGTTTTCCGCGAGATCATGCAGCAGGTGAGCAGCGGCATCGACACTCCTGACTTTGAACAGCCCGATTCTGTTGTGACAGTACAGTTGAATGAACAAACGGGGGAACGGGCTACATCCAGCACCCCGGACGCTGAGACAATTACGGAGCTGTTTGTAGAAGGTGAAGTGGACTTCCAGGTTACTGAACCATCCCCTGAGAATGAATCGGAAAACGGGAGAGCACCAGAGAATGAAGAGCCAGCTGAAGACAACAGCTCTGACGAAACTGAAGACAGTCAGAGTGATCCCGAACCGGCAGAGGAGCCAGCTGAAGAAGCTGATGAGAACCCAGAAGACACACCAGAAGACACACCAGAAGAAAACCCAGAACAGAGCCCGGAAGAAAGCGGTGGAACTGAAGAGGGGACGCCGGCAGAGGAAGATTCCGGCACCACAGAAGAAGGCCGCGAAGAAGAAACAGACACAGACAGCGAAGCCCCGGCCGAATCTGAATCAGATGCCGGCGGGGAAAGCGGTACCGGCGGCAATAACGGGGGCGAGGACACCGGAGATTCCCCACCGGAGTCAGAGACCTCCGAACCTGCGGAGCCAGAGGATAGTGCGTCTGAACCGGAAGAAGAAGCCCAGACAAACGAATAATAAACAAGAACCGCACGCCTTGTGGGCTGTGCGGTTTCTTTTATATATGAACCTCATTTTCTCTTTTAACCAACGGCGCAAGTTTTTCCCATTCTGCCTGCAGCACGGTGTAATAGCTCTGGTCATACCATGTGGACAGTCGCTCGAATTCCCTATTGAGAGCCTGGCTGTGTTCAGCATAAATATATTCAGAGACCGCCCCGATGCCGGCTTCAATGTTTTCTTCAAGCTCCTGGACTATTTCTTTCGTTACTTTTGCTGCTTCATTTTGAACTTCTTCCCCGTAGACCTCTTTCAGGTTTTTTATTTCCTGATGCACAAAGAAATCCTTTGCTGAGCGAAAATACGTTTCAAATGCTTTAGGCTCCACCTCGATACCGAGCGTTTTTTCTGCTTTCGGAATAAAAGAGCGGCTGGCATCGGGAACCTGAAACATTGGGAAATCTTCCCGGACGTTTCTGTACTGTTCTTCTATTTCCTGCTTCAACTGCCGCTTCATTAATTCTTCAAGACGGATAAACGCTGTTTCTCTTTCCTGGCCGGCCTGCACCAGCAGTTCCTCTTTAATTTCAGTCAGCCGTCCGGCCAGCTGCCTTCGCTGTTCTTTCCGGGTAGCCCCGTCGATAGTAACTGGGTTCACGGCTTTGTTGAAGTAGTCCTGATAAAATAGATAGAGACGCTTACGCACATGAATCAGCCGCTCTTCGGTGTCTGAGGCGAGCTCTTTTCGCAAACGCTCCATATGAAAGCGCTCCGGGACTTCTTTGTACTGCTGAAGCTTTTGCTTTAGCCGTTCTGCTTCTGCAGCGACACTTTTTGCATCGTGCTTTTGTACCTGCAACGCCCGCTCGAGCTGTTCTTTTAAATTGAGCGCCTGCTCGACGACATACTGCTGCTGCACCACAAGCAGCTCCTGCCAGATCTGTCCGGACAAATAATTTTCAAAGGCTGAAAACATCTCGTCTTCTTCGCCCTGCTGTTTTGCCTCCAGGCCGCGCTGGCTTGAAACAGGCAGCAGAAACGGGGCCTCAAACCCGTTCTGGCGCAGCTGTCCGCGCACATGATTGACGACCTGCCGGCGCTCATTGTCATCTCTTGCCAAGTCGGCGGCATTGATCAGGAAGTACAGTTTATTTTGTTCAAATTCCTCATTTGCCCGCGAAAGCTGCTGGATAAATCGTTCATCGGCATCTGAGAATGCATGATTGAAGTACGTAACGTAAAAAATAGCATCCGACTGACGTAAATGATCAAACGCGACATTGGTATGGCGCCCGTGGATGGAATTAACCCCTGGCGTGTCGGTTAATACAAGTCCCCGGTTCGTCCAGTAGCTCTCATAATAAAGAGTTACCTGTTTGACGAGACATGCTTTTTGTTCATCCGCCACCCAGGAGCTCCAGTCCTCCATATCGATGGTACGAATTTCGCCGAGCGAGGAATGATGTTTTTTGATGCTTTCCTGCAGGGTGTACATATACTGACTGTATGTTTCCATCCGGGCGTCGCGGGTCCGGTTTGGCTTTTTCCATTTTTGAATGGAGGCAAGCGAATACTGTTCCCCAAGCTCTTTTGATACAGCCTGGATTTCCTCGTCCAGAAAATCTTCATCTTTCAACTGCAGAATAACCGTGCCATGCGTGTAATCATTCTCCGGCGCACGGACAATATTTACAGCAGCCGTTGTCGGATGCGGTGATACGGGGAGCGCCGGAGCGCCAAGAAGCGCGTTGATAAAGCTCGATTTACCCGCACTGAAAGCGCCAAACACTGAAACATGAAGCTCCTGGTGCTGCAGATTCTCACATAGACGCTGCAAATGCTTCTTTTCTTCTTCAATTAACGGAGAATCAGAAGAATCGGCTGCGAATGCTTCCACCATCTGAATTTCTTCTTTGTACGAAGGAAGTTCCTTTTGTACTGGAGAAATACTTTCCTGTTCTTCTGTCGTTTCTTCCTCCTGCGATATAATAATTTCCGGAACATCGAAAGGCGCCTCTTCGCTCATCATCTGCCGGATTTCCTGCTCCCATTCCCGCCGGGAGGCTACGCTTTCCATCTGGCGTTCGAGCCGGGTGATTTCCTGATTCAGCCGTTCTTTTTCCTCTTGCCAGCCGTTTTGCAGTTCATTTAGTTTCGTTTGCTCCTCTTCCGACAATACCGGGCCTGCAGTTGAGGTAAGCACCCGTTCTTTTTCTTCGAGCAGTGCCTCCGCCTGATCTTTAAAGCGCCGGGTAATTAAAGCGGCGAGCTGATCGGTCACTTGAAATACATACTGCCTTCCCGTTTCCCCATCCGGGATAAACACTTCCAGGTCTTTACGTCCGAGTTGAACATCAATATCCTGCACACGATCTGTAAAAGTAGCGCTATAGGAAGAAGCGTCCTGCTTCTCAGGCTGCAGCAGTTCACGCACGTGAAACGTCAGTGACGCTTTAATGTTCTCATTTATATCTGCCAGCAGTGCTTCTGCCCGCTCCTCTCTGGCTTGTTCCGTTTTCCGTTTTTTATTAAACAAGGACCCTGCTTTGAATCCGGGCTGCCAGCTTTCAAGCCAGTCTCTTGCTTTATCTACAGTGGATGCTGGAAACAAATGTGCCTGGTCCAGTGTTCGTTTCCATTCCCTGAACCACTCGTTCCATCTTTCTTCACTGTCAGGCTGAGCGCTATCGTCAATAAGCTGTGCAGGAATTCCGGCGTGCTCTGTCCGTTCCTGCCAATCTTCAAGGGCTGTCTGCTGTTCCTCCCGCAGCCTGTCGCGGATTCGTGACAGCACGGTCTGGCGCATCCGTTCCTCACTTCGTTCGAGCAGTTCGCTTCCGTGATACAGGAGGCTTCGCACGTGGGCGGCAAACGTCTCCAGCTCGTTATCCGGGTACTGCTCCTCGCGCATAGAAATATAATACGTCGCAAGCACGTGCACCTGATTACGTTCAAGCGTTGCGGCAATCTGGTTGCGGTACGCCCGCAGCGTTATTTCTTCTTCCCAGTGCTTGTCCATCTGGTTGACAACAAAAATAATCGGTTTGCCCTCTGCCGTCAGCTGCTGCAAAAACCGGATGTTTGTTTCCGACTGAGCATGGTTATAGTCTGTAACATAAATAACAGCGTCGGTGGCCAGCAGTCTCTCCATTGTCACTGCCTGGTGCAGTGGATCCGTCGAATCCACTCCCGGGGTGTCCACCATCCGGCTGTGAGGCCCTAAAAACGGCAGGGGGGCCCGCATACGGATAGAACGGATATCCGCTCCATCCCGTCCCCACTTTTGCACCTGCCCCCACGGAATATCGTCTTCCCAGGCTTGGATTTGACCTTCGCGCGTCTCAACTTCAAGACCAAGCTCCCCGTTTTCAATCGATATAATATTGGCGCTTGTTGGAATCGGACTTGCGGGCAGCAGTTCGTTTTGAAGCAGGCCGTTTAATACAGTCGACTTCCCAGCTGAAAAATGCCCGCAAAACGCAGCTTCAAAATAAGGGCGCTCAATCTTTTCCTGCACCTCTTTAAGCATGGCGGTTTCTGCCGGATCCAATTGTACGTCTGTCTGCAGCCATTGTTGTTCCCAACCGCTCGTATATGCCATATTTTACTCCTTTATCATTCGTGATTTCGGGATCGTTTTGCCAGCGCTTCTTTTTTCTTCACTTCTGTATACAGCTCCTTCAGCTGCAGATAGGAATGAAAATAATTCGGATACTCAAGCAGAAAGCTGAGCCTTTCCTCTACGTTGATCGGCTTATGGGCGAGCTTTCTGCTTTCTGCGATCAATTCTTCCGGCTCTGCAGAAGGCACCGGCCGCTCGTTCATCCAAAACAGCATGCACAGCCAGTGGGCGAGCCCGCGTCTCATGTAGGGAGCCGCCTTTTCCTTGTCTCTTTCGTCCCAGCATTCATCCAAGAAAGGCAGATGCTCTTCCCACCACTGTATAAATGTTTTGATATGCTGGTTAATGTTTTCCTGCCACGGCGGAGTACCGGCCAGTCCATTTTCATAAGCAATCTCATACCAGAACGGGTAACGAAGTGCTAATATCTGCTGCCCTTCCGTTTCGTCTGCTTCGATTTGCGTTACGGTATAAAAAATTTCGTGCTGAAATGACGCTGGAATTTGTATGTTCACCATGCTGCACCTTCTTTCCGCATCCGTTTTTGTCCTTCCCTGCAGTACTCAAGCACTGGACAGGACGGACACTGTGGGGCCTGGGACTTGCAGTGATAGCGGCCGAAAAAAATAAGCTGGTGGTGCATCTGTGACCACTTTTCCTTTGGCAGCCGCTTCATTAATGTCTGCTCTACCTGGGTAACATTGTCTTTCCATCTGCATATGCCTAAACGTTTGGCCACCCGCTCCACGTGTGTATCCACTGCAATGGCCGGCACCCCGAAGGCTACCGATGCTACCACGTTCGCCGTTTTTCTTCCGACGCCGGCAAGTCCAACCAGCTCTTCCTGCGTTTCCGGGACACGCCCGTCATGTAACTCGAGAAGAGAGGCTGAAAGCTTTTTTAAATTTTTTGCTTTGTTACGATAAAGTCCAATGGAACGAATCGCCTGTTCAATATCCTCAAGTGGAGCATGGGCAAAATCTTCCGGAGAGCTGTACTGTTCAAACAGGCCGGGAGTGACTCTGTTTACCAGCGCATCAGTCGCCTGGGCGGAGAGCACGACCGCTACCAGCAGTTCAAACGGGTTGCGGTGATTCAGTTCACATTCCGCCTCCGGAAACATGTGCTCGATCCGTTCAACCACAACTTGTAAATCTTTATTCGTCAATGCCATTTTTTTCTCCTCTACTCTTTATCCAGCCAGTTAATATTAGGGTATTCGGGCAGTTTTTCCGACTGGGCCGCCTGCGTACGCCTTCCGCCTTTTTGTTTAAACTGTTCGGTCTGCGCTTTAGCGTCTTCTTTGGTTTGAATGCCTTTGCGTTTCCACTCGTGCAGCATCCTGTCCATGTAGCGAAGGCTGAATTTCTGATTCATGACCGCTTCTTTCAGCGCAATCTGAATCATATCCGGCGAATAATGATCCTGATCGAGCCAGACATTAATCGTTTCCCATTCCATTGGGGAGAGCGGCCGGGAAAATTCCTGCTCAATGTTTTGAAACAGATGCTGCTCTTCGATCTGCTCCCCTTCACTGGACGGAACTTCAGCCGTAAGAGCCTGGCGGAAAAAAGGGTAGAGCGAATATGATTCCTGGCGCACTGCCTCGCGTTCGTATTCGTCAATCTGCAGCAGGTTCCGCTTAATCATTGAGCGCAGGCAGCCGGCGCATTCATTTTCATCCATGCTCATTTTCTCTGCCAGTTCCTTCGGTGTTGGTAGCGGCACGTTGTTTTGGCCAAAACGGTAGATATGCAGGAGCATCATTGCTTCTTTTTCATTCAGCCCCACCTGATGATATTTGTCCAGAATAATTACTGGAATGGAAAGATGACCATGCATCAGTGCTTCTATTTCTTTATCCTTGTTCATCTGTTTGTCCTCCTCTTCACCCGGCCGGCCGTCGGCAAAGTGCATAAAGGAAAACCCCCGGGACGGGGGCTTCTTCTCTTATGGGTACAGCCTGTTCAACAAACGCGGAAACGGTATGGTTTCCCGGACATGTTCAGTGCCTGCAATCCAGCCGACTGTACGTTCAAGTCCGAGACCGAATCCGGAGTGCGGCACGGTGCCGTATTTTCTTAAATCCAGATACCAGCCATAGGCTTCCTCCGACAGGTTGTGTTCTTCATACCGCCGTTTCATAAGCTCCAGGTCGTCAATACGCTGGCTGCCGCCAATAATTTCCCCGTAGCCTTCCGGAGCAATCAGGTCGGCACAGAGCGCGGTTTCTGGATAATCCGGGTCCGGCTTCATGTAAAAGGCCTTGATGCCGAGCGGGTAATTAGTAATAAATACCGGCTTTTGAAACTGCTCTGCTATATACGTCTCATGAGGCGCACCAAAATCCTCGCCCCAGCTTACTTCATAACCTGCCTCCTGCAGCATTTCAATCGCTTTATCGTACGTGATGCGCGGAAAAGGTGCCTGAATGGCTTCTAGCTTGGATGTGTCGCGCTCCAGCGTAGTCAGCTCCTGTCGGCAGTTGGCAAGCACCGCCTGCACGACATGGGAGACGTACTGCTCCTGAATTTCCAGGCTCTCATTATGATCACAAAAAGCCATTTCGGGCTCAATCATCCAAAATTCAATCAAGTGCCTTCGGGTTTTTGATTTTTCCGCACGGAATGTCGGGCCAAATGAAAACACACGCTGAAAAGCGAGAGCCGCAGCCTCCATATACAGCTGGCCGGACTGGGACAGGTACGCGTCTTCATCAAAGTACTTCGTATGAAAAAGTGATGTTGTCCCCTCCGCCGAGCTTCCTGTCAAAATTGGGGGATCGACTTTAATAAACTGATTTTCCCGGAAAAAAGCGTAGGTTGCCTGAATAATTTCATCACGTATACGCAAAAGCGCGTGCTGCTTGCTCGAGCGCATCCAAAGGTGACGGTGATCCATCAAAAATTCTGTCCCATGCTCTTTCGGGGTAATCGGGTAAGGTTCTGCTTCCTGGATAACCTCGAAGCCGGTCACCTGAAGCTCCACGCCGGTTGGGGAACGATCATCTTCTTTCACCGCACCGTCCACATACAACGAGCTTTCCTGAGGAAGATTTTTGGCCTGGGCGAACAGCTCTTCCCCGACTTCATTTTTTACGATAACACCCTGCACGAAGCCGGTGCCGTCCCGCAGCTGTAAAAATGCGATTTTGCCGCTGGAGCGCTTATTGGCCAGCCAGGCGCCAAACCTTACCTCCTGGCCGATATATTGATTTAAACGTTCAATGGTTACTTTCACGTTAGTCCCTCCGGTTCGTCCTGTTTATACTCATTAAATTATTTTTCTACGAAACGGCGTATTCTTGCCACTGCTTCTTCCAGCTGTCCCAGGGACGTAGCGTAGGAGAGCCTCACGTTTTGCGGAGAACCAAATCCGCTGCCTGGAACAACCGCCACGTTTTCTTCTTCCAACAGTGCCTTCACCCATTCGTCCACGTCTTTATATGAGCTGGCTGCTTTTTCAACATTTGGAAATAAATAAAAGGCGCCTTCCGGCTTCACGCAGGTAATTCCCGGGATAGAGACGAGCTTGTCGTAAATCGTGTTCAGCCGTTCGCTGAATGCCTGGCGCATCGTTTCTACAGCACCGTCGTCTTGCGTATAGGCGGCGATCGCTCCGTACTGGGCATTCGTTGTCGGGTTAGACGTTGAATGGCTCGCAAGGCTCGTCATTGCCTTGACAATCGCACGATTGCCGGCTGCGTAGCCGATTCTCCACCCGGTCATCGAATGGGATTTAGAAACGCCGTTAACGACAATAGTCTGCTCTTTTAATTCCGGGGAAAGCTCTGCGATGGATGTATGCTGCTTGTCTCCGTAAATCAGTTTTTCATAAATTTCATCGGAAACGATCAGCAGATCTTCGGCTTTTGCTGCTTCTCCCAGGGCCTCGAGTTCCTCCCGGCTGTACAACGTGCCAGTCGGATTGCTCGGTGAATTAATAATGACGGCTTTCGTTTTGCTCGTTACTGCCTCGCGCAGCTGCTCCGGAAGGATTTTGAACTGGTTTTCTTCCTTGCCGTCGACAAATACCGGCCGCCCGCCGGCAAGCTTAACCTGCTCCGGATAGCTGACCCAGTAAGGCGTTGGAATAATCACTTCGTCTTCCGGATCAAGAATGGTTTGAAACAGTGTAAACAGAATATGCTTGGCGCCGGTTCCAACGATGATTTCGTCGCGGGAGTACTCAAGTCCCTGATCCTGCTTGAATTTTTGAATCACTGCATCCTTTAATTCCGGCAGACCGCCGGAAGGGGTGTATTTCGTTTTTCCTTCCTGCATGGAGCGCACCGCTGCATCTATTACGTACTGCGGGGTATTAAAATCCGGCTCTCCGGCGCCAAGGCCGATAACGTCCTGGCCGGCAGCTTTTAATTCATTGGCTTTGGCTGTAATCGCCAGAGTTGATGAAGGGGTAATTTCTTTCACTCGTTGGGACAATTCCATACTTTTTCCTCCTCAATAATTTCCGTGCTCAATCTATCCATAGTTAGTGTAAAGAAAAGCGAAAAGGAGTTCAAGCGTGGTTTAGCGTACTTAGCCCCGGTCCAGGCTGAAGCTTTTCACAAATTCTCCCGTTTCCATATCAATGTACACATAATGCTGCTGGTTTTCCGTCCGGTATTTGCCTTCGTATACCGGACGGTCGTCTTCGTAGCCGGGCGTCACCTTCCGTACAGCGTCAATCCCCTCTATTTCCACTATACGCTCCTCAGCTTCCTGCATACTCAACGTATCAGCAACGGCCAGGCGTTCGAGCAATTCCCCGTCGTGGAAAAACAGCCAATCCCTGCTGCCGTCATTAGTTTCGACGCGCACTGTTTTCACCGGCTGTTTGCCGTTATAAATAAATGTATTCTGTACTTCGGCAACATTATTTTCTTCAAGTGCCAGCGTTTCTGCACGCTCCTTGTCATCAGCAAGCGGCGCCCGGGCCTGAAAATAGCCGACGACAAGGCCGACTACCACCAGAAAAACAACCAGAAAGGCTGCAAGCGTCATCCAGTTTTTCACGACATCTCCCCCTATGTGCGGTAAATGGTAAACACCATCTGCTCTTCGTTTTCCTTATCAAGAGAAAGGCCGAACATTAATTCCTCCTGCTTTAACGTGCGATTTAGTGTATCAACAATTTTATACAGATCCGACGACGCTTCGATTTTTACAGAGGCGACGACCTCAAGCTGTTCGTTTCCCATTATTTCACCTCGCCCGGCGTACTATAAGTACGCTTCATTTAATTTACGGTAATGGCGGTTGGCCTCGGCGTTAATTTTTTCTTCATCGAGCGTCAGAAGTTCGCCGTCTTTCATCAGCTGTCTGCCGTTCACAAAGCTGTCAGTGACATCTCTGCCGGAGGCCGCGTACACTAGGTGCGATAAAATATTATCATACGGCTGGAGCGCAAATGATGCACTGTCGAGTAGAATAAAGTCGGCTGCAGCTCCTGATTCCAGCTTGCCGCTGTTGTCAAATCCCATCGATGCTGCACCGTTCTCTGTTGCCATCTTCCAGACCGCTTCTGTTTCTATTGAACTGGGATCCTGAAAGGCAACTTTCTGCATCAAAGCGCCCAGGCGGAGCTCTTCAAACATGTCAAGGTTGTTGTTGGAAACAGCACTGTCCGTGCCAATTGTCACCCTTAGGCCGCGTTTTAGCATTTCCGGAACACGAGCAATACCTGAGCCAAGCTTGGCATTGCTCATTGGATTGTAGGAAATAGTCACTTCCGGCACGCTCATGTCGTCGAGATCCTCATCTGTCGCATGCACGACGTGCGTAAGCATCGCCGGGCGTGAATAAAATCCAATCTCCTTTAATTTCCTGGCCGGAGTCATGCCATAATCGTGCTGATAATCTGCCACTTCCCTGGCCGTTTCCTCAAGATGAATACCAAGCGGCAAATTGTAGCGGTGCCCCGCATCAACAATTTTTTCCAAAAAGTCCGGTGTGCATGTATACGGTGCGTGTGGGAAAAGCATCCCTGTTATTCTTCCGCTTGAATCCTGCTCCCACTCTTTTAAGTCACGGGCGGCCGCTGCAAGCTTTTCGCTCTGCTCCTCCGGCGTTCCAATACTCATCATGCCCTTAGAAATCATTGACTTGATGCCCGAGCTTTTCACGAGTTCATATGTGTTTTGCATGCCCATATGGTACATGTCGAGGAATCCAGTTGTGCCAGTGCGGATCATTTCCGCGAGAGCAAGCTCTGTGCCGGCCTTCGCTGTTTCGCTGGTAAACAGGCGCTCTCTTGGCCACACATGGTTGTTCAGCCATTCCTGGAGCACCACGTCATCCGAAACCCCCCGCATCATTGTCATCGGGGTATGGCCGTGGGTGTTGTACAGACCCGGGCTCAGCCATTTGCCCCGGCCATCCAGAATAATAGCGCCGCTTTCCCTATTCTGGTAGTCTCCCGGGGCTACAGTAATGATTGTGCCGTTCTTCACTTCAATATGGCTTTTGACCGCCCGGACGCCGCGTGCATTTGGGATTGGGTAAACATGCTCGATTACAAAGTGTTCCATTTCTGCACTCCTTTTAACGTTTTTTTGCTTCTTCAAAAAAATCAGCGATACGGTCCAGCACCGCATACATCGGTTCATAATACGTATTGGTGCGGGGAATCGAGTCAATGAATGAGGAGCCATAGGAAGCCTCCATAATCCTTTTATCAAGGACCGTTACTACGCCCCGGTCATCAGAATGGCGGATCAGGCGGCCAAATCCCTGCTTGAACCGGAGCACAGCATGCGGCAGGGCCTCTGTATAAAATGACCTTTTTCCTTCGCGCTGCAATTTATCCGACACAGCTTCGTAGACGGGGTCTGTGGGCGGGGAAAACGGCAGGCGCACAATAATTACATGCTGCAGCTTTTCACCGGGGATATCGACACCCTCCCAGAAGGCATTGGTCCCAAGTAAAAGAGCATTGTCCTGCTGTTGAAACAGCTTGGTCAGCTTGGCATGGGTGCCGCTTGTAATCCCTTGCCCGATAACACTCAATGTCGACTCTTCCGTCCATTCCTTGAGCTGATGATACACCTGTTTAAGCATATTAAACGAAGTAAACAGCACCATTGTTTTACCTTCCGTAATATTAACAGCATGGAAAATATATTCAGCCGCTTCCAGCTCAAAGTCTGCGTGTTTGTCGTTCACCCCGGAAATGTCTTTTGGAACGAGCAGCTGTGTCTGGGACGCGTAATGGTAAGGAGAAGCGATCAGGTTTGTTTGCGGCAGGAAATCATTCAACCCCATTTTTGATTTCATGTAATCAAACGAGCCATTAACCGCCAGGGAACCGGACGTAAGCACCACGCTGTCTTTTCTCATAAACAGCTGTTCACTCAGCTCCGATGCCACTTCCATTGGGCGGGCATAAATATACGCGGCATTTTTGGCGCCGCTCTGCTCTGCTTCCACCCAGTACACATGCTCAGGCTCCCGTTCAAACAGCAGGTGAAACAGATTGTCCCCAAGTCCGTCCAGCTGTTCCATATATGCATTTAGTTCAGCAAGTTCATTTACAAAACTTTTAGCTGATGGCTGGGTTTCCCACACTTTCTCAAACGTTTGCCATTCCTTGAATTCCTGTTCCAGCAGGGCGAGAAAACGACGGCCGGCTTCCTCCACCTGTTCCCATACCGGACCCGCTTCTCCGCCGGGAATAAAGCGCTGGCTGTATCTGCCCACCTCCGAACGACGACGGCCGGAAGACGTGCGGCACCAGCGGGTGAGAAGGCGGAACAGTTCGTCACATTCATACATGAGCACCGCGTGGTTATCCTCGCGTTCCTGGTACCAGCCTGACTCAAACGTGATTCCGGCTTCTTCGCCAAACCAAATGAGCGGCCGTACCACACTCTGCTTCGTATCCAGGCCAAATCTGCGGAGCAGGCGGTTCGCTTTTGTATAGTGCACGGCTCTGCCTGCATATTTTCCTGCCGTGTCCGGCAGATGATGCGCTTCATCAATAATCACATAAGGGTAGGCGGCAAATAAATTATTTCCCTGGTATATGTCGCTTAAAAGCATCGCATGATTGGTAACGACAATATCAGCATATTCAGCTTTGCGGCGGGCCCGTGCATAAAAGCAAAACGCCTCCCATCCTCTTTGGGCATGCTCCTCCTGGTAATGGTTTTGACGCAGACTTTCCCACAGGGCATTTCTGCGGCCGCCGGCCATATTTATTTCATCCAGATCCCCGTGCCTGGTTTCCGTCAGCCATACCAGCACCTGGCCGAGGCCAAGCGCTTCTTCGAGCGAAAATTGGCGGTGCTGCAGCCATTTTTCAAACCGCTGAAGAGAGATATAGTTGCTCCGGCCTTTTAAAACTGCCACAGAGATCCGGTCGTCAATGAGCCGCTCGAGCAACGGCAGGTCCTCATTCATCAGCTGCTCCTGCAGGGTAAGTGTCTGAGTGGAAATTAAGATTTTTTGGTTATATGTACGATGGTATTTTACTGCCGGAAGCAAATAAGCTAGCGTTTTCCCCAGGCCGGTGCCGGCTTCTATGACAGCATGAGACCGCTCCTTAAACGAAGCATAGACCATTTCAGCCATCTCCAGCTGCCCCGGGCGCTCCTCAAAGCGTTCCCAACCGCTTCGTTTAGCATGGCCTTTGCTGAGGGTTTCCTTAAGCGATACGCTTCTCTGCTCCGGCTTATCCGCTGGAAGCTCTTTACGGAACACAATGCCGTGGTTTTCCTCTAAATCGTAGGGAAGCTGCTGCGGTGCTTTTGCAATGCAGCGTTCAATATACCGGTGGAGATCACTGTGCAGAAAGCCAGCCAGCCGGTCCAGATGGTGGAGCACAGCCTTCGGAAGCATAGCAAGTTTTTTACGGATGGATATCCACAGTTCCGCCGTGACGAGGGCGTCACTGTCCGCCCGGTGTGGACGATCATGGTCGAGGTCCAGCCACGACGTGATCTGCGACAGCCGGAACCCCGGAGCTTCGGGATAGGCCAGTCTCGCACACTCCACCGTATCCACTACGGCTCCCTGAAACAGCGGGAATCCCGCTTCCTGCATGCCGGCATTGATAAATGCCAGATCAAACTGCACGTTGTGTCCGACAAAGGCGGCATCCTCGAGCCAGGCAGTTAAGGTGGGAGCTACTTCGTAAAACTCGGGGGCGTGCTCTACATCCTGGTCATGAATGCCCGTAAACTGCTGGATAAAAGGAGGAATCGGCATATGCGGCTGGATAAAGGTCGAAAGAGTGTCAAGCACTTGTTCATCCTCCATCAGCACTGCGCCGATTTCAATTATTTTTGCTCCTTTTCTTGGAGAAGTGCCGGTCGTTTCTACATCTATGACTACATATTTTTGTCCCATCTGCCTGCCTCCTTTCTTCCGTTACCCGGACGGCGGATCATCCAAAATTTCGCCGCTGTGCACCGTCTGGGTGTTTCCGTCTGACCTTTGAACCTGCAGTGCCCCTTCCTCCGTTATACGAAGAGCTTTTCCTTCTACTGTCTGCCTGGACGTCTCTACCTGGATAAAGCTGCCCAGAGTATCAGCCTTGGCGGTCCAGGCTGCTTTGACTGCACCAAATCCATTCGTTAAGTATTCATTATACCAGGTCTCGTAGCTTTTTAAGATAGAAGCGATAACCTGCGGACGGCTCTGGCGGACACCTGCGTACTGACGGATAGAGCCAGCTTTTTCAGCAAGTTCTTCAGTGAAATCCCCGTCGTTTTGATTCACATTAATACCCATGCCGACAATGACCGTCTGTACTTCATCCATGTCTGCCTGCATTTCCGTTAGTATCCCTGCGACTTTTCTTTTATGAATGCGTATATCGTTCGGCCATTTAATCGTCGTCGGCTCCGGCAGATAACTGTCAAGCGCCTCGGCAAGAGCTACCGCTGACAACAGAGTGAGCTGCGGAGCGTAGCGCGGGGGCACCTGCGGGCGAAGCAGCAGGCTCATCCAAATGCCTTGTTCGGGCCTGCTCTGCCATACGCGCCCAAGTCTTCCGCGGCCCTGCATCTGTTCATTCGCGACCGCAATAAGTCCTTCTTTGGCTCCTTTTTCAGCTTCTTCCCTCACAATTTCCTGAGTGGAGGTAACGGTATCTTTATAAATAATCGGGCGGCCGAGACGTGCAGTTGTAAGATGAAGCATTATTTCTTCTGTGCCGACACGGTCGGGAATACGCACCAGCCGGTATCCGCGCCGGGACGCTGCTTCAATTTCGTACCCGTTTTTCCGCAGTTCTTCAATTTGTTTCCATACAGCAGTACGGGACACCTGCAGGTCATCGCTGATTTCCTGCCCGGACACCGGGCGATCCTGGTGAGCCATCAACAGCTGCAGCAATCGGTTTTTATTCATCGTTCTTTTTCCTCCAAATAGGCTAACAGCTTTTGTTCACTGTTTTCTACCTTTTCGTTCACAACCGCCTTTTCCAATAATGCTACTGCCTCTCCAATCTTCGCCGTGCCCTTGTAGGCCGGCATTAAAGCGATTGTCTTCGGCGGAAGCGCAAGCTCCTGACTGGAATGGATTGGAAGCCCTTCCCATTTTCTTTTCCATTCTGACCTGGGGCGTCGGTGGTAAGCAAAATACTTCCACTGTTTAAGTTCTTCAAGATCCGCCACCTGCTGCGGCCCGAAATAATACAGCCACTGCAGCCATGTATCGGGGGAAGCGGGGACGTCGATCCGTTCCAACAGCCAGCGACACTGTTTTCGTGCCTGGTTGGAAAACCTCCATCCATGCAGCATGTTCAAGCTTCTATGCCCATACAGGGCGTATAATAAAGCTGCCCACGAAGCCTCTTTGCCAGCAGGGAATTGTACAAGCGTCGAATGATAAAAAAAGGCGGACACCGTTTGTACTGCTTGCGGAAAATACGAAAACAGACGCAGCTCCCTCATGTTTTCCAGGGCGTCCAGCCGCTTTTGGCCCTCAAGCAGTCTGGTAATTTCATCACGTATTCGTTCCACAGCGGTATGTGCAAGACCAGCCGCAGCTGATTCTGCTGCCCGCTCGACTCCCGGGTCCAGCGAAAATCCGAGGACCGAACTAAACCGAAACGCCCGCACAACCCGAAGCGGATCAAGGGAAAAGGTCTGTTCAGCCGGGCCCGGCGTGCGCAGCACCTGCTGCCGGATGTCTCTCCGGCCGTTAAATGGATCTATTACCATGCCCTGTTCATCTGCTGCTATCGCGTTACATGTAAAATCCCGCTGCTGCAGGTCCTCTTCAATTGTTTTTGCCCCTGCGCGGAATGGGGTAACCTCCACGATATTCTTTCCACTCTTCACGAGCAGGGTTCCGTGTTTTTCCGACGGCTTCACTGCGTGCGGAAATATAACCGAAAGTTCCTTCACAGTCGCGGCGGCTGCTATATCTATATCACTCGGCTCCCGGCTCATCAGCCCGTCGCGCACGGCTCCCCCTACCACGTAGGCATCGATGCCGCGCCGTCGTAACGTCTTGATAATATGCAGCCCTTCTTCCCACGTCTGCCCTTCGTTCATTATTCGTCCCCCATGGTCCGGCGGTACACTTCTTCGTATTGGGTTACGATGCGTGAGGAGGAGAAATGTTCTTCCACCACGTCGAGCGAACGCTGCTCAAACCGTTTCATTTTGTCTGGATCAAGTAGCAGTTCCACCGCCTGCTGGGCGGCTAGTTCCACAGCCCCGAGCGGCACAACATAGCCGGTTTCATTATGAAAAACTACTTCAGGAATGCCTCCAACATCCGTGCCGATTACTGGCACTCCGCACGCCATTGCTTCCAGCGCGGCGAGTCCGAAGCTTTCTTTCTCGGAAAGAAGCAGCATCAGGTCAGCAATATGCAAATAGTCGGCGACCTCCCGCTGATTGCCTAAGAACAGCACATCCTGGTCAACGCCTAGTTTTTTTGCCTCGGCCCATGCCTTTTCCCGGTCCGGTCCGTCCCCGAGCATGACGAGCTTGCAGGAAACTTCGGTCTGTACTGCTGCAAATGTGCGAACAACGTCTACCACTCTTTTTACCGGCCGAAAATTAGAGACATGGAGAAGCACTTTTTCGTCCTCATCAATATTGTACGCTTTTTTTAAATCCTTTTTATCCTTTTTCGGGGCATAAACCCGTTCATCCACGAAATTGTATATTGTATGAATATCACGGTCGACTTCAAGCATATGCCGGGTCTGGTTAACTAAAGCGTCAGACACGGCCGTTACTTCATCCGAACGCTGAATGGCGTAGCGGATAATGTCCCGAAGCGATGAATCATGTCCGAGAACGGTAATGTCAGTGCCGTGCAGCGTTGTTACTACTTTCACAGGATGGTCGGTCATATCTCTGGCTAAAATCGCACAGACAGCGTGAGGTACGGCGTAATGCACGTGCAGCACGTCAAGCTGCTCCCGGTTGACCACTTCCGCCATTTTACTTGCGAGTGTTAATGAATAAGGCGGGTACTGAAACACTTCGTACTGATTCACGGAAACTTCGTGGTAATAAATATTCGGTGAGGTTTCGGTTAAACGATATGGGATGGCCGAGGTGATGAAATGGATCTCATGGCCTTGTTCAGCGAGCAGCTTGCCGAGCTCCGTCGCAATCACTCCCGACCCTCCTACCGTCGGGTAGCACGTTATTCCAATTTTCATGCTTAGTCACTTCCTTGTTTGCCGGGCACCTGTTGAAAAAGCATCGGAGTTTCTGCGATAAACCCTTCCGCGTAAGTCACTCCCGTTTCTTTGCCGAATAGTCGGTCTCTTGCCTGTATCGTTTCGAGGTACCCATCCGTAAGCGGCGTACTTGTGGCCTCTTCTCCCAGATTAAACTGGCTTTTATACGCCCGTAATGCCGCTTCTTTGTCACCGGCGGCCGTGGTGATATCCACATAAAAGGTCGGCCGGTGGTAGCCGTTAATCATGTAGTAGTACATGTCTGGCACCTTGTGGGCATTTTCATCCACACCCGGATAAAGCTTAACCCCCGCATCAAACAAAGCCCGCTTAACGATATTCCCGGCATCGCCGTGGTCCGGATGCCGATCGATATAGTAAGGGGCAAATATCGTGTCCGGCTGGATGCGG
This sequence comes from Marinococcus halophilus, assembly GCF_002265875.1. Lineage (GTDB taxonomy): Bacteria > Bacillota > Bacilli > Bacillales > Marinococcaceae > Marinococcus > Marinococcus halophilus. The sequence continues at coordinate 116,545 of NZ_NPFA01000004.1, forward strand.
CGGATCAGCTGCACAAGCTGCGTGTACTCTTCCTGGGTTACTGCTGTAAGCATCCGGTCTCTCCAGGTAAGCTGAAGCCGCTGGGCACCGAGGATTTCCGCCGCACGCTCTGCTTCCTGCTGCCTTGTTTCCACCGTGCCGTTGGATGAAAGGTCCCCCTCTGTCAGGGAAAGCATATAGACATTGTCGGTTTTACTGTGCTGCGCTACCGTTCCGCCCATCCCGATTTCGATATCATCAGGATGGGCTCCCACGGTTAAAAGCGTTCGTTTATGTGTCATATTGATCTGTGGACTCCTTTAAAATCTCCCGAAAGGCAAACAATCCGTGTTCCAGGCCTTTAATCAGCACTTCAGCCGCAGCCATATTTGTTGCCAGCGGCACCCCATGTACGTCAGCAAGCCTCATCAGGGCCGTAATATCGGGTTCATGAGGCTGTGCAGTTAACGGGTCCCGGAAAAAAAGCACCAGGTCCACCTGCTGTTCCGCTATTTTTGCCCCGATCTGCTGATCGCCCCCGAGCGGCCCGGACTGATATTGTTTTACGTGCAGGCCTGCTTCCTTCTGCAGTCTTCCTCCGGTGGTTCCTGTTGCTGAAAGAGTATGACGCTCGAGAATATGTCTGTAGGCTTCGGCAAACCGAATGAGGTCGTCTTTTTTCTTATCATGGGCAATCAATGCGATATTCATAAAAAAGTCCCCTTACTCCAGAATATTTTCGAGGCCATACACAAGTTCTTTCATCGTGATTACCTGCTCGATTGCAAATTTAACTCCCGGCATAAACGACGCACGGTTAATCGAGTCGTGCCGTATAGTGAGTGTCTGGCCTTCACCGCCAAACATTACCTGCTGATGAGCCACCAGCCCTGGAAGACGGGTGCTGTGAATCCGCATCCCATCGAGCTCCGCCCCGCGGGCTCCCGGCATGGTTTCTTTTTCCTCCGGGTGCCCCTGGGTTTTTTTGGCCCGGTTTTCTTGAATCAGCTTTGCTGTTTTCACGGCTGTGCCAGACGGAGCGTCGAGCTTACGGTCATGATGGAGTTCAGTAATCTCTACATCCGGGAAGTAGGCCGCTGCCATTTGTGACATTTTCATCATCAGAACAGCACCAATGGCAAAGTTTGGAACAATCAGCACTCCCCGCTGCTGTTCCTTCGCTTTCTGCCGCAGGCGTTCAAGATCTTCATCAGAAAAACCGGTAGTCCCGACGACAGGTGCCAGTCCGTAATCGAGCGCTTTCTCTGTATGTACCTTTCCAATTTCCGGAGTAGTCAGATCTACAAACACTTCTGCTCCAATCTCGCTAAGACACTGGTCGACGTTCGTATAGACGCGGGCTTCCAGGTTGGGCATGCCTTCGATATCGGAAAGCAAAGCACCCTCGTATTTATGATCCACTACGGCAGCGAGCTCCAGGTGCTCTTCTCTTTCAATCATATGTACAGCTTCTTTGCCCATGTTTCCTCTTGGCCCGGCAACAATAACGCGGATTGATTCAGTCATTTGTCATTCTCCTTTTTCGTCCATCTATCCTGATCTCTTGTTTCAAACTTGTCCATTACGATACGAAAGGCTTCCTCTAGATCAATATCAAGTGAATTCGCAAAGCAAATAAGCACAAACAGCAGATCGCCCATTTCTTTATCCAGAGATTTATGCTCTTCGCTTTCTTTTTTCGGCTTTTCTCCGTAGTAGTGATTAATTTCTCTGGCAAGCTCGCCCGTTTCCTCGGTCATTCTTGCAAGCATGGCCAGCGGACTGAAATACCCTTCTTCAAACTGGCCGATAAAGGCGTCTACCTTTTCCTGCATATCTTTCATTGTTATTTGTTCCTGTGTCATACCGGCTTCCTCCCCTCAATCGTATAAAAATCCTTTTGGTTTGACAAACATCGATTGCCTCCTGCTGCAGGCTTTACTATAATGTAACGGTTGATACGAGCTTTCCGGCCAGAGAGGAGGAATCATTATTAACGTTTGGATACATACCCGTAATATCTTTTTTGTCGTACTTGGCTCTGCCATTATGAGTTTTGGACTCGTCTATTTTAACATGCAAAACCAGCTAGCGGACGGCGGCTTTACTGGTATTACCCTAATTCTTTATAATTTATTCAATATCAACCCAGCCTTCAGCAACCTTTTTCTGAATATTCCAGTTCTGATTTTGGGCTGGCGGCTGCTTGGCCGGCACGTGTTTGTCTATACGCTTATAAGTACAGCCGCTGTCAGCTTTTTTCTATGGCTGTTTCAAAAAGTCGATCTCCTCCGTCTACCGCTCCAGGATGACCTTGTGCTTGTCGCCCTGTTTGCCGGAGTTTTTGTTGGTTCAGGGCTCGGCATTGTTTTCCGGTACGGCGGTACGACCGGGGGAGCCGACATTATCGCCAAGCTTGCAAGCAACGTATTCGGCTGGACGATGGGGCGGTCATTGTTTATGTTCGATGCTTTCGTAATCATTGCTTCCCTGTTGTATTTGGACTACCGGGAAGCGATGTATACACTTGTGTTCGTGTTCGTGGCTGCGCGGGTCATCGATTTTATTCAGCAGGGCGCATACTCCGGCAAAGCTGCCATGATCATTTCCGATCAGGCGCCGGAGGTAGCTGATGCCATTTTACAGGAAATGAACCGAGGAGCGACCATATTAAATGGAAAAGGAAGCTTCACCCGCCAGGAAAAAGAAATACTTTACTGCGTGGTCGGTAAAAATGAACTGATGCGTCTGAAGCATCTTGTCGAGCGGGTGGACCCCCATGCATTTGTTACAGTTAATGATGTACAGGATGTTATTGGCGAAGGCTTTACTCTCGATGAAAACAAAAACCCGCTGCAATGAGGAAATCCCCAGGCTCTCAGTGTCTGACAGACAAAAACACCTGCGCCGATCGTTATCGGGCAGGTGTTTTCCACTATTCTTCGCTTGTCATGAGAAACATGGCGATAAAACGTCCCAGTTCCAGCACGGCTACCAGAGCAGCTGCAACGTACGTTAATGCTGCGGCGTCAAGCACTTTTTTCGTTTCCCGCTCTTCGTTGTTGCTGATAATACCGGTTGCCACTATTTGGTTCATTGCCCGGCTGCTCGCGTTAAATTCCACCGGAAGAGTGACAACCTGGAACAGTACGGCGGCCGAAAAGAATATGATACCTGCCAGAAACATGCCGGTCGATTGAAGAAAAATACCTCCAAGGATTAAAAAGAACGACAGGTTTGAGCCAGTCGAAGCAACCGGCGCAAGCGAGGAACGGAAGCGCAAGAACGCGTAGTTTTCTGCGTCCTGGATAGCGTGCCCCACCTCGTGGGAAGCAATGGCCTGAGCCGCTACTGTCGAATTGTAGTAGTTCTCCTCCGACAAGCGGACGACTTTTTTCGAAGGATCATAATGATCCGTTAATTTTCCTTTAGTTGGCTCTACGCGTACGTTATAGATGCCGTTTTCCTCCAGGATTTTTTTTGCGACAGAGGCGCCTGTCATCCCGGACGAATTGCTTACGTTCGAATATTTTTTGTATGCTTTTTTCACTTTGGACTGCGCCCAAAGCGGAATGAGGATCAGCGCTGCTAAATATAACAGAAGCATTCCCATTTTTTCTCATCCCTCCATTTATATATACTTACATTATATGCAGACGGGGGTATAAAGTCAAAGATTACGCACTATTCCTCCATGAGCCGAAGCTCTGGCCGGCCGGGGCTGAGCCTCCACCAGAGCAGCAGTCCGACCGAAAGAATGCTGAGCCAGAACGTGCCGTAGCCGATTAGGGAAATATACGGCTCAAGTGGTGTGGAAACCCACGGATACATTCCAAAAACATAATCAATCACGTCATTATGTAGCGTCCATACGGCCACTGCCCCGATATGCCAGAGCTTCACCCGGTAATATGGAAGATACAGCAGCGCCTGCAGTGCCATGCCCGCATGAGAGGCAATAAGCATGTAGTGCTGCCAGCTGAGCGCCTCTCCGGCAATGCCGGAAAACACATTCATTCCTACCGCCCAAAGCCCGTATTTCACAAGTGTTATAAAAGCGAATGCTTCCGCCAGTCCGCTTCTCCTGCCAATAATGTACAGACCGAGAACGACCGTAAAAACCAGGCTCGCCGTCGGGCTGTCCGGGACGAAAGGCAGAAACACAGCCGGAGTCTGCTGCAGCTGCCCTCCGTACCAGACGTAGCCGTAAATAGTGCCGAGCGCGTTAATAATAAAAAGCGGGATTAACACATAGGGCGTCCCAAACCATCCAAGTAGCTGTTTCACTGTATCATCCGCCTCATTGTATATGTAGGAAAAGACACCAGGTTCGTGTCTTTATTCGCTCATACGAAGGTCTTCAAGCAGAAGCTGCAGCTCTGTGTTGTCCGGCTGCATAACTGAAGCCTGTTCCAGATGCTTCAACGCGTTTTCACGGTAGCCAAGCTCGAGCAGCAGACGTCCGTATTCTTCGAGAAATACTTCGTTTTCCTGGTATACGCTGTAAACCTCTTCATACTTTTCCTTTGCCTCGACGGGCTCGTCCTGAAGGTTTTTGGCACGGGCATAGTACCACTGAAAACGCACGTCCGGCTCGCCCATTTCGTACAAATGATCAATCAGATCAATCATTGCCTCTGGTTCTTCCTGCTCCATCCACATGCTGAGGAGCGCATTCGCCGCTTCCAGATGTCCCGGATTTAAAGCCAAAGCCTCTTTCAGGTGTTTCTCTCCTTCTCCTTCATTGCCAAGTGCCATGTAAAGCTTTCCGGCTTCCGCATACAGATTCTCATTGTGTTCATCTTCCTTTATGCCAGCCTGTGCTGCTTCAAGGGCCTTTTCATGATCTTCGAGCCCTTCGTAGCTTCGCACCAGGTACGGATATAACGCCACAAAGTCTTTATCCATATTCCGGAGTTCTTCAAATTTCTCCGCGGCCAGCTGATAAACACTCACCTGTAGAGCCGTATACCCATAGCCGAACAGCGCATGAAGCTCGGTGTGTTCTTTCAGTCCGGCTTCGTAGTAATTCAGCGCATCCTCAAATGAACCGGTTACGCTGTATGCTTCAGCGAGACGTAGGTTCAGACTGCCGTCCGGAAATTTAAACCCGGCGCCCTCGGCCTGCTTCAAGTAAGGAATACTTTTGGCATAATCCCCACGCGATAAATAATAATCGCCGACAGCGGCAAGCAGTACCGGCTCTTCAGGGCTCTGCTTTAAGGCGTCCAGAAGTTTCTGTTCCGCTACTTCATCAAGCCCCTGCATCTGATACAGATCGGCCAGCAGAAGCTGAGCCCGTAAATATTCTTCGTCTGATTCTTTCACTTCGAGCAGCCACTCAATTGCCTCATCTTCATCGTCGAGGTCAATGGCATTCTCGGCCGCCGTAGTGAGCAGAGCCCCCTCGTCCGGGTAGTTCCCGAGCAGCTCTTCAATAAGTGGCTGAGCCTTATCCGAGCGGCCCAGCTCCTGGTACACTTCCACAATATCGTATTTTTCCTGATCGTTCGCAGATTTGGTATATTTCTCGAGCTCTTCCAGGCCTTTTTCCGTATCACCATTTTTTATCGTTTCGAGGATCGTTTCTAAATTCACGCCGTCAACAACCTTTCTCCCAGATAAATCTCGTTTAGCACTGTGTAATTATAGCAAACATTGCCTGCTGTGACGAACAGAAAACCTTTAATCCCGCCTCCTTGATAACGCTTGCAAAAACAAAAAAAAACACCCGATGTCTACTCATCAGGTGTGCCGCCATTCCGGCTAGTTTTAAGATAAAGAGTATGGATAGGAGTGGAGAGAAACCATACGCTAATATTAGTATAACGTAATTGTAAGCGTTGTCAATGATTCTCTCCTATTTTTTCATTCTTTTTTGCGTTACCCAATATAAGATTCATAATCATGCTTTTCAAGCTGCTGCATTCCAGCCCGCCGGTCGTTTTCAGTACGGAACGTCAGCTGCAGCACTCCCATGATGTCCTCTCTCGTTTCAAGAATTCGTATATTAATAATACTGATACCGCTTCGTCCAAGAATCCCGGTTACATCTGAAATCACCCCGGGGTGGTCCGGCACGTCGACAAACAGGTCATAAATAGCCGGTATGGCTCCCTGTTTTTTAGCCGGCAGGCCATCCCGGTACGACTTGGCATGCTCAAAAAATTGATATATTTGTTGCTTGTCCTGCAGGACAAGCATTTGTTCAATGGCACTCATCTGCTGTTTCCAGTCTTCCATCAGCTGCCGCATGACGTCATTGTTTTTCAGCAGAATATCCGTCCACATTTCGGGACTGGCTGAAGCGATTCTTGTAATATCCCGAAACCCGCCGGCGGCGAGCTTCGTTACCCAGGCTTGTTCGTCCTCCATCCCCTTCACCTGATGTACGAGTGCCGATGCTACAATATGCGGAAAATGACTGATTACTCCTGTCAGCATATCGTGCTGCTCGTAGGACAACTCAATAAACTTTGCCTGCGTGCCCTGAAGCCACTCTTTAATCTCTCCAACCTTTTCGGAAGAGCCCGGGCCGTTTGGCACCAGTACGTAGTAGGCATTTTCGAACAGGCGGACACGGGCGGCATGAACGCCGCTTTTATGTGAGCCGGCCATCGGGTGGCCTCCGATAAAATGTACTTGCTTTCCCGATAAAACTTCTGCCTGTTCACAGATTGATGTCTTTGTACTGCCGACGTCGGTGACGATGGCTCCGGATTTCAGAGACATGCCAGCCAGCTGTACCAGCAAGTTCTCGGTCGTTGCCACCGGGGTGGCAAGCACAATCAGATCTGCTTCCTTTACGGCTTCCTGCAGGCCCGGGGCAGCTTCGTCAATAACATTCAAAGAGACCGCAAGCTTGGTCTGCGCTTCGTCCACGTCTGTTCCTGTAATATACACGCCAGGGTGCTCCTGTTTGATGGCAAGGGCAATCGATCCTCCGATCAGTCCCAGCCCGATAACTGCTGCTTTTTTCTGCATCTGTTTCCCTCCAGGCCTCTCTTTGTTCCATACATAAAAACACCCGGCCCACGCGGAGCCGGGTTCCAGGCACTGCCCGCTAAAGCTTGGCCTGCTGGTGTTCAAGCACTTCACTCAATGTCTTTCGGAAGGCTTCGTTCTGCTCTTCAGTTCCTATCGTTACACGGATCGATTCCGGATAGCCAAGAGCTTCTCCTGAGCGGATGATAATCCCCTTTTTCAGCATCTCATTAAAAACGATGCTGCCTGCCACTCCGGTATGAATCAACAGAAAATTAGTCTGCGAAGGGACATAGTCCAGCCCCTGCCCTTCACAAAACGCCGTCATTTTTTCGAGTTCTTTTTTGTTTTGCTCCCGGCAATTTTCAATAAAGCTGCGGTCCTTCAACGCAGCTGTTGCTGCCCTTTGGGCAACAGCTGTTACGTTAAACGGCGGCCGCACCGGGTCCAGAGATTGAATCAGCTCTTCATGGCCGATTCCGTACCCGACCCGAAGCGATGCCAGGCCGTATGCTTTTGAGAATGTACGTAAAAGCAGGAGGTTCGGGTATTCCTTCAGCAGCTTCAGCGTGTCCGGATAATCCTTTGCAGTAACGTATTCGATATACGCCTCGTCCGACACCACCAGGACATTTTCCGGCACCCGGTCAAGAAAGTCTACAAACGCTTCCTCATTGATGTAAGCTCCCGAAGGGTTATTCGGGTTACACACCCAGATGATGCGTGTGTTCTCATCGATTGCTTCAAGCATTGCTTCGAGCTGATGCTCTCCGTGCACCGCCGGAATTTCCCGGATTTCTGCTCCTTCAATAACCGCGTTATGTTTATACTGCGAAAATGAAGGAACTGCCATGACTGTATTTGTATCCGGTCCAAGCATTGCCCGGCAAAGCATCAAAATCACTTCATCAGAGCCGGCGCCAAACAGCAGCTGTTTTTCCCCGACATTCAGCTCTTCAGCGACGGCCTGACGCAGTTCGGCCGCATAGCCATCCGGGTAAATTTCCGGATCGGCTGCAGCTGCTTGAATCGCCTGTTTGGCCTCCTGCGGAGCACCATATGGATTTTCATTGGAAGCCATTTTATGAACAGTGGCCAGGCCAAGCTCCCGTTTTACTTCTTCAATCGGTTTTCCCGGCTGGTAAGGCGTCATGCCTTTAATCTGTTTTTTAATATACAACATTGTCACCTCGTCTTTGTATGCTGATTACTATCTTACGACGAAATTAACGTGGAGACAAAGGTTTTAATTTCGTTCAGTGCCTGGTTTCGATCTGCTTTATTACTCGAAGTCAAGGCTTCCTGCTGCTCTTCAACAATTTTCATAATCGCACTGCCAACAACAATACCGTCGCTCACACCATCAAGCAGCTCCACCTGCCGGCGGTTGGATATACCAAAACCGACGGCGACCGGCACCGTACTTGTTTCTTTTACTTTGCGGATAAATGCATAGGCTTCATCCGGGAAGGCATCTCTGGTGCCGGTTACGCCGAGACTTGAGACGCAGTACAGAAAACCCCGGGCCTGGGAGGCAATTTTTTCAATACGGTGGGCAGACGTTGGTGCCACGAGTGAAATGACCGACAATCCTTTCTCTTTAGCAAAGGTACTAATCAAACTGCTTTCTTCCATGGGAAGGTCCGGAATCAGCACCCCGTTTGCTCCCGCAGATGCCGCTTCTTTGACAAACGTTTCTTCTCCCATGCGGAGTACCGGATTGACGTAGGAAAACACGACGACCGGAATGGTCAGCCCGTGTTCTCTCATCGTCCGGATTAGGCGCAGAGCCCCTTTCAGGCTCATGCCTCCTTTGAGCGCACGCTGGGCTGAGCGCTGAAGCAGCGGCCCATCAGCCAGCGGATCAGAATACGGAATGCCAAGCTCTAAAATATGAGCCCCCGCCTCCTGAAGCGAAAGAGCAATCGAAATGGTCGCCTCCTCATCCGGATCCCCTGCCATAATAAATGGCACGAACAAAGGGTACGATGCCCGAGTTGCTGCTTCTTCCACCGTCAGCACATTTGTTGCTTTATTCATCACTGCTCTCTCCTTCCATGCGGCGGCGGATCGTTTCGACATCTTTGTCCCCGCGGCCCGAGAGGCAGATAACGATTCGTTCATTTCTGTCCATCTGTTTGGCTTTTTCAAACGCCAGGTAGAGCGCGTGGGAGGATTCAATTGCCGGTAGAATACCTTCTTTTTTCGTTAACAGCGAAAGTGCTTCCAGCGATTCTTCGTCTGTCACACCCGTGTATTCTACGCGTCCGCTTTCGGCCAGATGGGCGTGCTCCGGCCCAATGCCCGGGTAGTCCAGCCCCGCGGAAATAGAATACGGCTCAATAATCTGCCCGTTTTCGTCCTGGATTAAATACGTCAGCGATCCGTGAATCACCCCGCGGGTGCCTTTTGAAATCGTTGCTGCGTGCTGGGCGGTATGAACGCCCATGCCGGCTGCCTCTGCCCCGTAAAGCTTTACATTGTCTTCGAGAAACGGATAAAACATGCCGATCGCATTGCTTCCGCCCCCCACGCATGCTGCAATCGCATCTGGAAGAGCCCCGCAACACGTCTGCATCTGCTGTTTTGTTTCGTCTCCAATAATCCGCTGGTAGTTCCGGACAATCATTGGATAAGGGTGCGGCCCGACAACGGATCCAATTAAATAAAACGTATCTTCAACGTTCGTCACCCAGTAGCGGATCGCTTCGTTGGTAGCATCCTTTAAAGTTTTGTTTCCGGACGAGGCAGGCAGCACTTCCGCTCCGAGCAGCTCCATGCGGAAAACATTCAGTGCCTGCCGTTCCATATCCTCTTCACCCATAAACACTTTGCACTCCAGCCCGAACTTCGCACAAACCGTAGCTGTTGCTACTCCGTGCTGGCCCGCTCCGGTTTCTGCAACAATTTTTGATTTCCCCATCCGTCTGGCCAAAAGCACCTGGCCGATGGCATTATTTAACTTATGGGCGCCGGTATGGAGCAGGTCCTCCCGTTTTAAATAAATCTGCGCTCCGCCCAGGTGCTCCGTCAAATGCCCAGCAAACGTCAGCGGGGTTTCACGGCCGGCATATTCACGCAGAATATCCTGATATTCTTCATGAAAGGACGCATCCCCCCAGGCAGCGTTAAATGCTTCTTCAAGCTCCTCCAGTGCATACATGAGCGTTTCCGGCACGTATTTTCCGCCATAATCCCCGTACCGTCCACGTTCATCGGGATATATCTGCTGCATAGCTATTCAACCTCTTCTCTAATTGTTCTAATAAGCCGGCATCTTTTATTCCGTCTTTTTCCAGGCCACTGGAAATATCAATACCTGCCGGATGATACGCGAGCAGGTCTTCAACATTTTCCGGGCGAACGCCTCCTGCGATAAATAGCGGAAGCCGGTGGGCTTTTCCAGCTTTTATATAACCGGGTACGTGCTCCCAGGCGAAGGATTCGCCTGACCCTCCAAACCGGCCATTGACTTTGGCGTCGATGATGAAGCCATCAACATAATCCGCATAGGCATCAATCTGTTGATGCGTATATTCTCCGTGCGGAAGGGCTTTCCACACATCCTTCCCAGTACGGTGGCGAATAACAGCTGCTTCCTCCGGTGGTTCTTCGCCGTGGAGCTGGATTACGTCCGCCTGAATTTCTTCAACGACAGCAATCACTTTCCGGACCGGGGCATTCACAAACAGGGCAGCTATTTTTTTACTGCACAGCGGGTGAGCCTGCAGCCATTTTCGCACGTTGGCAGGCTCTACGTTTCTTTTCCCCGGGGCGAAAACAAACCCTGCAAACGACGCGGAGGAAGAAGCCGCAAGCCGTACATCGTTTTCGGAATGCAGGCCGCACATTTTAAACATCGGTGTCTGTGGAAGCATGAATATTCACTCCCCGTAATTTTAGTAGCGCCTCCCGCACATCCGGCTGCCTCATCAGTGATTCACCGACAAGAGCCGCCTCTGCTCCGAGCAGCTGCACATAATCAAGATCTTCCTTTGTACGGATGCCGCTTTCGCTGACGAGCACACTGTCTTCCGGTATAAATGAAGCTGCTTTCCCTGTCTGCTCGAGCTCTGTATGGAACGTGTGAAGGTCACGATTATTAATACCGATAATTTCCGGGGTAAACTGATGAAGCAGTTCATGAAGCATTTCCGGGGAATGAGCTTCTACAAGTACTTCCATACCCAGCTTGTAAGCCTGTTGATACAATTCATGGAGTTTCTCCGGGGCAAGTGCTTCTGCAATCAGTAAAATGGCGTCTGCCCCCATTGCTGCACTCTCCTCCACCTGTCTGGAATCGATAATAAAATCCTTGCGCAGCACAGGCAGCGAGGAAAGGGTTTTAACCGCTGTCAAATAACTGCCGCTTCCCTGAAAATACGTTTCATCGGTCAATACTGACAGGGCGGCAGCCCCTCCCTGTTCGTAGTCTAAAGCGATCGTTTCCGGATCAAAATCGTTTCGTATCAGTCCTTTGGATGGAGAAGCTTTTTTTACTTCCGCGATAATTTGTACATTCAGCGGATCCTGCTGCAATGCGTTTTTCAACGAACGAAACGGCACGTCCGGCCGCTCGCCGATCACAATACGGGAGAGCTCTTCCTGTTTGGTTTGCAGTATTTTTTCAAGCATACGTTGATTTAACCTCATTTCCCCGCAGACGCTGCAGCTGTTGCTCGGCCTGGCCGCCGCCGATGGTCTCTTCTGCAAGCTGTACGCCATCTGCAATTGTTTCTGCCCGGCCGACAGCGTAAAATGCAGCGCCCATGTTTAAAAGTAAAATATCTTTTGCTGCCCCGGTTTTTGAGCCATTAAAAATATTTTCAATTAGAGATGCGCTTTCCTCTGCCGTTTCCACCTGTACCTCCTCGATAGGAGCCCTTGTAAGGCCTGCTTCCTCAGGTGTAATTTCATATTTCGTAATTTCACCATCACGAAGCTCCGTGATATACGTACTGTCTGAAATCGTCATTTCATCGAGGCCGTCTCTGCCAGTAACAAATAGCGCACGGCTCGCACCCAGGTTTCTTAGCACGTAAGCCATTTTTTCCCCGTATTCCCGGTCGAACACACCGACTACCTGGATATCGGCATTTGCCGGATTCGTTAACGGTCCGAGCACATTAAAAATCGTACGAAAGCCCAGTTCTTTTCTGGGAGTGACCGCATGCTTCATGGCTACATGGTACAGAGGGGCAAACAGAAAGGCCAGGCCTTTTTCCTGCAGAGCTTTCACTGCTTCCTCCGGCCCTGACTGTACGGGCACTTGCATCGTTTCAAGCACATCGGCGCTGCCGCTTTTGGATGAAACCGAGCGGTTGCCGTGCTTGGCCACCTTGATCCCTGCTCCACTCAACGCGATCGCAGAAGCAGTGGAAATGTTGTACGTGGAACTTACGTCGCCGCCGGTGCCGCACGTATCGAGAAGAGAAGGTTCTTCATGCTCTAATGAAAGGGCATGCCGGCGCATACTGCGGACAAAACCAGTTAACTCTTCCACCGTTTCGCCCCGAAACCTCATGATGGTAATAAGGCCGGCAATCTGGCTTGGTGTAGCCTCACCCTGCATAATAAAGTCCATAGCCTGTTCTGCTTCCTGTTCTTTTAGTGTATGCCCCTCAATGCATTTATTCAACAGTGCTTTGAGCATGAATATTCTCTCCCTTCTCATCGACAAACATTGCTTCAGCTGCAGCCACAGCACGGAGAAGAGCTGCCGCTTTGTTTTGTGTTTCTTCATATTCTGACTCCGGGTCCGAATCAGCAACGATGCCGGCCCCCGCCTGCACCTTTGCCACCTGATTTTCCACAAGCATCGTACGGATTGCAATACAGGAGTCAATGTTTCCGTCAAAACCCATATAGCACACGGCTCCGGCGTACATTCCTCGCCTTGTGGGCTCGAGTTCTTTCAAAATTTCCATCGCCCGGATTTTCGGTGCACCCGAAACAGTTCCGGCCGGAAAAGCAGACTGAAGGGCAGCTACCGGAGAGACAAATGGAGAAAGGCGCCCTGTCACCTTGGAAATGATGTGCATCACGTGCGAAAAACGGACCGTTTCAAGCAATACCGGTGTTTCCACCGTCCCGTAGGAGGCAATCCTGCCCACATCGTTTCGTGCCAAATCAACGAGCATAAAGTGTTCAGCCCGCTCTTTTTCATCGGCAAGGAGCTCTTGTTCAAACGTTTTATCCTCCTCATTCGTTTTGCCCCGCTTCCGGGTGCCAGCAATTGGATGAATTTCCACATGACCGTCCAGCACCTGGACAAGCCGCTCCGGAGAGCTTCCCACAACTTCTGTTTCCCCAAGGCGCAGGTAAAACAAATACGGTGACGGGTTAATCATCCGCAGTACCCGGTAAAGGTCAAAGCCGCTTACGGTCGTCGGAATCTCAAATCGCTGGGACAGCACCGTTTGAAATACGTCTCCGGCTACAATATACTCTTTGATTTTCTCCACCGCATTCATAAAGCTTTCCTTCGAATAATTAGATTGGACCCGGCTGAAGTCCACTGCTGTATTTTTTTCAAGCGGAGGATACATTGCAGAGCCTGAATTTCCATTCTGAAGGCTTTTTTGAAGCTTCCCGACCGTATTTTTTGCTTCTTCAAACCGGCCGTCAGGCGCTGTCTCTGTATGTTCATCGTAATAAATGATCGTCAGCTCTTTGTTTGTCTGGTCGAGTGCCATAATCGTCTGGCAGTACACGAAATGAATGCGCGATTCCGGAGACGTCTCTGGAGCAAGCTTTGGTTCAAACAGTTCTACTGCATCGTACGACAGCGCTCCAACAGCTCCTCCTTTAAAGGGAAGATCCACCTCCGGGAGCGCAGGGTCAATATAATCTGTTGCCTGCTGCATGCACGATTCCAGATCAGCTGCTGTAAGTACAAGGGTCCCGTCTATCTTCTCGAGACGAAACTCCCCTCCCTGTTCTACAATCCGGTAGGAGGGATGAAGCCCGACAAATGAGTACCTGGACCACGGGGATGCTTCGTCTTTACTTTCAAGCAGATACACCGCATCCTCCTGAAAGTGACGGAACACATCAATCGGGGTGAGAGTATCGGAAAAGTAATGCTCCATATAGGGAATCGTCCGGTGGGATGCACATGCATCAGTAAATACTTGCTTCGTTGTTTTGGTCACGGTTTTTCCTCCTTTAGTGGAAAAGCATGCCAGAACACAAGAAAAACCTCTCTGCAGGCAGAGAGGCATAATAGAAGAGAACCCTGCATATGCTACGCAGGATTGTTTTGTTAAATGTATCGTTAGGTATCTTCTATTCTCTGCTATTCTGTCTCTGCTCTTCTAACTCTCTAGGCTGCCTCCGGCGGCAGCGCTCGTCTATACCTTAACTGTCGATTCTCTAAACTTATCCTTATCCTACTAGGAATCGTTCTGCTTTGTCAAACCCAGATCCGGACGAAGCGCTACTGCCTCGTTTAAAAAGACATGCTGCACATCTTTTGCAGGCACTTTCACGTCCGCAGTCATCATCACGCGGATGCACTTCTCCAGACTGCCGGGCACTGGTATCTCCTGGGCACACATTACGGGCACAAATTCCCAGCCCGGGATTTCCCTTGCCGCTTTTGCTGGAAAAGCAGCGTTGAGGTCGGAAGTGACCGTAAACCAAATATGTGACACCTGATCTGCAGTAATATGATTTTCCGCAATCATCTCCCGGAGCACCCGTTCGGTTTCCTCCCAGATCTCTTCTGCACGATTTTCTTTTACCGTTGTTGCTCCCCTTACACCTCGTATCACTATGGTCACCTGCCTATTTGTAGTAGCGATCTAGCAGCTGCCTGATCGTATCTTCTTCCACTTTTGCTTTCCGTGGCTTCCCTGGTTCCTCAAGCAGCACGTAATGGATATTCCCGTGGGAAGTCTTTTTATCTCTTTTCATTGATTCCACCAGCGTGGCCGCTGAAAGCTCACCGGGGGCGTCCATTGGATAGCCGAGCGATTCGAGCCATTTTTTTTCTTTGCCCAGGTCCCAGTGGCCCACGCCCTCATCGTTACTTAAGGCGAGCGCAAACCAAAGGCCGGCCGCCACACCTTCCCCATGAGTAATCCGGCCGTACCCCAACTCTTTTTCCAAGGCATGGCCCAGGGTGTGCCCCAGGTTTAAAAACGCCCGCACTCCCTGCTCGCGTTCGTCTTCTTCGACAATACGGGCTTTGACTTCAATCGACCGTCTGATCCATGAAGCGACTTCAGGTGACTTCATATCTTCCACACTCTGGACGCGGGCTTTTAAATCCTGTAAAAAGCTCTCTCCGTCAAGATAGGCATGCTTGATCATTTCTGCGAATCCAGAGCGCCACTCGGCGTCTGGCAGGGTATGAAGCGTCTGTATATCGTATATTACGGCAAGTGGCGGGTGAAAAGCGCCAGCGAGATTTTTGCCGGCATTCAGGTTAATACCGGTCTTCCCCCCCACACTGCTGTCCTGAGCAAGAAGAGTGGTCGGCAATTGAATATAGTCCACACCCCGCATGTACCCAGCCGCTGCAAACCCGGTCAAGTCTCCTGCCACACCGCCGCCGAGTGCTACAAAGACTGATTTTCTGTCCATCTCCTTTTCCGCTGCGAACTCCCAAAGCCGGGCAAGCTCCGTTACCGATTTGGATCCTTCTCCTGAAGGCATCACATAGGTGCTTACGGGAAGCAGCCGGGCGAGCTGGCTTTCTGTTTCTCTCCGGTACAGAGCTTCTACCGCCTCGTCCACGACGAGCAGAAAGCGGCTTTTGCCGGCCGCCGTTTCCTGTAAAACGTCTCCAAGCTGATAGCGGAGCCCTTCCCCGATTATTACCGGATAGCTTCTTTTCTCCGCTTGTATCTGTACGGTTTCCATCGCTTAAAATTCCTTCGCTTCCTGTACGTACTCTTCAAAATTCCGGCGGATGCGGTCAACATTATCTGTGCCGAACATATCCAAAAAGGATACAGCCACTTCGAATGCTACAACGTTTTCCATCACAACTGAGGCAGCAGGCACCGCACAGCTGTCCGAACGCTCAATGCTCGCTTTAAACGGCTCTTTAGAATCAATGTCTACGCTTTGCAGCGGCTTGTAGAGAGTTGGAATCGGCTTCATCACGCCCTGAATGACTACTGGCATACCGTTTGTCATACCGCCCTCAAAACCACCAAGGTTATTGGTGCTGCGATAGTAGCCGTGCTCTTTGTCCCAGACAATTTCATCATGAACCTGGCTCCCCGGCCGGTTCGCTGCTTCAAAGCCAATACCGACTTCCGCCCCTTTAAAAGCGTTAATGCTTGCAACGGCCCCAACGATTTTACCGTCAAGCTTATGATCGTACTGCACATGGCTTCCCAGCCCCACCGGCAGGCCTTCCACCACAGTCTGTACAACGCCGCCAATGGAATCGCCATCTGCTTTCGCCTTGTCGATCGCTTCCATCATTTGCTTCTCTGCTTCCGGATCCAGGCAGCGAACCGGGGAAGCTTCTGTTTTTTCCTGCAGTTCCTGGATGGAGGAATAAGACGTCTGCGCTGAATGAATACCGCCAATCGTAAGTACCTGTCCGCCAACCTCTATTCCAAAGGTCTTAAGAATTTTTTTCGCGAGTGCCCCCGCCATTACCCGGGCGGTCGTTTCTCTTGCCGAAGACCGCTCGAGGACATTTCTCATGTCGCGGTGGCCGTATTTAATAGCCCCGTTCAAATCCGCATGACCAGGACGCGGGCGGGTAATTTTCCTTTTCACTTTTTCCGCTTCCTCTTCAGATAAAGGCTCCGTGCCCATAATTTTTTCCCAGTGTTTAAAATCGTCGTTTTCTACGACCATTGTGATAGGTGCTCCGGTCGTTTTTCCGTGCCGGACCCCGCTTAAAAACTTCACTTTATCTTTTTCAATCTGCATCCTGCGGCCGCGGCCGTAACCGCCCTGGCGCCTAGCCAGCTCCTGGTTGATGTCCTCTTCAAGAAGCTCCATCTGTGCCGGAACTCCCTCAACGATCGTTGTCTGTTGTGGTCCGTGTGATTCCCCTGCGGTTAAAAATCTCATGTGTGCCTTCTCTCCCCTTTACTCCATGCGTATCTCTTTAGTGCTTTTATGCAGTAAATGATAACATACTCCTCTATTTAGCGAAACTGCCTTCTGCCATCTTCCTGAAAAGCTTATATTTTACGGTAAAAAAAAGTCCCGACCGGCTCAAATTTATACTTTTCCGGATGAAACATCTGCTCCGTGCTTCCGACAAACAACACCCCGCCCGGCCGCAATGTTTGATAAAACTGATGATAAATATATTCCTTTGCTTCTTCAGTAAAATAAATCATCACATTTCTGCAAATGATAACATCTACATCCCTTACTGGTTTGTCTGCAAGAAGATTCTGCTTTTTAAAACGAATATCTTTGGCCGCAGCTTTTGTATCAAATTGGTAGGCAGGCGGGCCTGCCTGGAAATATTTTTGCAGATATGCCGGCGGCACATTTTCTACAGCCCGGCTTGAATAGATGCCCAACTGCGCCTGCTCAAGAATCCGGCGGTCAATGTCAGTGGCAGTAATAGAAAAAGATACTCCCGAAAATTGTTCTTTCATCATCATCCAAAGAGAGTATGGTTCTTCCCCCGTGGAACAGGCTGCAGACCAAATGTGCGGGTTGCTTTGCTTTTTAACTATTTCTGGAAGAATCGACGTCTGCAGCACCTCCCACCGGGAGGGATTACGAAAAAATTCGGAAACATTAATGGTCATCCGGTCCAGCATTTCTTCTAAAAGTACTTTGTCATTTTGAATCCCCCGGTTATATAAATCTGTAAACGAGTGAAACCCTTTTTTCTGCAGAAAGGAAAACAGGCGCCGCTTCATCTGCTCCTCTTTGTATAAATGCAGATCCAGACCGGTGAGGCCTTTCATTTTTTGCACAAACACACCATAATCATCGTTTATTTGATCTTCCACTACTGTGTTCTGCCTGCCTGTCATAGTATCCCCACTTTACTGAGTATCAATATTATAGCACGGCGTTCTTTTTTCATCAGAGACCGTGCGAAGACCTTTTTAATTATATCGACTGGCGGCATAAAAATATTCAATTGAAATAATACAGAAGGCGTTTTGATAGATTATAAAAAAACGAGCCCCCTGATGGGGACACGTTTTAAGTTAGTACCTTTTCGCTCGTTTTTCTGCTTTGGCATCTGCAACAACAAAGCAGGCATGAATGGACGCCGGCACCCAGAAAATCAGGAGCAGCAGAAAATTAATAAACGCCTGAAATGGCCGGCCAACGATTAATACAGCCACCGGCGGCAAAAGTATTGCCAGTAAATACATCATTAGTTATCACCCTTATCTTGGATTGTCTATAAGGGTGTATTCCCAAAAGCATGTCAGCTTAATCTTATTTTACAGCCAGGCATCAATGGCACGCTCGTACTCGAGCACTTCTTCTGCTTTGAAGAACAAACCAATTTCCCGGTCCGCACTTTCGAGAGAATCCGAACCATGGACTACGTTTTTTTCTTTTATATGGCCATAATCGCCGCGGATTGTTCCTGCCAGTGCTTCTTTTGGATCTGTTTTCCCGATCAGTGCCCGGGAAATATGTATGGCGTCCTGGCCTTCAAGCACTACGGCAAATACTGGCCCTGACGTAATAAAACTGACCAAATCATCAAAAAAAGGCTTTTCCTTATGTTCTTCGTAATGCGTTTGAGCTAATTCAGTTGAAATACGCATGAATTTACCGGCAGCCATTTTCAATCCTTTTTCTTCAAAGCGTTGAACAATTCTGCCGACTAAGCCGCGCTGGACCCCGTCCGGCTTTACCATCACAAACGTTCGTTCACTGGTCATAATACTTCCCCCATCCATAACTATTTACCAAAAATAGTATAGCAAAAGTTGAAAGCGTTAGCAATTACAGGCTGGACGGGAAATTAATATTTTCTGCCGCCAATATATGCAGCTATATCCTTTAAAGAGTCCTTTGCCTCTATTTCCGGCAAAGTAGCAATGGCTTCATATGCTTTCTCAAGATACCGTTCGCTCATCGCTTTCGCGTATTCTATTCCCCCGGAATTGTTAATTTTTGAAAGAATTCGGGAGACCTGCTCTTCGTCTACCCTCTCTTCCAGAATGGCCGCACTAATTTCTTCCTGTAGATGGGGATTGTGATACATGGCAAACAGCGCAGGGAGCGTTACATTTCCCTGCCTCAGGTCACCGCCGGCCGGCTTTCCGAGCTCTTTTTCACTGCCGGTGAAGTCAAGAATGTCATCGATAATCTGGTAGGACATGCCAAGGTGATAACCGTAGCGGTAAAGCTGGCGCTGTGTTTGCTTCGACGCTCCGGCACTAGCAGCTCCAAGTTCACATCCGGCAGCAATCAATACCGCTGTTTTTCTCCGGATTCTTCGCAGATAAGTACGCAGCGGCTGATCCCAGTTATACTGATCGCGAATCTGTTCGATCTCTCCTACGCATATTTCGATCAGCGTTTTCGAGATAATCCGGTTAATAACTGGGTCCCGGTAATAAGCAGCCCGTTCGACCGCACTACCAAAGATGTAATCGCCAGTATACATTGCTACTTTATTGTCCCACGCGGCTTTCACTGTAGGTTCACCCCGACGCAGTTCGGCATCATCTATCACGTCATCATGAACAAGAGAAGCCATGTGTATCAGTTCGAGCGAGGCAGCAGCGTGCTTAATGTGCCCGATATCATAATTTCCAAATTTCGCGCTTAACAACACTAAAACCGGCCGGATGCGCTTGCCCCCAGCTTTCAATAAATGATTCGACGCTTCTGTTAAGACGGCATGCTTCGAATCCACCGCTTCCTCGAGCGTCTTTTCAATCACTTTTATATCCGGTTTCAAGTCTCTGTACAGATCCATCAGCTTCATCTTATTCACCTTCAAAATAAATAATGCACCTCGTCTCCCGGCTGCAAAATATCTAAACTTTCAACTGCTTCATTTAAATACCCATACTTATAAGCGAGATGGTAATAATAAAGCAGGCCTTCCTGTTCTTTGGTCCCAAGCGTGAAATGAAGGCCCCGGAAGTACTCCTGCCAGTAAGCACTGCTCCCTCCAAGCTGCTGGCTGTACTCAGCGGCCATGCCGGTAAAATTATCTCGTTCAGCTTTCTGGCGGCTCTGTAAAAAATTCTGGTAAAGCACTGTCCACGTACTCTCATTCTGCTGAAACGAATCATTTTGGACAGCAAATACGGCATAAACCATTGGAAGCCCGGTATGAGCATACCACAATTCGCCGAGGTCGTACTGGAACCAATCACTCTCTTCCCATGAAGCTTTAATGGCGTCGTCGCCAATTAAAAGGTAAGCGTCGTTCTGTTCTTTCATTTTCACTGGGTCCGGGGTCTGTGTCTGGTAATCTGCCTCTGTCACCTGGTAGAATTCCTGCAGAATGATTTTCAGCAGATGAACGCTGGTGGCGCTTGTCGAGGTCAAAGCAATCCGTCTTCCCGAAAGCTCGTCAACCGGGTACCTGGAGTAGAACAGAATGGACCTTACCTTCCCCACAGAAGCTACACAAACAGAAGGCAGAAGCGAAAGAGCACGTATGCTCGAGCCAAAAGCAAACGAAGAAACGGCGCTTCCGCTCAGTTTCTGTTCTTCGAGCTTCCGGTTCAGCGATGCCGGAACGTCCTGTTCGAATTGGACTCCTTCCTGAAGCAGCTTTTGCCGGTCAAGATAATAAAAAAACGGTTTTGCATTCGTATAAGCGATTTCTCCCATTGTTATGGACATAACCATCTCTCCAAATCGTATACATCTTCAAATATGCTAAGCAAGCTTTTACATTAAAATATCCCCGAGGGTAAATACCAATATCACGATACTAATGATTCCATTCATAGGAAAAAAAGCTACACCAACCTTTGACAGATCGTAAGGCTTCACCAGGGAATGTTCGTAAATCATGACCGCTGCGGCGGCGGCTAGACCGAGAAGGTAGAACCAACTGAGCGGGGAAAGCAGATACAAAATCAAAAGTGAAATAAGGCTGACAAGATGAAAACCCCGGGAGATATAAAGTGCTTTCGTAATCCCGAAGCGGGCCGGAATAGACTTTAGGCCGACGCGCTTATCGTATTCCGCATCCTGCGTAGCATAAATAATATCAAATCCACCAATCCACATCGCTACTGCCGCAAACAGCAAAAAAGCCTCCGGCTGCAGTGTGCCTGTTGCTCCGACCCATCCTCCGAGCGGAGCGATTCCGATTGTTACCCCTAAAAACACGTGGCAGAGCCAAGTAAAACGTTTTGTGTAGGAATACAGAGTCATAAAAAAGACAGGGATTGGCAGCAGATAAACGGCCAGCATGTTTAACTGGAAGGCAGCGATAAATAAAATAAAAAAAGAACCAAGCACAAACAAAATGGCTTGACCTCTTGAAACGTCTCCAGCAGGGATGGCACGTGTTTCCGTTCTAGGATTGCGGGCATCTATTTCTGCATCGATCAGGCGATTCAATGTCATTGCAGCGCTTCGTGCGCCAAACATTGCAAGTGTAATCCAGATCCAGTCAGCAATGGACGGCCAGGCTCCGTTGATCATGAGGCCGCCGAGCGCCGCTCCCAAAAATGCAAATGGGAGGGCAAATACGGTATGTTCAAATTTAATCATTTCTAAAATAGTTTTAAGTTTACTCATTGGTTCAACTTCCTTATTATTATCATCTTATCATTTTTTCCGTGCAATATGGGCACAGACCGTTCCGGCAGAAAAAGGAGACATCTGTACCTGGCTGAATCCTGCTTCCATGAACATTACCCCGAGCGTTTCTTTTGATGGGAATGCCATGGTCGACTCCTGCAGCCAGCGGTATTCCTCGTACCGATTAATTAATACCTTACCTACTATCGGCATAACCGATTGAAAGTAAAACGAATAGAATTTTTCTACTACATTGTTTTCCGGCCAGGATGTTTCCAGGCATACTGCGGTTCCGCCAGGCTTTAACACCCGCTGCATTTCCTTCAGCACCCGCAGATAGTCCGATACATTACGCAGACCAAAGCCTATTGTAACGTAATCAAACGAGTTATCCTCAAATGGCAGGTTGTTCACATTTCCGTGTATCAAATCAATGTTTGCAAGCTGTTCCCGTTGAATTTTTTCCCGTCCGACTTCGAGCATCTTTTCGCTGAAATCGATCCCGGTGACACCGCCGCCTGGCCCTGCTGCTTTACCCAGCTGAATAGTCCAGTCTGCTGTCCCGCAGCATAAATCAAGCGCGGTTGTTCCGCGTCGGACGTTCATCTGCTTCATCGTTTTTTTCCGCCAGAGCTTATGCAGCCGGAAGCTGATCACGCTGTTCATGTGATCGTAGCTGCCTGAGATGGACTGAAATACTTGATATACTTTTTTTTCTTTTTGGGTAGCCATTATTGAAACCCCTCTTTACTCAATACCTACAGCTATCCATTCATCCATCAACGACTGCAGCGCAGTTGAAAGTTGATCGTCTTGTTTAACATGCTGATGAAAAAAGCTGTGTTCTTGATCGATTAATTGTTTTAGTATTTGCTGGGCGTTCTGTGATTGACATTCCCAGTGCTGCACCTGAACGGCACAGGCAGAAAATTCTTCACTGCGGTCAAACCACTCCCGTTCATGCATAAGCCTTTTCAAGGCGAATATAGATGAAGAAGCTACTGCCAGATGCTCTCGTCCGTAAAAACGAGTGACTGCTTCCACAATTCCTGCTTCGCCCGTTCTCAATGTTTGGAGCATATCGGCAAAATCCCGGCATTCCCCAAAATGCAGCTTCATTTTTGCCTCGTTCATGCTTCGGATTGCTGATGTAAAGATCAGAAGGATCTCCTGATGGAAGACAGTGCTTAGCAAGCGGTAGTAGAGACTGCTCATTAAATCGCCATTTAGAATCGTCAGCTGCCTTATCTTTTTGTCGTCTCCGTCATTATGGAGCTGAATTTGTTCATGAGCTTTAAACGCTGACTGTACGAGCAGCACAGCAGCGATTTGTTCCACTGCCTGCTCCTGGGAAACTTTGGTTTCCCTTAGCGCTTCCAGCAGCAGATAGATCGTTTCTTCGTGCGCTTCCGGCAGCCCGATTTTCTGCTCAATATACGAATGCTGGGTCAGGCGCTGAAACTCTTTTTTTATTTCCTCTGCACATTGTGTCCAGTAGTCGTTCATGCCGCTCCCCCCAACCCCTTAAATGCTGTTGATTTCATTTCTCGCATTCTCTGCTCTCCAATTATAGCACAGCCTCTTTATTTCCAAGAGAGAATGCTTTAATCTTCCTTGCTTCCTGCCTTCATTTCCCCGTAGCTCGTCTGTATAATCGCATTGCCGCGTACCTTAATCGCAGACGTATGCTCGGTAAACTGGGCGA
This sequence comes from Marinococcus halophilus, assembly GCF_002265875.1. Taxonomy (GTDB): domain Bacteria; phylum Bacillota; class Bacilli; order Bacillales; family Marinococcaceae; genus Marinococcus; species Marinococcus halophilus. Next base: position 139,898 of record NZ_NPFA01000004.1, read on the forward strand.
TGAGTACTTCTCCACCGTCCAATTTTTCCAGATGATGAAAACGGGTATCCTTGCCGCGGGTCAAACCCATGACATTGACACCATCTTCTTCTGCACGGATAACGATAAAATCATCTCCGTTCTGCATTTAAGACCCTCCCTGATTTCGGTTTGCGTTCATGGTAAAGCGCCCGCTCTCTGCAGGCGCCTGATAATTATCTGCTATTTTCAATGCTTGATAAGAGACAGAACTTCACTTCTTGCTGCCTGATCTTTTTCAAATGTTCCTCTCACCGCAGATGTCACCGTCATCGATCCCGGCTTTTTCACGCCGCGCATCGTCATGCACATATGTTCTGCTTCAAGCACCACCATCACACCGTGCGGTTCGAGCGTGGATACAATTTCGTTGGCGATCGTATAGGTGATGCGCTCCTGAAGCTGTGGACGCTTGGCGATCGTTTCTACGGTCCGTGCCAGCTTACTGAGACCTGTTACCATTCCGCCTTTAGGGATATAAGCTACGTGTGCTTTTCCAAAAAAAGGAACTAAATGATGTTCACACATCGAAAAAAATGGAATATCCTTTACCAGAACCAGTTCCTCATGGTCTTCCCCAAATACAGTTTTCAAATGCTCATCGGCTGATTCGTGCAGCCCGGCAAAAACTTCCTGATACAACCTCGCTACTCTGTCCGGAGTATCAAGCAGTCCTTCACGACCGGCATCTTCGCCTACTCCTTCGAGAATCAGCTTGACACCTTCTTTTATTTTTTCGTGATCGAAATTAGCCACCGTAAGTCCTCCAATCAACTTCTGCTGCCTTCAACTGCTGCTATTTGTCTTGAAAAATTTTAGCATAAGCCCTTTTAGAAAGCAAAAAAGGTGCCTTTGGATCTGAATGGCGCATTAATTATTATCAAGCAGCATGATGGAGTGCTCTTTTTCATTCTTCTTCCCACGCTCCATCAGGGATTTCGCCATGTTTTCCGGCGGCACGTGTTCAAACAGTACCTTGTACAGCCCTTCGGTAATCGGCATCTCTACTCCGAGTTCCCGGGACCAGTGGTACACAGCTTCAGTGGTGCGCACGCCTTCGACAACCATACCCATTTGTTCAAGCACATCTTCAAGGCTTTTACCCGACCCGATTTGATTCCCCGCACGCCAGTTCCGGCTATGTTCACTTGTACAAGTAACGATCAAATCCCCAAGGCCGGAAAGGCCGGTAAAGGTTAACGGCGAAGCCCCCAAATGAGTACCGAGGCGGGTGATTTCCGCCAGTCCTCTCGTCATTAAAGCAGCTTTTGCATTATCGCCGTACCCGAGACCTGAAGTAAGCCCAATGCCCAGAGCAATAATATTTTTCAACGCCCCGCCAAGCTCAACGCCAAGAAAATCATCATTTGTGTATACTCGAAAAGCCTGGTTCATAAACAATTCCTGTACAAGGGTCTGAACTTGTTCAGAGGTGCCGGATACCGCGACAGTGGTCGGCTGCTGCTCTGCTACTTCTTCCGCATGGCTGGGGCCTGAAAGTACTGCCATTCCTCGAAAAGAAAGATCCGCCCACTCTTCTTTCAGAATCTGTGACACTCTTAAAAACGATTCCGGTTCAATGCCTTTAGCTGCGTGGACGACAATGGTGTCCTCGTGAAGGTAGGGCATTAACTTGCGGGCGATTTTTCTGACTGCGCCGCTCGGGACCGCCAGCACAATATAAGAGGCCTTTTCGGCCGCTTCCTTCATGTCAGTGGTAGCCACGATGTTGTCGGGCAGTACGATGCCTTTTAAATAACCTTCGTTTTTGTGTGCCGTGTTGATTTCTTCAGCCAGTGCTTCCCTGCGGCACCAAAGACGTACTGTGTGCTGGTTTTGGCCTAAGACGGAAGCCAGGGCCGTCCCCCAGCTCCCAGCCCCAATAACAGCTGCCTGTTTCTTCATGTTTTTAACTCCTTTTATCCTTCCCTGCTTTTTTTATACAATGAACTTTCATTGCCGCGCAGCAGGCGGACGATATTTGTGCGGTGCTTCCATATCGACAGAAGGCCGAGGAAAACGGTTAGATACAAATAGGTCTCTGGATGGTCGTTGGTCGACTGGGTATAAAAGACGGCAACCGGAGTCAAAACAGCAAACAACAGTGACCCAAGCGACACGTAGCCAGTTATTGCAATGGCCGCAATGGCTATAATACCGACATAGATAGCCGGGAAAAAAACAAGTACACTGATGACCCCAATGGCCGTTGCTACTCCCTTACCGCCCCGGAACCCAAAATAAACCGGCCAGTTATGGCCAAGTACAGCAGCCAGTCCCCCAAGAGCGGGTGCCAGGCCATCCACCTGGCTTAATGACAAAAAGCCCGGCAGCAAAGTCGAAGCTGTCCATTGTAAAAAGAAGCCTAGCCAGACGGCCGCCATTCCCTTCAGCACATCCAAAAGAAGTACCACTACCGCCCATTTCGTTCCTAGTACCCGCCGGGTATTAGTAGCGCCGGCATTGCCGCTTCCTACAGAACGGACGTCCACCTTCTTTATCCGCTGAACAAATAGATAACTAAAACTAATTGAGCCAATTAGATAACCAATCACAACTGCAAGAACTACTCCCATTGCACTCTCCCCTTACCAAACATTTCCGGCTGCTATTCGTTTTTCTTTCTGGCTACAATCCGAAGCGGGGTGCCTTCAAACGAGAAAGCTTCGCGGCATTTGTTTTCCAAATATCTGCGATATGAAAAATGCAGAAGCTCCGGGTCGTTTACAAACAATACGATAACCGGAGGCCCGGAGGCCACTTGTGTTGCAAAATTAATACGCAGGCGTTTATTACTGTGGGTAGGTGTCGGATTCATAATCACTGCGTCCATGATCACTTCATTCAGAACGTTGGTAGGCACCCGCACGTGATGGTTTTCAGCCACCTGACGCACTACCGGCAGAAGGTTCTGCATTCTCCGCTTGGTTTTGGCAGAAAGGAAAACGATCGGTGCATAGTCCAGAAACTGGAATTCTTCCCGTATTTCTTCGGTAAACCGGTGCATTGTTTTGTCGTCTTTTTCTATTACATCCCATTTATTGACTACAATAACAATCGCCCGGCCAGAGTCATGCGCATAGCCAGCTACTTTTTTGTCCTGCTCCCGGATACCTGCTTCGCCGTCAAGCACCACTACGGCGACATCGGCCCGTTCCATGGCCCGCATCGCCCGGAGGACACTGTATTTTTCTGCTTTTTCATACACTTTTCCCCGCCGGCGCATACCCGCTGTATCAATAATGCTGTATTTTTGATCGTCTTTTTCAAACTCTGTATCCACCGCATCTCTCGTCGTACCAGGGATATCGCTCACAATTACCCGTTCTTCGCCCAGCACTGCATTCACGAGAGAGGATTTACCAACATTTGGCTGGCCAATGACAGCCATATGAATCGTGTCATCGTCCTTTTCTTCTTCTTCCTCCACAGGAAAACGTTCGAGTACTTCATCAAGCAGATCTCCGAGGCCGAGGCCATGGGAGCCTGAAATCGGAAATACTTCTCCAAGACCAAGCGAATAGAATTCGTACATCTGCTCCCGCATTTCATAATTGTCTATTTTATTCACAGCCGTGATGACTGGTTTCTTAGACCGAAGCAGAATATCTGCCACTTCTTCATCAGAAGCCGTAATACCATCCCGGCCATTCACGATAAAAATAATGACGTCTGCTTCATCAATGGCAAGCTTTGCCTGTTCCCGGATTTGCGTGAGCAGTGGTTCATCGTTTAGTTCAATGCCTCCGGTGTCAATTACGTGAAAGAAGCGGTGAAGCCATTCGCCCTCTCCGTAAAGTCTATCTCTTGTAATCCCAGGCTCGTCTTCGACGATAGCCATTCGTTCTCCGATAATGCGGTTAAATATTGTTGATTTGCCGACATTTGGCCTGCCGACAATGGCAACTGTAGGTTTTACCATCATTTTGATTCCTTTCTGTCTCTAAATCTATCTTCATTATCATAACACGAAACAGAACCGTTCCTCGCCCCCAAATTTGCATCAAGCCTTAAAACAAGGAAAGAACCAGGCACGTTTGTTGCGCCTGGTTGCTTTTCTGCCTTTATATTGAACGCCGGCTGTAGACAGTCGTGTCAATTCCGCGTTCTTTCAGCCAGTAGGCTGTCTCTCCGCGCAGGACTACCGGAGCTCTTTTCAGCTCCTCAATATTTTGTGCTCCCACCGCCGTCATCACTATTTTCAGTTCTTCCTGGGTCTGGCGAAGAAAAGCAGCGGCTCCATCCGCTCCGTGATTTTTAGCTTCCCGCAGAACCGCCCCTGCCATACCGCTTGCACTGCCTCCAAGGGCGATAATTTTTGCGATGTCCAGACCGTGCCGCACTCCGCCTGAGCCGATCACGCTTCCGGGGTGCCAAGCATGCACTGTTTCAGCAATGGCAGCTGCTGTCGGTATGCCCCATTGATCGAAAAAAGCAAATGGCTGGTTTCTCCTTTTATTTTCAATCATGGAAAAGTTAGTGCCTCCACTGCCTCCCGCATCAATGATGACCACTCCGGAACTACGCAGTTTGGCTGCTGTTTCAAAGGAGATACCAAATCCTACTTCTTTTACAATAACCGGTACAGAAAGACCTTCAGCAATACGCTTAATCCGCTCCAGGGCTCCCTGAAAATCCCTGTCTCCTTCCGGCATAACAAGTTCCTGAATAACGTTTAAATGAATCTGAAGGGCATCCGCCTGAATCATTTCTACTGCCTGCGCAGCCTGCTCCACGCTAACTTCACTTCCTGTATTGGCAAAAATAACGCCATCAGGGTTTTTTTCGCGGACGATTTTGTATGTATAGGATTCCTGTTCGTTTTTGATCGCCGATGTTTGAGACCCGACTGCCATAGCAACGCCGGTTGCTGCTGCAGCTTCTGCCAGTGACGCATTAACAGCGGCTGTTTCATCGCCGCCGCCACCTGTCATTGCATTAATAAGAATCGGCGAACTTAAGGAAAGTCCGCCGATTTCTACTGATGCATCTGTATAAAGAGAAGCTGAGTCAGGCAGACTCTGATGGACAAATTGAATGTCATCTAAACTGCTTTCGGCTGAAAAACCTGTGGATAAAGCATATTCAATGTGATCCTGTTTCCGCCTAGCCCGCGACACAAGCAAATCTCCTTACTTTTTATATTTTTTCAACTGATCGCCGACCATATCTCCGAGGGAGAAGCCAGCATGATCTTCTTCCGGTGCTTCGTATTCGCTTTGAACTTTCGAATCACTGGTCTCGGCGCTCTCAAGCTCTCTGATGCTTAACGAAATACGGTGCTCGGCAGGGTTAATATCAAGCACTTTAGCCGTTACTGCCTGACCTTCTTCAAGCACCTCTCCCGGCGTTCCGATGTGACGGTTCGCGATTTGGGAAATGTGGACAAGGCCTTCTACTCCGGGAGCCACTTCAACGAATGCGCCGAAGCTGACAAGCCGTTTTACATGACCGTCGATAACATCGCCGGCTTCAATTTGTCCTTCAATAGTTGTCCACGGTCCAGGGAGGGTATCTTTAATCGACAGAGATACTCTTTCGCTGTCCGGATCAACAGCCAAGATTTTTACTTCAATCTCATCGCCTTCGTTAACGACTTCTCCTGGTGATTCCACACGGTGATGGGCCATCTGCGAAATGTGGACAAGACCGTCGACACCGCCGACATCCACAAATGCACCAAAGTTAGTCAGGCGCTGCACTGTTCCTTTCACCGTATCTCCTACATTCAAGTTTTCAAGTACTTCTTTCTTCTTCACTTCGGCCTCCTCGTCCAGAACGGCACGCTGCGATAAAATCAGCTTGTTTTCTTCCGGATCTATTTCTGCAATTTTTAGTCTTAATGTTTTTCCCTGATAATCTGAAAAGTCTTCCACATAGTATCTTTCCACGAGCGAAGCCGGGATAAAGCCACGCACGCCTAAATCGACGACAAGCCCGCCTTTGACAATTTCAGCCACCTGGGCTTCAATGACATCGCCGGATTCATATTTTTCCTGAAGCTCGCCCCAGGATTTATCAGCAAGTGCTGCCCGGCGGGAGAGAACCAGCTCATCATCTTCCATTTTTGTCACTTTGAATTCGAGCTGATCTCCTTCCTTAAGCACATCGTCTACTTTCTCTACATGCAGGCTGGAAAGTTCACTGATCGGAATAACCGCATCAACTTTGTATCCTGCATCTGCATACGCTTGCTTTTCTTCTACTTTTGTTACTGTGGCAGTGATAATATCTCCCACGTTAAACTCTTTCATTCCTTCTAGTTCATTGTTCATTTCATCTGCCATTGACCATTGCCTCCTTCAGTGTCCTAAAATCCTGTCTATGGGGTTTTGGGGATTTCAAGGAAATTAACCGGTCTTCGCCTGCTGATGAACGGCTTTAATTTCTTCCATGATTACTTCGGTTGCTTCTTCAGCTTTCGCTTTATTCGTCCGAAGGTCCTGCATGGGTACCGGCCGGCCTATCACTACGTTCACACGCCTAAACAAACCGCAGCGGCCGCTGATGGCTACTGGAACTACTGCCGCGTCTGAACGGAGGGCGAAAAAACCGGCGCCGGTTAATCCTTTTCCTATTTCCCCGCTTTTACTCCTAGTACCCTCAGGAAAAAGACATAAAACCTGTCCCTCGTTTAAAAATTGAATTCCCTGTTTTAATGACTTTCGGTCTACCACGCCTCTGCGGACGGGAAAGGCTCCGACAAAATACATAATAAAACCGAGAACTTTTTTATTAAACAGTTCGCTTTTAGCCATAAAGTGCACTTTTCTGCGAATATGGGTGGCGAGCAGAGGCGGATCAAAGTTGCTAATGTGATTCGAACAAAGCAGGACGGGACCTTCCTTTGGGATATTTTCTCTTCCGGTGACCCGGACCCGCATAAGAATAACCGCAAGGAAGTAGGCAGAATACTTTACGATATTATACATCATGTGACTGATTCACCTTCTCCTCCGCGAGCGCCGTGATTTTACTGATAACCTCGGGTACAGTCAGCACCGTTGTATCAATTTCCACAGCATCCGCTGCTTTTTTTAACGGTGAATGCTCTCTGGCTTTATCAAGCTCATCCCGGTGAATGATTGCTTCATAAATTTCTTCGTAATCTGCCGGTTTTCCGCGCTCCTGCATCTCCTTGTACCTGCGCAGTGCACGTTCCTGTACAGAGGCGATTAAAAATATTTTCAATTCCGCATCCGGAAGGATAGTCGTGCCGATGTCCCGTCCGTCAAGTACCGCGCTTTTTTCTGCTGCAAGCCGCCGCTGCTTAACAGCCATTTCTTCGCGTACTCCAAGATGAGCCGCAGTTAGAGAGACCACGCTGTCAACTTCGCTCGTGCGAATAGCCTCCGATACGTTTTCCTCGTCCAAGTAAACTTCACTTACCTTCGGATTACCGACGAGACGGATGCTTGTGCTTTTTAACAGCTCCGTCATTTTTTCGCCGTCATCAAGCGGCGTGCCCGTCCGCAGCGCCTTTAATGAGAGCGCCCGGTACATCGCCCCTGTATCGATGTATGTATAATCAAGCTGTACGGCACATCCTTTCGATACAGTGCTCTTTCCAGCACCGGCCGGCCCGTCGATTGCAATATTGATTTTCCTCATCCTCCTGCACCCCGCCCATTAGATTGTTGAACATGTAGCCTTTGCCCATCATTTTCAAAACTAACATATTTCGCACGGTTTGCATATATTGTTCCGCCTGAACTTTTTATTTTCTCCTATTCAAAAGAGACAGTAAAAAGACCGCTTCTGCGGCCTTTAGTTTCTTAACTCCTTACTCGTTTTTCCTGATTCGCTGCTGCACGCTGCCGCTCAAAGCAGTACCTGATCACTGCCTGGCGCTCTTTTTCAGTAATCTCCAAAAACTCCATGCTTGCCCGCTTTGGCCTCCGCTCTTCTTTTTCAAGTACTCTTCTTACTGCAGCGGAACACTGCAAATATTGCATTGAGCCATCTTCCATCGGGAAAGCCAGCGTGATTTGTACGTGCTCCTCTTCCATCAGTTTTGCTTTTGGCGGCACAATGAGCATGCATCCACCACCGCTCACATTTACCGTCACAGTTGTAAACGGCCGGGAAGATCCGTGGACAGCTGCATTAACGCTCGTGTCGACACGTACATAGTTTCTGCGCTGGACACGCTGCCATTCTTTTTTTTCTGGACGTTTAATGATTAATGCCGGTATTTGCCCCTTTAGCCGGGAAAGGACCGTTGAACGGAATGAATAAACAGCACTGTCTTCTCCAACATACCAAACATGCACTGCTCTGCCTGCCTGAAAAGAAATGCTTTTCCCGGTTTCCTGGTCCGCGGGCAAAGCAATTGTAAACGTATTTTCATCTGCATCAAGCAGCTGGGATTTGTATTGAACCTTATTGTCATGCGGTTCCTTTGTATTTATGTTTTCATGCAAATGCCAAACGCTTCCAATTTCGTACAATAGCTAAAACCCCTTTTATATTATATGTCGGACGAAAGGAAAAACTGTTAAATTTCTGTAACGCCAGCTTCCGTCTGCTCCCGCACATACCTTGTCAGTTCAGCCGTAATTTCATAGCGCAGAAACGGCGTAATTAAATAAATACCGTTAAAGTACCGGAGTGTTTCATCAATCAGTTCTTTCGCAATAGCGATTCCTTCCCGTTTGGCTGCTTCAGCATCATTCCCGCAGGCTGCCATTCGCTTTCGCGTATCGTCTGTTAACTGAATGCCCGGCACTTCATTGTGAAGAAACTCTGCATTTCCAGCGCTCACTAGAGGCATTATTCCGATAAATACAGGAGCTTCGAGTTCCTTGACCGCTTCGTGAATTGTTTTAATCCGGTTAACATCATAAACGGGCTGACTCATAAAGTAATGCGCCCCCGCATTCACTTTTTTCTCCAGCCGTTTCACGGCTTTATCAATATGAAGCACGTTCGGATTAAACGCTCCCCCAATGGAGAAATTTGTTTTTTCTCCAAGCGACTTTCCGGAAAACAGACGCCCTTCGTTCATTTCCCGGATGAGGGAAATGAGTGAAACAGAGTTGGCGTCATATACAGACTTTGCTCCTGGAAAATCCCCCACCTTGGAAGGATCTCCGGTAATGGCAAGCAGATCCCGCACACCAATGGTATGAAGTCCCAGCAGATGGGACTGCAAACCGATCAGGTTCCGGTCCCGGCAGGCAATATGCAGGAGCGGCCGGGCAGAGCTCTGCTGCTTAAGCATCGCCCCCATCGCCAGGTTGTCGATCCGGGGGGAGGCGAGGGAGTTGTCGGCAAGTGTCACTGCGTCCGCCCCAGCGTCGTGAAGCGCCTGGGAGCCGCGCATAAATTTCCCCGTTTTCAGCTTCTTCGGCGGGTCCAGCTCTACAATAACCGTATTTTCATTTTTTACTTTTTCATGGAGAGGGACAAACTGTTCCTTTTCAGCTGGGGGCTCAGCTGCTGGGGGCTCCACCTTCACTGGAGGCTTAGTTTTTTCCGGCACGTCGTGTTTCACTGCTTCCGCTATCATGCGCACGTGTTCGGGGGTTGTGCCGCAGCAGCCGCCTATCAAACGTACGCCTTGTTCTTTAAAGCGGAATGCCTGTTTATAAAAGTACTCGGGATTGGACTGGTAGACATACCGGCCATCGTACCAGTTTGGCAGACTGGCGTTAGGGTAGGCGGAATAATACGCCTTTCCGGTCAATTCTGCCTGCTCAAGGGATTTCAATATATGATACGGGCCCATACGGCAGTTGAGACCGACCACTGAAGCGCCGGCGTCCTCGAGCCGGCTGAAAGCTTCACTGATCTGCACCCCGCCGTGCATAACGCCAACGTCTCCAAGCGCCACCTGGGCGATAACCGGGATTTCTGCATCCTTACTCCGGATGTAGCGGACAACCTGCAGAAGCTCTGGCAGGTCATAGAACGTTTCAAGCAGCAGGCCGTCCACCGGCTCCGCCAAAAAGACATCCACTTGCTCCTGCAGCGCATTTCTCAAATATTCATCCGAATATTCACTTACCTGGACGCCTTTAATGCCTCCAACTGTAGCAAATACATACGCTGTTTCACCTGCTGCTTTTCTTGCAAGCTGCACGCCGGCACGGTTAATATCCAACACTTTATCTTCAAGCTCATAGCCTTCAAGCTTCACCCGGTTGGCAGCGTAAGTATTCGTTTGAAGGATATCTGCCCCGGCCTCTGCATATTCCCGGTGAGCGCGCTCCACAGTATCTGGACTGGTCAGGTTCATGGCTTCAAACGAACCCTTATAGCCTTTCTGATAAAGATACGTCCCCATTGCCCCGTCGCCGATCAAAATTGAGGAACTGAGTTTTTTGAGTACGTTCATAGCTTTGCCCCTCTCCTGGTTGTTAGTTACAGCGCCCTTAGCGCCTGCTCGAGATCCTCAATTAAATCGTCTTTATCTTCGATGCCGATGCTGAAACGAAGCAGCCGGTTATCTACGCCGTTGTTAACCCTTACTGCCTCTGGCATGTCGGCATGTGTCTGCGTGGCCGGATACGTGATAAAGCTTTCAACTCCGCCCAGGCTTTCTGCGAAAGTAATGATTTTTATATTTCGCAAAAACGAGTCCACCCACTCTTCGTTTTCGAGACGGAAGGAAAGCATGCCTCCCCGTCCGGAGTAAAGCACATCCGTTATCTTTTCATGGCGGCTGAGATACTCTGCGATCGCCTTCCCGTTTTCTGTATGCTGCTTCATGCGGAGCTTTAAGGTTTTCATACCGCGCATGAGCAGCCAGGAATCAAACGGGCTTAAAATTGTCCCCATGCCGTTCTGAAGCGCACCAATTTTTTCGGAGAGCTCGTCCACGTTGGATACAATCAGGCCGGCAATCAGATCATTATGCCCTCCTAAATATTTCGAGGCCGAGTGTACTACAATGTCAGCGCCTTCTTCAATTGGGCGCTGAAGTACCGGGGTATAAAACGTATTGTCTACAATAAGCCAGGCCCCGTGCTTTTTCGCGAGCAGTGACAGTTCCTTCAGATCCGCTTCCTGCATCAGCGGGTTCGTCGGTGTCTCAATAAACAGCGCCTTCGTTTTCCCGGTAATCAGCTGTTCGAATGCTTCAAGATCCCTCGGGTCACCGTATGTAACCGTCACGCCCCAGCGCCGCCATCCTTCTTCAAACAGACGGTACGTACCGCCGTAAATATCGCTTGTTGCAATCACTTCATCACCGGTTTCAAAGATCGCAAACAGCGTCTGAATAGCAGCCATCCCCGAGCTGAGAGCAAACCCCTGTTTACCTCCTTCGAGCGCGGCGATACCATTTTCGAGAAGATCTCTCGTCGGGTTCGCCGTCCGGGAATAGTCGTATCCCGTGGACTCTCCAATACCTGTATGTTTATACGCTGTGGAAAAATAAACAGGAGGGTTTATTGCACCGGTCCGCGGGTCGGAATTATTCCCCAGTTGTGCAAGGATGGTTTCTATCTGCAGTTGCTTTGACATGTCACAGCCCTCATTTCTCTAAAATTAATGCATTAAATGTACGAAAAGGCCTTCTTCCGTAGACAGAAGAAGACCTTGGCATGCAATACTTCTTCTCATCTCGCAAGCACAGCTTGCAGGAGTTAGCACCTGACCGCATCTTTTGCAGCTGGTTGCTGAGACTTCCAAGGGCCGATCCCTCCATCTCTCTTGATAAGAAACGTTATATGATTACTTTCCAAAGTACATGAAACGAATCGATATTGCAAGTCACCATTTTACTCCGGCGCAATATCAATATGCAGCTGGCTTTCATTGCCGCAGACACAGCGGCGAAAACCCGTTTCCATTTCCCCGTTGGTGTTCTTTCTGCCACGTAGAATATACTTTTCGCCGCATTTCGGGCAGCGGATAACAACGCGGTAGCGGCGGTCTTCTGACATAGTAGCTTCGTCCTTTCGAGTTGTTATTTCGCATTGGCTTTATTAGCCTTTGACAACGCAAACCACCATAAAAATAGCATGAACGGTATGAGATAATACAGAATATTGCCTAAAGAAGCACTTAATATATAATCATACAGCCCGTGAAAGATAAGCGGAATGGCAAGGGCAAGAAAAAAAGAGAATAACCTCCTGCCATGGCGAGAGGCGCGCTTAGCCGATACCGCATAATATCCCATGATCACCCCGAGGAGCGCATGAACCGTTACAGGCAGAAGAGCTCTTGTAACCGCTGTTTCAATGCCGTTTGCAATTAAGTACAAAATATTTTCGAGCGAAGCAAATCCAAGCGACAGGGAAAGTCCGTATATAACGCCATCATAAGTATTTTTAATCGGAGCAAAACGCAGCACAAATGTATATAAAAGGAAAAATTTAATTCCTTCCTCCAATACAGCGGCCTGAGTGTACTGGGCCGCGAAAAGCGGCATGCCTACTCCTTCTGTTTCGAGCGCGTGCTCGATTACAAGCACTGGAAACACGATCAGCACCCCGATGACAAACGCCCGGATGACCGGCAGCCTCCGCTCCACGTCCGCCCGGCGTTTTAATGTAAAATATAGCAGTAAAGCGACAGCCGGCGCCAGGGCCGCCATAATCAGTGCGATCACCTTTCGTTCTCACCCTCTCTTGTTAAACGTATCGTATCATGCTATGTTCAGATTCGTAAAAGAATAATGACAGTCCAGCAGAGCCGACGAGGAGGAATTGAAATGAAAAAAATACTAGTTATCCATACAGGCGGCACGATCGCCATGACCCAGACAGAAGAAAGCGGCGTCGAGCCAGGGCTTCATAATCCGTTAAGCCAATGGAGCCGCATTGCTAATCAAATTGCTGAAATTGTGACGAGCGATTTTCTACATCTCCCTTCCCCTCACATTACTCCGGAGCATATGCTTTCTTTGCACGAACATATGCTTGAAAAGCTGTCCGAAGATATATATGACGGGGTCGTCATTACTCACGGCACCGATACGCTTGAAGAAACCGCCTACGCGCTTGATCTTTTTCATGACAAAGAGCTGCCGGTTGTCGTGACAGGCGCCATGCGTTCGAGTAATGAAATCAGCGCCGACGGTCCGCAAAACTTTCTAGCAGCGGTCCGTACTGCTGCAAGCGATAAAGCCCGCGGCATCGGCGTCCTCGTCGTTTTAAACGAAGAGATCCATTCTGCAAAAAACGTTACAAAAACCCATTCGTCCAACATCGCCACATTTCAGAGTCCGCAATACGGTCCGCTCGGCTTTGTAACGAACAATGAAATATTTATCCATCACTACCCGGCAAGCCGGGAGCATTTTTCACCGGTCCATCTGAACAAGAAGGTGCTCCTCTTAAAAATGGCAGCCGGCATGGATGCAGCTTTACTTTCCCCACTGCTCTACCAGCCTCTTGACGGAATCATTATCGAAGCGTTCGGCCAGGGGAACATTCCTCCAACTGTCGTGCCGCTGCTGGAGGATTCAATAGCCAAACAAGTTCCTGTAGTCCTGGTCTCCCGCTGCCATAGCGGTGTGGTCCAGGCTACCTACAGCTATGAAGGGGGAGGCTATCAGCTGAAGCGAAAGGGCGTTATTTTCACGAACGGTCTTAACGGCCAGAAAGCGCGTCTTAAGCTGCTCGCTGCTCTAGATGACCAACGGTCACTCGAGGAAATACGCGACTGCTTTGAGCATGTCGAATAAGGCGGATTAATTCATACTAAAAAGCCACTGGTTTGTTAAAACAAAGTGGCTTTTTTTCGTGCTATATCCTCCGCTATTTGTTCACCGTGAAAACGGCCGTTTTCAATAAATATTTCATTTGCTTCATCTCCGGCGGCAATAACACCGGCAATATAAATGTTTTCCCGGTTTGTTTCCATCGTTTCTTCGTCAAAGGAGGGACGGCCCGACTGTTCGTCAACAGCAATGCCAAGCTGGCGGAAAAAGGCCCGGGACGGGTGGTAGCCGGTCATGGCAAAAACAAAATCTGCCGCAACGGACCGCTCCCGTTCCTCCTGCTTGTATATAACCCGGTCCGGCTCAATGCGCACGACATCTGCTTCAAATTCCATACGGGCCGCACCACGCCGGACCATTGCCTGAAAATCCGGGAGAATCCATGGCTTGATGCTTTTGGAATATTCAGAGCCGCGGTAAAGCACTGTAACCTGAGCATTCACCTGCTCGAGGGCAAGAGCGGCATCCACAGCCGAATTTCTCCCGCCGATAATAACGACCTGCTGATTAAAATGGGGATGAGCTTCTTCAAAGTAGTGCTTTACGTGCGGCAAATTTTCCCCCGGCACGTTCATAGGATTAGGGTTATCGTAGTAGCCGGTGGCTATAATCACGTGCGAAGCTTCCCACTCCCGGGTCTTGCCCTGAAGTGTTTCGGTTTGCACCAGATAGCCGCTGCCCGTTTCCTGGATCTTTTGTACTTCCTCATAGTTATATATACGCAGTTTTTCCGCTTCCGCTACTTTCCGGTAATACACCAGAGCTTCCTGGCGCCGTGGCTTTCGGTCTACCACTGGAAAAGGGTGCCCGCCGATTTCAAGTTTATCTGCAGAGCTGAAAAACGTCTGGTGGACAGGATATTCATAAATGCTGTGCACAATATTTTTCTTTTCAATTATTGCCGCATCAATGCCACGGCGCTTTAAAGCGATAGCTGCCGACAGGCCGCAGGGGCCGCCCCCGATAATAATTACTTCCTCTTTCATATTCATACTCCCTTATTCGCTATAAGAATGACCGTTTGTCAGTACAAACAGGTGCGTTTCCGCCGGGGCGCCATGGCGCAGCGGTATGGTAGTCGTACCGTAACCGTTGCTGATAAACAGATTCTGATGTTTTTCGCGGTACCAGCCGCCCTTTAATTTTGGGCCCCACCCGAACAGCCGGATCTGGCCCCCGTGGGTATGGCCGGTAAGCATGTAGGCCGCCCGTTTCGGGAAGGGCCCGTACCGGTAATATGCTTCTGGGTTGTGGGCGATAAGCAGATCCGCCTCCGGCACGTGCGCTGGATAATGGTAGGATTCATAAAAGCGTTCCTCCCCAAAGGAAGCAATCGCAAAAGCAGTTCCCTTTAACGTATACACATTTTTTTCAAGAATACTGATTCTTTCCTGCTCCAGTAGCGGCCTCAGCCATCCGCGGCCCACCTGCAGGTCATGATTTCCCCACACAAACACAACCGGTGCATAACTGCGGAGCATACGAAGGTTTTGCCTGATCCGCTCCGCAGACACGCCAATTTCAGCCAAGTCCCCGCCGATTATAATCAGATCCGGAGTCAGGCCGAGCTTCCGGAACAACGCTGGCGACACCCGCCGCCGGTGGATGTCGGTAATAAAGAAAATGGTAAAGCCCTGCACTTCTGCCGGAAGATTTTCATATTCAAGCTCATGGGTTCTTACTTTATTCTGCCATGTCTCCGGCAGGACCCTGCCGGCATACAGCACAGAAAAAAGAAGAGGAGCCAGCAGCCATTTTTTCATGATGGAACCCCTCTTTTCTTTTATAAAATTTGAACGTTTCCGGACAATTTAAAAACGAGTATACGCACACCGCTTATCTCCGCTATACTTATGTAAGGAAAAAATTGACCGGAAAGAAGGTATCAAACAATGGATCTTATTGTCTTTTTAGCAGGAGCCGCTTTATTTGGAGGAGGCTTTTTTTTGCTTTTATATTTCTTATTTAGAAAAAAACCACTTACCTGGCCATTTATATTAATGATTTTAGGTGTAATTGCCTGCTTTGCCGGTCTCCTCCTATCTTCACCACTGACAGAAACTTCCACGGCGTTCCTTGCTACTGAAACATACTTATAATGAACGGCGAGGCGAGGGCTGTAATTACGATAAATATGAACGCAGCCAACAGCGTATGAGGAAGGGTGAGCATTGGCGGTTCTTCCTCCTCCGGTTCTTCTTTCCTGCCCGCATAGCGTGAACGTCTTGAAGCTGCTTCCTGCCCGGCTTCACTCGAAGGTTCTTCGCCCGTACTACTCCGGCGGCGTCCGAGTCGGCTTCGCTCTGTTTCCGGCTGTTCTGCATTTGAACCAGCATTTCGCCTCTCCATACGTGTTTTATTCATGCTCCCTCTCCTTTCCGAAAAACAGCTCCTGCAGTCGCATTTCCCACGGAGCTGTTACTTTTTCTTTTTCATTTCCCGGCTGCTTACGAACAGGAATAGTACTCCCGCATATATCGCAGCATGGGTCGGGGCGTTTCATTAATGCTTCCCCAAAAACCTGCAACAATAAACGTCTCCGGCAGGTATTGCTGTTTTCTAACCATTGTACCATAACCTTCAGCTTTTTTTCCTTTTCAAACCGCCGCTGCTGCACCTTTTCTTCCAGGTCTTCAAGAAGTTCACTTTTTCGTTTTCGGGGATGTTTCTCAAGGTAAAATGCGAGAAAACGGGCAGCGGTCTCTGTCCATCCCAGCTTATTGATCAAGTCGGCAGTTGTTTCTTCCTGCCGGCTGCTGGCTGCCGTCTCCCAGGCAGCGTCAAGCTCATCCACGGGGGGAAGCTCGGATTCCATCAGCATCTGTGGAATAATAATATCCTCCTCCAGGTACAGTACTGTGGCCCATGCCTGCCTTCCGTCCCTTCCCGCTCTTCCGATTTCCTGAATGTAGGATTCTGCATCTTTTGGGAAATGATAATGAAGCACAAATTCAACATCAGCTTTATTTAATCCCATGCCAAAGGAGTTTGTACATACTACTACATCCAGATCGCCGTGTAAGAACTGCTGCTGAATCATCAGCCTTGCCTCATTATCAAGTCCTCCGTGGTAAGCCTCCACCTGGTGGGCGCTTTCTTCTTGGAGCAGCTTTTTCAATTCTTCACATTTTTTCCGGCTGGTAACATACACCAGACCGGGGCCCGGGGCGTTCTGGATGATACGGACCAATTCTTTCTTTTTTTCCCGCTCGCTGGTGCATCTTTGAACAAACAGAGCGATGTTCACCCGGTCCACGGAATGAATATACTCTGCCGGTTCCTCCATCCGCAGCTGCTTTTTAATGTCGAGCTGTACTTCCGGTGTTGCAGTGGCAGTGAAAGCAGCCATACAAGGATTGCCGACAGCTTCCCGCACCGGCCCGATTTTTAGATAATCTGTCCGGAACTCATGGCCCCACTGCGAAATACAATGGGCCTCATCCACCACCATCATTACCACATTTACCTCCTTCAAGCGTTCAACAATAAACGGCAGCGAGAGCGCTTCCGGTGAAATATACAAAAGCTTTAATGACGACAGCCGGCGGAGCACCCGGGATTTTTCCTCCGGACTCATAAAGCTGTTATAGGCGGCGGCTGCTTTAATGTGTTTTGCCCGCAGCTCCTGAAGCTGGTTGTCCATCAATGACAGCAGCGGGGAAACAATAAGCGTCAACCCATTTTTCATTAAAGCGGGCAGTTGAAAACAGATGGACTTGCCGCTTCCTGTGGGCAGGACAGCCAGAGTATCTGTGCCTTCAAGCAGCTTATCCACGATCGGTTCCTGATACGCACGGAGGGAGGAAAAGCCAAAGTATTTATTCAATGCTTCTGTTTTTTTGTCCACTCTTCTGTCCTCCTTTTGCCAGCGCAAGCCGGATTGCAAAGTATGTCGTATCGGCATCGAGCTGTTCTTTCAGCGTTTTCAGCTTAAACGTATCAAGAGATGCAGCCGCCTGGCGTATTGCTTCCTGCTGTTTTGGAGGCACCAGCTGGTCAATGGAAAATTCTTTTATTTCGCCGGCAATTTCCACAAAATGATCTTCAATGGTGCTTACCTTTAGCCCTCGGGAACGGGCCACCGCTTCGAGGGTGAAGCCCTTGTTTATGAAATCCAGTGTTTTTTGGGCTGTGACGGTAAGCTCTGGCGTGCCACCAGTATCAAGACATTCATGAAGCACCGTTTCCGGCTGATTTTCCGCATTTTTTATTAACGTGTGGATGCTTCCCTGAAGCAGGTAGTCAACTTCCTCCTGTTCCCTGTGCTGCAGGCGTGAAATCTGCTCAGTCGTTTTCCCGAGAATTTCTGCACCTGTGAGCTTGTATACAAAAATAAAGGCCTGCAGCTCTGTCATGTCACGCAGACAGTCCGCCATTTCCTCATACAGTTTTTTCATGGCAGTATATTTTCCTTCTCCCCACGACGAAAGTTTCTGTTTTACCCATTGCTGAGACGCATGGTCCTGAATGATTGGAACAAATTGTTTTTTTCGCTGATACAAATGCGACAACGTTTGAATTAAAAGTGCAATCCTTTTCCAAAACTGATGGCCGGTATCCCGGTAGGCCCACCCGTCAAAGCCTGCTTCCTCCACCAACTTTTCCCACGGGCGCATAGAAGCAGAAATGGATTCAGCCGGAACGCCCCCAGGTTCGATCCAGCCGCGGTGGTACAAGGAAGCAGTGATGCGTTCAAATTGCAGCTTATCGAGCTTGGGAAGAGCCCCAAATAGATCCTTTGACTGAAACCACTTCGCGTCTGTGATCGTCTGCGAAGAGCGCTTTCCGGACAAAAGATGATAAGCTGATGCGTCCGTACGTTCTCCGCGGAGCCTTTTTAATGCTATCAGGATCATTGCCTCTTGAAACAGCAATACACCTCTTCCTTTCTATTCGTTCATCAAAATGCCACAAATTAGGCTGTGTGCCGCTTTTCGTTTCTGTTGAAAAGTTTATCATGAAGAAATACAATATGGAATAGACCTTACGACGCTCTTCATACAAGCGTATAAGTTATATAGATTTTTTATGACATGGAGGGACATAGATGGCGAAATACACCATTGTTGATAAAGATACATGTATCGCCTGCGGTGCCTGCGGGGCAGCCGCTCCCGATATTTTCGATTACGACGAGGAAGGCCTGGCCGAAAATATTGTCGATGACAATCAGGGGACAGAGAGCATTCCAGAGGACCTCGAGGAAGATATGATTGACGCTTTTGAAGGATGCCCGACCGATTCCATTAAAGTTGCAGAGGAACCGTTTTCCGGGAACCCTTTCAAGTTCGAATAAGCACTGTGCCCCCAGGCTGCTGGGGGTTTTTTTACAGATTCTGTTCCCCGCCTTTCTTCCGTGTTTCATTCCTGCTATAATGCAGAAGATGTTTACTATACATATTGAAGGAGGAGATTGCCTTGGCAGAAAACAAAGAAGTGGAAGTACTTATTGAAATTCCGACAGGCAGCCAGAACAAATACGAATATGATAAAGACAAAGGGGTCTTTAAACTCGACCGCGTGCTTTTCTCCCCAATGTTTTACCCGGCAGAATATGGCTATATTGATGATACTCTTGCACTCGACGGCGATCCGCTTGACGTACTCGTTCTCGTTACTAACCCAACATTCCCAGGCTGCGTTATCGACGCCCGGGTTATCGGTTACTTAAACATGATTGACGACGGCGATGAAGACCAGAAGCTTCTGGCTGTGCCAACAGAGGATCCTCGTTTTGAAGGTGTTACTACGCTTGATGATGTGCCTCAGCACAAGCTCGATGAAATCTCCCACTTTTTCCAGACGTACAAGGAACTTGAAAAGAAAACAACTAAAATCGGCGGCTGGGAAAACGAAGCAGAAGCGGCCAAGCTTGTGCAGGAATCCATCGATCGTTATAACAATCAGTAATTATTAAGCAGGCCGGCAGCGGGATACTTTTCTGCTGCCGCCAGTTTTTATACATGCGTGTAATTGAAGAGGCTGAACCCCAGTCTCTTTTCGTATTTTCAGCCGCGCCAGGTAAATTGACACTTATACTGGAGTATGATAAAGTACTTCCCAACTACGCATAGACATTTGTCCTCCAGAGATATACATTTGGACATTTAAGTAAAATCGTTAACGAACTTTTTGTGAATGAACGAACAAGGGAGTGGAGTAACATGCAGAAAACTATGAACGAAGAAGAAACAGTGACCAGCAATCAGACATTTCGTGTGCTTGTATCCGATTCAATGAGCAGCGAGGGGCTTGCCCCGCTGCTTGAAAGCGATCAGGTGCAGTGTGTCCAGCAGCACGTAGACGATGCAGAGGACCCCGGTTCCTTTGACGCTCTTTTGGTCCGAAGCGGCACCACCGTTACGGCGGAAGTGATGGATTCCATGCCGAACCTTCGCATCGTTGCCCGTGCCGGCGTTGGGGTGGATAATATTGATATCGATGCAGCTACTAAAAGAGGAATTGTGGTAATTAATGCTCCCGACGGCAATACGATCTCCACAGCCGAGCATACATTCGCAATGATGGCTTCACTCGCCCGGAAAATTCCCCAGGCAAATGCTTCACTTAAATCCGGTGAATGGAACCGTAAGGGTTTCCAGGGTACAGAGCTTCGCGGTAAGACACTCGGTATTGTAGGCTTTGGCCGCATCGGCTCGGAACTTTCTAAACGGGCGCAGAGCTTTGAAATGAGCGTTATCGTGTATGATCCATTTCTCACAAAGGAACGGGCAAATGAAATGGGAGTTGATCTCCGGGACTTTGAAGAACTGCTCGGAGAGGCGGATGTCATTACCGTACATACGCCGCTCACCAAGGATACAAAAGGCATGCTCGGCCACGAGAACCTCGGCAAAACAAAGCCTGGTGTCATGCTTCTAAACTGCGCCCGCGGCGGTATTATCGATGAAGAAGCACTCGCTCATTACCTTGAATCCGGCCACGTAGCAGGCGCGGCGCTCGATGTTTATGAAGAAGAACCAGCGAACGAAAATCCGCTCGTCGCATTCGATCAGGTTGTCAGCACACCACACATTGCTGCTTCTACAAAAGAAGCCCAGCTAAATGTCGCTTCCCAGGTATCTGATGAAGTGCTTCAATTTCTGCAGGGGCTCCCTGCCTTAAACTCCATTAATCTCCCGACAATGTCAAAAGAAAAGTTCGAAGCTATACGTCCATACTATGAATTTGCCCGCCGCATGGGCAATATTATGTCCCAGAGTGTAAAAACGCCTGTCCAGGAGTTGAACGTGCGCTACAGTGGCAACGTAACGGATCTGGAAACGTCTATTCTAACCCGTTCCCTGCTGGCCGGCTTTCTACAGAGCCGCATTGACGCACCGGTCAACGATGTGAATGCCTCCACGATCGCCAGGGAACGGGGCATTGACTACGGCGAACAGTTCGGCTCCCAGTCGCTGGGTTATTCCAACCTGATTAAGGCTACCGTCGAAGGGGAAGGCCGTTCGTTTGCCTTGTACGGCACATACGTAAAGGAATACGGTCCGCGCATTGTGCGCATTAATGACTTTAACGTCGACTTCTACCCAACCGGTCACCTCATTTATATCCAGCATACGGATAAGCCGGGGGTTATTGGTAAAATGGGCCAAATTCTCGGACGCCATCAGATTAACATCGCCACCATGCAGGTGGGGCGCCGGGAGGAAGGCGGCGAAGCTATCATGATGCTCGCCGTTGACCGTGAAGCCAACCAGGATGTTGTAAAAGACTTAACATCCATTGAAGAAATTTCTCTGGCCGATACCATTGAGCTATAGCAATAGTACAAAAGACGTGCCTGCGGGGGCGTCTTTTTTTATGTGCCTTGCCTTCCCTGCCTTTTATCCTTTTTTAAATAAATATTAAAATGATAGACGTCCTCCCGCTCGCCCATTGATTCATATAGTGCCACGGCTGGCGCATCCTCCTGGTCAGCCTGAATGAAAACAGCGGATGCATCAAGGTTTTTAGCTTCTTCCAGTAGAAACCCTAATAGGTTCGTCGCAATTTTCCGTCTGCGGAATTTAACATCTACGGCGAGGTCATAAACGTAGATTTCACACGTTTCCTCTTCCAGCTTGTTCATGACGTAGGCCGTGAGACCGGCCACCACCTGTTCGCCCAGGACAGCTGTACAAATGATCGTACTCTCGTTTGAGAGCTGCTTTAAAAGGTACGCCTCCGAAGGTTTATTTCCCGTATACATCTCTTCTTCTTCAAATACTTCTGCGTAAAGCTCGTTTAGTTTCCTCATTTGTTTCAGACTGTTCTCATTGTTCTTTAAACGTTGATAAATGATCAACATAAGAAAATACCTCCCAGAACAAGTCCTTTTGCGTTAATGATAGCAAAAAGGACGGGCCGCAGCCCGCCATTTTTAGCTTTTTCATGATTTCGGCCACAAATAGCCAAGCAGCTCATTAAGCTGTTTCTCACGGTTTTCTTTCAAATAGTCATCGCCTCTCCGGGTAATAAACGCATGCTTTCCGTCCTTTTGAATCCACTGCTTTTGCATGGCCATCTGCTCTAAAAAGCAGTAGATAAAAATATTTTTCGTTTTTGTATGCTTGCCGTGCCTTTCTAATCTTAAAGACTTCTCCATGACTTTCCAGAAGCGCCGGTGGATATGACCGTCCTCATCGAGCCGGATACGTTCGTGAACCCTTATTCGGATCAGAAAAAACAAACATGCCTCCAGCAGCCAGTTATCCCGTGCTACAGATCCGGACTGCTCGTTCAGCCAGCGGAGCAGTCCGACATCAATGAAAATATCCTCTCCACTCAGCTGGGTTTGAATAGTCCGGGCCGAAAGCTGCTTCATTGCTTGTTCTCCCTCTCCTTCTCAGTAGTGAATACCTTCGCACTTCGTTCATATTCAACATCTGTTTTTCCTGCGCGGCTATTGGCAATTCTTGCGGCACTAAACAAGTAGTCCGACAGACGGTTCACATACATAAGAACCGGGACGGGCACATCTTCATTTTCTCCTGCCCGCACAAGCTCCCGCTCGGCCCGCCGGCATACAGTGCGGGCAAGGTGAAGCTCTGCTGACAGCGACGTTCCGCCCGGAAGAATAAATTTTTGCAGTGGCGGTGCTTCTTCCGTGTACTCATCAATTCGGTTTTCAAGCCATACCACGGTGGAATTATCAACTTTGCGTACCGCCTCTGCCCTTATGTCAGCGACATCACTGCCACAGTCAAATAATTCATGCTGAATACGCTCAAGATCTGTCTGCAGATCCCTCCCGCTTTTTTCCTCCGCCGCCAACAATGCCGCTTTACCAATTAATGCGTTTACTTCTTCAAAGCTTCCAAACGCTTCAATCCGTGCATCACCTTTGTTTCTTTTTCCGCCCACCACGGAGGTATCACCGCGGTCTCCCTGCCTCGTGTACAGCTTCATGTTTTTCACCCTTTCTATCCGAAATCCGAATTGTAGTCATCTAACAATGATTCTATCAATTCTCCGATGTGAAGGTAGTGCCAATGTAACTGTTCTTCCGAAAATGTTTCATTCTTTTTTACTGGTGCTGTCACCATGATCTCTTCCAGCGCCCGGAGGGAAAGCCCGGTATTTGTATGGTAATACATCCATTCAAATGCTTTCCGCTGTATGTACAGCTGCAAGGCTGAAATTTCCTGGGCCGGCCACCCTTCTGCCATATGGAGCCACAAAAAGCACGACCGCCCAGCCCCAAACACAGCCTCCCGGGGGCCTGAGCTTTTTTTCCATATGCGCATCCCCGGCGAAAAGTGAATGATGTGAGCTGACCGCCTCCTCAGTCCATCCTCGAAAATATGCAGATCTCCATTTATTTTATCCACTGATAACACGGTGCCGTAAACCAGCTTTTTTAACGAAGGAGCATACACATTTAATGTTACGCTCGAAACCGCCTGGCATTGATCCGGTGTTTCCGACCATGACAGCGGGACATTCAAAATATTGTCTTCCTGCTTGGGAGGGCGCCAGTACACGGCTGGTGCTTTTATTTCATGCTGCAGACTGACACGAATATCAGCCTGGTACACTTCCGAAAGCCGGCGTTCGTCAAAAACAGCCGCCGGTTCATCGAACGCTTCCACCCTGCCCTCCGAGAGCATCAACACCCGGTCGCAGTAAAGAGCGGCCGCCTGAATATCGTGCATCACAACTATCACAGTTCGGTTTTGTTCCGAAGCCCAGCTGCGGATGTAATTCAACAGCTCAATACGATAGTGAATATCCAGATGGTTGGTCGGCTCATCGAGCAGAAGACATTCCGGTTCCTGTGCCAGCAGTCTTGCGAGCAGTACCCGCTGTTTTTCGCCCCCGCTTAATGCGTGGAACGAATGGAATCTTTTGGTCCAGACGTGCATTTGTCGCATAGCATTCTGAATCACTTGTTCATCTTTTTTATTATTTGCTGCCGGCCACCAGCTTTTTTGATAGGCGTATCTTCCCATTTCTACGACCTGGCGGGCCGAATAGGCCGCCGCTAATTCATCAAACTGCGGCAGGTAGGCGACAGTTTTAGCTCGTTCGGAAGAAGTGAACGAGTTCAAAGGTTTATCTTTATACTGAATACTTCCCGACCATGCCTCATGCAGGCCGGCCATCACGCGGAGCAGTGTGGACTTTCCACTGCCGTTCGGACCGACAACGCCAACCATTTCTCCCGCCCCGGCCATAAAGGAAACCCGGTCGACTACCGTGCTGCTTTTCCCGTAACCTGCAGTTATATTTTCGACTTGAACTTCCGACATTACTGCCACCGCCTTCTTCGCTGATGAAATAGGAGCAGTGCAAACACAGGCGCCCCGGCCAGTGCCGTAATCACCCCGACAGGCACCTCCACCGGAGCAGCAACTGTGCGTGCAATTAAATCTGCAAGCATTAAAAAAACTGCCCCGCCACCAAAGGATAATGGCAGCAGATGTTTATGGTCCGGACCCCACAAAAGCCGGATCATATGCGGAATCACAAGTCCTACAAACCCAATGGTACCTGAAACAGCAACCGCTCCGCCTGTCAGTACTGACGCTCCGGCGAGAAGCAGCATCCTTGTCCTCGGTACATTCACCCCTACCGAGGAAGCGCTGTCCTCGCCAAACGCAAATGCATTAAGGGCGCGCGCCTGTGAAAGCAGCAGTGCTCCTGCCAGAAGGCACGGAACGATCAGCCTAAGATAATCCCATCCTCTGCGGCTCACGCTCCCAAGAAGCCACTGAATAATCTGCCGGAGTTCTTCTCCGCTGAACGCAATCAATAAAGACATAAATGCGCTGAGAAATGAGGTGATAATAATACCAGCAAGAATCATGGTCTCGGTCCGCACGGTGCGTTCCACGGAATAAACAAAAAGCAACAGAACAGCAAGCGTCAAAAAACCGCAGATAATACTCACCACCGGCAGCGTAAAGCTGCCAAGCAAAGGCAGCTGCCAGCCAAAATACAATACGGCGACCGCTCCGAGCGAAGATCCTGAGGACACACCAAGCGTGTAAGGATCGGCAAGCGGGTTTCGAAGCAGTCCCTGAAAGACAGCCCCGGCGAGTCCCAGCGCCCCTCCTACCGCCGCCGCCAGGAGTACACGCGGCAGCCGCACCTCCTGAATAATCGCTTCAGCGCCAGCCGTTGTTTCAAGTGAAAAAGGGAGAAACGGAAATACCTGGGCTAACACCGCTTTGGTGCTTATAGAAAGAGGCACCGCTACACTCCCCATCGAAACAGCGAGAAGAAGCACCCCGGTAAATGCTCCGACCATTAGGAGATAGGTACTTGTGTAATTATTTTTCAGCCATCGCATCCGGATGAATTCTTTCCGCCATTTCCTCTAGCCCCTCAGTAAGACGCGGGCCCGGACGGCTCACTTTATCGCTGCTCAATGCGTATACTTCGTCGTTTTCTACTGCAGGAACAGTCTCCCAGCCTTCTCTTGAACCAATCATCTCCAGCGGTTCTTTCTCTGTAGGGTACGTCGTTAAAATGACATCTGGAGAGGCATCAATAATTTCTTCTTCGCTCACCATCGACCAGCCTTCCAATTCGCTGGCAGCATTTTCTGCATGAACTGCCGACAGCATTTCATCAATAAACGTTCCGCTCCCCGCGGTATACAGGTCAGGAGATGCACCTACTTCCACATACACCTCCTGGCTGGATTCTGCTTCTTCGGTCGCCTTCTTTACGTCTGATACGTCTTTTTTCATTTCACCGATGACTTCCTTGGCTTCTTCTTCCTCTCCGATAGCGGTGCCAATTAATTCGATGCTGTCGTACACAGCGTCAAATGACTGGGCGTCCGGTACGGTAATGACTGGAATACCCGCTTCCTCCACCTGGGATAGAGAATCTTCAATGCCGGAGGAAGCGTGTGCGAGCACCATATCCGGATCCATGGCAATAATCTCTTCAATATTTGGTTCAAGACCCGAACCTACGCTTTCGATGTCTGTCACTTCCTCCGGATATGTATCCGCGTCGGTTCTTGCTTCGATTTTGTTGAGTGCTCCCAGCTCATAAACAATTTCTGTATTGCTCGGCATCAAACTGACGATCTCGTCCGGCGCCTCGTCAAGTGTGATTGTTTCCCCGGAAGCATCCGTAACTTCAATGGCCTCTGTGTTTTCATTACTGCTGCCGTCGTTACCGCTTTCCCCATCAGTGCTGCAGGCAGCAAGTGTCCCTGCTGCCGGTATTATCATCAGTGCTTTAATTTTCATCCATGTTCTTCCTTCCTGCTTATTGTTCTGCAAGCTGGGCGATAAATATCTGCCTCGGGGAAGTTTGGAGTTGAAAAGGAGAAGCATCATAATCGCCGTAAAACGCATGAATCTGCAGGCCATGCGCTTCCATCATGCTTCGCAGCTGGCTTTCCTGATACATTTTCACTTTCTCCATATATCTTCTGGTGGACTCCCCTTCTACAATACTGATTCGCTTTACGATAAATTCATCCTGGATGCTCCGCTCCTGATAAATTTTCAGCCCATCTTTCACCGTTTCATCCCGGGGGACGATATGCTGCTTGATATACTCGGGGTTCAGGTAATCAAAAACAAACCAGCCACCCGGCTTTAATGCAGAAGCCGCCTGTTGAAATATTAATTCATTTTCTTCGTCGTCCGGGAAATAACCAAAGCTTGTAAATAAATTAAAAGCCAGGTCGTATTCCTTCCTAATATGCACGTTGCGGATATCCCCCCGCTGGTACTGCACCGGCAGCCCGTTCGTCAGCTCAATTGCTTTTTTCAGCAGCGCCGGCGACAGATCGATGCCGGTAACATCTACACCTTTTCTTGCCAGCCAACGCGCATGGCGTCCATTGCCGCAGCATAAATCAATAGCTTTCGCACCGGGAGTGAGCGGAATTTTTTCCATCAACGCTGTCAGTTCACTGGCTGCTTTTGTTTCATCACGGTGGTCGTACACTCGCAAATAATCTTCCTGAAAGTGTTCTTCGTACCAAGCTTTCATGCTTAACCGCTCCTCTGGTCTTTACTTATTCGGCAGATCAATATAAAATGTTGTCCCTTTTTCCTGCTCACTTTCTGCTACAATGGCGCCCTGATGGGCATCGACAATATTTTTGACAATGGCAAGGCCAAGTCCGGTGCCGCCCTTACCCCGTGTTCTCGCTTTATCCGCTTTATAAAAGCGTTCAAACACATAAGGCAGATCTTCTTTCGATATACCGCTGCCTGTATCGCTGACTTCCATATGCAGTGATTCGCCGTTTACAGCCCGGATAGTGATGACTCCCCCTGCCTCTGTATGGCGTATCGCATTATGGACCAGGTTTGTTAGAATCTGCTCTACCCGGTCAACATCAATATAGGCGTATTTTTCCGGGGCGTGCAGGTCCAGAACAAGCTGTACCTCAGATTCTTCGGCAAGTCCCTGGAATTTCCGCTCCACCCGCTGAAAGAAGGAGGTAACCTCTTCCTCTTCTTTTTCAAGCTTCAGGTACCCGGCCTCCATCCGGGCAAGGTCAAGCAGTTCATTCACCAGGCGCCCCATCCGCAGCGATTCATCATAAATGATGCGCCCAATCTCTTTCTTCTCTTCCTCTGACGCTGCGATATCATCTACAATTGCTTCACTGTAGCCCTGGAGCATGCTGATGGGTGTCCTCAGCTCGTGGGAGACATTGGCAATAAAGTCCTTGCGCAGCTTATCGTGCCGGCGTTCTTCTGTCATGTCCCTGACTACAGCTACTGCCCCGCGCACATCCTCGTTTCCGTAAAGCGGGGTGACAAGCACGGCAAAACTCCGGCCCTGCACCTCGAACTCATCAAGCTGCTCCATTTCTGTCTCTACCGCTTTTTCAAACAGACTCGTCAGTTCGACTGGAATGGCACGAGCTTCCTGCTTCTCTTCGAGCCGATTTAAACGAATGAAATAGTCCGCCGGAGGATTGGTTAATACCATAGTTCCTCCCCGGTCAAACGTGATTACGCCATCAGCCATACTGTGCAAAATGCGGCTGAGCTGCTCTTTCTCCTGATTCAAGGCTGTCAGATTCTGCGACAGCTCCCGGCGCATCCGGTTAAAGGCGTTACCGAGCTGCCCGATTTCATCGTTGCTGACTACAGGAACCTTGGATTCAAAGTCTCCCTTGAGCACATTGAGAGCGAGCTCCCTCATTTTCCGAAGCGGGGCTGTGATACGTGTGCTCAGAAAAAACGCAAAAACGGTCGTTAAAATAATAGCAATGCCGGCCGAAAGCAGGATAATCTGCTTTGTTTCCCCCGTCGTTTCTTCAATAACCGAGAGCGACTGATACACATACACTTCGCCCTCCCGGCCATCGCTTGTCGTAAACGGCTCACCCACAACAAAAATTTCGTCTTCGCCGCTGTCGGTGGAAAAGGTGTCGTGAACCGTCACCTGCTCCCTTGCTCCAGAGACACTGCCAAGCTCACTGCTATCCTGAATATCCGAAGCCGCCAGCCCTTCTCCTTCTCCTGAGCCGTACCAGAGATTATCATCGATAAATACCATCACTTCGGAATTATATGTGCCGGCAATTTGATCAATGACTGGCTGCGAACTTTCCGGGGAATTCTCTTCCTGCAGCGATGTAGCAATAATCTCAGCATTGTTGGTTAACTGGGTTTCCGCTTCCGAAATATTAAACTGTTCGAAAAACTGAAGCAGCAGGATGGTAAGAATTAGCAGCACCACTGTTAAGAGTCCCAGTATCGTCAGCCAAAGTTTTCCGACGACGCTGCGCCAGATCATTGCTTCTGTTCCACCTCGAACTTATATCCAACGCCCCAGACCGTCGCGATCATGTCTGCGGCATCTTCAGAAACCTTATTCAGTTTTTCACGCAGACGCTTCACATGGGTGTCCACCGTTCGAAGGTCTCCAAAGAAATCATATTTCCATACGTCTTTCAGAAGCTGCTCCCGCGAAAATACTTTGTCCGGAGATTGGGCCAGGTACAGCAACAGCTCATATTCCTTCGGTGTGAGGCCGATAATTTTATTATCCACTGTTACCCGGTGGGCATCATTATCAATAGTTAAATGCGGGAAAACCAGCACTTCATTGGCAGAAGCTTCCGGCTTCATATATTTGGTGGAAGAAGAGCGCCGCAGCAGTGCTTTTACACGCAGCGTCACTTCACGCGGACTGAATGGCTTAACGATATAATCGTCTGCCCCTACTTCAAACCCCTGCACCCGGTTGGACTCTTCTCCTTTAGCCGTCAACATAATCACCGGGGTCGCTTTCGTTTCGCGCAGCTGTTCACATACTTCCTCGCCGTCCATGCCAGGAAGCATTAAATCGAGCAGGATGACGTCGTAGTCCTTTTCCAAAGCCATCGCGAGGGCATCTTCCCCGTTTTCCGCTTCTTCGATCACAAAGTCTTCGCGTTCCAAGTACATTCGGATGAGCCGTCGGATCCTCGCTTCATCGTCTACGACTAGTATTGTTGTCTGCTGATCCATGAAATCCTCTCCTGTCTGCAAAGCTTATACATTCATTTTACCTACCGCCAGGTCAAGATTCCAAGCGGCAGAACTGAAACATTAATGAACTTTTAGGCCAGGTCTTTGAGCTGTTTGACTTCTTTTGGCTTCAGCGGGCGTGTCTCTCCCGGGTTCATTCCGAGCAGATCTAGCATGCCATAGCGTTCGCGCTTCAGTTTTTCTACCGGATGACCGATTTTTTCAAACATACGGCGAATCTGATGATTTCTTCCTTCATGAATAACAATTTCAATAATCGAGCTGTTGCCTTTTTTATTAGCCGACTTAACATTTACTTTCGCCGGAGCCGTTTTTACCCCATCAAGCTCAACGCCATGGCGAAGCAGCTGCAGCTTTTCTGCTGACGGCTTCCCGGTCACTTTCGCAATATACGTCTTTTTCACGTTACTTTTTGGGTGCATCATTTTATTGGCAAATTCACCGTCGTTGGTTAAAAGCAGCAGACCGGATGTATCATAATCCAGCCGGCCGACGGGAAAAATACGTGCTTTCACTTCCGGAAAGAAGTCGGTAACCACTTTGCGGTTTTTATCATCTGCTACTGCCGATATCACCTGCTTCGGCTTGTACAGCAAATAATACACTGGTTCCTCCTTCGTAAGAGGAATGCCGTCCACCTCCACTTGGTCATTCATACCAACTTTACTGCCGAGCTCTTTAACTGTTTTGCCGTTCACTTTCACCCGGCCATCGGTAATATAATCTTCTGCTTTTCTTCTTGAAGTGATGCCAGCCTGGGCAATCACTTTTTGTAGTCTTTCCATAAATGGGCCTCCTAGAGTTTCTTCTGCTTATTTTATTTTCTTCCTGCTTCCGCTACAATACGGAGAAAGGAGCGTTCCACATGACATTTCATTTTTTGATTCTTTATACAGCTTTGCTGCTTCTTGCCGGAACAGCTGTCGGCACCACTGCCCGTATTCGCCGCACAGGCAGGCGGCTCAGAGAGATAGAGCAGCGGGTAAGCCGTCTCGAAACTGAAGCGGAATCCGCCCGGTCACAGGCCTATACTGCCTCCGTCGAGCAAGAGATCTACATCCAGTTTATGACGGTGAAAGACGCCTTGTTTCAACAGCTTAAATCTCCTCACCCCCGGGCTCTCCGAGAATCCGAACACGCGATACGGCTTTCAGGGGAACAGCTGAATATCGCTTTTTCTCCCAGCGAAGCGGAGAACCTGCGGCAGTTTTTTCAGCACTACCATCTGTATCTCAATACATACTGGAAGACGGGCGGGAATGGGTGGAAAACCGTGTTTGTATCAAACGTACAAAACGGCGCTGACAGTTGGGAAACTGTCCACGCCGCCACGAAGTCGCTGTACCAGGAAGCAGAGCGCTTATCAGCGCTGTTTACTTATTCTTCATCTTGATACAGCTCCCGGAAAAACAAATCCGCCTGTTCTACTTGCTCTTCCTCTCCAAGCGGCGGCAGTTCCTCCAGGGTTTCGAGCCCAAAATACTCTAAAAAGCGGATGGTCGTTATAAAAGACATGGGCCTTCCCGGCTTCTGTGTCCGTTCAAATTCTTTTACGAGCCCTTTGGTCAGCAGAGTCTGCAGCGCCCGGTCCGACTTCACTCCGCGCACCTGATCGATATCTGCCCGCAGCACCGGCTGATTGTAAGCAATAATCGCAAGTGTCTCGAGCGCCGCCTGACTGAGCGTCTGCCGGTTCTGCTGCTCACTGAACTGCTCAATCGCTCCGGCCGCTTCCGGCACCGTTGCAAAGAAAAACGTATTCTCTGCCTGAGTGATCTGCAGGCCGCCTTCCCGCTCTGCCCAATCTTCCTTTAAGGAGGTTAAGTATTCAAAGGCGGCCTCCGTTTCTATGCCCAGTGCTCCGGCGGCCTGTTTGGCTTGCAAACCCTCATCTCCACTAATATAAAGCAAGGCTTCGAGTGTGCCCTCAATCGTTCTTTCCCGTTTCATGCCTTCACCTTTTCTGCCTGTTGAATCGTTATATCATCAAAGTTATTCGCCTGCTCGCAGCGAATCTGTTTTTGTTTCATCAGCTCAAGCAGAGCGAGAAAAGTTACGACCATCTGAGGCCTGGTTCTCGTTTCTGCGAACAGCTGGTAAAATGAACAGCCTTCAAGTCGTTCGAGTTCTTCCATTACTTCCGTCATTCGCTCTTCTACCGAGTACTCATCTGCCCGGACGGTGGCCTGGGGCGGGTGGGCATTTTTCGCCCGTTCTTTCATTTTCTGGAATGCTGCAACCATGTCGTATACCGTCAGCCCATCTGGAAGACCTTCATCCCTTGCATCATCGGTGCTCCATTCACTGAGTGGCTTTTTGTACACCTGCTGCTGTTCCTGCTCCCGGTGCTGCAGTTTTCCGGCTGCTTCTTTGTAGCGCTTGTATTCTTCAAGCTGCTCAATCAGCTGTTCTTTTGGATCTTCTTCCTCCATCCAGGTATCCTCGTCCACTGTCACAGGCAGTAAGGTCTGGCTTTTGATCTGCAGAAGCGTTGCGGCCATTACGAGATATTCTCCCGCTACGTCAAGCTCGAGCTCCTGCATAGTGCGCACGTACTGCAAATACTGATCCGTAATTGCAGCCAGCGGAATATCCTGGATATCCATCTCCGCCTGCTGGACAAAATGGAGCAGCACATCGAGCGGACCTTCAAATTGATCAATTTTTACTTTATACTGCTCGGACATAGTTCTCATCCTTCATCACTTGTTGAGTGCTGTTGCAAGTATATCATATCCGCTGTAAGCAGAGCATGCGTTTTCCCCGCCTGTTTTTGATACAATCAGTTTCATCAATAATTTTTAAAAGGAGAAATTACTGTATGTATCCGGACGCCTACATTCTATTTCTTGTCGAATTTCACAGCACCCGCGACTACTTTGAATGCCACGAAATACTCGAAGACCACTGGAAAGAAACCCCTTCCGGAAAACGCGATCCTGTATGGCCCGGCCTGATCCAGATCGCTGTCGGCCTGTATCACGAGCGGAGAGGAAATCTTACCGGCGCTTCAAAGTGTCTTCGGAACGCCTTCTCGATTCTCGAACCACTGCCTCTCCGGTTGCAGGAACTCGGGCTTGATGCTGAAAGACTGGCGCTTCGTATCCAGAAGCAGCTCGACCACCTCGGAGAGCCGTACCAGGACATGAATCTGCCAATTATGGATTCCGGGCTAGAAGCCCAGTGCCAGCATTTGTGTGAAAAGAAAAATATGCGGTGGCTTCAGGCATCGCCGCTTGAAGATACGGACCTTGTACACAAACACGTGCTTCGGGACCGTTCGGATATCGTTCATGAACGCGACAAACAGCTCCGTATCCGGGCCAAGCAGCGCCGGAGCCGTCACCCATGATTCTCCCCTCTGTACCTTTCCATAAAAAAACCCGCCGTTTACCGGCGGGTAATATTAGTTCACTTCATTTTCAAGAATATCTTTTTGGTGTTCATCACATACCTGCAGGAACTGGACTGTTTCTTTACTGGCACTCAGGTCCTGATCGAGCCGCCCCCGGACAGCCTGTACCATTTTTTTGCCAATTCCTTCATCCCGATAGGATGGATTTACGCACACATGGCGAAGCTCTGCTGTGCCGTTTTCGGTATAGCGCAGACCGACGACGCCGACAATGTCATCTTCTTCTTTCCACATAAACAGCTGCCAGTCATCCATTTCTTCATACTGCTGGACTGTTTCCTGAAGCTTTTTCACATCTTTTTCTTCCGGCATGTACGAAAGAAGCCCCATCGCTATCTTTTTATAGGATTGTTTATACTTAATCAACATAGCCAATTATCCCTCTTTGTGATCAGAATTTCAGACAAATTTGTCTTCATTTCCATAATTTACGCAAACCGGTATCTAAATTCACCATTGACCATACACGCTTTTGGGCAGAAATGCAAGAGGAATATAGGTATTTATAACTGAAAGCCGCTCATCCCTGCTCATGCGCATGTACTCAATCACAAAAGAATCACACGGCTTTAAACCGTGTGATTCATTCTACTCCATACGGATATTTTTTGCAAGATTGGCCATTTCCACTGCACCCATAGCCGCTTCCGAGCCTTTGTTCCCAGCTTTCGTACCGGCCCGCTCGATCGCCTGCTCAATGGATTCAACAGTAATGATGCCATTGATTACCGGAAGCTGTTCCTGCAGGGAAACATTCGCGACTCCCTTGGCTGATTCACTGCTAACATAGTCAAAATGCGGCGTTGCACCGCGTATGACGGTCCCAATTGCCACAATCGCGTCGTATTTTTTCGTTTTGGCTGCCTGCTGGGCAGCAAAAGGAATTTCAAATGCCCCCGGCACCCAGATGATATCTATATCTTCTTCCTTCAGCCCACTGCGGGTAAGCGTACTTTCTGCTCCTTCGAGCAGCTGTTTGTTAATGAATTCATTAAACCGTGCTACGACGATCGCTATTTTTTGTCCACTGCCGTTCACGTTTCCTTCAATAGTATTTCCCATTGTATATTCCTCCTAAAAATGAAGCATGTGTCCCAATTTTTGAAACTTCGTGCGCATGTATTTCTCGTTTTCCTCCTGCAATGGCAGCTGTATCGCAATTCGCTGTGTCACTTCAAGGCCATAGCCGGAAATGCCCGTGATTTTTCTGGGATTGTTTGTAAGAAGCTTCATTTTGCCAACTCCAATATCCCGGAGCACCTGGGCACCGATCCCATATTCGCGCAGATCGTCCGGAAAGCCAAGTTTTTTGTTTGCTTCCACCGTATCGTAGCCGGCTTCCTGCAGTTCATATGCTTTCAATTTATTAATCAGGCCAATGCCGCGCCCTTCCTGGCGCATATAGAGCAGCACGCCTTTCCCCTCTTTTTCGATCTGCATCAAAGCTGCTTGCAGCTGCGGCCCGCAGTCACAGCGCTTCGAACCGAATACATCCCCGGTCAGGCATTCCGAATGCACCCTCACCAGCGTTTCTTCCTCCGGATCGATCTTCCCTTTCACCAGCGCCATCATTTCTTTACCATCAATAGACGATGTGAAACCGAGCGCACGAAAATCACCGAATTCGGTCGGAAGACTCGTGTCCGCCTCCCGCTTCACTAATTTTTCACGATGGCGCCGGTAGCTGATCAAATCTTTAATCGTCACCATTTTTAAGCCGAACCGGTCGGCGATTTCGCGCAATTCCGGCACCCTGGCCATTTCCCCGTCTTCTCTCGTAATTTCACAAATCGTGCCTGATGGCGTCTTTCCGGAAAGCCGAGCAAGGTCTATCGCAGCTTCCGTGTGGCCGGCCCGCTGCAGCACCCCGCCTTCCTTTGCTATCAGTGGAAACACATGGCCCGGACGCTGAAAATCTCCCGGTTCTGCGGTCTGGTTGGCCAGTTGCTGAATTGTCAGCGCACGCTCGGAAGCACTGATGCCGGTTTTGGACGATACATGGTCAACGCTCACCGTAAAAGCAGTGCCGTGCGGATCGGTATTCTGATCAGCCATTGGCTGAAGCTGCAGGAGCTCCGCCTGCTCTTCTGTGATCGGCGTGCACACGAGGCCGCGACCGTGCGTAATCATAAAATTAATAGTTTGGGCATCAATATTTTCTGACAGGGCGACAAAGTCTCCTTCGTTCTCCCGGTCTTCGTCATCACAAACGATCACCACCTGCCCTTTTCTCAGTTCGTCTATCGCTTCTTCAATGGGGTCAAACCAGCGTCGTTCCTCCATGGTATCGTTCCTACTTTCTTTGCAAAGGTTTTATTTTTCTGCAGTCAACAAACGTTCTGTATATTTAGCAAGCATATCGCATTCGATATTGACCAGATCACCGGCCTGTTTTGCTGACAGGTTGGTTACCTGCCAGGTATGCGGAATAATCGAAAGAGTAAATGTTTCTTTTTCATCATCCACCCCGAAAATCGTCAGGCTGATACCGTCGACCGTGACGGAGCCCTTATTGGTCATATAACGAAGCTGCTCCTTTGGTGTCTGGACATGAACATAAATCATGTTTTCTTCTTCTTCAATGGAAGCAATGGTTCCAGTGGCATCTACATGCCCCTGTACAAAATGCCCGCCAAACCGTCCACCGGCCTGCATCGCAAGCTCCAGGTTTACGCGCGTGCCTTCTTCCATATGCTTTAGGCTTGTATGCTTGAGCGTTTCAGCCATCACATCCACGTATACCCTCTGGCCTTTTTTAGCCGTGGCCGTCAGGCAGATGCCGTTCACCGCGATGCTGTCGCCAATCCGGATACTATTCATATCCAAATCACTCTCAAGCTCCAGCTGAATTAAATTTTCCTGGTGCGTCATTTTTGACACTGTTCCTGTCGCTTCTACAATTCCCGTAAACATGCTTTCACTCCCCGGCCTGCAGCGTATATTTTCGGTCCTGCCCGAATGTCTCTTCTTTTATCAGTGAAAATGCCCGGGCCTCCTGAAGTGTCGAAATACCGCTTCCCTGGTATACTCCGGGTGCATTTTCCCCGCCAATCACCATCGGCGCTACGTACATTAAATATTCCTGAATCATTTCAGCTTCCAGAAAGGACCCGAGAACGCCGGCCCCTCCTTCCACAAATAATGAGACGATTTTCGTTTCTCCGAGTACATCCAGTACCGCGGAGATATTTTTCACGCCGGAAGCCACTGGTATCACTTCAGCCCCCGCTTCTTCGAGGCGGCGCGTCTTTTCAGTGTCGGCCGGCTCATTCGTAAGGATATAGACCGGAGCTGCTCCGTCCTTCAGCATGCGGCTGTTTTCCGGCATCCGGAGCGTACTGTCGAGTACTACCCGCGTCGGTGTCACTCCCGTTTCCGGCACCCGGGCCGTGAGGGACGGATCGTCACTCAGTACCGTCCCGATGCCGACCAATATGCCGTCGCACCGGCGCCGTTCCTTGTGGACGTCCTCCCGGGCTTCTTCCCCTGTGATCCACTGGCTTTCTCCTGTTGCAGTAGCCGTTTTGCCGTCCAGAGAAGAAGCTGTTTTGGCAGTGACATAAGGGCGGCCGGACTCAATAAAATGAAAAAACTTCCGATTTAAATAGGCTGCTTCTTCCTGCTTCACTCCGGTGACGACTTCAAGACCAGCGTCTTTCATCATCTGTATGCCATTTCCAGCTACAAGCGGGTTGGGGTCTGTCGCCGCTACCACGACCCTGGCTATTCCCGCTTCAATAATCTGCTTAGCACACGGCGGGGTTCGGCCGTAATGGCTGCAGGGTTCGAGAGTGACATAGATCGTCGCCCCTTCAGTTTTGTTCCCTGCCATGTCAAGGGCATGTACTTCTGCATGTGCTTCACCAGAGCGAAGGTGCGCCCCCATCCCAACGATTCTTCCCTCTTTAACGACGACGGCACCGACCATCGGATTCGGGTAAGTCTGCCCTTCTGTCGAGCGTGCCAGTTCAAGCGCTGTATGCATCCATGTATGATCCATATGGCCGGACCTCCTTTGGTGTTCACCTGTTTTCATTGATTACAAAAATAAAAAGCCCCCGGATAAACATCCGGGGGCTTTTACACATACGTATCCAAAATAATCTCCTATTCTTGTCGCACGAACCTTGCGGCGGCAGACAGAAAAACAGAATTTTTTCGAATACGGTTTTCCTTCTCCCATCCAGACTATTACTGTCGGCTTCAGAGTTGCACTGAATCCACCGTCCACGCCTTTGGCGCTTACCGGGTCACGGACTGAAAAGCATTCGCTTTATCACCGTCGGTTGGGACTTGCACCCGACCCCGAAGGATGTTGATCACTATCAACGTACCGTATGAAGTTAAAATACATTTTATTACTTTCTTATTTATCCGTCAAAACATTCAGCTTATGCTTCGTCCCAGACACGTACTTCCTTCATAACATCCTGCGCCTGGATCCGGTCCACCTGGTCCATATTGTCTGTCACACGGCCAAATACCGTATGTACACCGTTTAGGTGCGGCTGTTGGTCGAACAGAATAAAGAACTGGCTGCCGCCTGTGTCTTTTCCAGCGTGAGCCATCGACAAATAGCCTCTTTCGTGGGTGCGTGGATTGCCCTCCGTTTCACACGGGATTGTATACCCCGGGCCGCCATCGCCGCGGTTGTTCGGGCACCCCCCCTGGGCGACAAAGCCCGGAATAACGCGGTGGAACGTGAGCCCATCGTAAAAACCTTCATTTGCCAGGCTTTCAAAGTTTTTCACTGTTCCCGGTGCATCCTCCGGGAAAAATTCCAATGTTACTGTTTCTCCGTTTTCAAATGCGATTTTGCCTTTTTTCATTTCTCTCTACTCCTTTTTATTTGGTTTTTGCTTTTGCCGGTACGTAAGACAGGTCGTACTGAAGAATGTCTTCATACGTTTCTCCGCGGACCACCAGGTGTGATTCTCCGTCTTCGGCAAAAACGACTGGCGGACGCGGGAGGCGGTTGTAATTGTTGGCCATGGAATACCCGTAGGCTCCAGTACAAAAAACCGCCAATGTATCATTGGTTCTCACTTCTGGAAGCGGCAGGTTCCAAATCAACATATCGCCGCTTTCACAAAGCTTGCCGGCAACCGAAAACGTATCATCAGCTTTTTCATGACCGCGATTGGCAAGAATGCCTTCATACTCTGCCTGATAAAGCGCCGGACGAATGTTATCCGACATGCCGCCATCCACTGAAATGTAACGGCGGACCCCTGGAATGTCTTTTTTCGAACCTACGTCATATAAGGTTGTGCCGGCATCGCCACTGATGGACCTTCCTGGTTCGATCCAGATTTCTGGCACGTCCATGCCGGTCCGCAGCGCTTCCTGTTTAACCGACTGAATCATGTCCTGAACGTACTGCTCCGGCGCGAGCGGCTCGTCTCCTTCCACGTAGCGGATCCCAAAGCCACCACCGCAGTTCAGCACCTCCGGCGTGAAATGAAGGTGCTCCTGCCAGTGCACAAACTGATCGAACAGTTTTTTGATAGCCATGGTAAAACCGCTCGTTTCAAAAATCTGTGAGCCAATATGGCAATGCACGCCCTTTATATTGATGGACGGACTCTGCTGGAGACGGTAAATAGCCTGATCTGCCTGGCCGGAGGTGAGATCAAAGCCGAACTTTGAATCCTCCTGCCCGGTGGAAATGTACTCATGTGTATGCGCCTCGATACCCGGAGTGGTCCGGATCAACGCTTCCACATGGGTCTGCTGCTTCGCCGCCTGCTGTTCAATCAAATGAATCTCATGAAAATTATCGATCACAAAACAGCCGATGCCGAGCTCAATGGCAAGGGCGATTTCTGCTTCGCTTTTATTATTACCGTGAAAATGCACTTTTTCCATCGGAAAACC
This sequence comes from Marinococcus halophilus, assembly GCF_002265875.1. GTDB lineage: Bacteria > Bacillota > Bacilli > Bacillales > Marinococcaceae > Marinococcus > Marinococcus halophilus. Next base: position 178,851 of record NZ_NPFA01000004.1, read on the forward strand.
GGCTTTTGACGCCGTCATCAGCTCTCCACCGGAAACCACATCCAAACTGAGTCCCATTTCCTTCGCAAGCTGGGACATTGCGACGCAACTGAATGCTTTGCTCGCATAGGCAACCTGATACGTTATCCCGTTATCTTCAAAAGCTTGCTGAAACCCCCGGGCCCGCTCACGCATTAAAGCGACATCATACACGTAAACCGGGCTCCCGTATTCATGCTTTATATTAACCGTGTCCACTCCGCCAATCTCCAGGTGGCCGTGTTCATTTATATGGTGCGTTCCATGAAGCTGCATATTATTCTCCCCTTCGTTTCTCCTCCTCGTCCGTTTATTTTAGCACGCTTCTGAAAAAGACAAAAGCTTTATGCAAGTAAAGAAACCGTACAATTACTGCACGGTTTCATAAATGAGGACTGGCTTTTCAACAGCAGCTTCTGAAATTGTAAATGCCTGGGAAATTTTTTCTGCACTTTCGGTGCTGTCCTGGTCATTAACATGCATAATAGCTATCGTATCGCCCTTTTGCACAATATCACCGATTTTCTTCGTAAGTTCAATGCCCACACTATAATCAAGCACGTCATCTTTGGTGGCCCTGCCCGCTCCGAGAAGCATCGCACTTACGCCGATTTCTTCAGCTTCAATGCCATGCACGTAGCCGGAAGCTTTTGCTTTCACTTCGACACGGTGTTCAGCAGCGGCAAGGCTATCCGGGTTGTCTACAGCGGCGGCGTCGCCGTGCTGGTTTTCCACGAACGCTTTCATCTTTTCAAGTGCTTCGCCGTTTTTAATCACCTGAAGCACCATTTTTTCCGCCTGCTCGAGTGAGTCGGCTTTCCCGCCTGCAACAAGCATGTAGGAAGAAAGCTTGACGCTCAGCTCATGAAGGTCTTCCGGTCCGTCGCCCTGCAGGGTTTCAATTGCTTCTTTAACTTCGAGGGCGTTCCCGACGGTCCGGCCGAGCGGCTGATCCATGTTGGAGATAACTGCCATCGTTTTACGGTCCAAGGACTGCCCGATCTCCACCATCGCTTCTGCCAGACGCTTGGCATCCTCCACCTCTTTCATAAAAGCTCCCGAGCCTGCCTTCACGTCCAGCACAATCGCATCTGCCCCGGCTGCGATTTTTTTGCTCATTACCGAGCTTGCAATCATTGGGATGGAATTTACGGTAGCCGTCACATCGCGAAGCGCGTACAGCTTTTTGTCTGCCGGCGTCAAATTGCCGCTTTGTCCTGCGACTGCAATTTTATGCTCGTTAACAAGATTGACGAATTCTTCCTTAGGAATCTCTGTTTCAAATCCACGGAAGCTTTCAAGCTTATCAATTGTACCGCCGGTATGGCCGAGCCCGCGCCCGGACATTTTCGCTACGGGAACGCCGCAGGCTGCTACAATCGGCCCGATAATCAACGTCGTTTTGTCGCCGACGCCGCCGGTGGAGTGCTTGTCCACCTTGATACCTTCAATCGCCGACAGGTCAAGCTGGTCGCCGGACTCTGCCATCGCGTAAGTAAGCGCGGCGGATTCCTTCTGGGTCATGTCCTGAAAGTAAATTGCCATCGCAAACGCTGAGGCCTGGTAATCCGGCACCTCGCCGCTGCTGTAAGACTCCACAAACCAGCGGATTTCTTCCTCACTCAGTTCTTTTCCGTCTCGTTTTTTGGCGATAATATCCACCATTCTCATAGTATGGCCCCTTTACACATTGCTATTGATTACGTATTTTTAACAATTTCTTTCATTAGAGAAATAAAAATTGGTTTGGTTCTGGCTGCCGTTTCCATCACTTCTTCGTGGGAAATGCTGACGATTTCTTCGCCGATGGCCATATCAGTAATACATGAAACACCGAGGACTCGCAGGCCGGCATGCTGGGCCACAATCACTTCTGGCACCGTAGACATGCCCACCACGTCAGCGCCGACGTTCCGAAGCAAAATGAGCTCTGCCCGGCTCAGGAAGTTCGGCCCGCTGATGCCGCCGTAGACACCGCGTTTTAAATCAATTTCAAGAGCTTCAGCGGCCTGAAATGCCTTACCGCGAAGTACCGGATCATACGCCTGGCTCATATCCGGAAAGCGCGGACCGAGACTGCTGTCGTTCGGGCCTATCAGCGGACTGCTTCCGGTAAAGTTGATGTGGTCTTCAATAACCATTAAGTCTCCTGGGCGAAACGATGACTGCATTCCGCCGCACGCATTAGTAACAAACAAAAATTCGGCGCCAAGCGCTTTCATCACCCGGACCGGAAATGTCACATCCTGCATCGAATAGCCTTCATAGTAGTGAAAACGGCCCTGCATCGCTACAACGGTTTTGCCTTCAAGCTTTCCAAGTACAAGACGTCCTGCATGACCTTCAACTGTGGAAACAGGAAAATGCGGAATATCTTCGTACGGAATAACGGTGCCTGCTTCAATATCGTCAGCCAGACCACCGAGCCCGGAGCCAAGAATCATGCCGACCTCAGGAGCTGCACTGTATTTCGACTGGATATAATCCTTTGCTTCCTGTGTTTTTACAGCATCCATTCAGGCGTCCTCCTGTGCGATCCGCCGGAGGGTTTCTTTCATTAATTTCAAGAAATCTTCCTGGACCTTTGATGTTGTATCCATAACTTCGTCGTGGCTTAACGGCTGGTCAAGCATGCCGGCAGCCAGGTTTGAAATGCAGGAAATACCGAGCACTTCCATCCCACCGTGAACGGCAACGATCACTTCCGGCACCGTGGACATCCCAACGGCGTCCGCCCCAAGCACCCTTGCCATGCGAACTTCTGCAGGGGTTTCATAGGCCGGTCCGGTATTTGCCATGTAGGTGCCTCGCTGAATACGAATGTTTAACGACAGGGCCGCCTCGTCGGCAATTTTCGCGAGCCCTTTCGAGTACGCTGAACTCATATCCGGAAAGCGCGGACCAAGCTCTGCATCGTTTTCTCCGATGAGCGGGTTAGCACCAAGCCAGTTGATGTGATCATCAATAATCATTAAATCGCCCGGTTCAAAGTCATGATTTACGCCGCCGGCAGCGTTAGTGACAAGAAGCCGTTTGACACCGAGCGCATTCATTACGCGGATTGGAAAAGTCACTTCCTGGAGGGAATACCCTTCGTAGTAATGAAAACGCCCCTGCATCGCTGCGACCTGCATGCCTTCAAGTTCACCAAACACAAGCTGGCCCGCGTGTCCCTCCACCGTAGAAACGGGAAAGCCGGGAATGTCTTCATATTTTAAAACAACCGGGTTTTTGATCTCGTCGGCAAGCACGCCCAGACCTGAACCGAGCACAAGGCCGGTCGATGGCACAGTGGAGATATTGGATTGAATATATTGAACTGCTTCTTTGGTTTGCTGCTGGATACTCAAATTATTCACCCTTCCTTTTTAATTGCTGCAAAAAGCTTGTGCCATACTGCGGCATCGACAGCCGGAAGTTATCCGCTATCGTCGCACCGATATCAGCAAACGTTTTCCGGGCTCCAAGCGGAGCAGGACCGGTGCTTTTACTGTAAGCAAGCAGCGGCACGATTTCACGGGTATGATCGGTTCCGTGATGGACAGGATCATTTCCGTGGTCGGCAGTAATAAGCAGAAGGTCATCCTCATGCATCGCTTCCAGCAGCTCGGGAAGCCGGGCGTCAAATTCTTCGAGTGCTTCTCCGTATCCCTGCGGATCACGGCGGTGGCCGAACTTGGCATCAAAATCCACCAGATTCAAAAAGCTGAGCCCGGTAAACGACTTCTGCGCTGTTTCCGTTACGCGATCCATCCCATCCATATTGGAGGAGGTCCGGATCGACTCCGTCACACCCTCCCCGTCATAAATATCGCTGATCTTTCCAATAGCAATACTATCAAAGCCAGCGTCTTCAAGGTCGTTCATGACCGTGCGGCCAAACGGCTTAAGCGCGTAGTCGTGGCGATTGGATGTCCGTTCATAATTACCCGGGGACCCTTTGAAAGGACGTGCTATAACGCGCCCGATCATATACGGCGCTTCGTATGTCATCGCCCGGGCTTTTTCACAGATGTCATACAGTTCTTCAATGGGCACTTCGTCTTCATGGGCGGCAATTTGGAGTACCGAGTCCGCCGAGGTGTAAACGATCAACTTTCCGGTTTGTTGATGCTCCTCGCCAAGTTCTTCAATAATCTCGGTGCCGGAGGCTACTTTGTTTCCAAGCACACCCCGTCCGGTTTCCTGTTCAAGCTGCTGCAAAAGCTCGGCTGGAAAGCCGTCCGGAAATGTGCGGAACGGCTCATCAATATAGAGGCCCATGATTTCCCAGTGGCCTGTCATCGTATCTTTGCTTCGAGACATTTCTTCCATATAGCCATACGAGGCTGTCGGAGCTCCAGACGCTTCCACGCCTGGAATTTCCCGGATGTTTCCAAGACCAAGCCGCTCTAGATTGGGAATGTTAATTCCGTTCATATGCTGGGCGATATGGCCGAGGGTGTCGGCCCCTTTGTCTCCGTATTCTTCAGAATCCAGAGCTTCCCCGATGCCGACGGAATCCATCACAACTAAAAAAACGCGTGGATACTTGTAGTTTTCCATTTTTATCTCTCCTTTTCAGCTATGCTCTCGGGTGAGCCTGCTGGTATACATCTTTTAATTTATGGTTGGATACATGGGTGTAAATTTGGGTCGTGGAAATATCAGCATGCCCAAGCATTTCCTGCACAGCTCGCAAATCCGCCCCGTTTTCAAGCAGGTGGGTAGCGAAGGAATGTCTCAGGGTGTGCGGCGTTAATGATTTGTCGATCCCCGCCCTGCCAGCCGTCGCTTTTAATATTTTCCAAAATCCCTGCCTTGAAAGCGGATTGCCGTGATGATTTACAAAGAGCAGGTCGTGGCGTTTGTTTTTCGCCAGAGTACTCCGGCCATAATGTATGTACGTATCAATAGCCTCGGAAGCCACTTTCCCAAGCGGCACAATCCGCTCTTTATTTCCTTTGCCAACACAGCGGATAAATCCCATCTGCAGATGCACATCAGATATTTTCAATTCACACAGCTCTGTTACACGCAGTCCGGTGGCGTACATGCATTCAAGCATTGCCTGATTGCGTTTTGCAAAAGCCGAGGTTCCTTCTGCAGCCGTAAGCAGCCGGTCAACTTCCCGGGTGGACAGTACAGTCGGGAGCTTTTTCTCTCCTTTTGGAATTTCAATTAATTCCGCAGGATCTTTTTTTACCACCTGCTCTCGCAGCAGAAACTGATGAAACGCCCGGACTGACGACAAAAAGCGTGCCAACGTAGCGGTGGAGCGCCCGGCTTCTTTTTGGGCATACAAAAAATCCACGATGTCCGCACGGTCGATGTCTGCCCATACAGATTTATCCCGAAGCTGCATAAATGTTCTATAGTGTTCCAGGTCTCTTTGGTACGACTGAATCGTGTTTTTGGAGAGGCCCTTTTCAACTTGGCAATAATGTATAAAATCCAGTACCTCCGTGGTCATATGACCGCCTCCCGCTTCCCAATCTTCCCTTCTAAGAATAGCATAGTCACTTATTACTAGGGAAGGGCGAATGCAGCAGTAAATATACCGCTTTCATTTTTTATATGGCATAAAAAAAAGCACCGCTCTTTGTTAAAAGACGATGCCCGTACATGTATTAATTCGTGTGCAGCGAAGCAGCCTCCGCACTTTCTTCGTTCTTTTTCACCTTCGCCTGACAGCGGTGGCAGACCCCGTGGAACGTTAAACGGTGATCCTTTACTTTAAACTGATAATCTTTTTCTACAATTTTTTCAACCTCGGCAAGCAGGTCCTCCTGGATCTCATCCACTGCGCCGCATTCAATACAGACAAGATGGTGATGGGAGTGACTGGCGCCTTCTTTTCGCAGATCATATCGTGACACCCCGTCACCGAAGTTGATCTTATCCACAACTTCGAGTTCATTAAGTAATTCCAGTGTCCGGTACACGGTGGCAAGACCAATTTCCGGTGCTTTTTCTTTCACCAGAAGATATACATCTTCTGCACTTAAATGATCTTCTTCATTTTCCAACAGTACCTGGACAGTCGCTTCCCTTTGCGGGGTAAGCTTGTAGCTTTGTTCATGCAACTGTTTTTTAATACGTTCTACCCGATTTTCCAATTATCGCTACCTCCCTTATTCCTTCAAGGGTAATAAACTTATTATAATAATTTTAAATAAGCCTGTCAATATAAAAACGATAACCATTCTCATTTTAAAATTATTCTAAATAAATTGGCATGAAATTTGCATATAAGTCTCTTTCTTTCCGCAATTTCAGTGTATCGGGCATTGATTATCAATGAAAACGCCATGTGACAAATAAATGACGATATTCAATCTCAATTACTTTTTATCCAGAATAGTTTTTACATACTGGACCGCATACATGGTTTTGGCATCATGAATTTCTTCTTTCTGGATCAATTCATCCGCCTCCTCCAGGCTTACTTCTATTAGTTCAATGAATTCATCTTCTTCGGTTTCCGGCTCACCAGCTTCCAAGTCGAATGCTTCATACAGGTGAACGATTTCGTCTGCAAAACCGGGAGAGGTATAAAACGAAGCGATTTTCTGCAGGCGTCCTGCAGTGTATCCAGTTTCCTCCTTCAGCTCCCGTGCCGCCGTCTCTTCGGGACTGTCGGTTCCTTCCAGTTTTCCTGCCGGTATTTCCACCAGCGGTTTTTCAAGCGGCTTGCGGTACTGCTTCACCATAACTATTTTTTGTTCTGGCGTCACCGCCACCACAGCAACCGCACCACTGTGATTAATTACTTCCCGTTTGCTGCTCCTGCCGTCCGGGAGCGTTACGTCGTGAACTGATAAATCAACGACCTTTCCTTCAAATATCGTTTCCTTCTTCGTAGTTTTTTCTGTGAACTCCATCAAAAACGCCCTTTCTGCATCATATATGATTCAGCTGTTTTAGTTTACCAGTCTTTGACTGGCTGTGAGAATAGTCATTCGCTTATTTTCACTCTTCCTAATTATCACCAGATTTGCTACACTATCCAAGTAATCTGATGGAGGAGTTGGACCCCATGAATATTTTTGAAGCTATTTTTCTAGGAATCGTCCAGGGAATTGCAGAATTCCTGCCGATTTCAAGCACCGCCCATATCATCATCGCAGAATTTCTCCTCGGCCATTCGATCCCCGGCCTGTCATTCGAAATTTTCCTGCATTTAGGATCAATCGTAGCCGTGATTTTTTATTTTCGCAAAGACATCGTTCACCTGATTCAGGTGTTCTTCCGGTACATTGCCAAACGTCGGCGCGAGGACCGTCCCGAGTTTTTCCTCTGTTTATACATAGTACTTGCGACCGTCATCACCGGCATTCTTGGTGTTTTCCTCGAGGATTCTCTCGGCAGCGCCCTGAAAACCCCAGTGATGATTGCAATATCGCTTACGCTGACTGGTATTTTCCTGATTGTCATCGAACGGGCCTATACGATCGGAAATCGCACAGTTGATGAAATGACCACGCTGGACGCACTCATCGTCGGCCTAGCCCAGACGGTGGCTGTCATCCCCGGAATTTCAAGATCCGGCAGCACGCTGATTGCGGCGCTTTTCTCCGGCCTGGACCGGGAGACATCGGTCCGGTTTTCATTTCTGCTTTCTATCCCGGTTATTTTAGGATCAACCGTTCTCGCTCTCGGCGATATTACCGACGGCAGCCTCGCTTCTATTGGAGCGGTGTCACTCGTTGCTGCATTTATCGCATCGCTCATAACCTCATGGCTCGGCATTATTTGGCTGATTAATTTCTTAAACAAAGGCAAATTGACCTATTTTGCGATCTACTGCTTTCTGCTTGCCCTTGTAACTATTTTGTTTCTCGATCCGGGAAGCGTTGTCGTTGAATAGCTCCCCGTAAAAGAATCCAGCCGCACTGCGGCTGGATTCTTTTTGCTTTATTATTTTTTTACAGTGACGGTCGCCACTACGGTCTCGCCCGCTTTTAGGCGGTTTTCACTATGCATCTGAATATTATCCACCTGATCGCCTTCAGTAAATACGACCGGCGTGATTTTACTGGCGGCTTTTTCGCTGATCACATCCATATCAAACTCCATCAAAAGCTCGCCTTCCTCCACGCTGTCGCCTTCAGAGACTTTACATGTAAATCCTTCTCCGTCGAGTGATACCGTTTCAAGGCCGATGTGAATTAGTACATCCAGCCCTTCCTCGGAACGAATTCCGATGGCGTGCTTCGTAGGAAAAATCTGTTCCACCTTCCCTTTAACCGGAGAAAGTATAATTCCTTCTGATGGATCGACAGCAAAGCCTTCCCCCATCATTTTTTCCGAGAATGTCGGGTCCGGCACTTCTGTAATATCAACGAAAGTTCCGCTGACTGGTGATTTTATTGTAACGTCTACAGGTTTTTGTTCTTTTCCGAATAATTTTTTTAACATTTCATTCACTTCCTTTGTGTATATTCACAACCGGATACAAGCTGTGGGCATGCTTAAGTAAGTGTAACGAACTTGCCTCCTGTGCACAAACTTTTGAAAATTTCTTTTACCAGGTACCGCCCAGGAGACCAAAAACAGCTGGTCATTTCCTTTTCGTGTGTTTATACTGTACGTTTTAAATGGGCATGAATAAGGAATAGAATTCTATTCTATTTGTATATACCTTCTTTTTGTAATAATTTAAACCTGTATTCTATTCCTACAGCCAAACACAGGGGGTGCGCAGATGATTACAGAAAATAAACAACCGCTTTTTGAAAAGTTGTTTTATTTGTATGACCGGCGCTTGATCCAAAAGCATTTTTCTGCCGTACATATGCACAACAACAGCATCTACACCGACGATGCTGCACTTTTTTACGTAAATCACAGCAACTGGTGGGACGGACTTTTAATATATTTTTTAAATAAATACTGGTTCCGCCATCCCGGCTACGTCATGATGGACGAGGAAGGGCTTCGCGAATTTCCGTTTTTCCGCAGGCTTGGCGCCTACTCGGTGGACCGCAGCAGCCGCCGCGATATTATCGATGCTCTCCGCTACACGGAGGACAAGCTCGTAAATGGCCATCACGTCTGGCTGTTTCCGCAGGGGGCAGAAACTCATGCCGACCAGTTTCCAATCACCCTCCAGCCCGGTATTTCCTATCTTCTCCCCCGGGTGAATGTGCCGTTTGTGCCGGTTACGATGCACTATACCTTTTTGCATCATCAAAAGCCGGAAATCTTCATTAATATTGGCCCTCCGCTTCCGCGGACGCCGGAGAATCTCGCATCGAGAGCGGCTGCCCAGGACGCGCTGGAAAGTCATCTTCAACACCAGTGGGACGAGATGCGCGAAGATATCGCCTATGAGCATCTGGAGAATTACACTACCGTTTTGAGTGGGTCGCAGACAATGAGCAGCTGCTGGACTTCCCTCCGCCAGAAAAAATAGAAAGGACGCCCGCCATGTTGATATGGATCTTCGTATTTGTCCTCGGCTTTTGGACACTGTTTACGATCATTAATGTGTGGACCCTTCCTTCTCTTGCTACTTTTTCTGTTCCAAAGCGCCCGGGCGTAATCAGCGTGCTTGTACCGCTTCGGAATGAAGAACGAAACCTTCCGGCACTCGTGCGCAGCCTCCGCCAGGCCGATGACTTAAAAACAGAATTTATTTTTCTGGATGACCATTCCACCGACCGTACAAGAATGCTTCTCCAGGAAGCCGTCCGTCATTGGCCTAACGCCCGCTACATTGATGGGGCGGCACTTCCGGAAGGATGGAACGGCAAAGTGCATGCATGCCATCAGCTTTCCCAGGAAGCCTCCGGCCAGTACTTGTGTTTTATCGATGCCGACGTGCGCCTCCACGCGGATGCCCTCCGCTGGGCCGAAGGGGCACTTCAAAAACACCATGCCGGCCTTGTCACCGGCTTCCCTCAATTTGAAACTGAGGGCTTTTGGGGACGACTGCTTGTGTATATGCAGCATGTTGTCGTATATGCCCATCTGCCTGTAGCGGCTGCCAACCGCACCACCTGGCGGTCCTTTACTGCAGCACACGGAGCTTTTTTATTTTTCAGCCGGGAAGCCTACGACCAGGCCGGCGGCCATGCCGCTGTTAAAAATGCTCTTGTTGATGATATGGCTCTTGCCCAAAATGTGAAATCAAGCGGCCTGAAAACGCTGCTCGTTTCTCCAGGCCACGTCGTGACCTGCTATATGTATACGTCGAGCCGGGAAGCCTGGCTTGGCTTCAGCAAAAATATTTTTCCAGGTATCGGCCGCTCGATGCCTATTGCATCAGCTGTCATCGCTGTGCATACTCTTTTTTTTATCATGCCGGCCTTACTTCTGCTGGCTGCCATTTCCATGCTCGACTGGCAGCTTGCCATTCCATACGTTCTGACTGCTGCCCTGCGTGCAGCGATTACGATAAAGGCATCACACCCGTGGTGGACAGTGCTTATTCAGCCTCTTTCCTCCGGAGCAATGATTGCCGTGCTGCTCTATTCAATTTATTTGGATAAAACGAAAAAAGGTTATTCCTGGAAGGGGCGTACCTATCAATGACTACTGCTATTATCGGTGCCGGTCTCGGTGGCTTAAGCGCGGCCATTGTACTGGCTAAAACCGGTGAAAAGGTTACTGTATTTGAAAAAAATGAACGGGCGGGAGGCAAGCTCCGCCCGTTTCAATTAGGAACCCATTCCTTTGATTACGGACCGAATACCATTACGATGCCGGACGTGTTCCACCGGGTGCTCGCTTTTGCCGGCCGAGTTCCCGAACGACTCCTGCCATTCAGGCAGCTGTCGGAGCACACCCGAAATTACTTCCCTGATGGCAGCACGCTCGAGATTTCTTCAGACGCCGTAGAAACAAAACGGGCTATTGCCCGTCTTTCAGAAGCCGACGCCGGCCGGTACGATGACTATCTCCGGGAAGTCAAACGGCTTTACACGCTTGCTATTGAAAATTTTCTGCAGCGCACCTTTGAGTCTCCGCGGGATTACCTTTCTCCCGGACTCGCCTTCGCCATTCGCAAAGTCCGTCCGGCCACTTCCATGCATGCTTTCCACCGGCGTTTTTTCAAGCATCCGGATGTCCAGCAGGCGTTTGACCGGTATGCCACGTATATCGGGTCTTCTCCGTACGACGCCCCGGCGACATTTGCATTAATCGCCCATCTTGAGCTTGCTGATGGCGTATACTATACTCCGGGCGGAAATGTAAAAATTGCCGATGCGTTTTACGACACGGCTAAAGAGCTTGGCGTCACCTTTTCCTTCAATGATCCTGTGCATCACGTCTCCACCCGTAATGGCCGTGCCCAGACGGTGCATGCCGCCTCCGGCTCCATGGAAATAGACAGTGTGCTGCTGAATGGTGATCTTCTCAGCCAGTATCCTTTGCTTTTTTCCGCTTCCGGTCAACAAAACCGGACAGTTCCAAAAGATCCTGAGCCATCGATTTCCGCATTTGTAATCATGGCAGGGCTAAATACCCGCCTGCCGCAGTTAAAGCATCACCAGGTCTACTTTTCTGCCGACTACCCCCAGGAGTTCAGACAGCTGAAGCATGGTAGCTTTCCCCAGGACCCTACTGTTTATATCAGCAACTCCTCATATAGCGAGCGCGGACAGTCACCGGATGGCGATAACCTGTTTATTCTTATTAATGCTCCGCCTCTTCCGGGGGGAGCCATGGCCGAAGAGGAAAAACAGTCCTACAAAAACCTTGTCTATGATAAGCTCGAACAATTCGGGCTTTGTTTGCGCCCCTATATTGTCGAAGAACAAGTGCTTGGGCCTTCCTATCTTGAAGAAACGTTTAGCTCGTATAAAGGTTCTATTTATGGACTCGCGTCCAACCGGCGTAAAGACGCCTTTCTCCGGCCGTTTAACCGCTCCCGGGATTTAAAAAATGTCTACTTTGCCGGCGGCTCCACCCATCCCGGCGGCGGATCTCCAATGGTAACCACAAGCGGCGTTCTTGCCGCCTCCGCCCTGCTCAAGGATAACGGCATTCTGCTTGATTTCTGGGGGAATAGATAGCCTGTTTTTATATGCCCAGCTTATGCAGCAAGCCCCGCTCACGTTTAAAGCGGGGCTTGTTCTGCAGCTGAAGATTTTATTGGTTCTTAGCTTTTTACCGGAATCCATATTTCACTTGTAAAGTCCGGGTTATGAAACTGGTTATTCTCCATCCACAATATTTCCGGACCCTGAGCTTGCTGATACCCGGAAGACGGAAACCATTCCGAGTATATTTGTCCCCACGTTGTTTGAAGATGCTCCGGGAAAGGCCCTGACGAGGTGAAAACAGCCCATGTGGAAGCCGGCACCTCCAGCGCCTCCCACGCTTCTGAAATAGTTTTATCAGTAACTACACCAATATAATGATCCAATTCACCCTGTTCCTCCATACGTGCTTCAGAGAAATTCGTTGAAGCTTGTATCATCCCTCCCGGCTCTCCATTTGATAACGCAAGCAATTCATGTATTTTCTCCTCACTCAATGATTGCCACATAGCATTAATTTCAGGATTTTCTCCTTCGAAAATGATAGGGACTCTTTTACTTATGCCAACAATACGAAAAGCTTCTTTTTTTTCTATGCGATAATTCATTTCATTTCCTCCCTGAACAGATAGTTGAAAGGTCAGCTTCGGATACGCTTTTAAAGAAATTCCCTGCTCTTTTACTTTTGAAGGAGCTATTCCATGCAGCTTCTGAAAGGCCCTCGTGAAGGAGTCGGGCGAATCATACCCATATTTTAACGCTGTGTCGATGATACGGACCTGACGATTCTGAAGATCCAGCGCTGCCATTGTTAAACGCCGGCGCCGAATATATTCTGATATGGGGACACCGGCTAAAGAAGAAAACATTCGTTTAAAGTGGTATTCCGAGCAGGAGGCGATAAGGGCTGCCTTTTGTAAATCGATTGCTTCTGTTAAATGATTCTCGATGTATTGCAGGGCATTATTCATTTCTCTCAAGTTATCCATTACACTAACCCTCCTTATTTAAAGAATACCGGTTATAAATTAATTACACCCTGCTTTTCGTGCCTGATAATGCCGGGTAGTAACTTTTTTTATCTCATACGTCCATCCTGCTTTCTACCGTTTTTGAAGTTAATATTGCCTGACCAAAAGGAGGTACTTAGGAATGCATAAACACTCCAGAGTTAATTGGGATTATAATGGAAAGCCTGACTTTATTAATGGCACAGGGGCTTATTTGGAAGAAAAACTGCTCGGGTACAGCGCAGGCTTCATTGTGCCATTACTGCTTTTTATTCTTATTTTAACTGACTATGTAAACTGGAGCCTTCTTCAAATAGCTGTGGCTATTCTTATTGCTTTTGATGTCAGCGGAGGCGTAATAAGCAATTCCCTCAATTCCGGCAAACGCTTTTACCATTCCGGGCGCAAAGCAGACGAAGGAAAACAGGGTTTCATTTTTAAAAACAAATGGATATTCAGCTTTCTTCATATTCACCCTTTAGTAGTCAGCCTGCTGTTTACTCCTGTCAATATAACGTATGGAGTTGCATGGTACCTCTTCTTTATGGTGTCTGCTACCATTGTGATTGCTACGCCTCTGTACTTAAAAAGACCTGTCTCCATGTTAGTTATCCTGCATGCTATATTATTGAACCAATACGTTATAGCTCCCATCCACGGCTTTGAATGGCTAATGCCTTTATTATTTTTGAAAATTATTTACGGGCACCTGGTGAGAGAAGAACCGTATCGCAGGTTGCTAAAAAATATTATATAAAGATACGCTATTGGGCAAATAAGAAGCTTTGGAAAATTCCAGAGCTTTTTTCTTGTTATATCATTGACTTTCCATCGATTGGTTATATACTTATATATATAACCATATTACCTTTTCGCTTAAGGTGGTGAATATTATGGACGCCGATTTTCATAACAAAAAGCCGATTTTCCAACAAATTAAAGAGCAAATTGAAGATCAGATAATGGATGGGCGCTTAAGAGAAGAAATGCAGGCGCCTTCAACCACCCAGCTGGTTTCTTTTTATAAAGTGAACCATCTGACGGTTGCTAAAGGCGTCAATGAACTGGTGGAGGAAGAAATTTTATATAAAAAACGGGGAGTAGGAATGTTTGTTACTTCAGGAGCTAAAGAAAGACTAATTAAAAAGAGGCAGAAAGCCTTCGGCGAAGAGTATATTGATGAGCTTGTGAAAGAGGCCAGAAAATTACGTATGTCCGAGGAAGAGCTGGTAAATATGCTGCGGGAAAGGATGAAAAAGTAATGGATATGAACCTGGTATTAAACCATGTGGATCTGTATTACGGAAAAGAGCAGGCACTTACGAATGTGTCTCTGCAACTTCATTCGCCCAGGGTTTACGCCTTGATCGGACGGAATGGTTCGGGTAAAACTACTCTTTTGTCCCTTATCGCCAATTACCGGAAGCATTCTTCCGGCCAGATCACGCTGAACGGGGAGCCGTTGTTTGAGAACAGCCGCCAGACCAGGCATGTACAGTTCCTGTTCCAGCGAAACTTTGATGAATACTACGAATCCGGAGAAGAGCTTCTTCAAACTGCCGAGGAGCTTATTGATACTTTCGATATAGAAGCAGCTCGAAGAATCGCCAGTAGATTCGGCCTTGACTTAAGCATCCCTATGAAAAAACAATCAACTGGAAGAAGGTCTATGTTTCAAGCTGTACGCGGACTCGCGTCCCGGGCCCCGGTGACCATTTTTGATGAAGCTTATACGGGCATGGATGCTCCTTCCCGTGAAATTTTCTACGAAGAAATTTTGAAAGAGCAGGAAAACCATCCGCGATTGATTATCATGTCTACGCATCTGATATCTGAAATGGAGCATTTGTTTGATGAAGTAATCATGCTGGACCAGGGGCGCGTGTTGCTTGCGGACGATTATGAAAACGTAATCTCTAAAGGGATGACGATCACCGGAGAAAGCAGCCTGGTTGAGAAATTCACCGCGGAGCTCCACGTAGTCAAAACCCGGCAGCTCGGCGGCACCAAATCTGTCGTTATTTTTCAACAAGTGGATCAAAATTTTCTCCAGGAAGCAAAAGAGCTCGGATTAGATGTAGGCAGAGTCACGCTTCAGGATATATTTACCAGCATGACAAAAGGAGGGGAGCTTCATGAGGAACAATAAAGCTGTGCCACTAATAATAAAAGAGCAGCTCAAATGGACCCTGTGGTTTCTTGGCATCTTATACCTTGTTCGGGTTGCCGCTCATTTTATCAACCTTTTTTTCCTGGGTGCAGAATTTAACATTGTTTTACTAAATTTCGCCTATGAACCGAGTAAGGTTTATATGCTGGTAATTGGTTTAGTATCTGTATATACCTTTCTGGGATTTTGCATTGAACATGGACTGACAAGAAGACATTATTACCAGGCTGCGTTACTTTCTTCCGCTGCTATAGCTCTCGTAATCACAGCCGCAATAGCTGTGTTTAACCTTATGGATACGGTTATTTTCAATACAAATGCTTCAGTATTTTATCTGATAGATACAGATACACTTTTCGAAGTTCTTTTACCTGGAAGTGCAGCGTATTTTGTGACCGTGCTGCTGTATTATCTGCTCGGAATGTTCATTGCTTCCGGATTTTACCGTTTTGGCTGGCTCACGGGGCTTGGGTTTATTGCCGCCGGGATACTTTTCCTTTTGATTGAAAGCCTCATCTGGGGTACGGAGTTTGTGCTATTTGATATAGGTGTAATCACCGAAGGACTGCCGGTGTTCTCAGCCGTACTTGCTACAGCTTTCCTCGCCGGTGTTGTTTACACTGTTTCTGCAAAGAGTCTCAAGGATACCCCAGTAAAAATTGTGTAACAATAAAAAAGAACAGAAGCCTCAGTGTGGGGGGGCATCTGTTCTTTTCATTTTCATTACTTGTTTTTAATATCGCCTTTTTTATCCTGGGCGACGCCTTTAAGCTTGTCTTTCTTTCCTTCACGCTGCATTTTGGAATTATTTGTGGCGCTTCCCATCCGGTCTTTTGCTTCCCCTTTAACCTTGTTTGCATTTCCCTTCAGTTTGTCGCCAAAACCTTTTTTACCGCTCATTTGTGATCCCTCCAGGATGTTTGTCTACAGCAGGAGTTCCCTTCAGCAGGCATCGTCAAACAAAAGAGTTTCAGTTTGTGTATTATTTGCAGCTTCTCACCAAACCGTCCAGCCGCCATCGACCATGATCGTCTGCCCAGTAACCATATCGGAGGAAGCCGAGCTGAGAAATGCCACCGCTCCAAAAAGGTCTTCGGGACGAGCCAGTCTGCCAAGCGGAATTCTGGCAAGCACTTCTTTTTTAAACTCTGTATCCTCGAACATTTTTTCTGTCATCGGTGTTTCTATAAAGGTCGGAGCTACAGCATTCACATTGATGCCGTGAGAAGCCCACTCAATAGCAAGTGACTTGGTCAGCTGCGTAATTCCTCCCTTGCTCGAGCTATAGGCTGCACGGTTGTAATAGCCCACAAAAGCCATCTGGGAGGACATATTAATGATTTTTCCGTGTCCTGCTTCACGCATCCACTTTCCAGCTGCCTGGCAGGCAAAAAAAACGCTTTTTAAATTAATGTCGTGGATACGGTCCCACTCCTCTTCCGTGACTTCTTCCGCCGGGGCTGGGATGTTCGTGCCGGCGTTGTTCAGAAGCACGTCAATTTGGCCCAACCGTCTGTGAATACTGTCGAACAATTCATCCAGTTTGTCGATTTTAGTTAAATCGAATGGAAATGATGCTGCTGATCGATTTTTATCCTGAATAGACCATTCCGTTTCCTGTAAAGCCTGCTCATCCCGGGCTACCATTGCTACGCTGGCCCCAGCCTCAGCCAGCATAATCGCTATTTCTTTCCCAATGCCTTTATTAGCACCAGTAACGACGATCGTTTTCCCTTCTAAAGAGAATAGATTAGAACTGATGGCCTTCCCTCCTTTTTTGTATACGTATTCAAGACACTCAAAAATTTTATAAACACATGGACCATAACAGTCAAACTTTTATTTATAATCGTTCACTTGGTTTTATTAATCATTTACGTGATAATCCACTCAATATCACGCCGATATTCAGTCAGTTGTACTGTATCTCTGCACACGTAATGAAGCCTGGGCTTTATGGCCTTTGAAGCCTTCGAGCTCACACAGCCGTTCGGCGTACTTGCCTATTTCCACACTGACTTCTCTTGTTACGCGCTGATACGTACAATTTTTCAAAAACTTGCCTACCCATAAGCCGCCCGTGTATTTTGCCGCCTGCTTGGTCGGAAGCGTATGATTGGTGCCGATGACTTTGTCCCCATAGGCGACGTTCGTTTCAGGCCCGAGAAAGAGCGCCCCGTAATTTGTCATATTTTCCAGAAAGTAATCCGGGTCCCTGGTGAGAACCTCTACGTGTTCATAGGCCAGCTTATCCGCTTCCTGGACTGCTTCTTCCACATTTTCCACTACAATAATAGAACCATTGTCCTGCCAGGCCTGCTCTGCCACTTCCGCTGTCGGGAGTGTTTTTAACTGACGGGCAATTTCCTCCTCCAAAGATTCGGCAAGCGATTGGGACGTTGTAATAAGGGCGCCTGGAGACGTTGGTCCGTGCTCTGCCTGCCCGAGAATATCGGTAGCTACCATTTCGACGTCGGCCGTCTCGTCAGCAATCACAAGCGTTTCCGTCGGTCCAGCAAATAAATCAATCCCCACTCTGCCGTACAGCTGCCGCTTGGCTTCCGCTACAAAAGCGTTGCCCGGGCCGACAATCATATCCACCGGCTGAATCGTTTCTGTGCCAACAGCCATGGCAGTCATTGCCTGTACTCCCCCCAGCAGATAGATTTCGTCCGCCCCGGCCATATGCATTGCCGCGACCGTAGCTGCCGGTATTTCCCCGTTACTTGGAGGCGTGCAGGCGATCACCCTTTCAACTCCGGCCACCTTCGCTGTCACAATACTCATATGGGAAGAGGCTACCATCGGATAGCGCCCGCCCGGAATATAGCAGCCCACACTGTTCACCGGAATATTTTTATGCCCTAAAATCACGCCGGGCCGTGTTTCCACTTCAATATCCTGAATTGACTCCCGCTGATAGCGGGCAAAATTTTGAATTTGCGACTGCGCAAAAGCAATATCATCAATCACCTGCTGCGGCAGCTCATCGATCACCTGCTGAATAGTTTCGGATGACAGGCGGAACGATTCCGGCGACCACTTGTCGAATTTCTCAGATAGCTCCCGGACCGCTTCATCTCCCCGCTGCTCTACGTCATGAATGATTCCCTGCACCGCCTGCTGAACCTTCGTGTCCGCCTCCTGTTTTTCCTGATCGCTTTTTCCTCTTTTCAAATAAGTGGGCATCGAGTATCCTCCTTTTTTTTGAATACGTATTCAACATAAAACAAACTAACTATTTTGTAAACGCTTTATTAAATAACCTGGCGTTCTCTCATAGAAAATACGGTGCCTGTTTATGGTAAACAGGCACCGTACCATTGAAAATTAACCCCACACCTTTATTTCATTCTTACCAGCCTGCAGCTGCCCAATCGGTCCCAGCACGTCTGTTTTGGCTTTTTGTTTACCGAAAAAGTCGGTATCTATCCGGAGCTCGCTTCCATCCGGATTTTCAAAATCTGCATCTACGATACGCGCCCGCTCCAGGTTTCCTGTATGCTTTATCTCACCGCGCATGTGTTCAAATTCGTCAGGAAGTTCACAGGACAGATACACCTCGTTCTCCTTTTCGATTATCGTAAGCTGGGGGTCAAAAGCATCTTTGGTTAATGCCTCCTGCTCTCCTTGAAACGGCACCGCTCCATTAAAGTAAGCATTATGGTTAATATAGACCGGCTGCTCGATACTGTGGAACGCTTCATGGTCCCCGCCGACCTGATCCACCTTTTCGATATATTCCTCAAGCGATGCTGTGTAACCGTTAAAATGGGACGTGCCCACATCATTCAAATCCGATTTTCCAACAAACATATTATTGTAAAAACGGTCGTCTCCGCCGTAGACAGGCGCAAATCCGGCTACCTCCGTGCTGTGGGGCACGTGATACGGTGTGGCCCGGTCCAGCATCTTCTTGTGCACCATTTTGCCCGCAATCAGATTGTTAACGTAAGCTCCTCCCTGCGCATGATTATCCAGAGCGTAGTCTGCTGTTAAAATATTATTGTCCACCACATACGGTCCGCTGCTCACTTCTACAAAAAGATCACGGTTGTTTCTGTAAAATAGGTTTTTACTTACTCTCGTGCCCTGGGTCTGCCAGTCGAGCCATACTCCAAGCGAGCAGTCATGAATGCGGTTGCTGTGAATCTGGACATCAATCGCTGCGTGCAGCTTAATTCCGGCGATTTCGTGGCCAAAAAATTCCCGCTTTAATGCGATATTGTAAATGTGGTTATGATAGATTTCACTGAACACGCAGCCCAGATGACCGACCACTCCGTTCTGGCCACAATCATAAATGGTGTTGTTCCGGATAATGTGAGAGCCGATACGCTCCCTGCTCCAGCCAATATGCCGGGCCATAAACACAGATTCCAGCTGGTACTGATAGCCTGGTTTGTCCTTTCTTCTCGTCCGGTAATTGTCTCCGGTGGATGCTTCCTTTCCAATACTGATTGCACTGCATTTGGCATCGTGAATCACGTTGTTTTCAATAATCCATCCCTTGCTCCAGTTCGGTCCGATCAATCCCGGCTGATCCGCTGTCGGAGGTGTCCACGGCGTTGCTGCCTGGGCCATTTCAAACCCCTGCACCGTGATATAGTTAAGCCCCGTCAATTCTGGATAAAAGCAGGCTTTCCGCACGTTTATTTCCACCAGCTCTTTATTGGGATCAGCGCCCTGAAAGTTGGCGAAAATCGTCGTATGGCTGCTGTCTGCTTCCGCATACCAGCGGTACGTCGTCTGCTCCGGATCGAGGACAGGAACAGTCGTTTTTGTCCAGTGGTCCAAAACCTCGTTCTGTTCTTCGGGGTTCAGCACTTCCGCAAAGGTTTCGGATTCGTAAAAGGACATGCCGTTTAAATATACATCGCCCAGATGCCTGCCTGGATTGTGAACGATCCAGTCTCCGAATATTTTTTCCGTATACGGATTGTAGTCGCCAAATAACGTGTTTGGGACGACTGCCTTCCAGACCGTGCCCTCCGCCTGTTCCCAGTAGTCAATTTGTTCCGAACCTTTAATCACCGCCTTTTCTCCAGGAGCAGCGGTATATGTAATTCTCCGGGTCTCACTCCGGCCGCCATTTCGCGGCTTCACCCATTCTCTATATTCACCTTCATGCACCACTACGGTGTCTCCCGCTGTGGCTAGTGAAGCTGCTCGATTAATTGTTAAAAAAGGATTTTTCGGTGTGCCTTCGTTTTTGTCAGAGCCATTTTTTGCTACATGATATTCCAATGCCATGAAGCTTTCCCCCTTCTATCAATCTGGTTTTATTATAGGCGGGAAGCTTCTTATGCTTCTATTCAAAAAATAGTATAATATAAGACAATATTAGTGTTTCTGAAAGGGGGAGCCGGCTTTGGTCTTTTTTGAGCCTCATGGAGTCGAAGAACAGGAATCATTTCAACGTGTTACCTTAACCAATTTCAGCTTTCCGCTTCACTTTCACCGTGCCTATGAACTGATTATTGTCCATGAAGGGCAGGTGCGGGTAACCATTGACCACAAAGAGTATCTTCTGCAGCAAAACGAGGCAGCCTTTATTTTTAACAATCAGATGCATGAATTTACCACAGTCGGGCATTCCGCGATTACCATCATTATTTTTTCTCCTGAATTGATCGGCCGTTTTTTTATGGATTATAAAGGCTTCACCCCTGTAAATAATACGTTCTCTCTTTCGCCGGACGTGCTGCTGCCGTCCCGGGGCTCCGTCTACAGGCAGAAGAGCTTTTTGTACGGCATATGCAGTACGTTAGAGGAAAACACCGATTTCAAGCCCGTCCAGTATTCTGCTAAAACGAAAATTCTTCATCAAATGCTTTTGTATGTGGATACTAATTACGCCGCCGAGTGTACGTTAAAAGCAGTGGCTGAACATTTACAGTACGACTATCCCTACCTGTCCAAGCTGTTTGCTCACATGGCGGGCATGACCTTTACCGAATACTTAAACTATTACCGGATATCGCGTGCCTGTTATTTACTGAAAAGCAGCCAGCAGCCGATCGGGGAAATTGCTGCAGATTGCGGGTACAGCAGCCTCCGCTCGTTTAACCGGAATTTCCAGGCATTCGTCCGCGATTCGCCCCGCAGATTTCGGGAGCTTTCGTCCCGACAGGTTTAATTACCGGCGGAAGATTTCGCGACTTCCAGAAACGAGTCCGCATTCCGTCGATGGGAAAGTCACAGCTCAGACGGCGGACATCCATAAATAGAAAATAAGCAGACAAATGGTGTCGAAGCTGTCTCCCCAAAGGGCAGTACTGCTGAAGCATACCGGTTAATAGTGTTACATATAATCATCCAAAGGGTATCGGTAGTATGGTTAATAAAATTTCTCAGAGTTTAGAAATACTTATGGTCTGAAGAAAGGAGTAAATTTTAATGAAACAGTGGCTTAAAATCATTATGGTTACTCTTCTTATGATCGCCCCCTTAAGCTCTCTTTCAGCCTGCGGGGATGATGAGGAGTCCGACGGTATGCCGGAAGAAATTCCAAATAATGAAGATGAATAACAACAAAAATGTTCTGCGTGTCTATGTACGCAGAGCATTTCGTCTTTAATTTACAAACGAAACGAGGCTGGAGATTACGCTAACGAGCCTCCGTCAACAACCATCTCGTCCCCGGTTACAAACCGGGATTCTTCGGAAGCATAGTACAGGGCGGCGTAGGCAATGTCCACCGCTTCCCCGTGGTGAGGCGGAAGAGGCACAACGTCCTGATTATCCTTTGAAATGGTTTTCTGCCGCTCGCCCATGATTGGCGTCCGGATCGGGCCGGGATGAATGCTGTTCGCCCGAATGCTTTCTTCGGCAAAATGAGCAGCCACGTGCGTCGTCATTGAACGTATCGCCCCTTTGGCCGCGCTGTAGGCTGTGCCGTTGCCGCCAGCCGCTCCGGAACCGGTTAAGGCAGCCATCGATGCTATATTAATAATCGATCCCTGCCCGGCCTTCTGCATTTCCGGAATAACCTCGCGCATGCCGAGAAAGTACCCGGTCGAATCTACGTTCATGACTTTATTCCATTCCTCCAGGGAGGTTTCGAGAATCTTGCTCGGATAGTGGATGCCCGCGTTGTTTACCAGAATATCCACCTGCCCGTAGGTATCCACCGCTTGTTGCACCGCTTTTTTCCAGTTTTCCTCTGAGGTGGTATCCAGTTCGAAGGCAGTGATATCCGCCCCATCTTCCTGTATTTTCTTTACTTCCTCCTGCAGCAGGTCGAGCTGAACGTCGGCTGCTATAACCTTCGCTCCTTCTTCTGCAAACAGTCTGGCAGTGCCGAGGCCAATCCCACCGGCTGCCCCGGTCACAATTGCAACTTTGTTTTGTAAACGTGCCAATCTATTTCCTCCTTCGATGCTTCAGGCTCCTCCGTTTTCTCTCGTATAAATACCCATTATGCGCGGCGGGTAATCAATACCCTTTGAAATGGTATAATTTCTACAAACCCGTAAAGTCTTAAGGAGGGATTTTCCCATGGTGGAGAAAAACGATACATCCAAGCAGCTTACTCCCGAACAGAAGAAAGCCATTCTGGCAATCCTCGAAGACCGTTTCGAACAGCATATGCACCGCCATGAAGAGGTAACATGGTCTTCTGTCCTGAAAAAGCTTGAGGCAGACGACGAAAAGCTGTGGTCATTAAACGAGATGGAAGTGACCGGCGGAGAACCGGATGTGATTGGCTATGACCATAAAGAGAATAAATATTTATTCTGTGACTGCTCGACCGAAAGCCCTAAGGGTCGCCGGAGCGTCTGCTATGACCGCGAAGCACTGGAGGCAAGAAAGAAGCATAAGCCTGAAACAAGTGCTGTCGACATGGCTCAGGCTATGGGCATCGAGCTTTTAACCGAAGAGCAGTACCACACTCTTCAACAGCTGGAAACAGTCGATACGAAAACATCCAGCTGGATTCAGACACCTGCGGATATAAGAAAACGGGGCGGCGCTTTGTTTGGTGACCACCGGTACGGCCGCACGTTCGTCTACCATAACGGCGCCGAATCGTACTATGCCGCGAGAGGCTTCCGGTGCATACTGAAAGTATAAAACACTATTTCAATTCTTCGGCACTTCCTTTGCTACGGGTGTTTACAATTTGATTATCTTGTACAAACGTTTCCGATTCAATCATGCTCGGCTTCCCCATAGCGACTCCCTGAATGATGCGATAGGTATTCCATCCTTCCTCTACTGGAGGCAAAATCTTATGAACCGTTAAATAGGCGCCTAATGCCGAGGCAGCTACCCCGGTGGCCGGGTCTTCCGGATACCCGGCTCTTCGGGGAAACTGGCGCGCCTGCACGTATTTTTCATGTTGTTGTGAAATAGCGAAAGGATAAAAGCCGGTCGTGTTGAATTCGTCACATAAATCCCAAAGATAATTAAAATCAGGACGAAGCATGTTCAACGTCTCTACACTATTTAAAGGGATAATTAATTTATAACGGGACGTGGAAACGGATTGAACCGGCCATTTCGCCAGTTCCTCTGTTTTAATATTCAGTGCCCTGCCTATTTCTTCTTTCGACGGAACGGTGTTCAGAAACCCGGGCGAAAACTGTTCGACACTTATTTCCAGCTTTGAATCATGCTTTTCCCATTTTACATTTACAGGCCCAAGCATGGTCTCTACAATGACCGGGGAGTGGCTAATGGCCCCTTTGTTCACTAAAACCGTGATGCTCCCTATGGTGGCATGAACGCACATTTCCATCTCATGGGAGGGAACAAAAAAACGAAGCTTTAGATCACAGTCCGGGCGGGTGGAGGATATAACGAAGGCTGACTCATGCGCAAACTCCTTTGTCATCTGCTGCATTGTTTTTGTGGAAAGATGATCCGCGTCTAAAACGACAGGGCACGGGTTACCTCCGCCCTCTTCCAGAGAAAACACGGTGGTGTGTACAACCTGATAGTTCACTTTTCTCCCTCATTTCGTTAGCTTTCAGGTTTATTATAGCACTCAGGAGGTATTTAAAATCCGCCCCTTTTACACTTCTTTGTTAAACGCCTCCTGTATCTGCCCCGTCATCATGAATCCTGCAACTTCCCCGCCGTTCGCCGCTGCCGCTATCAGCTGGCTCCCAAAATTGTCCTTTGCTTCGCCTGCCACATACAGGCCTTTCACGGAGGTTTCTCCGAATTGACTGAGCACAAATCGGTTGTTTTCATCCCACTCCACGTCCAGACCGCTTAAAAATTCATAGTTGGTGTTCCAGTGCACGTACGTAAAAGCAACCTCTACCTCCACCGTTTCCCCGCCGGCCATTCTGATCGCCTTCAGCTGTCCCTTCTCTCCAGACATTTCGTCTATTTTCTCCAGATGATAAGGGATATTTTTATCCTCGAGTACCTTTTTGCTTTCCTTCGTCAAATCGTCGTGGCCGTCGGTGAATACTTCGAGCTGGTTTGTCCAGTTGGAGAGAAGCATAACCATATGCAAGACCCGTTCATCCGGATTGATGACGGCAAGCTTTTTGCTTCTCATTTCCCAGCCGTCGCACCACGGGCAGTAAAAGACGCTTTGTCCGTAATAGTGTTCGATATTTTTAATCGCTGGCAGCTGTTCGATTAATCCGGAGGCGACCAACACCTGCTTTGATTGAAACTGACCCGCTGGCGTTTGGACGATAAAGCCGTCATTATGCTGTTGGATTGCAGTCACTCTATCATTTAACAGCGTATTGCCCTCGTACTTCAGCGCATCCTCCCTGGCCCGCTTCCGGAACGTCTGCGGAGTCACTCTGTCCTGGGTTAAATAGGAATGCGTTTCATGCGTTACGATATTTCTCGGCTTGTCCTCGTCGATAATCAGCGCCCTTTTTAATCCCCTTCCAAAATAAAGCGCCGCACTTAACCCTGCAGGTCCTCCACCAATAATAATTACGTCATAAATCATTTTAAAACTCCTTTCTGTATATTAAAGATTCTTATTATCTATAATTATAATAAAGCAAAAGAATCTGCTACACCGTCAAATCCTTCAGCTTTTTGTTTTTTAGCGTGTTGATTAAATTTTCCTGTGCTTCCATCATAGTCGCCTGAATTCTGCATTCTTCTCCGTGATCAAAGCTGTCCTCAAATAGCGTCTGCACGCCGTCGATCGCAACTACAATATCGTACACGCTCACGTTTTCCCAATTCTGCTGCAGCCTGTATCCGCCCTTGGCACCGCTCGTCGAACTAATGTAATTCGCCTTTACGATACGCGTTAATACTTTGGATAAATACGTGGTAGAGACATTCAGCGCTAACGATAAATCCTGGACCGGGATTTTGGTTGTCTCCCCGTCACGATGAATCATATACATCAGCGCATGCAGGGCATAATCGGTGGCTTTTGAAAATTTCATTCCGTTTTTCACTTCCAATTATAGATATTATAAATCTATTATATACTGTTATTTTTCAATTCACAAGTTTAAATGCTCAATAAAGGGGCACAACCGATAATTCGACTAATCAGGCTCTTATTTTTGTCGTTTTCTGGGAAAAGATATAGAAGTTCCTTATACAACCGACAGCTATAAATAATATGAGTAAAAAGGAGAAAAACATGAAATATGACATAGTCGTCATTGGCGCTGGCCATAACGGCCTCGCAGCTGCCATTCAGTTTGCCAAGCAGGGAAAGCAAGTACTGGTGCTTGAGAAAGAACCCCGCCCAGGGGGAGCTGCTAAATCCGGTGAAGTAGCCGCTCCGGGCTTTATTCATGATTTATTTTCCATGAACGTCAGCCTGTTTTTAAAATCCCGTTTTTATTCGGAAAATCAGCGGGAGCTCGAGGCGAATGGCTTCACCCCTGTTTACGGACCCCACCCGTACGCAAGCGTTTTTCCCGAGGGGCATGGGCTCGCCATTAACAAAGACCCGGCCAAAACACACCGCAATATCGCCAGCTATTCCCTTGCCGATGCGGAGACCTGGAAAGATTTTGATGCCTTATACGACCGTGTCTCCCCTTATTTATATAAACTGATGCACCGGGAGGTTCCCTCGCTCCGTGCCGGTCTTGTGGTATTCAGGGCGCTGCTTGATTTAAAAATCAAATCCGCCCTGGAGGTCTCCAGCCAGCTCGCCAAGACCCCGCGGCAATTTGTCGATTCCTGGTTTGAAAATGATAAAGTAAAATCACTGGTCGTTCCGTGGGGCTACCAATTGGACTACGCCCCGGATGTCAGCGGGGGTGCTGCCTTTCCATTAATAGAAGCCATAGGACACTACCGGGAGGGGATTCCATTTGCCCGCGGCGGTATCCAAACGATGATCCAGGCGATGGTAACGATGCTCGAAGCAAGAGACGGCGAGCTGCAAACCAGCACCTGGGTAAATGAAGTTTACGTTGAAGATGGCGCAGCCAAAGGAGTGATTCTGGACGACGGAACGTATATAGAAGCCGGAGACGTCATTGCAACCGCTACGCCTACCCAGATCATTGATCATTTAGTCGATACGGCCCGTTTGCCGGCTTCCTTTGTCACTAAAGCAAACAATTACCAGTACGGACCGAAAACGATGGTGATCCACCTGGCACTGGACGAGCCGCTTCAGTGGAGCGCCGGGGAAGAAATCGGGCAATCTGCTTATGTCCACATAGCGCCGTATGTGACAGACCTCGCCCGCACGCATACCCAGGCGCTGAATGAGACGCTTCCGGACAGCCCCCTGCTGATCGTCGGACAGCCAAGCGCCGTCGATCCAAGCAGAGCTCCGGAGGGAAAAGCGGCGGTATGGATTATGGTTCGCTCCCTTCCCGCTCATCCTGAGTATGATGCACTAAATGAAATCGAGCCGGGCCCCTGGTCCTCCATCAAGGAACAATACGCCGACCGTATTATCGATAAACTGTCGGAATACGCTCCTAATGTGAAGGATACTATTGCAGGCCGGCACGTCTTTTCCCCGGAGGATCTGCCCCAGGAGGATCCGAATCTTGTCGAAGGTGACCATATGGCGGGCAGCCACCAGCTGTTTCAGCATTTTCTATTCCGCCCCTTCGTCGGCCACTCCCGCTATCAAACACCGATCAGCCATTTTTATATGATCGGGGCATCCACGTGGCCCGGCGGAGGATTAAACGCCGGCTCCGGGTATTTATTAGCAGAAAAGCTTAAAAGTAAATCCTTTTTTAAAATTTCGCCTTTGTGATCGGATTAATAGTCTTTTGATGTTTTTTCCTTAGTTAGTGTCAGCACATTGTTAAATTTTTATATGTGAGAATCACAATTTATTTGAATGTGGGAAAAGGATCTCTATGTTTTGACGACTCTCCGATGATAAAGGTAATGATAGCACTTGGCCTATCTCAATTAAGGTGCCTACACTTAGCATCGTTGAACCCGATTCGATACGCCGAATCGTGGACACCAACATTCCTATTTGTCCAGCTAGTGCTTGTTGCGTACACCCCTGGGCGTTTCGTATCTGTTTGATTTGAATGGCAGGCGTCCCCGAATTTTCGCCTCCTGCGCCTGGAAGTTTGACGTTTGTATACGGCTCTCCTCAGGGTCCTGCCTCGTAATAAACATTCTTGATAGAAGCTTTGTTTTCGCGGACTTCTAAACAAAACTAAAAGCCTCACCAGGTTGGATTAATGATAAAAGTAAATGAGATTTCGGGTGAACTCGTCCAACAACATTGACATTTGGATCAGCCGGCAGATCCTTCTTCGTTATTTGAAGCTCTCCATGGTACCTGCCGTATCGTTCGTTATCAACTGTAATCGTTCCAACAGGCCGGGGTTCTGCTGAATGAGAGGGTGAAATTTGAATTTGATTTTTTGCAGTGAAAGAGCGGGAAGGTTCCGACCGGATCACATCTCTTGCCGGGTCTGGCCGCTGCCAGTGTAGCATGCGAAGTATATCTGAGATACCAGTATCTTTCACAAAAAATGAAGAGCGAATTGGTATTTCATTCGTTTCTTCGTAGGTTTTAAAAAGTGAAGCTTCTTCAGAGGACAGCATGCTGTCCCCTATACATATATCATTGACAGCGCAAGTCCGCCATAAATCTAAAGCGGCTGCAAATGGAGCTGCTCCCCGGTGTTCTTCAAGTGTGGGAAGAAACTGATATAAAGGGCCCCGGGGCTTTTCATCCCCCGGTACAAAGGCGCAGGTCTGAATGTTTTCTGATTGCAGCCATTTATTCTGTTGGATGATTTGTTGTCGGTCGAGCCCAGTCTCAGGCCGGGGATAAAAGTTGTGCCAAGCAGCTAACGAGGAAAAATTAATGTCCCAGTCTTTCAAATCCTTGATCATAGATTCAGTTATTGTACTGGCGTTTAATAGCACACTGACATGTTCGGCAAGCGAGGCAATTTCAGGGGCCTCAATGCCATAATCCATCCTCACGCCGGTAAGGCCCCACTCCTTAAGCTTTTTCCCATCTGCATCTGAAAGATTCAGCAGCTTGAAGGATTTTGGTGATATATCTGCATATAATTTGAGTCCGAGCGACTCCGTCTGGCGTGCGAGCATTTGAAGCTGTTTTTTATAGGAAGAAATTTCGTCTTCTGGTATATGAAGTGAAGTAAAAACGTAAGAAAAACCACTGGTTTTCATGCGCGCTAAATAAGAGAATTGTTCCTCAGCAACATCAGTAAGATAAACGCTAAACCCTCTCATGGATGCCCTTCTTTCTGTGTAAAAGGAAGTTGCAAAAAAGCTTCCTTACCTTATTGAATATTTTCAGCCATTTTTTCGTTGTATCCGAAAAGATAAGTGAATAAAAAACCAAAAAAGTAGGCTGCCAGAAGGCCTAAAAAGTACATGACATATTGGCCATCGATAAGAGGAATCAATGACAGACCCGAAACCCCAATACCAGTCGAGGCTGTACCCATCACTGCCTGAAAGGCCCCTCCTACTGCCGCGCCCAGGCAAGCGGTTACAAATGGACGTCCAAGCGGCAGAGTCACGCCGTAAAGGAGAGGCTCACCGATTCCTAGAAAGCCGACTGGCAGAGCCCCTTTTACTGTATTACGAAGCTGCTGATTTTTTGTTTTTACAAAAACGGCTATTGCGGCACCAACCTGGCCGGCTCCAGCCATTGCAAGAATTGTAAGAAGCGGCGTAGCGCCCATGCTGTCAATAAAATCTAAATGGATGGGTGTCAGTCCGTGATGCATTCCCACCATAACAAGAGGAAGAAAGAAACCAGCAAGGGCTGCTCCTGCTACCGCCCCACCAATATTTAACACAAAATTGATAGCAGCAGTAATACCGGTAGAAATGAATCCCCCGAGTGGCTGCAAAAGAACGATTGTAGCAATACCTACAATTAGTACGGTAAAAAATGGAGTGAAAATCAAATCGAGTGTACCTGGAATAAATTTTCGGATAGTACGTTCAACAAAGGCCATCGCCCAGGCGGCCAGAATAACTGCAAAGATTCCGCCCTGCCCGGGTACAAGAGCTTCTCCAAACAGCGTAATATCGGCAAGGGCAGGATTGATAATTAAAATACCAGCAACAGCGCCAAGAGCCGGGGTCCCGCCGAACTCTTTTGCGGTATTCCAACCTACAAGAATGCCAAGATATGTAAAAATTCCTCCGCCGATCACAAGCAGAATCTGCAGCCAGGTCGTTTCCGGATCGACACCGGCATTTTGTGCAAAGTTGGCTGCACCATTAATTAACCCAGAAGCGATTAATGCAGGAATTAATGGAATAAAAATATTTCCGATACGTTTTAAGAAGTTTCGAATCGGCGTATGCTGCCGTTGTTTGATCCCAGCCTTAACATCTTCAACTGTGTGATCATCTCCCTGCACACTACCTGCTGAAAGATTTGTTATTTTTTCCAGTTCAGCCGCTACTTTGCCTGCAGTGCCGGGCCCGACCACAATCTGAATAGTATCCTCCTCTACGACCCCCATAACATTTTCGACCTTTTTTAATTGTTCGATGTCAACTTTTTCCGGATCGCGCACATTCAGACGAACCCGCGTCATACAGTTGTATAAAGAAACGATATTTTCACTACCGCCAAGGGGCTGAAGAACATCTTCAGCAATTTGTTGTTCTTTTTTCACCAGAAACACTCCCTTTTATGCAATTATTTGTTAATAATAGCTTCCCGGACCCTGCCATGATTTTGTTCAAGAAGTACAGTTGCTTCAGCAGGAGTGGCATCAGCCAGAATCATGACCACTGCTGTTTTCACATGCCGGCCGGAAGCTTCAAATATGGACGCGGCTGTTTGTTCATCCACACCGGTGACCTCCTGTATTATACTCATTGAGCGACGGGCCAGCTTTTGATTCGTTGCCTGTACATCTACCATGAAATTTTCGTACACTTTGCCAAGTCTGATCATCGTTATGGTAGATATCATATTCAATATGTTCTTTTGAGCAGTGCCGGCTTTTAAACGAGTAGAGCCAGTAAGTATTTCAGGGCCTGTTTCGGCTTCCACAGAATAATCGGCAAGTGCACTGATGGGGGCATCCTTATTACAGGAAATGCTTCCGGTTACGGCTCCGATTTCTTTAGCGTAGCTAAGAGCACCGATCACATACGGCGTACGGCCGCTTGCTGCGACTCCGATAACGATATCCCGGGAAGCCAGATGAATTTTTTTCAGGTCAGAAGCGCCAAGGTTTTCAGAATCCTCTGCTCCTTCCACTGCGGTAAGCAAAGCTTCTTTCCCACCAGCGATGATTCCCTGCACCGTTTCCGGTGTAGTGCCGAATGTAGGAGGGCATTCGGCAGCGTCCAGAATGGCGAGACGTCCGCTTGTTCCAGCGCCTACGTAAATCAAACGTCCCCCTTGGCGGATAGAGGTTTCTGCTTTTTCCACAAGAGGCTCAATGAAAGGAAGAGCTTCTTCTACTATGTTTGGTACAATTTTGTCCTCGTAGTTCATAAGTTGAAGTATTTCCCTGATGCTTAAATTGTCGAGTTCGTATGTATCCGGGTGCCTTTTTTCTGTTTTAAGTTTATTCATTTTCATCCCTCACGATCTTTATGGAAAACGCTTACAATTAATTATAATAACTATGAAATTTTAAATCAATATATAAATTAAAAAAGTGAAATTTAATTTTAAAAGGTAAAAAAGAACTTGAGTAGAATAAAAAGCATAAAAATTATAATTTCCGATGCTCTTCTGTTGTCTCTCTTGCTTGTTCGAATGCTTCTACCAGTTCTTCGCCAATAAGATGAAAAACAGCTACATATAAGGCATCAATATAATTCAACTGGCTGGTCCGTGAAGCAATGCTTCCAATTCTTCCTGATTGTTCGATATCTGGAATTGCCAGAACATAATCCGAATGCTTAACTAAGGGGGAATTGGCGTATTTAGTAATGCTAATAACTGTTAAATTCTTTTTTTGGGCATAATTGGCTGTATCAACCACTTCCTTCGTATAACCGGAAGTACTAAAACAGATTAAGACATCGTGTTTCTTCATCATTGTAATAAATGGAATTATGTAATGATAATCAGAAGAAGCAGAAGCATGAAGGCCGAGCCGCATAAATTTATACTGGCCGTCCACCGCTGGAGTGAAAGAACCGCCAACGCCAAATAAGCCAACAGTTTTTGCCTGGGAAATCAGTTTTACAGCTTTTTCAAATGATTGGTGATTGACGGTTTTTGTCATCATGTCAAGTGAAGCCCGGTTCAAAGAAGTAACTTTTTGAAATAAACTGTGGGAAGTATCACTGCTTTCAAGGAGGGACAAACTATTAATGGAAGCATCCATCTGAGACAACTCCTGGGCAAGGGCAACTTTAAGCATACGAAAACTTTCCATACCTATACGCTTGCAGAAACGGACAATACTTGCTTCACTCGCATTTGCCTGAACAGCCAATTGCTTGGTAGTCATTGTAGGCACAAATTCTGCGTGAATAAGCACATACTCTGCTACTTTTCTTTCAGAATTAGTGAAACTATTATATTCGGAACGAATTTTAGACACTAGTCGTGTTTGCATCGTGTGCTCCCCTTTTAATTATGATCATTCTATTATGAATATACTGAAGTATTTTTAGCAAATAAATCAATAAATATTGAAAAACCGCTATTGCCCTCGGCAAACATTTGCTTTTCCCCTGTTTTTACCAGTTATCGCCAGCATAAAAATTTCTTAGTTCATATACAAATATTGCAAATGTAAAGAAAATATAACAATATGCTGTTATGCAATGCTTTTTATCAAGCTTTCCCAACTCTTGCACTTACTTTAAATATTCTACCGGATCTAAATACCGAAATTTTTGTTTACGTATAGCTTTACGTTATATTTCCCGGCCCCCTTTGCATTAATCCGGTACGCTCATGCACTGTTTCGTTTCTTTCAGGACTATAAAGATTCTATCCAGGATATCTATTATAAGCCGGTCATGAGAAGATCTATATCGAAACGTCCAACACCCATGCACACAATTGTTGGAAAGACTTGGCAGCTATTCATGAACACCTGAACATTTTTTCTGGCTTAAGTGAATCAAATACTAAAAGCAAATAATTTTCAACGCTGTTATTTTTCCATAAATTGTGATATTTTAACAGAAGCTCTACTGTTGCAGGTTTGAAAACAAATGCTGGTCATGGATTTAAATATTGGAAATCATCGACAATATCATCCAACCGATGGCTTTGCGGGTCAGGCCACGAGGTAGGTTTTATACACGCTCTCCAGGGTCGCGCCCGCCCGGGCGCGCTGGTGGCTGGCATGAAAGGCCTCGCTGATGGTACCCGCAAACGTCCAGGCCAGCAGCAGCCAGGCGGTTTGGAGGAGCAGCAGGTAGCGTCGGATGGCCGGGGCGCTMCGCAACCGGTATCCGCCCATCGACAGCTTGCCCTTGGCTTCCTGGAAAAAGGTTTCAATCGCCCACCGGTGCTGATACCAGGATAAGACGTCCGCCGCAGTCATCGAGGAATCGGTGGAAAAGAAAAACCGGTATGCTTCATGAGAAGCAAAAGCCCGGGAACCAACGACGACGCCTGAGAGGCCGCCTTTCAACCGCCCCTGAAACCGAACCATTTCATACGTGGTGGCCCGGACGGTCACAAGGTCCGGCTTTTCCACCTGCCGGGCCCGTTGGGCCCAGTCTCTGGCTGGTAACGGCATGGGGGCCGTCTCGAGCACCCGGTTGCTTTTGATGGCACCGATAAAATGCCARCCCCGGTCCCGGACGGTACGGRTCAGTTTTTCCGATGCGTACCAGCTGTCGGCCAGGACATAGACGGGACGATCGCCCACATTGATGGTGCGAAGCTGCTGAAGGGCCAGATCGATTTTGCTGGTCCCGTGTTCTTTCTCATATCGCTCGATATGATAGGGATACAGGCGCTTGTTCGTRCCTGCCATGATGGTGAGCCATTGATGCCCGTAAACGGTGGTGCCGGTCTGATGATCGAAATGGTATCCACCGTCGTCCATCGGGTGGTGCGCCTGGGACGAAGGTTTCGATTTGGGAACGACGGTATCATCGATGGCGATCAGCACCGGGTTGGCGGAGGACGCCTGCCGCCGGATGTGCTGCAGCACCGAGCGTTGGAGCTTGCGCTCCAGGGCYTGGTCATCCACCCGGGACGTGCGAAAAAACCGGGTGACCGACGAATGGTGAGCATCATGATTGGCAGCTTCCTGGAGGGCCTTTACGCTCCCGTTGCGGTGCTCCYGGGTCCAGCCTTCCAGCAGCTTTTGCATATGTCGGGCAGCTGGGGCAGACATAAAGAACCGGAGGTTCCATTGATCAAAGGCATTGGCGATGCAGGAGGAATATGATACGGTAGACATGAGGCAGAATCCTTTCTCGATGGTGTTTTCGTCGATGTCATCGTACCGTATCAAC
>NZ_NPFA01000031.1 GCF_002265875.1 Marinococcus halophilus
TGCATGTATTAGGCACGCCGCCAGCGTTCGTCCTGAGCCAGGATCAAACTCTCCGTAAAAAGTTTGATGCTGTGGCATCAGTGATGCCCTAAAAAAGTGTTGCTTTTGATTGGGGCTCTGGCTTGTCTTTCCTTTTCAAAGAACGATCCATCGCTAAATAGCGACTTTTATAATTTATCATTTTTGAATAATGAATGTCAACAACTTTTTTAAGAAGTTTTATTTCGTTATTCTCGTTTTTGTCAGCCGTTTTGGCGACAATTAGTAATATAACATCGGCCCATAAGACCGTCAACCATTTTTGCAAAATAATTTTAAATTAGTTTTAAATGGATTTTTTCTGTTTAAAATGCATACAAAAGCCTTCATCTATGAAGAAGATGAAGGCTTCAAAAACAGCTTACTGTTTGCTCATCTTTGTACATTCTGTACATGTTCCGTATATTTCTAACCGATGATCTTCAATTTCAAAGCCGGTCACGTGTTCAGCTAACGTTTCTACTTCATCCAGGCCTGGATAATGAAAGTCTACAATTTTCCCGCAATCATTACATATTACATGGTAATGATCTGAAGTAACGCAGTCGAACCTGCTCGAGGAGTCCCCGTAGGTTAACTCCTTCACTATACCGGCGTCTTTAAAAACCCGAAGATTGTTGTAGACCGTCGCTACACTCATGTTCGGAAAACGTTCTTCAAGAGATTTATAGATATCGTCAGCAGTCGGATGGCTCATTGAAGAGTGCAGAAATTCCAAAATAGCATGACGCTGCGGTGTCATCCGAACGTTCGTGCTTTTCAAGACACTTACTGCTTCCTGTAGGCTAGCGCTCGCCATCGTCATGCACCTCTCTTCCTGTAAAACGATTCTTTATTTGTAATTCTTATAATCTATTCTATCGGACCCCCGTGATCGTTGTCAATGAAAGGGGTCAGCTATTCTCATCTGCTCCGGCTGATTGAAAAAAAGGAAGCATTGAAACATCCAAAAGAAATGAAGTAAACCTATTCGAATGTTCAGGTCGTTTTTTTCTATGCTTTTCGTAAGCCAAACATATATCTTTTAAATCTGTTTTTAACTTTGGCACTTCCTCTTCGTCCACGCCAAACAAAAACGTTGTATTTCCCTTTTTTAGAAATCCCCCGCTGCTTGCGATTTCAGTCATACGGTAACCCTTTTCTTTCATTTCCATCTCTACCTGATCGGTATAAAAGTTATCAATAATGCAAAGAAGCAGCTTCATGTGTTCATCCGCCTCCTACTTTTTGGAAGATGATAAGAATTCATCAACGTACCCGGATACTTCTCCAATATGATTCTTTACCTTCACTTCGTCCCAAACTTTTTGCACGGTTCCTTCTGTATCAATGAAAAAAGTGGACCTTACAATTCCAAGGTATTCTTTACCAAAGTTTTTTTTCCACTTCCATACTCCATAGGCAGCAGCCGCTTCCTGTTCCTCATCAGACAAAAGAGGAAAAGAAAGGTCGTGCTTGGCTGTAAAATTTTCGTGTTTTTTCATTGAATCCGGGCTGACCCCGAGCACTTTAACATTTTTATCGTTTAATTCCGGCAGCGCATCTCTGAAGTCGCAGGCTTCAGTCGTACATCCAGGGGTGTTGTCTTTAGGATAAAAATACAAAATCACGTTTTGTCCTTGGTAATCACTTAAACGAATATTCTCACCCGTAGTAGCGGGGAGTTCAAAATCGGGTGCTTTTTCCCCTTCCAAGTCTTTTGGGTTTACACTGCTTTCTTCTGTACTCACATCAATCACCTCAACACTGGTTTTCATCTTATGATATCATGGTTTTTGCTTTACTTCTCCATGATACAATAGATAAGAAATAGTTGATAGTAAGGAGAGTTAAGAAAATATGTCCTATGAAAAATCTGTTGAACTCTACAATGAAGCCTGCGATTTAATTGTGGGCGGTGTGAACAGCCCCTCTCGTTCTTTTAAGGGGGTTGGAGGCGGAACCCCGGTTTTTATGAAAGAGGGACGTGGTGCACATTTGTTTGATGAAGATAACAACCGATACATTGATTACCTCGGAGCTTACGGACCTATAATCACCGGACACGGCCACCCGCACATTGCTGAAGCCATTAATGAAGCTGCCCGTACTGGCACTCTGCTTGGCACTCCCACTAAATGGGAAAATATTTTTGCTGAAAAACTGAAGGAAGCAGTCCCTTCTCTCGAGAAAGTCAGATTTGTCAATTCCGGCACCGAAGCTGTAATGACAACTATCCGTGTAGCCAGAGCCTATACCGGCAAACATAAAATCATTAAATTCGAAGGCTGCTACCACGGCCATTCCGATCTTGTGCTTGTGGCAGCCGGCTCCGGCCCATCGACGCTGGGATCACCGGACTCTGCGGGCGTTACTCCCAATATAGCTGCAGAAGTTATCACTGTTCCTTTTAACGACATTGACAGCTTCCGCGAGGCTATCGACCGCTGGGGTGACGAAACGGCCGCTGTTCTTATCGAGCCTATCGTCGGCAATTTCGGCCTGGTGGAGCCAGAACCCGGGTATCTTGAAGAAATCAAAAAATTGACGCATGATTCAGGCTCTCTTCTTATTTTTGATGAAGTAATTACGGCTTTTCGTTTCACTTACGGAGCCGCTCAAAATATGCTCCACGTAGAACCCGACATGACCGCTATGGGAAAGATTATCGGAGGCGGCCTCCCGATCGGTGCGTATGGCGGCCGGGTCGACGTCATGGAGCAGGTCGCTCCTCTGGGCCCGGCCTATCAGGCAGGAACGATGTCCGGAAACCCGGCCTCTATGCGCGCGGGCATTGCCTGCCTTGAAGTGTTGGAAAAAGACGGGGTGTACGACACGTTAGACCAACTCGGTCAACGCCTTGAAACGGGCCTTCTCGAGCAGGCTGAAAAATACAGCATTCCCGTTACAATCAATCGGTTAAAAGGGATGTTCACCATTTATTTTACAGAGGAAACAGTAAAAGATTATAAAGGGGCTGAACGTTCGAACTCTGAAAAGTTCAGCATTTTCTTTAAAGAAATGCTTGACCGGGGCGTTCATCTTGCTCCTTCAAAATACGAAGCCTGGTTTCTTACCACTGAACACAGTATTGAGGACATAGAAGAAACGCTGGAAGCTTCGGACCAGGCCTTTGCAGCGTTAAGCAGCCACATTTACTAAGTTCAATATAGAAAGGAATACAATCCGTTATGAAGCTGGGAGCCAGAATTTTCAAGACCGGTCTTGCGATCGTTCTAGCTATATACGCAGCATCGTGGATTGGATTGAACCCTCCTTTTTTCGCAGCGATCGCCGCTACTTTCGCTATTCAACCGTCAATATCCCGTACGTTTCAAACGATCCTGGACCAGTTGCAGGCCAACATTATCGGGGCCGGCACAGCGATAGTTATGGTCCTTGCATTCGGTCACGAGCCGGTAATTATTGGAGTCACAGTCATGATTATTATTGCAGGCATTCTAGGTTTGAAACTGGACGCCTCCACCATCCCAATTGCTGTTGTGACAGTCATCATTATCATGGGCAGGCCTGGAAACGATAATTTTATTTTGTTTGCCTCCGAGCGGTTTGCCCTGATCATGCTTGGAATTGCAGCTTCGTTTTTAGTCAACATGCTTTTCCTGCCGCCAAAACATGAAACCAAGCTTTATCAGCAGATTCGTGATGTAACCCAGGATACTATTCAGTGGATTCGGCTGCTTGGAAGACATGAAACTAATCGGCAGACGCTGCGAAAAGACCTTTCTTCTCTTAAAGATCAGACCGTTTCCATCGAAAACCTTTACCTCCTGTTTAAAGAAGAACGCGTGTACACAAAAAAAGCACGCCTTACACGGGATCGGCGAGTCGTTCTTTTCAAGCAGATGATCGCTTCGATGAATAAAATCGTGACCATTCTGCGTACGCTTGATAAATTTGAAAATGATATGCAGCATACATCGTCAGAAATGCAGGAGGCGATCCGCAATCAGCTTGATCATCTTATGGATTACCACGACAGAATTCTCCAGCGTTATGTAGGCAAGGTCACTACTCATCTTACAGAGGAAATGGCAGAAGAGGTCGATGAAGGCAGGGTGTCCTTAACCGACCAGCTTATGGAAATGTACGACCGCCAAAATATTGACCGCTCGGAATGGCTTCATCTTCTTCCAATTGTCGCACACATCGTCGAGTATAATGAGCAGCTTGAACACCTCGACCGGCTTGTTGAGACCTATTTCCGTTACCACAGCAGCGAAGACTTTTTTGCCATAGAGAATTAGAAAATTAAAAGGAGGGCTCCCTATTTCGGAAGCCCTCCTTTCGTTTATAAATTTTCACTAATCTCCGCTAAATATTCTGCCAAAGCTTCAAGGCCTTTATCATAGTTTTCCAGGTGAAAATGTTCGTTCGGCGCATGGAAGTTTTCGGTAGGGAGGCCGAATCCCATCAATGCCACTGGCACATTTAAAATTTGAGAAAAAGTTTCAATGACAGGCACAGACCCTCCCATTCTCGTATATGCCGCCGTCGTCCCGTACGCTGTTTCAAGCGCCCTTCCGGCTGCCTGAATGGCCGGATGGTCAAATGGAGTGACAAACGGCCGCCCTTTATCAAACGGAGTCACCTCCACCTCCACGCCTTTCGGTGTTTTTCGCTGAACATGAGCCGTCAGCTTTTCCACGACTTCGTCCGGATCCTGGTCAGGCACGAGCCGGCACGTAATCTTGGCTGAAGCCGCAGAAGGCAGTACCGTCTTGATCCCTTCTCCCTGGAAGCCTCCGTGCATGCCGTTAATTTCAAGGGTCGGGCGGGCCCACGTTCTTTCCAGAAACGAAAATCCTTCTTCGCCAAACAGTTCCGGTACGTTTAATTCTTTTCTTGTATTTTCCTCATCATACGAAAGCTCCGCGTACGCGTGGCGTTCCTGATCGGTAAGCGAAAGAACCCGGTCGTAAAAGCCATCAACGGTAATATGGCCGCTTTCATCGTGCATAGAAGCAAGTATATCAGCTAGTGCATGAAGCGGGTTCGCGACCCCGCCGCCGTACAGGCCGGAATGCAGATCTCCTTTAGCCCCGCTCACATCGATTTGAATACCTGCAAGCCCCCGAAGTCCATAGCACACTGTCGGCCGGCCCTTTTCAAGCATTGGGGTATCAGAAACCAGCAGTACGTCTCCCTGGAGGAGTTCCCGATGTTTTTCCACAAACTCGTCCAAATTGGGACTGCCGATCTCTTCTTCTCCTTCAATACAAAATTTTACGTTCACCGGAAGTTCCTGTTTCGTCCGCATAAAGGCTTCAATCGTTTTAAGATGCATAAACACCTGGCCTTTATCATCCGTAGCGCCGCGGGCATAAATTTTTTCATTTCGTATTTCCGGCTGAAACGGCGGCGTTTCCCACAGTTCAACCGGATCGGCCGGCTGCACGTCGTAATGCCCGTAAAACAGCACCGTAGGTTTCCCCGGAGCATGGATCCAGTCGCCATATACCACCGGGTGTCCACCTGTGTCCATGACAGCTGTGTTTTCCAGACCAGCCGCCTGCATACTTTCTTTTACCCAGGAGGCAGCAGTCTCCATATCCGGCTTGTGGTCAGGGTCTGCACTGATGCTTGGTATCGATAAAAATTCTTTCAGCTGACTTAAATGGCTGCTTCGATGGTGTTTGAAATAATTTTTGACTTCTTCCATAGTTGCCTCCCTTTTCCTCTGTTACACGTGCTGAACGTCAAACAGCCTCTGATAAGAGCCTTCTGCCATCATTAACTGCTCGTGGCTTCCTGATTCCACCACACGTCCGTCTTCAATTACAACAATCCGGTCCGCGTGTGTGATTGTCGAAAGCCTATGCGCCACAATAAATGTGGTTCTGTCCTGGGCGAGCCGCTCCATTGCTTCCTGGATATAATGTTCGCTCTCTAAATCCAGTGCCGATGTCGCTTCATCAAATACAAGTATGGATGGATTCTTCAAAAACACACGCGCAATGGCAATCCGCTGTTTCTGTCCGCCGGAAAGCTTCACACCCCGCTCCCCGACCGGAGTATCATAGCCAAGCGGCAGTTCATTTATGAAAACTTCAGCATTCGCCATGCGCGCCGCCTGTATGACTTCTTCATCCGTGGCATCCGGTTTTCCCATCCGGATATTTTCCTTCACTGATTCGCTGAACAAAATGTTGTCCTGAAGCACCATACCGATATGATCCCGGAGCGTACGTACTTCATAGTCCCGCACATCTTTTCCGTCCAGGAGCAGAGCGCCCCCGGTGACATCATAAAACCTCGGGAGAAGGCTGACGATCGTACTTTTACCGCCGCCGCTCATCCCGACAAGCGCGATCGTTTCCCCCGGCCGCACATGCATATCCACGTCTTTTAATACATCGTTAGTATCCTCTTCATATTTAAACCATACGTGGTCAAACCGAATATCGCCTTTGACATGCTTTACCGGTACGGCTGTTTCTTTGTCAGTAATATCGTATTTTTCATCAATGAATTCAAACACCCGGTCCATTGACGCAATCGACTGCACAAGAGTGGTAGATGAATTCACCAGACGACGGAGCGGACTGTAAAGTCTCTCCATGTAAGAGGTGAACGCCACCATTTCCCCGACGGATAAATTTCCGTACAAAACAGCCATGCCGGCGGCCAGAATAACTACAAGCGGGGCCACGTCCGTGACGGTGTTAACGGCTGCGAACGTTTTAGCATTCCAGCGCGTATGATCCACCGCCCGGTCCAAAAACTGCTTGTTTCTTGTATCAAACTGGCCCTGCTCGTGATTTTCAAGGGCAAAGCTCCGGATCACACTCATCCCCTGCACTCGTTCATGCAGATGTCCCTGCACGTTTGCAAGCGCCTGCGACCTTGCTTTTGTTAAATCCCGCAGCCTCGAATAAAAATATTTAATGAAAAAGGCATAAATAGGTAAAAACAACATCGCGACCAGCGTCAGTTCCACGTCCATCGTAAACATAATAATGAGCGCAATGATAATCGTGGCAAGATCAAGCCATATATTCATCAGGCCGGTGATGACGAAGTCTTTTGTCAGTTCGACATCGTTGATCACCCGCGAAATAATTTCGCCTGCCTTTCGATTGGAATAAAAACGAAGGCTCAATTTCTGAATATGACTGAATAATTGATCACGGATATCGTATAAAATCTTATTGCCCGTCCACTGGGCAAAGTACTGCCGGTAGTATTCAATCGGCGGACGAACGATAATAAAAAGCACAACCGCTCCGCCTGCCAGCCAGGCGAGCACTCGTGCTTTTTCAGCTGTTGCCATACCATCTGCCAACAGCACGTGGTCGATAATATAAGCAAGAATGAGCGGCGTTAAAAGCGGCAGACCAAATTTAAATATACCGATGGTCACTGTCACCGCAATTATTTTATTGTACGGCCGCACAAACTGCATGTAGCGTTTAATACTGCCCATCTTTTTCACCTCTTATCGAAAAAACAAAAAACGCTCATACCACTGTTCGATAAAATGAGAGTTAAATGGGCCCTTTCTCTGGCAGATCCAGTTCTGCAGCTCCCTAATACTAGCGTCCATCTTTTCATCTATCTGGGCAGGGTAATTCATTTCTTTTTTATGCTGGGCATACTCGTCTTCGTCCAGTAAATTGTAGGTCATGTCCGGAAAAACTTTAATATCCAGATCATAGTCGATATATTTCAGAGCTTCACTATCGTAGACAAACGGCGTACCAAGGTTACAATAATAATGCACTCCGTCAGACCGAATCATACCGATAACATTGAACCATTTTTCGGCATGAAAATAACAAATGGCAGGCTCTCTCGTCCTCCAGACTCTTCCGTCCGATTCATGAACCAAAATACGATCGTTCCCGCCAATGACTTCTCTGCTTGTGCCTTTCAGAATTAATGTTTCTTCCCATACACGGTGGAGCGATCCGTTATGCTTATAACTCTGCACCTGGATAGGCTTACCTGTTTCCGGGAAGCTTGCGGCGACTTCGTTACGCTCGGCCAATATGTTCTGCCTCCCTTCTTCTGCGATTTTGCTGTCTTCTTTTCTATCATTTCCTATTATACATTTCTTCACCCGATCTGAAAAACTGTTACGATTAAAGAGAGGAGAAAACTATCCATTTGCCAAACGAAAGGAGACGATTTTTTGAAAGCAGTCGTTTATTATGAGCAGGGAACACCGGAAGTTCTAACTATAGAAGAGGTGGAAAAGCCCGGTATCAAGCCGGATGAAATACTTATACGGGTGAAGGCAGCCGGCCTCAACCCCGTGGATACGTATTTCCGCTCCGGTAAACGCCCCGTGTCCTCCTTTCCGGCTATTCCCCATTTTGATGCTGCCGGAATTGTTGAAGAAGTTGGCAGTAGTGCAGGTAACTTTCAGCCGGGAGACCGGGTATGGGGGACAAACATTCCAAGTGCCGCTGCAGAGTGGGCAGCCGCCCCCGCTTCTAACATTTTTCCCCTTCCTGATACTATGAGTTTTACCGAAGGAGCATCTCTCGGCATACCTGCTCTTACTGCTCATTTGGCTTTGTTTTTCCGGGCCGCTCTTCAGCCCGGAGAAACCGTATTTATCTACGGAGGTGCCGGTGCAGTCGGCCATGCCGCCATTCAGCTGGCCAAGCATCATAATGCCTTTGTGATCACTACAGCGAGCACCAATGAAAAGAATGAAATCGCCCGCCGCGCCGGGGCAGATGTCGTATTGAACCTAAACGACAACGGTTGGAAGGAGGATTTTGCCTCCGCTTCCGGAAAGCCGGGCGCTGATGTTATCCTTGATATGTCTTTTAGTGAAAATGCTGCTACAGACCTGCATATACTCTCACCAGGAGGACGAATTGTCGCGGTCGGCTCGCCGGTAAACAATATGCCGGCTTTTCCGTGGCAGCTGTTAAACCAAAAATATGCCTCCATTCTTGGCATTCTGCTTTTTACAGCCCCTCTTCCGGCCTTGCAGAAAGCAGCTTCCGGCGTGCAGCAGTCTTATGAACAGGGACTCTTTTCTCCTCACATAGCCCGGACCTATCCGATGGATGAAGCCGCCCAGGCTCATGAAGATTTAGAAAACAAGCGCTATGCCGGCAACCTCGTGCTTACTGTTTCTGAATAAAAATAAAACCGAAGGCTGTGGCCTTCGGTTTTATATATTCATCCGGGACTGTCCCCCATCAGCGGTAAGCGTTGTACCAACCAGCCAGCGCGCTTCATGCGAAGCGAGAAACAACGCCGCATCTGCCACTTCCTCCACATTACCGAATCTTCCGGCAGGAATATTTTCGTCTACAAAACGCTCCATCGCTTCCGGATCTTCTTCTATCCGCTTCTGCCAGTTACCAGTAGGATGCAAAATTGAACCTGGGGCAATCGAATTCACCCGTACCCCGTCCTTTATCCACTCGTTGCCAGCTGCTTTTGTAAAGCTGATCAATGCCGCTTTGGCGTTGTTGTATGTTGCTTTTCCACCAGCTTCCTTTCCAAATATCGAAGTGATATTGATAACCGCTCCGCCATGTTCTTTCATTTGCTCGTGCGCCATTTTACTGAAGTGCACAGCCTGAAAGTAATTTGTTTCCATTGCCTGCGCAAATTCCTCCATCGAAGTATCTGCAATCTTACTGCCGCTGCTGCCACCGGCATTATTCACAAGCACATCGATTCCGCCGGAAGCTTCTACAAAATTTTGAAAGGCAGTTTCTCTTTCTTTGCCCACAGTTACGTCACAGA
Organism: Marinococcus halophilus; assembly: GCF_002265875.1. GTDB lineage: Bacteria > Bacillota > Bacilli > Bacillales > Marinococcaceae > Marinococcus > Marinococcus halophilus. The sequence goes on from NZ_NPFA01000031.1 coordinate 9,757, forward strand.
CGCAGGTCCAAACATTTCCTATTTCTTCTTTGGCGGCTTTCAGCCCCTCTTCTGAACGCGCTAAAATGCCAACCTCGGCTCCTTCGCTGTAAAACGCCTTGGCGATGCCTTTTCCTATCCCTTTCGAACCACCTGTAACTAGAACTTTCTTCCCTTCAAAAGCTTTACTCACTTTAACTCCATCCTTTCAACCAGTGTTTTATATATTTTCTGGTGAGCCACAGGCAAAGCGTAGTTTGCTATGTCATCCAGCGGGACCCACTTCCAGCCCTCCGGCAATCCAGTTCTTTCAGCCTTACCCTCGTATACATGCACGTTCCAGATCAAATGTGAAAATGTTTGTTCCACTCGTTGAACCGGGCGCTCAATTTCAGGGGTTACGGATGCTTCTGCTTCAAGATAGGCCCCCATCTCTTCAGCCCGCTCCGCTTCTTTTTCCACTGCCGTGTTAGGAAATTCCCATAGCCTGGCCAGCAGGCCTTTATCTGGACGCTGGTGGATTAATATTTCCCCCCTGCCGTTCCAAATAATAGCCGCTGCCATCTCCTGTTTTCTTGGCGCTTTTTTCTTTTCTTTTACCGGCAGTTCCTCCTGCACCCCCGCTGCTCTTGCTTTACAGTGTTCCTGCACCGGGCACAGCAGGCAGCCCGGTGAGGTTGGCGTACAGATAAGAGCACCAAGCTCCATCACTGCTTGATTAAAGTCCGAGGGGGAGGTAAGCGGCAGAATTTCGCCAAGCACTGCTTCAAACGTACTTTTTGTGGACTGTTTGCCGATATCTTCATATAAGCATAAAAGCCTGGAAAATACGCGCATCACGTTTCCATCCACGGCCGGCTCCGGTTTGTCAAAAGCGATACTGAGTACCGCCCCTGCTGTATAGGGCCCGACCCCCTTTAAAGACCGAAACTCTTTTTTGCCGCTGGGGACTATCCCTCCGTATTCTTCAGCTACTTCTTTGACCGCCTGATGCAAATTTCTCGCCCGCGAATAATACCCCAGGCCTTCCCATTGCTTCATAACCTGGTCTTCTTCTGCTTGTGCCAGAGCTTCAATAGTAGGAAACGCTTCTAAAAAACGGTAATAATACGGAATGACTGTATCGACTTTTGTCTGTTGAAGCATAATTTCTGAAATCCATATGTGGTAAGGATCGGCGCTTCTCCGCCACGGCAGATCCCTTTTTTGGTCCCGGTACCAGCCAACTAAGTCCTGTTGAAACTGCTCCGGCGAAAAATTCTCCAGTAGTGGATGCATAGCTGTTCACTCTTTCTCTTTATTTTCGTTGCCATGAGGGCCCTTTTTTTTGAAACACCAGCAGTGCACTTTTTTTATGCCTCCGGGGACAAATTCATCAAGGCGGCCGAACACGCTGTCACTTTTCTCTGTTCGTTCAGTCCTAAGAACGTTATATTGCTCGAGTGTATTAACTGAAAACATTTCCACAAACAAAGCACCCTGGTCCACAGACTCAAACCACTCGTAATCGTTCACCTGCTTCTTGAGCATTGCAGAAGAAATCTCTTCCATGGTGCGTAAAAATTCCGCTCTTTTTTCTTCCAAAACCCGGTACTCCATAAAAACGACGTATTTCTGCGGATTCATGCAATTCTCCTTTTTGAAACAAACTGTTTAGGGTATGATGAAACTACGCTGATACAGTCTGTGCTTGTTTGATGCCACAGGCTTTTTTTGTTTCAGCATGCCATAAATTAAAGGTGGTGCCAATGGATACAGCAACTCATACAGTGATGGGGATTGGCCTCGGCGGCCTCGCCACCATTGATCCCACTATTTCACCTGAAAGTGGAGCAATGGGTACAGTCCTGATCGCAACAATTATAGGGTCACAGGCCCCTGATTTTGATACCGTGTTAAAGCTGAAAAACAATGCCGTCTATATCCGCTACCACCGCGGCCCAACTCACTCTATACCCGCCGTCTTAATCTGGCCGGTGCTGCTTGCAGCCATTATATATATGTTCTCGCCGGATATTGCTTTTTCACATCTATGGTTCTGGTCTTTTATCGCTGTGGCCCTGCATGTCTTCGTGGATATTTTTAATGCCTACGGCACACAGGCGTTGTCGCCTTTTACAAGGCGGTGGATAGCTTTAGGCGTTATTAATATTTTTGACTCGGTGCTGTTTTTTTCCCACTTGTTTGTGTTTATCCTGTGGTGGTTTGATGTGCCAAGAGCAGCCTCGATGATTGTTTTATACGTCTTTTTGCTCTTTTATTATTTATGGCGTTTTCAGGCCCGAAACATTGTCCTGCAGCGGGCCCGCCGCCTGCATCCGGATGCCACGCACCTATTTATCTCACCGACATACAACTGGTACCGGTGGCATTTAGTTATCCGGACGCCGCACAAATTATTTGTCACCAATTACCGGAATGGGCGGCTGCGTTACTTTGAAACGTATCCGTTTGAACCTATTCCTGATGACCCGGTCATCAACGCGGCCCGAAACGATCGAAACCTTGCTTCTTTTCTATCCTTTTCTCCTACGTACCGTTGGATCGTACGGGACACAGAGGAGGGCTATGAAGTGAAATTTATTGACCTGCGTTACCGCAGCAAAGGGTATTACCCGTTTGTCGCGGTCGTTCAGCTGAACCAGGAATTAGAAATTATGACTTCTTACACTGGCTGGATTTTCAGCGACGACACGCTCCACAAAAAACTCGACAAAGGACGCGATTTTTCCTATTATACTCAATAATAAAGAGTACGGAGAACAGATCCGTACTCTTTATTATTATCTAGTTAATTCCAAAAAACTTCTCATTTGTCGCTTCATAACGATGCAGGTGCGGGCCGTACTGCCGGACCCATTTTTCCACAATCTGCTCCGTTACTTCTTCGCCTTTGTACGTGCGCCCAGCTTTCGCCTGCGTAGATTCAAAATCCTCCCACAGAAAGTCCACCCACTCCCGGGCTTTTTCTTCTGATAATTGACTATTAACTGAAAGAAGAATTTTTAATAAATCATTTTTCTGAGTTTCCATTCCGCTTGTACCTCCATCTTTATTTTTTGACCAGCAGAGAAAAAGGCAGGGCTTCAATCTGAGTCGAATTATTCCGGTATCCCCAGGCAAACACGCCATTGATATATTCTATTTCAAAGGTGGAACCCTCCTGGTCGACCCGGTAAGTTTCCCCCGGCTGATAGTCTGCTGGATCAAGCAGATACGTTTTTGCCATGGCGATTTTACGCTCATATACCGCAAATTCATTACCCCATCCCATTTGTTCTGCCTTTTTGGATTTTTCATTTAAGCTCGTGATTTCCTGTTCGAGCTCATGCCTGCTCATCTGGCTGTACCTTTTTTCCATTCCCATCTTCGGACTCCTCTCTCTTTTCATCTATAAACCGCTGGATCTGCTCCATCGGAAATTGCTTCCGATACAGGTACTCTTTAATTTTCTGTTCGAGTGCACGGCCTTCGAGCTTATTTCCCCATTTACGGTAAGCCTTTTCTCCCTGCACTAGCACCGAGTTCCATTCATCTTCCTCCGAAGGGGCAAAATCTGCCTCTTTCACTGCGGCGGATGCTGTTTCATGATCATATCCTTTCCGGAGCAGCATTTGCAACAGACGCTGCTTTACCGAGCCGGCCGACTCTCCCTTTTTCTGGCGGCCTTTCTTTTCTGCTGCTGCCACCGCCCGGTCCAGGGCAAGCTCATCGGTCAATGCCTTCATAGCCTCGGACACATGTTTTTCAGACACTCCTTTTTTTTCCAGGTCCATCCGGATGACTTTTGGTCCTTTATCCGTCGTATTGATTTTCGTGCGCACATAAGCTTTAGCAAATTCGCGGTCGTTTAAGAATTTATATTCTTTCGCCTTTTCCACCGCTTTCGCTGCAGAGGCTTCCGTGAACTCTTTTTCTATTAAATGATCATATACTTCTTTTTCCGTCCTCATTACACTTGATAAGTAATGCAGCGCTCTGTTCCAGGCCTTGCGCTCGTGATCGTCTTCAATTAGAAGCTCGAGCTCTTTTTCGGTCAGCTCTTTTCCTTTTTTCAGATCCCATTGAACCAGCACGGCTTCGTCCACGCCGGTCGTGAACGCTTCACGGCCTGCCTGATCAGTGAAAATATTGTAGCGTTCCGGGTTATTTTTCTGCACTTCAATTTTAGTGATTTTCACGAAAGCCCTCTCCTTTTGCATATTAGAAAATGATTATGACAACTTGCTTTTGGGTAAAGTTGAATAGTTTCGAAAGTGACGTTTTTACATCACCTTAAGTAATGAAAGGAGAAATACACAGTGAATATAGCTATTGCAGGAGGAAGCGGATATGTAGGCTCCGCTCTCACAGGCTACCTCGAACAGATGGGTCACCATATTTATATTTTAACAAGAAACAGTAAAAATAAAAAAAATAGTGAAAATATCACTTTTATTGAATGGATGAATCCTGGCAGCAAGCCGGAGTACGAACTTCCGCCGGTAGATGCCTTTATCAACCTGGCCGGTGCCTCACTTGCACAGCGCTGGACAGAAAAAAACAAAGAAAATATTTTAAACAGCCGTATCGATTCCACACGGGAAATCCTGCGCATTTTTGAAGCGAGCAGCCATAAACCTGAGGTGCTCGTAAGCGCCTCAGCTGTGGCCTACTACGGCATTTCTGACGAAAAGGAATTCACTGAGGAATCCCCTAAAGGTGAATCCAACTTTTTACAGGACGTTGCCGTACGCTGGGAAAATGAAGCTGCAAAAGCAGAAGACCTTGGGATCCGGGTAGTACACGCAAGGATGGGACTCGTTTTGCAGGAATTTGTCCCGCCAATTGTTTCTGTATACAAAATGTTCGGCGGCGGCACATTCGGGAGTGGAATACAATGGTTTTCCTGGATTCATCTAAGGGATGCTGTCGAAATGATTCTTTTTGCAGCTACAAATAAAGAAATTAAAGGTGCATTGAACATTACTGCGCCGCAACCGGCGCAGATGGAAACACTCGGACGTGAAATAGCGAAAGTGACTGGACGTCCGCACTGGCTTTCCGTGCCGTCATTTATTATTGATAAAATGCTCGGGGAAATGAGCGTAATGATCCTTGGTGGACAGAAGGTTATTCCGCAAAAAGCCTTGGATCATGGTTTTTCCTTCCACTTCCCAAGCCTCCAGCCTGGCCTGATTAATATATTAAAAGATTAACTTTCATCCGTCTGGGCTTCCCAGGCGGCTTCTTTTATCAAAGACGGAGGAATTGTCCATCTGTGCAAGTATTATTTATCGTTTTCGATGTTCAGGTTACATAACACTCTATAAGTAGTAATAATACTCATAAATGACTGATAGGCAAGTTTGAAAATTTCCATAATTAACGTTAAGCTTTTATTTGTGAGTCTGGTAGATCTTATTACATTTTAAAACAACACAATTTTAAGTTTGTATTTTCCATAAAGAGGTATAGTACAGGTAGCCCTCTATTACTTTTAAAAGGTGGTAAGAAAATGGAAACGAAAATGACTGGAACGAACGGTTCCGTCGATTCAATCGTTTTTGACAAACCAACCGTGGAAGACGGGGCAGACATGTGGGAACTTGTCAAAAACTCCACACTGGATTTAAATTCCTCATATAAGTATATTATGATGTGTGAATTTTTTGCCGAAACATGTGTTGTCGCTAAAGAAAACGATGAATTAGTGGGCTTCGTAACGGCCTTCATTCCACCTGAAAAACAGGATACCGTGTTTGTCTGGCAGGTGGGCGTAGATACTTCCCAACGGGGAAAAGGTCTTGCTTCCCGTTTGCTGAACGCACTTTTAGAACGGGATGTTTGTGAAAATGTGCTTTATTTGGAAGCAACTATCACCCCTTCTAATGAAGCATCCCAGGCTTTGTTTAAAAAGCTTGCCCAAAAAAGAGAAACTGAAGTGACGGTTTCTGAATGCTTTACGGAAGACCTTTTTCCAGATGACGAGCACGAAGAAGAGTTGACATTTCGAATAGGACCATTTACAAAATAAGTAGCGGACATGACATGCAAAGTGCATGTCATGTATTATGTAAAAACTGAATTTTTCGATAACATCCCTAAGGAGGATAATTACTTTTATGATGCAGAATGATCTCAGCGTTTTTAATGAATACGAATCGGAAGTACGCAGTTATGTGAGAGGATTCCCTACCGTTTTCCACCAGGCAAAGGGGTATAAGCTTTGGGATCTGGACGGAAAGGAATATGTTGATTTCTTTTCCGGCGCCGGGGCCCTGAATTACGGTCATAATGATGAAAATATGAAACAAAAGCTGCTTACCTATATTCAGGAAGACGGGGTTACGCACTCCCTTGATATGGCAACTAAAGCTAAAGGCGAGTTCATCGATGCTTTCCAAAATATTATTTTAAAGCCGCGTAATATGGATTATAAAATTATGTTCCCTGGCCCAACGGGCGCAAACAGCGTTGAAAGCGCCCTGAAGCTTGCCCGGAAAGTAACCGGCCGGACAAACGTAGTCAGCTTTACTAATGGCTTCCACGGCATGACCATCGGTGCTTTGAGCGTTACCGGAAACAAATTCAAGCGTAACGGAGCCGGCATGCCTTTATCTAATACCTCTACGCTTCCGTATGACCAGTTCTTGAAGGAAAGCAATAATTCCATTGAATATATCGAGAACTTCCTTGATAACGGAGGCAGCGGCCTCGATAAGCCGGCAGCGTTTATCGTAGAGACCGTACAGGGCGAAGGCGGCTTAAATGCTGCAAGCAGTGAATGGCTTCGTTCCATTGAAAAAATCTGCCGGGAACGCGACATTAAGCTTATTCTGGACGATGTGCAGGCAGGCGTCGGCCGTACCGGTACTTTCTTCAGTTTTGAACCAGCTGGCATCAAACCTGACTTTGTATGTCTCTCCAAGTCCATCGGCGGCAATGGCTCACCGCTTGCCATTACTTTAGTGGCACCGGAATATGACAAATTTGCTCCTGGGGAGCACAACGGTACTTTCCGTGGAAATAATTTTGCTTTTGTAACAGGAACTGAAGCGTTGAATTACTGGAAAGACGACCGCCTGGAGAAAAATGTTCAGGAAAAATCCGAGCGTATCACTTCTTTTCTCGATGACATGATTAAGAAGCACCCGGAAATGAAAGGTGTCCGTAAAGGGCGCGGCTTCATGCAGGGTATCATGAGTCCTATCGAAGACCTGGCTGATAATATAGCGGGCAGATGCTTCGAGCACGGCCTAATTATGGAAACAGCTGGAGCGGAAGATGAAGTATTTAAGCTGTTCCCGCCAATCACAATCGATGATGAAGGGCTTGAGCGCGGCCTTTCAATTCTTCAGCAGGCAATTGAAGAAGTTACCGCTGAAAGCAACCTCGTAGCCAAATAATCCACTGCATGACTAATTGGATAAAAAGAAGCCGATCGATCGACTCCGGCGGTCGGCCTTTTTATGATATAAACTCTTAACTGACAAGATGGAGGAATAGACAATGAAAGTAATTAAACTCGAAGATTTGCTCGGCACTGAACGTGAAGTAGATGACGGCAACTGGGTGAGCCGCCGTTTCATCATGAAAGACGACAACATGGGGTATTCGGTAAATGACACAATTATTCGTGCCGGTACTGAAACTCACATCTGGTACCAGAACCATCTCGAAACCGTATACTGCATTGAAGGCGATGGAGAAATCGAAACTTTAAGCGACAATAAAGTATATCAGCTGGAACCAGGCGTATTATACGCACTCGATAAAAACGATGAACATATGCTTCGTGGAGGCAGCAAAGATATGCGTATGGTATGTGTCTTCAACCCGCCACTTAGCGGTCGTGAAGTGCATGACGAAAACGGTGTATATCCCGCTGATCTTGATTAATAATAAAAAAATCCCCTGATGCTTTTTAGAGTGACCCCATAATATGAGACAGGAAAAAACACCCCCAACGTCGTATGTAGTATTAACGATGATCTGGAGGTGTTTTTTTGATGGGAACCAATCGATTTTATCCGGAAGAAGTAAAGCGCGAAGTCATTCGTTTGAAATTAGAG
>NZ_NPFA01000032.1 GCF_002265875.1 Marinococcus halophilus
CGAAGAGGTCCCACCCGTTCCCATGCCGAACACGGAAGTTAAGCTCTTCAGCGTTGATGATAGCCGGGGGCTCTCCCCCCGTGAAAGTAGATCGCTGCCGGGCGAGCTAAACCGTTTCCCTTTTCGGAGGGGAGCGGTTTTTTTATATTTTTTTCCTTTTTCTCTATGCTACAATAAACATACTAATCATTAGGAGGGAGAAAGATAATATGAATATTGTTCCTATCGGTGATCATGCCTTAAGTGTGCAATTGGAAAACGTAATTTCTCCCTCCGTAAACCGCAGGGTCCACCGGCTTTATAATGCTTTAAAACAAGAGCAGCCGACTGGGATTATCGAGTGCCTTCCCAGCTACTGTGCCTTAACCGTGTATTATGATCCTTTGAAAATAAAATATGAACGTCTTTGTGAGACAATTGATACTATTTTTTTGCATATGAATGATGAATTGGAAAAAACTATACGAACATATTATCTGCCAGTTTGTTATGACGTATCGCTCGGCCAGGACCTTGAACGACTTGCTGCAGAGAAGGAACTTTCTGTAGAAAAAGTAGTGGAGCTGCACAGCGATGCTGACTATTTTATTTATATGCTGGGTTTTACCCCGGGGTTTCCGTACCTCGGCGGACTGAATGAACGACTCCATACCCCTCGTCTTGAAACACCGAGAGGAAAGGTGGAAGCAGGATCTGTGGGCATTGCCAATGCCCAGACAGGGATATATTCGATTGACAGCCCGGGAGGATGGAACATTATTGGAAAGACTCCGGTGCCTTTATTCAATGTTAATAGTGAAGAACCTGCGCTTCTGGCTCCGGGTCATTTGCTCCGCTTTGAACCTGTGTCTCATAACGAATATATTGAAATTGAAGAGAGTGTCAGTCGCGGTGAATATAGCATCCGTATAGAGGAGGGGCAGACACATGACTATTGATTTAAATTGTGACTTAGGCGAAAGCTACGGCGTTTATACACTTGGGATGGATCAGGAGGTGCTTCCTTTAGTGTCTTCAGCCAATATTGCCTGTGGGGGCCACGCAGGAGATGCAGCAGTGATGGCGCACACTGTTGCTCTTGCTAAACAGTACGGCACGGCGGTTGGAGCGCATCCTGGGTTTTTGGATAAAGAAGGGTTTGGCCGTAGACATATAGCAATGAAGGAAGAAGAAATTTATCAGCTTTGTCTCTATCAGATAGGGGCTCTCCATGCCTTCTGCGTGGCAGAAGGAGTAAAGATGCAGCACGTGAAGCCCCATGGGGCTTTATATAATGCCGCCCTTCGCGATAGTGATGTTGCTAAAGGAGTGGTGCGGGCGGTGAAAGATTTTAATAAAGACCTCCTATTGTTCGCCCCCGTCCATACAGAATTACATGCGCAGGGGGAAAGAGAAGGCTTACAGGTGGTAAAAGAAATATTTGCAGACCGCACGTATGCGGCTGAAGGAACATTGACACCAAGAACAGAGAAGAAGGCGTTCATTGACCAACCTGAAAAAGCTGCAGACCAGGTGCTCGAGGTGCTCCAAAAGGGAACCGTGAGGGCAGTGGATGGTACAGTTGTGGCTATGGAGGCAGATACGGTATGCGTACATGGTGATAACGAACAGGCGGTGCTTTTTATTCAGCATCTGAAAAAGCAGCTTGAGCACCATGGTACCAGGGTGCAGGCAGCGGGGGATCGTATATGAGGCGGACACCTTTCTGTACAGTGCGAAAAGCTGGACTATTTACAACCGTTCAGGACACGGGGCGGAGCGGCTATCAGTATCTTGGCGTCCCGGTATCTGGAGCGATGGATATGTACGCCTTTCAAATAGGAAATGCCTTGTGTGGGAACTACCTGACTGCAGCCGGATTGGAATTGACCTTGATGGGGCCGACCCTGGCGTTTCATGAAGAAGCGGTCATTGCTGTTACAGGCGGAAATTTACAACCGGAAATAAACAACAAAGCCATCCCGATGTGGGCGACAAGAAAGGTTTACGAAGGAGATGAATTGTCCTTTAATGGTCCGGCCCAAGGCGCCCGTGCCTATATTTGTATTGCAGGAGGTATAGATGTGCCGGTGGTTTTAGGGAGCCGGGCGACATATACAAAAGCCGGCATAGGAGGTTTGGAGGGCCGTGAGCTTGAAAGCGGAGACAAGCTGTACCAAGCAGAGGGGCGCCCTGCTCCGACTCCTTTCGAACGGCGGTTGTCTTCTGCACTTGTGCCAGTTTATGAAAAACAGCAGACACTCCGGGTAGTGGAAGGGCCGGAATTTAATCAATTGACAGCGGAGGCTGAACAGATTTTGCTTCAGGAATCCTACGTTGTGACCCAGGAAGCTGACCGAATGGGGATCCGACTTGAGGGAACGGAAGTTTTTATTCAGAAAGATGGCGGCATAATATCGGATGGAGTAGGTTTTGGAACTGTGCAGCTGGCTTCGAACGGCCGGCCGATGGTTCTAATGGCTGACCGACAGACGACGGGAGGCTATGCCCGGGTGTTAAACGTTATTAGTGCTGATTTATCAAAAGCTGCCCAATTGCAGCCAAAGGCTTCTATAAAGTTTGAACGGGTGTCGCTGAAAGAAGCCCACGAGGCTTTTAAACAGCAGCACCGGTCGATTGAAGACGTGTACTTTGCTGTAAATGATAAAAAATGGCGATAAAATATAAAAAACCCCTTGCGTTCATATAACCCACATGGTAAGATAATAATTGTCTTGTTGAGAGACAGTATACATAGTGCGGTGACAACAGCGAAGAGGTCCCACCCGTTCCCATGCCGAACACGGAAGTTAAGCTCTTCAGCGTTGATGATAGCCGGGGGCTCTCCCCCCGTGAAAGTAGATCGTCGCCGCGCTATACCACATCGCGGGATAGAGCAGTCTGGTAGCTCGTCGGGCTCATAACCCGGAGGTCGGAGGTTCAAATCCTCCTCCCGCAACCAATTATACTAATTGATTAAAGCCGGAAAGGCTTTTTTTTATGAAAAAATTTAATCGACGAAGCGGGAAACCAAGCTACCCTTTGTGCTTATGCACTGAGGGTAGTTTTTCGATAAACGGGGTACAGCCTGCTCGTTTACTGTACGCGATTGCAAGAATACGATAAACTGGCAGGAGACTATTATGAGAGATCATTGAGGAGCAGTTTATGCCATACGACGAATTTGACTGGATTAACGAACGAAAACCAACGCAGACCTTTCAGGAGCGCCTTGAGGTAGGAATAGGTGATGATGCCGCGGTCTATCGGCCGATGGCGCAAATGAATGAAATTGTCTGTGTGGATACGATGATTGAAGACGTCCATTTTCGGAAGGATACGATGAATCCGTTTGATATTGGTTTTAAAGCACTGGCTGCAAACATTAGCGATGTCGCTGCGATGGGAGGCGTGCCGCATTTTTACGTGATATCGATTGCGGTAACGCCCGGTTGGTCCGAAGAGGAATTAAACGAACTGTACCGGGGAATGAATGAACTGGGAGCGCGCTATCAGATGGATATGATTGGCGGAGACACGGTATCCTCCCGGCGCGACTTAATGGTGAGTATTACGGTAATCGGAGCAGTGGAAGAAAGACAGCAGCTGCTGCGGAGCGCTGCGGAACCCGGGGACATCGTATTTTTAACAGGACCGGTCGGCATGTCGGCTGCCGGGCTGGAATTACTGCTTGATCGGACAAAGGACGCTGCGTATTCCGAACGGGAAAAATCGTTGATTGCCTATCATCAGCGTCCGGTACCTCAGGTGGAAGCAGGGCGTCTGTTGGTGGAATACGGTGGCCGCATCGCTTTAAATGATATCAGTGATGGCCTTGCGAGCGAATGCTTTGAAATTGCGGAAGCGAGCAGTGTTTCGATAGAACTGGACTTTTCCGGACTTCCCGTGCATGCAGCCATGAAGCCTCTGGAAGTCCAGACAATGAAAAAGCATATGTTTTACGGTGGAGAGGATTTTGAGCTGGTCGGAACAGTAGCTTCATCAGAGTGGGAAAAGCTGAGAGAACAATTCTGGAACGCCGGGATGCCATTATATGCCATTGGAAAGGTTTCAGAAGGAAACGGACAGGTCATCCTGCAGGAAAACGGCTCCCGTACGAAGCTGCAAAAATCCGGCTACAATCATTTTCGTTCATCATAAGCAGCAGAAAGGAAGAAACGATATGACAGAGTGGGTCATCGACACTTCTTCCCCCGGGGAAACAGCAGCGTGGGGAGAGCTTTTAGGCCGGCAGGCGGAAACAGATGAGAAAATATGGCTGCTTGGCAGCCTCGGAGCAGGAAAAACACATTTTGCCAAAGGCTTTGCCAGAGGCCTTGGTGTTACCGCGATGGTAAACAGCCCAAGCTTTACAATCGTTAAAGAATACGAAGGAAGGCTGCCATTGTTTCATATTGATCTTTACCGTCTTTCAGAGGAAGAAGCAGAGGAAATCGGGATTGAGGAATACTTTGAGGCAGGCGGAGTTTCGCTTCTAGAATGGCCGATCCGCCTGGAACAATGGCCGGAGGACCGCCTGGAGGTAGAGATACAATATACCGGGGAGACGAGCAGGCAATTGACCTTGAAGGCCGTGGGCGAGCGGTGGAAGGAAAAGATGAAGGAGTTGCAGAACGATGAAAATGCTCGCAATTGACACCTCAACGCATGTGTTGGGCATTGCCCTTGCAGATGAACAAAAAATCCTCGGGGAGTACACCACCAATATTAGAAAAAACCATTCCATCCGTCTGATGCCGGCTGTGGAATCACTGATGAAAGAGAGCGGGACAGCTCCGGGTGATTTGGAGGCAATAGCGGTGACTACCGGTCCGGGATCATACACCGGAGTGCGCATAGGAGTAACGACGGCTAAATCGATGGCCTGGGCTTTAAATATCCCTCTTTATCCTGTGTCGACCCTGCAGATGTTTGCCCAAAACGGTCTCGGATTTCCTGGCCTCGTTTCTCCACTGATAGATGCGCGCAGAAATCAGGTATATACCGCGGTGTTTTCCGGAGAAACGACAAAAAATATCGTGGAACGCCAGGCCGATGATCAAATCATTCTGCTTTCGGAATGGCTCGGGATGCTCGACCAACGGCAGGAAAACGTTTTGTTTGTCGGAGAAGATACAGATACCCGGCGGCCGTTGATCCAGGAACAACTCGGCAGCCGGGCAGTATTTGCGGATTGGGCGGAGCAGACCCCACGGCCTGCAGAAATCATCCGTGTCGCGCGAACTATCGGAGAGCCAAGGGAAGCTCATGCGGTAGTCCCGGAATACGCCCAGCTTGCCGAAGCGGAAAAAAACTGGCAGAAAACCCAAAGTGGGAGATCCGAATGAAAGCAGAAATAATGATCCGTTTGATGAGCACCGACGATATCGATAACGTAATGGAAGTAGAGCATAACGCTTTTTCGATGCCGTGGAGCCGGCGGGCGTTTGAAAACGAGATGTATAACAACCAGTTTGCCCATTATCTGGTGGCAGAAGTCGATGGCAAAATTGTCGGCTACTGCGGGGTATGGATTGTCATCGATGAAGCTCATGTGACAAACATTGCGGTACACTCGCGCTACCGCGGCCGGAAAATTGGGCAGGAGCTGCTGGCCAATTTGATGGAACTGGCCTACACGTACGGCGCCCGGACGATGACGCTCGAGGTGCGTGAAACCAATGAAACCGCCCGGAACCTGTACGATAAATTTGGGTTTGTGCCTGGCGGCGTTCGAAAAAACTATTATATGGATAATAATGAAAATGCGATAGTAATGTGGGTGAATATGAATGAATGAGCATGAACCAATAGATATTCTGGCTGTGGAAACGAGCTGTGACGAAACAGCTGCTGCGGTGATCAGAAACGGCACGGAGATTCTGTCCAATGTCGTTCTCTCCCAGATGAAAAGCCATAAACGCTTTGGCGGAGTTGTGCCGGAGGTCGCTTCGAGACATCACGCGGAATCCATCACTCAGGTAATGGAGCAGGCGCTCGAGGAAGCTGATAGTACATTTTCTGATTTATCCGCCGTGGCGGTTACAGAAGGGCCCGGACTTGTGGGAGCGCTTCTTGTGGGGGTAAATGCTGCGAAGGCGACAGCGTACGCAAAGGGACTGCCGCTGATCGGCGTCCACCATATAGCCGGCCATATCCAGGCGACCCGGCTGGAGGCAGAGTGGGAATATCCTGCGCTTGCGCTCGTTGTTTCCGGCGGTCACACGGAGCTTGTACTGATCAGGGAAGAAGGACAGTACGAACTGCTGGGCCAGACGAGAGATGATGCAGTTGGGGAAGCATATGACAAAGTTGCACGCACGCTCGGCCTGCCGTATCCTGGAGGACCGGAGCTCGATAAGCTGGCTAAGACGGGCGATCCATCTGTACCGCTTCCTGTGGCTTGGCTGGAGGAGGGGTCCTATGATTTCAGCTTCAGCGGCTTGAAATCAGCTGTCATGAATACGCTCCACAACGCTCGCCAGCGCGGAGAAGAATGGGCACCGGAAGACGTCGCGGCGAGCTTCCAGCAGAGCGTTATTACCGTGCTGACGGAAAAAACAGCCCGGGCGGCAGCGGCCTGTGAGGCGAAGCAGGTAATGGTTGTAGGCGGTGTGGCAGCCAATAGCGGCCTGCGGGCAGCAATGAAAGAGAAGTTCGAAGAAAGCGGCGTTAAGCTGCAGATTCCGCCGCTGCATTTATGTACTGATAATGCGGCCATGATCGGTGCTGCCGCCTATATCAACTGGAAAAAGGGAAACTTTTCCAGCATGGATTTAAACGGCGTGCCCGGCCTGCCGCTCCATATGTAACAAAAAGCCCGTGGCCTCAGTAGAAGAGGTCACGGGCTTTGCTGTGTAAAGGGAATGATCTAGGAACTGGATTCTTCAAGCTGCAGCTCTTCCCATTCTTCCATCAGCTGGTCGAGCTCGCTTCTTAATTCGTTAATCGACGACTGATAACCAGCTGCCTTTTCATGGTCTTCATATACGTCAGGTTCGAAGAGAGCAGCTTCCTGCTCCTCGACGAGCTGTTCCTTGGCTTCAATATCCTGTTCAATCTGTTCAATGCGGCGCTGCCGCTTGCGGGCCTCACGCTTGGCTGCTTTGTCGTCTGCAAATGAAGATTTTGCTGCCCCGGTGTCTTCAGGCTTTGGCCCTTCACGCTCAGCCTGGAGCGCCGCTTTTTCCCGTTCTTCTTCCTTTTTGAACAGATAATAGTCATAATCCCCGATGTAGTTGCGGACATCGCCATTTCCCATTTCAAGGATACGGGTTGCAATCCGGTTCAGAAAATACCGGTCGTGGGAAACAAACAAAATGGTGCCTGGATAATCAATCAGGGCGTCTTCAAGCACTTCCTTGCTGTCAAGATCGAGATGGTTGGTCGGCTCGTCGAGCAGCAGAAAATTCGACTTCTGCATCATCATCTTGGCAAGCGAAAGGCGCGCTTTTTCCCCGCCGCTTAAGTCAGATACCTGCTTCAGCACGTCCTCACCGGTAAATAAAAACTGGCCAAGCACCGTGCGGATGTCTTTTTCGTTTTCAAGCGGATATTCGTCCCACAGCTCCTGCAACACGGTTTTGCCTGAATTCAGTTCGGCCTGCTGCTGGTCGTAATAGCCAAGGTCTACTTTACTTCCGAGCTGAATATGGCCTGCATCCGGCTCAAGCTCTCCCTTGATCGTTTTTAAAAAGGTACTTTTGCCCGTCCCGTTCGGTCCGATCAGCGCGATGCTCTCGCCACGCTGGGCCCGGACATTTAAATGCTCGAAGACGGGCGCCTTGTCACCAAAGCGGAAGGTAAGGTCTTCTGCTTTTAGTACATCGTTGCCGCTCTGCCGGTCAATGTCGAAGCGCAGGGAGGCAGATTTGCCGTCCCGCTGCGGTTTGTCGAGCTTATCCATTTTTTCGAGCTTTTTCCGCCGGCTCTGGGCCCGTTTTGTCGTAGAGGCGCGCACAATATTTTTCTGCACAAAGTCTTCAAGCTCGGCAATTTCCTTCTGCTGCTTTTCATAGGCCTGCATTTCCTGTTCAAACAGTTCCGCCCGTTTTTCCTGAAAGGTACTGTAGTTGCCGTAAAATAAGCGGGCTTTTTTATGAATGATTTCATACACCTTCGTCACGATCTGGTCCAGAAAATACCGGTCGTGGGAGACGATCAGGACAGCACCCGGATAGCTGCTTAAATACTGTTCGAGCCAGCGGAGGGTATCCATATCCAAATGGTTGGTCGGCTCGTCAAGAATCAGGAGATCGGGCCGGGACAGCAGCAGTTTGCCAAGGGCAAGTCGGGTCTTCTGGCCGCCGCTCAGTGACTGCACCGGTGTGTCGAGAGAGAAGCTGCCAAAGCCAAGGCCGGCAAGCACCGTGCGGATGTCGGATTCATAGCGGTAGCCGCCGCGGGCTTCGAATTCCTGCTGGCGCTGATCGTAATCGGCCATTAGCTTTTCATAGGCTCTGGCGTCATCAATAATGTCGGGCTCAGCCATTCTCGCCTCCATGCGGCGCAGCTCGGCTTCAGCTTTTTGAAGGTGGGTAAAAACATCGAGCATTTCATCCCACATGGTTTTATCGCTGTTCAATCCGGTATGCTGCTCAAGGTATCCGAATGTCGTGCCTTTTGGCATCGTGACGGAGCCGGAATCATACGAGGATTCGCCAGCAAGAATTTTCAGAAGGGTGGATTTGCCGGCCCCGTTGTTGCCGACCAGGGCGACCCGCTCGCCTTCCTTGACTTCAAGTTTTATTTGATCAAGTACGGTTTCTGCCCCAAAAGACTTGGTGACAGCCGAACATTGAAGTAAAATCATATTTATATAGCTCCTTTAATTACAACTCTGATAATATCAGTGTATCGTACTTTTCCGTGAAACGCGAAACAGGATAAGTCTCGTGCATGACAAGCGTTTCGGTACGTTTTCACGGGGACACATGCTATACTGTCTACAGACGATGACAATACATTTAGGTGGAAATAACTATGAATACAGACCAGCAAAAAATTCCGCAGGCAACCGCAAAGCGGCTGCCCCTATATTATCGATTTCTAGAAAGCCTGTATGCAACAGGCAAAACCCGCGTTTCTTCAACGGAGTTGAGCGAGGCGGTGAAAGTGGACTCGGCAACGATCCGCCGGGATTTTTCGTATTTCGGTGCCCTCGGCAAAAAAGGCTACGGCTATAACGTCCAGTATCTGCTGTCGTTTTTTCGGAAAACCCTGGACCAGGACGAGGCAACGGACGTCGTGCTTCTTGGTGTCGGGAATCTCGGCAAAGCGCTGCTTCGCTATAATTTCTCCAAAAATGAAAACACCCGGATTGTGGCTGCATTTGATATTAATAAGGATATGGTGGGCGAGCAGATTGGAAATGTGCCGGTGTATCACACCGACGATCTGGCAGAAAAGCTTGAAGAACATAACGTGTCCGTAGCGATGCTCACGGTGCCATCCGCCGCCGCCCAGACAACTGGAGAAAAGCTGGTGGAGGCAGGCATCAGCGGTATTTTAAATTTCACGCCGGCACGTTTATCCGTGCCGGCATCTGTACGCGTGCATCATATCGATCTTGCCATCGAGCTGCAGACGCTCGTGTATTTTCTGAAAAATTATCCGCTGGACAGCGAATAGGGCTGCCGGGGGAAGACGTATATTAATCTATTAAAAAGGGACCGCCGAATACTGGCTGGTCCCTTTTGCTATTTCTTTTTGTTCTGCTCTGCCATGAGGCGCAGATAGTTGAAGCCCATAACGAAGTCATAGGCAGCAAAGGCGGCAAGCAGAATACTCCAGAATGACCAGGAGGACTCGCTGACGGAAAAATACGTAAACATCAGCAGCACTCCGCCCAGCACAAAGTAAAAAAGGGCAGCGGTGGAAGCTTTCATATTACATCAACCCCTGAACAAGCAGAATGAGTGCACTCTCGGCTTCACGCATAATACGCTCAATTTCATCCTGAAACAGTACCTGAATGCCAACCACAAACGCGTTCATGACAGAGTGAACGATAATCGGCACAATGATCCGTCCGGTTTTAACATACAAATAAGCAAACACAAAGCCGATCATGGTATAAACGAGCAGGTGCGTAAAATCCAAATGCACAGCAGCAAATATCAAAGAGCTGATGATGGCGGCAACGAAAAAGTTTGTGCGCTTGTACAGGGAGCCAAATATAGCTTTACGGAATACAAGCTCTTCAAGAATCGGGCCGATCACCGCCACGATAATTACAAAGGCTGGCATGCTGTTAACGAGCTCGATAATCTGCGCCGTATTTTCGGAGGCTGAATCAATGCCGAGCAGGTTCTGCTCAATCAAGCCGGCAACAATCTGACCGGCGTAGGCAAGGGCAAAGCCGATGAAAATCCAGGCAGTAGCGTTGGGCCATGGCATCTTCGGTTTATTAAACGCGAGCTGTTGGCCGCGTTCCGGGATTAACAAAATCAAAATGACAATTAAAGCGGTAATAAAGCTTGCAAAAATCCAGAAGTATGAAGCCTGCTGGGCGGAATCAAAGCTGCCTATAGCTAAAAGAGCCGGAACGGCAACGATGCCCGAGAGCTGCATAAGTACGTAAATGATAACAATGCTCCAGTAACGTGCGGCCATGGAAGGAAATCACTCCTAATCTTCGGTTAAATCTGTGTTAGAACGCTCCTATTGTATCACAGGTCTCTGCAGGAATAATAAAGAGAGCAACTGCGAATTTATGACAATTTTCAAATAGAAGGTTAACAAAGAGAGCAGCAGGGAATGTGAATGCAGGTGCCATCAAGCACCGGAGTGGGAAAAGACAGAAAAAATTTTCGGTTCCCTCTTGCAAACAAAGCCCAGGTTGATTAATATAATAATTGGGTTTAGCACTCGGGTTTAATGAGTGCTAACAAAATGGTGTTACTGTCGTTTCCGTTACATATAACGGACGATGAAAATATTCTAAGGAGGTTGTTTTCCTTGTTAAAGCCTTTAGGTGATCGACTCGTACTCGAACAAGTGGAATCAGAAGAAAAAACTGCTGGCGGTATTGTGCTGCCGGACTCCGCCCAGGAGAAACCACAGGAAGGACGCGTGGTGGCTGTTGGTTCCGGAGCTTTAAAAGACAACGGTGAACGCGTAACGCCGGAAGTAAGCGAAGGCGATATCGTCGTTTATTCGAAGTTTGCAGGCACAGAAGTAAAATACGACGGCAAAGAATATTTGATCGTTCGCGAAAGCGACATCCTCGCGGTAGTTCAGTAATCAGCTTCATTTCGAAATCAATATTTCATTAGGAGGATTTCATCATGGCTAAAGATATTAAGTTTAGTGAAAATGGCCGCCGCGCGATGCTCCGCGGTGTGGACGAACTGGCAAACGCTGTAAAAGTAACGCTTGGACCGAAAGGCCGTAACGTTGTTTTGGAGAAAAAGTTCGGTTCCCCGCTTATCACCAATGACGGTGTAACCATCGCCAAAGAAATCGAACTCGAAGATAACTTTGAAAATATGGGTGCGCAGCTTGTATCCGAAGTTGCCAGCAAAACGAACGACATTGCCGGTGACGGTACGACTACAGCAACCGTGCTCGCCCAGGCAATGATTCAGGAAGGCCTGAAAAACGTTACGTCCGGTGCGAACCCAATGGGTATCCGCCGCGGTATGGAGAACGCGACCAAGGTAGCGGTCGAGGAACTCCGTAACGTCAGCAAGCCAATTGAAGGCAAAGAATCTATCACACAGGTCGGTGCTATTTCCGCAGGCTCTGAAGAAATCGGCCAGATCATTGCAGAAGCGATGGAGCGCGTAGGAAACGACGGCGTTATCACAGTCGAAGAATCCCGCGGCCTTGAAACAGAGCTTGAAGTTGTGGAAGGTATGCAGTTTGACCGCGGCTATGCTTCCCCTTACATGGTTTCCGACAATGAATCCATGACTGCAGAGCTCGATAATCCGTACATCTTAATTACGGACAAGAAGCTTACAAACATCCAGGAAGTACTTCCGCTGCTTGAACAGGTTGTACAGCAGAACCGTCCAATCCTCATCATCGCAGAAGATGTGGAAGGCGAAGCGCTGGCAACACTCGTTGTTAACAAGCTGCGCGGCACATTCAACGCAGTAGCAGTGAAAGCACCAGGCTTTGGCGACCGTCGTAAAGCAATGCTTGAAGATATTGCTACACTTACCGGTGGTACGGTCATTACAGAAGATGTAGGTCTTGACCTGAAAACAGCGACAATTGATCAGCTCGGTCACGCTAACAAAATCACGATCGATAAAGACAACACAACGATCGTAGAAGGAAGCGGCGATCCGCAGACGATCAGCGCACGTGTTACACAGCTTCGTACGCAGATGGAAGAAACGACTTCCGAATTCGACCGTGAAAAACTTCAGGAGCGCCTCGCGAAGCTTGCCGGCGGCGTAGCCGTTGTTAAAGTCGGCGCAGCTTCTGAAACGGAAATGAAAGAGCGCAAGCTCCGCATCGAAGACGCCCTCAGCTCTACACGCGCAGCGGTAGAAGAAGGCATTGTCTCCGGCGGCGGTACCGCGCTGATGAACGTCTACAAAAAAGTAGAAGAAGAAATGAACAACACAACAGGCGACGAAGCAACCGGCGTAAAAATTGTTCTCCGTGCCCTCGAAGAACCACTCCGTCAGATTGCTCATAACGCAGGCCTTGAAGGCTCCGTTATCGTTGAGCGCCTGAAAACAGAAGCAGTTGGACACGGCTACAACGCAGCGACCGGCGAATGGGTAAACATGATTGACGCAGGCATTGTCGATCCTACAAAAGTTACCCGCTCCGCGCTGCAAAACGCATCGTCCGTATCCTCCATGTTCCTGACAACCGAAGCAGTTATCGCCGATATCCCAGAAGAAAATGGCGGCGGTGCCGGCGGCGGCATGCCAGACATGGGTGGAATGGGCGGAATGGGCGGCATGATGTAGGGCCAACAGGATTTTGGTCACCCGGACGGCTGCGACAGGACGTCGCGGCTTGCGTCCGGGCTCCGCTCAATCCTATGCTATAACCCAGTTTTAATGAAAATGAGCAGAATGCTAATATTTTGCTAACATTTGAATAGAATTTACTTTAAGCTTCTCATGAGTTCACTGAACTTGTGGGAAGCTTTTTATGGTTTTTGTTCATGTGAACGCAAAGGTGATTGCCCGTTAAGCAACCAATCCAATCACTAATAAAGCAAATGGGAAATTCGAAGAATCCGTTAATTGTAAATTTCCCAATAATCTTTTCAGACCCTCTATTCGATGCAGACAAAATCATATAAAGGTGATTCTGCACTGTATTGCCAGCTTTACTTTACCATGATAAAATGTAACCAATATATGTAAAAGGAGGGATTTTAATGAGGTATAAAGAAAAGAAAAAATGGTATCAGCGGATTCCGGGGTATCGTTCCGGGGTGAAGTGGAAGATGATTACAGCTTCTATTATTTATGCTTTAATTTTATTTGTTATACTAATTCCAACCGATTCTTCTACAGAAATAGCCGGTGAAAATACTGCGGACGATGCTACAGAATTAGAAGCAGAAGATGCTACAGCAGCTACGGATAAGCAAAAGAATAACGAAGAGAAAGAAAAACAGAAAGCGAAGGAAGAGCGTGAGGCTGAGGAAGAGGCCGAGCAGGAAGCTAAGGAAGAGGAAGAGCGCCAGGCTGAAGAAGCCGAGCGGGAAGCAAAGGAAGAGGAGGAGCGCCAGGCTGAAGAAGCCGAGCGGGAAGCAAAGGAAGAGGAGGAGCGCCAGGCTGAAGAAGCCGAGCGGGAAGCAAGGGAAGAGGAAGAACGCCAGGCTGAAGAGGAAGCTGAGCGGGAAGCCATGGAAGAGGAAGAGCGTCAGGCTGAAGAAGAATCCAGCAGATCTGCTTCCCAGGAGCAGGCACTGAGTCAGGCTCAGAGCTACCTGGACTATACGGCCTTTTCTAAATCAGGGTTGATCGAGCAATTGGAATATGAGGGCTTTAGCACAGAAGATGCAACATATGCTGTGGAAAACATCACAGTGGACTGGGAGGAGCAGGCGGTCAGCCAGGCTCAGGATTATCTGGAGTACACCGCATTCTCTGAATCAGGATTGATTGAGCAACTAGAGTATGACGGTTTCAGTTCATCGGAAGCGGCTCATGGTGTGGCAAATGTCTCAGTGGAATGGCAGGAACAGGCGGTGCTTCAGGCAGAGGATTATCTGGAGTACAGCTCTTTTTCAAGACAGGGCTTGATTGATCAACTGACCTTTGAAGGTTTCAGCACAGAGCATGCCACCTATGCTGCCGGCCAGGTTGGTTTGTAATAGACATATTAATTTTAAGGGAACAGCAAAAGCTGCTCCCTTTATTCATAGGCAATGGCTTTTACATTAAAATGGTATAAAAGAATGTTGAATAGACAAATGAATTTCATTTGGGAGGAAACGCTATGAAAAACATACGATGGGGCATTATAGGGTGCGGTAACGTGACAGAAGTGAAAAGCGGTCCCGCCTTTCAGCTGGCTGAAAACAGCTCCCTGCAGGCGGTAATGAGAAGAAATGGAGAAAAAGCGCAGGATTATGCACAACGTCACGGGGTTCCCAGCTGGTACGATAAAGCGGAGGATCTTATCCACGACAACGAAGTGGATGCCGTTTATATTGCGACGCCGCCTTCCTCGCACAGGGAGTATACGATCATGGCTGCCGACGCAGGGAAGCCAGTATATGTGGAAAAACCAATGGCAGGCAGCACAGACGAATGTGCAGAAATGATAAAAGCCTGTGAAAATAACGGTGTACCGTTGTTTGTTGCCTACTATAGAAGATCTCTTCCGCGTTTTCGAAAGGTGAAAGAGCTGCTGGATGCCGGAAGCATTGGAGAGGTGCGGTTTGCTTCTATTCAGCAGACCCAGCCCATCGTTCAAAAAGATGAAAACGGCGAATGGCCGTGGAGGGTAAACCCTGAAAAGAGCGGTGCAGGTCTATTCTACGACGTAGGCTCTCATACGCTGGATCTCTTTGATTACCTGCTCGGTCCTTTAAGCGATGTAAAGGGTTCTGCGGTCAATCTGGCTGATGCCTATCCGGCTGAAGACACGGTAAGCGGCACATGGAAATTTGAAAGCGGAGCTGTCGGGATAGGTGTATGGAATTTTTCTTCCTATAATAAAGAAGACGATAACCGCATTGTTGGCACAAAAGGGGAAATAACGTTCTCGACGTTTGACGATAAGCCAATTATCCTTCTGAACGAAGCCGGCGAAGAGTCTGTTTATATCGAGCATCCCAAGCATATTCAGTATTACCATATTCAATCTATTATTGATGAACTGCTTGGAAGGGGCACCTGTCCAAGCACTGGCAAAACGGCTTTCCGTACTAATCAGGTAATGGAGGAATTAGTCAAAGAATATTATTAAAAGGTCTTCGCTAAGTGTTATTTATTGACGTTTGGCGAACTTTATATTAGCATATGCTTATATAATAAAACGATGGTAGGTGAACGTATGGAAAAGATTAAACCGGAAATTAAAGACACTGCTTCTGTGCTGAAGCTTTTGGGCGATAACACCCGTCTTTCCATTGTCAGCCTTGTACAAAACCATGAATGCTGCGTATGTGAATTCGTGGAGCTTCTGGATATGTCGCAGTCATCGGTGAGCCAGCACCTCCGAAAGCTCCGGGACGCCGGTCTTGTTAAAGAGCAGCGGAAGGGCCACTGGATTTTTTATTCGTTTAACCGGGAGCACCCTTCTGCAGAAATGGTGGAGGACATACTCCAGCATGTACCGGATCAAAACGAAAAGCTGCAGCAGCTGGAACGGGACGGCCTGCGCATTAATTGCGACTGAGGATCATCACCACTGGAATTAATATTTTGTGAAATGAGGATGCAGTAATGAGTAAAAAGAAATTGTATTTTTTATGTACAGGTAATTCCTGCCGCAGCCAGATGGCTGAAGGCTTCGGCCGTTATTTCCTGGGAAATGACTGGGAGGTCCGTAGTGCCGGTATCGAAGCCCACGGCCTTAATCCAAATGCGGTCGAAGCCATGAACGAAGTCGACATCGATATTTCCACGCAGGAGTCGAGCATGATCGATCCGGAGTATTTAAACAATGCGGACATGGTGGTTACGCTTTGCGGGGATGCTAACGACAAGTGTCCAATGACCCCTTCGCACGTCACGAGGGAGCACTGGGGCTTTGATGACCCGGCAAAAGCAGAGGGTACAGAGGAAGAACGCTGGGCGGTTTTCCAGCGCGTACGTGATGAAATTAAAAACCGTATTCAAAAATTTGCAGAAGAAGGAAAGGAGTCGTTTTATGACGGAAGAACGAATTTATGATGTGATTATCGCGGGTGCCGGCCCGGCCGGCATGACGGCGGCCGTGTACGCCTCGCGGGCGGAAATGGATACGCTCATGCTTGAGCGCGGCGTGCCCGGCGGGCAGATGGCCAACACCGAGG
>NZ_NPFA01000033.1 GCF_002265875.1 Marinococcus halophilus
TTCGGCTCCTTGATCACGTCCGGCGCGTCGCGCTCTTCGTTGCGCTTCATCGTCTCCCGGAGCTCGCGCTTCATCATGTCGACTTCCTCGTCGGTGAACAGCTTCTGGAGCATGAGGTAGCCGTTCTCGTCGTAAAAGTCCAGTTCCTCTTTCTGCAGTGGTCCGTCGAAGTCGGATCCGCCATGAACAACGGGGTCCTTCCGGTCCATGATTTCCTTATGGTCGCCCTGTCTGGATGGATACTTATCAATTGCCATTTTCGAGTCCTCCTAAAATTTTAAAGCTTAGAATGAGAGCAGGCTAAAGAGTCCTGCTTTAAAGTGGGTGAAAAAAGTTCTTCTTGAGCACCGGCTACATGCCTGGTTGCACGTCGGCTAAAAGATAAAAATAATGCACAGCGAAAACAAAAGAACAATAGAGCCCGGGAGAGGAGTAAACCGGTTTTTGTACGCAAAAAAGCCAGAAAAGAGATAGGGCTTTTCTGGCTTATGTTTTAGGCGCTATTGTCCCAACATTTCCACCATGCATATATTTTTGTTCCTCAAATAAATGGGAACACTTAAATGGTTCCCGCTTGTAAAAGGAATAAACCTAATTTTTCAAAAAAAAGCAGCGGCAATTTACGCCAGCTGCTTTTCGCTAATATTAATTACTAAGAACGGACCACCATCACACTGCATGGGGCTGTTTTTGCGATGTGTTCTGACACACTGCCCATGAATATTTTCTCAACAGCGTTTAAACCAGTGGCGCCGGTTATTATCAAATCGACATGATATTTTGGCACAATATCACGGATAATTTTCGTTTTAGGGGAGCCGTATACAAGTTCTACAGTTACGTCTGAAATACCAGCTTCCTCTGCCTGCTTTTTATACTTTGCCAGTAATTCATTAGCATCTTCCTGCACTTTTTCAATAATAGACGGGGCGTAACTGCTCATTGGCTGGTAGGCGTTTTTGTTGATTACCCTGGCGATTATAAGCTGGGCTTGCTGCGCCCTGGCAATAGGGAGAGCGGTTTCAAAAGCGTATTCAGCCTGTTCAGACCCATCGACAGCGACTAATATAACGTTCATTGTTTGCATAGAACATCCTCCTAATATAGTAGATTCGCAGGGAACGCCTGCTTGAAACCTAATGCTGGAGAGAAGACAAAAAGTAAATGGAGTGAACTTTGTGTACCTCTTTGATGATCTATATTCCTACCTTCATTGTACCCGATATTTTTCAGATTTACGATGCTAATAAAAGAATAATTAGTGAAATAGTCATGAAAATAAATAAGTTCATTGAAAAAATCCACAGATCAGTGAATTTGTGTATTATTTGCAGGTTAATTCGGGTACAACGATACATAAGGCTTTGTATGTTAGTTCTTTGCTCCTAATACTAGTTTAAAGAGTTTTTTGAAACTAACTGTTTTTAAAAGGCCTTATATGTTAAAGTTTCGTTAATTCGTTTCTGCAAGCAAAGAGAGGGGGAAGCATCATGAGTGAAAAAGAGAAGAAATTTAAATTTCTCAACAGTATCTTTTTTATATCTTTTATCATCATTTTTGCGTTTGCGTTATGGGGAGCAATAGCACCACAGGCCCTACAGGCCCAGGCCGAATTTACATACGGCTTTATCGCTGATACGTTCGGCTGGTTCTATTTACTGTTTGTGCTGTTTTTGATCTTATTTAACTTTTATATGGCGTTCAGTAAGTATGGACGTGTCAGGCTGGGAGGCGATGACGCCCGGCCGAAATATCCTTTTTTTACCTGGATTGCGATGCTTTTCAGCTGTGGATTTGGTGTAAGTATCGTATTCTGGGGTGTGGCAGAGCCAATGACCCACTTCCAGACTCCGCCGCCCTGGACAAACGTGGAGCCGGGAACACCCGAAGCGGCAAGAGAAGCAATGTGGAACGCATTTTTTAACAACGGTATTCACCAGTGGGCTTCATTTACATTTGTAGGGCTTGCGATTTCCTACTTTTTATACCGTCAGGAAGAGCGTAGCCTTATCAGTGACACGATGAATGGTGTTATTGGAGATGGCACGCGCCCGCTCCGTAAAGGCTTCCGTAACGGCGTGGATATCATTGCTGTTATCGCTACAGTAATGGGGGTAGCAACCACACTCGGTTTGAGTGTGCTGCAGATCAGCGGCGGCCTCAACAGTGTGTTTAACGTGCCTGCCAGTTCGACGACCCAATTTATAATTGTTGCTGTCATGTTCGTATTCTTTATGGCTTCCACAATTTCCGGCCTGGACCGCGGAATAAAATATTTGAGTAATGTAAACCTTGGGCTGGCATTATTTTTAATGGTAGCGGTCCTGTTTATCGGACCGACCGGCTTTATATTTGAAACAATAACAATGGGTCTTGGTGATTACGTTCAAAACTTCTTCCAGGCAAGCCTGCGTATGGAAAACTATACAAATGGCACCTGGGTGCAGGACTGGCCGATTTATTACTGGGCCTGGACCATTGCCTGGTCTCCGTTCGTGGGCATGTTCGTAGCCCGTATTTCCAAAGGCCGTACACTCCGGGAATTCGTTCTTGGCGTTATGGTGGCTCCGCCATTTATCGGTATAATCTGGATTGGTATTTTCGGCGGCACTGCCATCAACCTGGATTTATTTCACAATACAGACATAGCAGGGATCGTTGCGGAGGATACGACACGGGCCATGTTTGCCATGCTGGATAATATACCACTTGGCACGCTGCTTTCGATACTATCGATTTGTCTGTTGTTTACATTCCTTGTAACGTCAGCGGACTCTGCAACATTCGTACTTGGCATGATGACCTCTAACGGAGATACGAACCCATCAATGCTTTTAAAAATAATCTGGGGCGCTCTCATTGCAGGACTCGCTACTGTATTAATTATCAGTGCCGGCCTGAATGGGCTTCAGACAGTTTCTCTCATCGGGGCTTTGCCGTTCTCTATCGTCTTGTTTATCTCCGCCATTTCCTTGCTGAAATCCGTTCGAAAGGATTACAAGGAAACGAGACTGCGGGAGGAAGAGGAGCGTCGGCAGCGAATTCGGGAGGATATCGAAAACTCGTGATCAACGTACAGACGAAAGCACCTCCGCAACCGGCGGAGGTGCTTTTTTTATTTAGGATAAAATCTCACTGATTTTATGATTGATGTCTCCGTGTACGACGCCTCCGTGGTAACAAATCACGGTGGTCATATCAAAGCCGAGGAGCTTTTCGAGGGAACGGCGGGCTTGTTCCATATCAGGGGTCACTTCTGCACGAGGGCCGAAAAGCTCGCCGTCTTTAGCAGTCAAAGCGTCGCCCGCAATGAGCGTATGGCTGTTTTCGTGATACAGGCTGATATGGCCGGGAGTATGGCCGGGCGTATGCAGGACAGTCAGCCCCTCAATGGGTGTGTCTTTTTCTTCTACAGTTTCACTGATAAGCGATGGCTCGGTTTTGTCAAACATGTGGCCAACTCTGTCCCGCTTTGCTTCTGGAAGAGTATCAATCAGGTTTGCTTTGGCATTACTGCTTAGTTTGATCAATGGCTCCGCGCCGTCCACATAAGGCTTGTCGGCCGAATGTACGAGAACTCGTAAGTCGGGATGGTCGTGAAGAATTTCCGGAAGGCTGCCAATGTGATCAATGTCCTGATGGGTTAAAATAATAGTTTCAAGGTGATCAGGATTTAGATTTTCATTTCGTATCAATTCATAAATCTCTTCTTCATATCCAGGCATGCCTGTGTCAAAGAGGATAAGGCGGCCATTGTTATTTATGAGGGTTAAGTGTAGTACCATAGTGTCTGTTCCGTTTGGAATAGACAGTTCGAGTACGTGCATAGTTTCTGTCAATTTCATAGCGGCCGAAGCGGTCAGCTCCGGTTCACCTCCTTATATTAATAATGAACCTAAAAGGATTATTCCTCGTTTTCTTTTATCTATAACATGTGCATAATGGAAAAGTACGTGTATATGGAAAAGGGGAAAAGTATGATACCGTATTCTTGGCCTTGTTTTTAAGACGATGTAAAGAAAGGAGGGTATTGATGGCTTCGAAAAAAAATAAACATTCGTCCGATAGCTACACGCTTGGACTAATAGCCGCCCCGGAGCTCCCAAAGGAAATTTGTGACGAAATAGAAGGGGAACTTCCCGATTTACTCAAAAACTATGTAGATGACCGGAGAGGCTGGGAAGTGGAAGTGCTCCTTGATCCTTTTGCCGGAGTGATAGAAAAATCAGAACCGGTAATTGAGGAAGCAAAAAAGCATAAAGAAAAGCATGAATGGGACTACGCCCTCTGTTTTACGGATCTGCCTATTGTAGACGGAAAGAAGCTGGTAATAGCTGACGCCAGCTCAGACCGGGAAATCGGTCTTATTTCCCTGCCCTCTCTCGGAGCAATGCCCATGAAAAAGCGCGTCCGGGAAGCAATGATGCAGCTTGTAAATGAAATGCATCATGGAAGCTCTGAAGAAGACCGTGAACGGCAGAATGAGCGCATTGCAGAAAACCAGGAACAGCTTGAAGAGCACGAAGACGACCATTCCTACCAGGTCCGTGGCAGAGGCTCCAGGGAGCTGATGGGCAGCCGTTTGTACGAGCGTTTTTCTCCAATTAAAAGGAAAGTATATTCTAATGAAGAGGAAAGCCAGCACGTCCGCTTTTATGCCAATCTGAATGTAAGGGGACGCACGAGGCTGCTTTCCGGCATGGTGCTGGCAAACCGTCCCTGGACGATTTTTCCAGCCTTTAAGCGTGTCATCGCTTTAGCTTTTGCTACTGGTGCTTACGGACTGATTTTTCCAAGCTTCTGGATGCTGAGTGATACTTACGGCTTTTGGCGTTTTCTTGCAGTTATGTTTACGGCTATGGTTGCTATGACCGTATGGTTTATCGTTGCTCATGGGTTATGGGAAAACGAGTCCAAGGCAGAGTCTAAATTTTTGGTCCGCTCCTACAACAAAGCTACGGCTTCTACAATCGGCATTGCCATTATCCATTATTATATTGTGTTATTTATTATGTTTTTGATTGTTTCTCTGTTATTTATTCCTGCCTCCCAGCTGGCGCTGAATTTATCGGGCACAGTAACCTTTGCAACCTACCTGAAAATTTCATGGCTTGCCTGTACAGTGGCTACGTTGGGAGGGGCGCTTGGAGCAGGACTGGAAAGTGAAGAAACGGTTCTTAAAGCAACCTATGGCTACCGCCAGCGTATCCGCAATGAACGTGCAAAGTCAGAAAAACAGAAAAAAAATTCCTCCTGATGTCTATGCATTCTGGCGCGTACGGAGCCATACAGGAAATATATTGCCCGTGGTTGTGCTTATAGATTTTCTTTACTTATTTCAGCGGAAAATAGCCGAATATCCCCTCAGTGGTAATTATTATTTCTGGCAGAAAAATGGTAGAGTGATGGCAAACCTGTCATTTACCGCCATCATTGGAACAATAATTTTGCCTCATTGATAAAGGGTGATTATAATGTCCAAGCAGTATTCCATTTACACTGTAATGGGAACGCTTGCTGTTTTTGCCGCTGTGCTGGGTGTCTTAGTCTACAGCGTGCATGAACGAAGCCAGACAGCGGAGCAGGAACCAGAAGAAAAGCAACCTGCAGTAGAAGAAGAGACAGTACAGGAAGCAACGGCACCTGAAGAAGAGGAAGAAAGAGTGGCCTCAAGCGAAGTCCCTGAGGTTGAAAATGAAGAACTGCTTGAACGGGCTGTGCATGCAGAAGCCAAAGATGAGTCTTTTGAAGGCATGGTAGCCGTGGCTAGTGTTATTTTGAACCGTATTGAATCAGAAACCTTTCCAAATGACGTTGAAAGTGTCATATATGAAGAAAATCAGTTTCAGGTCGTGGCTGACGGAAGTATAGAAGAGTCTCCTTCCGAACGCGCAGAAGAAGCAACAGAAGAAGCGCTGAATGGATCGGAACCCGTAGGTGATTCATTGTTCTTCTGGAGTGAAAAAGTGCCGAAAGACAATTGGCTTTGGGAAACAAAGACAGTGGACTATGAAATCGGCGGCCACGTGTTCTCGGAAGATGTTTAATAAAGACCAGCGGCTTTGCCTCGCTGGTCTTTATTTGTAGCTTCTATAGTTCTTCCAGCACTTCGTGGAGAAGAAACATATTACAGAAGAGTTGTAGTAGTGAAAGGGAGGATGGGATGAATTTTTCGATATGCAGCTGGGTGTTTGGAGACCGGCCGATTGAGCAAACGATGCGTGACGTATCCGTCATAGGGTACGATGAAATTGAAGTGCATGCGAGAGACTATAATTGGGAGGGATTGGTCGATCTGGCAGAAACCTTGGATATCCGTATCCGGGGCTTGTGTGCGGATGCAGGCTGGCCGCGGAAAGAAACAGATTTATCACAGGTGAACCCTTCCATGCGAAAAACAGCTGTAAATTATTTTAAAGAGCAGATCAACCGTGCATACCGGGCAGGAGCAGAATACATGGTGCTGTCCCCGTGTGCGCCAGGTAAAGCAGAGCCGGAAGAAAACGGCAAAGCAGAATGGGAAGCGGCTGTCCTGTCACTTCAGGAAATAGCTCCATATGCAGAAGAAAGAAACGTCGCGCTTGTGATCGAGCCGTTAAATCGTTATGAAAGCTGTATTATTAACACCGGTTGGCAGGCGTTGCTGCTGGTGAAGGAAATAGGGCACCCTTTTGTAACGACGATGCTCGACACTTTTCATATGAACATTGAAGAAAGCAGCATGGAAGCACCTTTTCATCATCTTGGCCCAGCTCTCAGCCACATACACGTAGCAGATACTAACCGGCAGGGTCTGGGATACGGGAGGCTCTCATGGAAAACAATTGCAGATACCATTAAGGAAACAGGCTACGGCGGAACAATTACAGTAGAATGCCTGCCTCCCGATTTGAGCGTGTTCTCCTCCGCTGAAGGAAAATCGGAAGCAGATATTATAAATGAATATGCTGAAAAATCGCTCCAGCGTCTTCACCGGCTTTTTCGTGCTGAATAATATGAATAACCCTACGCGGCACAAGAGGGCGGACTATAACTGTCATCCTAATCCAGGGCTATCGATGGGTGAGGGAACAAATGGTTTTTTGCCCGGCCTGAAAGACATGCTCCAGCTCATAATATTTCTTTAAAGAGAGCGCAGGATAGAGATAGTATTGCTAAATCATTTAGTTTGCTGAGCTTGAAAGAACTCTCTTTTAATCCAAAAGAAAGTTTATGGAAATGTATTTAAAGGAAACAGAAGAATAGCCAAGCATTAACTGCATAAACGGAGGCAGCAATCGCGGGATTAAGCCTTGCGGTAAGCCAGGAAAAGAGAGGCGTCTTTCCCTGGCTTTTTGTGTATTTTTAAGCACACATGGAAAGGAGTAAAACATGAAGCATATCAAAGCATTAACTGGTAAAAGCATAATGACTGCCGCACTGTTATTTTTGGTGCTGAGCATCGCAAATGGGGTTTCTATTTGGAGTGTGCTGGTGCTCACTATTATCATCGGCGCCATCAGCTACCCACTCGGAGATCTAGTACTGCTTCCACGTGTAAAAAGCCTAATGGCAGCGGGCGCAGATGCCATTTTAGTATTTGCTGTCGTATTAGCTGCGGGGGCTGTGATCACTTTCGCTGGCCCAGTACTGCTTGCAGCTGTGGTAACCGCAGTGTTGATGGGGGCAGCTGAATACATGTTTCACTTTTATATGGGCACACATGTACTTTTTTCGAGCAATCGACTGAAAACAGATATGTAGCAGAGGAGGACCAGCCATGTCAGAAAAAAATGAAGCTATGCTTCGGAGAAACCAGAAAAACTACGCCGGGCGAAATATATTATCCGGCTTTCTTTTCGGTCTCGGGCTCATTGCTTTTATCGATGAAGTAGTCTTTCACCAGCTGCTGCACTGGCACCATTTTTATGATTTATCAACAACGACCGCAGGGCTCATCTCAGATGGCTTTTTTCATGCATTCAGCTGGTTTGCTACGGTAGCTGCCTTATTTATGGTGGCTGATCTCCGGCGCCGGCAGAGCTTCTGGCTGCGTCGGTGGATCGGGGGCACACTGACCGGGGCCGGCTTTTTTCAGCTTTACGATGGCCTGGTCCAGCATAAATGGATGGGCATTCACCAGATACGGTACGGTGTAGATATTCTTCCTTACGATCTTGTATGGAATATTAGTGCACTCGTCATCCTTATTGCCGGCATAGTGGTATGGAGGCAGACTTCGCAGATGAAAAAACAGAAAGAAACGGTATAAGCTGATGACTACTGCTCATTATATTGCAGAAGGAATACTTGCGGCCCCCTTTATCCTTGTGTGCCTGCTGTATCTTTTTGCAGCTTTCCGGGATGCGGGATGGCCGGCACGCCGCATCGGCTTGTTCGTCACTGGCACAGCGGCGGCAGTGATTTCAGTCCTCGGGCCAATTCCGCGGATGGCTCACGATTCATTTGTCATTCATATGACCGGGCACCTGCTGCTTGGCATGCTGGCACCGCTTTGTTTAGTGCTTGCGGCGCCGGTAACGCTTGCTCTTCGTGCTTTGCCAGTACCTGCAGCGAAAAAACTGGCTAAAATGCTGCGGAGCCGCTTTGTAACAATAATTTCTCATCCGGTGACGGCCACGGTGCTGAATATTGGCGGCTTGTGGTTTTTATATACGACCGGGTTGTACGCCTTGATGCATGCCTCTGCTCTTATCTATATTATCATTCATGTCCATATTTTCTTGGCGGGGTATGCGTTTACAGCTTCAATTATTTATATTGATCCGATGCCTCATCGGTATTCTTTTCTGTTCCGATCCGGGGTGCTTGTGGCAGCGCTTGCAGGGCACGGTATTTTATCCAAATACTTGTACGTGTCACCGCCGGCAGGGGTAGGCCAGGAAGCTGCCCAGGCAGGATCAATGCTGATGTATTACGGGGGCGATGCGGTGGATATTGCCATTATGGTGATTCTCTGCTGGCACTGGTATAAGGCAGCCCGCCCCCGGGAAGAAAAAGCAGTCGCGGTTTGAATAACTATAAGGAGGAACTACAATGGCTAACAACAGAAGTGTCCCTTTATATCCACATTCTTTATGGCTTAAGGAAAGCGAATCTACAAACATGCCGGCACACAGCGGCGAAGACACCGCAGAAGTTACTATTGCAGGCGCCGGAGCAGCCGGTATTACAGCTGCTTACTATTTAGCGAAGGTTGGAGCCAAAGTTGTGCTGCTCGAAGCGGGAAGGGTACTTGAAGGCACCACCGGAAATACAACAGCAAAAATATCCTCCCAGCACGGCATGATATACGATGAGCTGATGCAAAATCACGGGCGGGAAAAAACAAGCCAGTACCATGAAGCTAACGAACAGGCGATCCGTGATATGCGAAACCGGGTGGAAGAGCTTGGTATTAATTGCAAATGGGAGGAACGGAACGCTTTTATTTATACGAATAGCGAACAGCAGCAAAAAGTGATGGAGCAGGAAGCCGAAGCATACCGGCTACTAAACGTTAACGGCGGAGAGGCTTCTGAAGAACATGATCTCCCGTATGCTGTCGCTCGGGCCCTTGTGATACGCAATCAGGCCCAGTTTCAGCCAGTGCATTATTACCATGCACTTCTTGAAGAGGTAGTCCGGCTGGGCGGGCGTGTGTATGAAAATACGAGGGCTTCGGATGTAAATAAATCAAATGGTAAAGTCGTAGTTAACACAAACAATGAAAGCAAAATTACGAGTGATTATCTTTTGGTGACAAGCCATTTCCCTTTTAACGACGGCATGGGGAAATATTACAGCCGTCTGCACGTGGAGCGTTCCTACATTATCGGGGCTAAAGTCCAGACGATGCCAAGGCATATGTATATTAGTGTAGATTCGCCTTCAAGATCGCTTCGTACAGCAAAAGACGAGAACGGGGAGGATCTTCTTTTAATCGGCGGGGAAGGTCATACATCTGGTAAAAATGAAACCAGCACGTTTGAGCGGTACGAGGCACTGCGTACCTTCGGCGAAGAGCACTTTGGTCTGCAGGAAGTGCCTTACCGCTGGTCGGCTCAGGATATGATTACCTTGGATAAAATGCCGTATGTCGGACCGATGACTTCCGGAGAAAAGCAGATTTTTACTGCCACCGGCTTCATGAAATGGGGAATAAGCAACAGCGAAGCAGCAGGGAAAATGCTGGCTGATTACGTGCTAGGCAATGAAAATGTCTACAAAGAAGCGTTTGACCCGACGCGCTCTGAACTGAAAAAGAAAAACATTCAATCCTTTGCAGCCGAAAACATGGATGTCGGGAAAGAAATGGTTAAAGGAAAATCCAACCGGGGCGATAAAGAAAAGAACCTGGAAAATGATGAAGGAGCTTTAATTAATACCGAAGACGGGAAGGCCGGAGCTTACCGGAATGAAACAGGAAGACTGTATGTTGTCGACACCACCTGTACGCATATGGGCTGTGATCTTTCCTGGAACAATGCAGAACGGAGTTGGGACTGTCCGTGCCATGGGTCAAGATTTTCCTACGATGGGGAGGTTATTGAAGGCCCGGCAGTAAAGCCGCTGAAGCGTAAAACAGATCTAGAATAACAAAGAAGGCCGGGAGAAAAAATCTCCGGGCCTTATTATTCGTATTACAGCTTAAATTTATCTACTTCGGCGTTCAGCTGGAGGGCAAGGTCGTTCAGGTTTTCTGAATTAGCGGAAACTTCCTCCATGGAGCTGCTCGTCTGCTGGACGGAAGCGGCAGTCTGTTCGACCCCGGCAGCAGATTCTTCGGATACAGAAGCGATTTCTTCAATGGAAGCATTGATTTCCTGACTGCTTGAAGAGATAGCCGCCAGATTTTGAGTGACGGATTGGAGGTTTTCTGCCATTGCCTGAATAGCTGTATTGATCGTATTGAATGTTTCTCCCGTTGTTTGAATCTGGGAGGTGCCGAGTTCTACTTCTTTATATCCTGCCTGCAGAGAGGCGGCGACAGAGGAAGATTCGTTCTGAATACCCTCTACAATGCCGGTAATGTCTGTAATGGAAGCAGACACCTGCTCGGCAAGCTTTCGTACTTCATCAGCCACTACGGCAAATCCGCGACCCTGCTCGCCGGCACGGGCAGCTTCAATCGCAGCGTTTAAAGCAAGCAAATTCGTCTGGTTGGCAATATCGTTAATCACAGAAACTAATTTTGAAATTTCCTGGGATTGTTTATCGAGCCCTTCGACCTTCACGGCCGCATTTTTTACGATAGCATCGATCTTTTCCATTTGATGCACCGAAGTGTCCATCAGTTGCCGGCCTTCATTTGTAATAGAGAGAATATGTGTTGATGAGCTGCGAACGTCTTCGCCCTTCGTATGGGCATCGGAAACATTTTCAGTGAAGTCACTCATTAATGAAGCGATGCTGCTGGCACTTGTCGCCTGGGATTCTGCTCCGGAAGCGAGCTCTTCCATCGTAACGGCTACCTGCTGGGAGCCTGCCTTCACCTCATTCGCCGAATGAGTTAAATTCTGGCTCTGATCCGATACGTCTGTGGACATCTTTTTAATTTGTGTAAGCAGCCGGGTCATGTTGTTATTCATTTGATTGGCGGCATGTACGAGCTTTCCAGTTTCATCGCGGGATGTAGTTTGCATCGGCTCCTGGCTCAAGTCGCCCTCTGCAATAGCCTGCATACGGTGCATGACCGTTTTAATTGGAGCAGAGATCGTGCGTGCCATAAAAAAGGAAATGGCAGTTCCCGCAAGGATGACTAAAAGGGAAATAATTGTACCGGTAGTCATCAGGTTTCTGCCGCTTTCAATCACATCTTCCCCTGCAACTGTGATTAATCCTTCTCTTTTTCCAGCCAAATCTTCAAAGCCGGTCATAATCTCCCGGGCCAGTGGCTTGGCAGTGGTATTTAGTATCTGTTTAGCTTCTTCTTCATTACCTGCTTCGTAAGCTGGGAAAACCTCCGAGGTAATAATCTGCTCCCATTCGATACTCTTTTCCGTTAATGTCTCCAGCTCAGCAGAATCGAAGTCGGCGAGCGTCTCCTCTTCCAGCGCAGCGCTTTCTTCTGTGTATTCCATAAAGCTGCTTTTAAATTCCTCATCCCCGAATAAAACGTACCCCCGGGAGAGGGCGACACGCTGTGCCATATTAAACGCTAGTTTTTCATCAGCGATCAATAGTGGGAGCTGCTTTTCAACAATATCCTTTGTTTCGGCATTTGCCCTGCTGTTGGCGTAAAAATTATAGACGCCAAGCGCTGTGACCAGCAATATAAGCACCAGAAAGCCAGTTAAAATTTTTGCACGCAAGCTTTTAAAATTGAACCATTCCTTCATCCCCTACACCCCTTTAATATTGTACTGATTCTTTAACCTGATAAAGCCCCAGCCATGCTGCTCTTTTGTTTCTGCCTGCCCATAGAAAGGGAGGCTGAAAATATTGAAGCAGAAAAAAAGGAAGAATTGCCTCTCTAAACATTTATCGATACAAATTAAATCAAAAAGCATAGGCCATTATTACTGTAAAAATGAAGGAATTGTGGCAGAAATATTTTCCCGGTACCACAAAAGGTTTCGAAGCCTCTTTAGTTAAATGGAAGCGAGCTTTCGTGCTTTTGGCGTTTGGCTTTATACATTTTTTGATCAGCCTTATGCAGCACGGAAGCAAAATCCTCGTGCTGGCCAGAGGACTCATACACCCCAATGCTGACGGCAATAGTAAAAGTAATTTGCCCGTCTGTGTAAGGGACACGAAGCTGTTGGGCGATACGGCTTTTGGTCAGCTGCGTGCTTTTCGTATTTTTCGTGCCGATCTGCTCCATAATGACAAACTCGTCTCCTCCTAAACGGTAAAGGCGCTGTCCTGGACTCCAGGCGCTGCCAATTCGGCCGGCAGTGAACTGAAGCACACGGTCGCCGGTAATGTGGCCGTAGGTATCGTTAATAGTTTTAAATTGATCCACATCAATAAAGTAAAGAAGGTAAGAAAAGCCCGAGTTGGAAGTTTCCTGAAAAAACTGCTGCAGGGCAGCCCGGTTCGGCAGATTGGTTAAATCATCGCGGCCGACCTTTTCTTTAGTGGCCTCGAGGTGGGCTATAGTGCGATTCAAATCGTCATTTAGCCGGCCAATTATTCCAGTGCTTTGAAATGAAGCACGAGCGCTGAGATCTCCGTTACGCACAGAGGTCAGTACAGCCTGAAAGTGATCAATGCACCGGCGCACAAAACCGAAAAAAAGAAAATAATTCAAGAGACCGAGCGCCACACCGGCGGTAATCGAAGCGGTATAAAACATTTTTAAAAACGAAGCAGAATGGGAATAACTGCCGGCATGATAACTGCAAAACTGATCCCGATAAAAACACCGAAGAACATATAGACAGCGAACATGACAAATAGATAATTTATTTTCATAGGAAGCGCCCTTTCCAGCGGAAAAGTTGATTGTATTGAAATAGCTTAAACAAAGAGGCAGCATTTGTAATATATATCGTCATGATCCTGCTAAATCGTATACTTACAGCAAAAATTATCTATGTAAATACCTTTCCAGAGATAAACCTTTTCATAAATTCTGTGAAATTTTGTTTATGTTCTTCCCTAATAAGGGAATTAGGGAAGAAGAATTAGCTAAACTGGTGAGGAGGTATTACGATGGCTTCAACAAAGGAAATTTTAGGACAGGATGCGGATTACTTATTAAACCATCAAAGCAAAACAGTGCCGAAAGAAAATCTCTATGTCCCGGGGCCTGATTTTGTCGACCGGGTGTACAAAGCGACTGACCGTTCTCCGGTAGTACTGCGCAACCTGCAGAGCTTATTTGACCACGGCCAGCTTGGCGGGACGGGTTATCTGTCTATTCTGCCGGTTGACCAGGGCATCGAGCACTCAGCAGGGGCTTCGTTTGCGCCGAACCCTATGTATTTTGATCCGGAAAACATCGTAAAGCTCGCCATGGAAAGTAACTGCAATGCGGTAGCTTCCACAGTCGGGGCGCTTGGATCAATCGCAAGGGATTACGCACACAAGATCCCTTTTATTGCCAAAATTAACCACAATGAATTGCTGACTTATCCGGAAACGCACGACCAAATTATGTTCGGCTCTGTCGACCAGGCCTATAATATGGGAGCAGTAGCGGTTGGAGCGACGATTTACTTTGGTTCGGAGCAGAGCGACCGCCAGATCCAGGAGGTGTCGAAAGCCTTTGAACGTGCTCACCAACTTGGCCTTGGCACTATTCTTTGGGCCTATCTCCGTAATCCAGGCTTTAAGAAAGACGGAACGGATTATCATACAGCCTCTGACCTGACGAGCCAGGCAATACATTTATCAGCAAGCCTGCAGGCAGATATTGTAAAACAGAAAATGCCGACCAACAACGGCGGCTATACAGCAGTCGGATACGGCAAGACTCACGACAAAGTGTATTCGGAGCTGACGAGTGACCACCCGATTGACCTGACCCGTTACCAGGTAATGAATTCGTTTATGGGCCGGGCCGGCTTGATTAACTCCGGCGGGGGCTCTGCCGAATCGGATCTAGAGGATGCTGTTAAAACAGCAGTAATTAACAAACGTGCAGGCGGCATGGGACTGATCATGGGACGTAAGGCGTTCCAGCGCCCGATGGATGAAGGCATAGAGATTATCCGCTCGGTTCAAAGCGTCTATGCAGACAAATCAATTACTTTAGCATAGATTTAAAAAAGGGGTTCTCCCCCTTTTTTTATCAAATATATTTAGAAAATTTAAATATCGCGTGCTGTGTCTCCAGGTATTTTATAAACAGGAGGGGCTTTCTATGCCGAAAAAGCTGTTTGAGGTAGATCTGAACAAAACGATGGACCAACAGACGACGCCGGGGCACAACCGCTGGCACCCGGATATTCCTGCCGTATTTTCCGTAGACCCGGGAGAGACATTCCGGATGGAATG
>NZ_NPFA01000034.1 GCF_002265875.1 Marinococcus halophilus
CCATTTCAGCCGAAGGACTTCCCGTTTCACTTCTGCTGGATACCGTCGTTTACTTTCTCCCATAAGAAAAACACCTCCATCTGTCGATCCTACTACGAATACGACGTGAGAGGTGCTTTTATCTGTCTCATTTATTTAGGTCACTTCAGAGTGCCTCTGCTCGTTTTTTTATGACATCCGCTCCCATGATTCGATCCCTATTGTGCCCGTGAGTTTATAAAACTCCTTCCAAAGCTGGACATGCTTAGGCCCCCAGGCTTCTTCTGCATGCACATGAGGAACATAATCCAGAGCAATACCAGTGTCTGTCATCACGTCATCAAATTGAATTTTTGTTCGCTTCATATGATAATCACTTGTTACCACCAGGGCTGAATCAAAATTTCGCTTCTGCATAATCGTTTTTGAATACACAGCATTTTCATGGGTGCTGGAGGCCTGATTCTCCATAATAATCGCTTCTTCAGGTATGCCTGCCCGCACTGCCAGATTCTCATTAAAGCTGCCATCTTCCCC
This sequence comes from Marinococcus halophilus, assembly GCF_002265875.1. Lineage (GTDB taxonomy): Bacteria > Bacillota > Bacilli > Bacillales > Marinococcaceae > Marinococcus > Marinococcus halophilus. The sequence goes on from NZ_NPFA01000034.1 coordinate 517, forward strand.
GTTGGTTAAGATCACTTTATCCGCGTAGCCTTTTTCTATCAAATCAGCTACTGTATATAAGCGCTCAAAATCGCCGCTGAGAGCAATAATAACATCGGCATTTTGAGGTTCGTCCTGGTGCGTTAAAAGGGATGCGACAGTTTTTTGCGGAAGTGCAAAAAATGATGCATTAATTAACAAAACTGCCCCTATAACAAAAAGCAGACTGTAAAAGATCTTTTTCATGCTTTGGCCCTCCGCCTCTAATGAAAGGTACGGATATATTGTATCAGATAGATCGTTCTCCTTAACAGTTATTTCTACAACGCGGACCCTGAGCCAAGGAATTATTTATGCAGTATTAAATTTTCCGCTTCCCATAAGAAAAGCCCTGCTGATTCAGCAGGGCTTTTCTACATAGTTAGTCTTCCTGAGAGTTTTTACGAAGAACGCAGGGCTTCAAAAGCGTTGATACGCGATTCTACCGTCGCGTAAATGTTTCCAGCTTCTAAAGGAGAGACGTCGAATTTTTTACTGGCCAGAATTTCAACGTGTTCGTCATTCTTAGCTTCGTCAAACCGCTCCCCCCGCTCTGCCAAGGCTTCATACTCATCTCGCATGTAGCGGAATACCGAGCTTTGCTGTTCCGGGAGCGAATTTAAAAATTCTTCTACGTCTGCATTTCTTTCAACCATTCTATTGGCCTCCTTGATAGCTGATGCCATCCGTTGCCTCAGGCAGGTTTCCCCCCCGGCCCATTAAAGCACAACGAATGGTTCATTGTTATATAACTGGTTGATGGGTTTAGTATAACAAATATTACAGGCGATTGGGAACAAAAAGCTTGTACTTTATACATTATTACGAACTTTGCCGTAGTGCAAATTTCTTTCCTGTCAATCATTTTTATACCGCCGTGGAAAAACATTGCTGTAGACTCAATGAGAACTTTCCTGCTACTCTATAGGTCGATCACTTGCGCAGGAGGCCCTGGTCTTATGAATGATGAACGTATACGTAATTTAAAACGAGGAGAGCGGGGAGCTATTATCAGCATCTTCGCTTATTTGTTTCTATCTGCTCTAAAGCTCACCGTCGGCCAGCTGGCCAATTCAGCTGCACTACGTGCTGACGGGCTAAATAACTTAACTGATACCATTGCGTCGATCGCTGTGCTGTTTGGGCTCCGCTATTCCCAGAAACCGCCGGACGCTGACCACCCTTACGGCCATTGGAAAGCCGAAATGGTTGCTTCTTTGTTCACTTCCTTTATTATGCTTGCGGTCGGGCTCCAGGTATTTGTGAGCGCTGTTCAGTCTATCCTTGATGGGCCATCCGGGCCTCCCGGCTTAATTTCCGCTTTTGTTGGTGCCTTCGCTGCCGTATGCATGTTTGGTGTTTACACCTATAACAAAAAGTTGTCCAAAAAAATTAACAGTCCCTCTATCATGGCTGCGGCTAAAGATAACTGGAGCGATGCCATGGTGAGCATTGGTACCGTTATCGGCATCATCGGTGCTCAATTTCAATTGTACTGGCTGGACCCACTGACAGCTGCTCTCGTAGGTTTATTAATTATTAAAACTGGCTGGGACGTTTTCCGGGGAGCAGCACTGCAGCTCACAGACGGTTTCGATGAGAATAAAATTGAAGATTACCGGGAAACAATCTCTGAGCTGTACGACGTCCAAAAAGTCCAGAATATAAAAGCAAGGAATTACGGGAATAACACCGTTGTTGATATTACGATTCTAGTAGATCCTTCACTCGATATCCAGGAAGCACACAATACAGCTACGAAAGTGGAGTACGCCTTAATTGAACAGCACGGCGTTCATGACGTACATGTGCACGTAGAGCCGGAGAATGCCGAGCACTAACTCCTTTTCCGCCCAGAAATGCTCCCGCTCCAATTTCCGGTTCTATTACTGCTAAAATTGGGTATAGATAAAAAGCCCTTAGCCAGCCCTGACTCATATGGAAGCAATAAAACCAAATAATAAATGGTGCTGAACTTTTATAAATAGTTATTCTATGATCGTTTTGTAACCATTAAAGTTACAGGTGGTGATCAGCAATGATAAATACACGATTCTCTGTCGCTGTGCATATTCTTTCGCTGCTTGCGACTAAGCCGGATCAAAGACTTAGCTCCAGTTATATGGCAGCAAGCGTTAATACAAACCCTGTCGTTATCCGCAGGATTTCAGGCATGTTAAAGCAGGCAGGCCTGCTGCAGACAAAGCCCGGCGTCTCTGGTGCTTTAATCTCCAGAAGTCCGGAGGACATTACGCTTCTTGATATTTACCGGGCGGTACAGCAGGAGGACTTACTGTTTTCCACACACAGCAGCCCCAATCCTGACTGCCCTGTTGGCCGAAATATTCAAAACACCCTCGATCAATCATTTAAGAGGGCCCAAAATGCCATGGAAGCAGAACTGCAAAAGCAAACCCTGGCAGATGTGACAGCACATCTCTTTGTATAATATACAAAGAGATGTTTTCTTGTCGTGGATGCAAAGGCTAAAACTATAAATAAAAGGAGTGATTGATTGATGAAAGCAGGCATTATTGGTGCTTCCGGAAAAGCCGGAAGCCGCATTTTAAAAGAAGCAGAAGCCCGGGGCATAGAGGTCACAGCTATTGTGCGGGACGCCTCGAAGCTTTCCGGCCACAGCATGCGTTTAATAGAAAAAGACCTTTTTTCTTTAACGGCTTCTGACATAAAAGATTTTGATGTGCTGGTGAATGCGTTCGGAGCCGGACTCGGAGAAGAAGAAGCCCACGTAGAAGCAGGTCATCACCTCATTTCTATCATCCAGGAAGCTCCTGATACCCGTTTAATCGTGGTAGGTGGTGCCGGCAGCCTGTTTACAGATAACGGAAAAACGACCCAGGTGGTAGAGACACCGGAATTTCCCGAGGCTGTAAAACCGACAGCTAACGGGCAGAGCCGCAACTTACAGGAGCTGCAGCAGGCAACCGGCATACGCTGGACGTTTATCAGCCCGGCTGTAAACTTTGACGTAGAAGGCAGGCGTACTGGTTCCTACTCTACTTCCCAGGATGTTCTGCCGCTTAACAGCGACAAAGAAAGCTACCTCAGCTATGCAGATTACGCTGTGGCAGTTGTCGATGAAATAGAATCCCCCGTTCACGAAAACCAGCGCTTCGCAGTTGTTGGCGAACGCCAGTAAAAATCCGCCGGAAAACGGCGGATTTTTTATTATAGACGAAGAAAAACAATCTCAATAAGGACAACTGCAAGTATTACCGCCTGGTACCTCGTAATACGCTCCTGCAGATATAACATCGAAAGCACCGCTACTAACAGCGCGTGGGCTGCAAATAAAGGTGAAACAATACTTGCCGGCCCTTCCCGGAGAGCTGCAGCGTACAGCTGCATCCCCCCAAATGAAAAAATGCCTGTAACCAGTCCCCAGCTAAATGCCTTTCCCGTATGTACAGGAGCACCGGAACGAGCTTGCTGCTGCTTTTTGCGGTGCCATCCGTATAACGAGTAAACCATGCCAAGCAGATAGCCTGCAAGCAACACCGGGGTATTCTCAAGGCCGGCTTCTTCTGTGATTTTCAGTCCTCCGTTACGAAAAAACATGAACAATGTCGCAGTTAAAATAAAGCCATACCATGCTCTGCTCTTTATCGAAAAGTTTTCTTTGGGATCCAAAGGCAGTATCGCGATAGCTGCCATAATTAAACCAATGCCTGCGTACTGAACTGCCCCGATCTGCTCTCCATAGACAAATAAGCCTAAAAGAACAATCAGCAGAATATTTGTATTCACCAGCGGAGAAGACAGGCTGGCGGGACCAACATTTAAAGCTTTCATGTATAGAAGGTTGCCAAAAGCGGATCCAGCTCCCACCATCACCCCGCCGAGAAGCACTGCTAGACTCAAATGCAGTGTCCCCTCCATTAGGGCATAACCGAAAAAACCGAGGCTCCCACTCGTATAGAGCCCTGTCAAAAATGGCATTAACGGCAGCTGCCAAAAAGAATTAACCTTCATGAAAAAAGAAGAAAAACCAAATACAACGGCACTTAACAGCGCTAAAATAAACCACATGATCCGCACTCCCACTTATTCTTATGTACGAAGAAGCCGCCGCCGGGGCAGCTTCTTTTTATAATAAATAAAATACGTGACCGTACTTATCCACTCTGGAATTCGTACCATTAAAATAAACCGTTCCTTCTTGTGGTTCAAAAGGATCCTTTGTTTCAAAATCTACTTTAAAATAAGGAGAGCCGTCTATTGGTTCATAATGCTCACACCTGTACTTTAACGTGATTTCATCATTCACCTGGATACGGTCGCTGCCGGCGATCCCGGAATCAAAAATTACTTTTAGTGTCATGCTTTACTCTCCCTCCTGTTTTAACCTCTTCGGCTATTCTCTTTATGCTCTTCCAGATATATTCCCGGCACTTCCGTTCTTTATACATTATGATTGCGAAAAGACAGAAATTGTATTACTTTTAAGCAGGGAAAGGAGATTTTCTATGAGCATTCGTCCAGCTAAAGAAGCCGATATTCATGCGATTACCGAAATATACAATGATGCTATCCTGAACACAACTGCTGTCTACGATTACCATCCCTATTCGACAGAAAACCGGCTGGAGTGGCTCCGTACAAAAAAACAGCAGGACCTCCCAGTTTTTGTTTATGAACAAAATGGAAAAGTACAAGGATATGCTACTTACGGCCCGTTCCGCCCCTGGGCAGCTTTTAAATACTCTATTGAGCATTCGGTATATGTCCACCCCGAGTCCCGCGGGGCCGGGGTCGGCCGCATCCTGCTTCGCACATTGATCGACCATGCGGAAAAGGAAGGGTTCGCCACTATGATCGCCGGCATCGATTCTTCCAACCCGGGCAGCATCTATCTGCATGAAACTGAAGCTTTTGAATACGTCGGCACGGTCAAAAAAGCCGGATATAAGTTTGAACGCTGGCTTGACCTTGTTTTTTACCAACGTGCTCTATCGGGACCAGAAGCGCCCGCAGAGCATTAACCGCTGCCTCTCCCGATACGGGGGAAGCAGCTTTTTACAGTCTTCTTTTCTTCTTTCCTTCCGGAAACCGTTTCGGTCTTCCCTGCGTAGTGAGCAGAACTCCGGCTATAACAATCAGTGCTCCAATCACTTTGGCCGGTGTTAGTGTTTCCCCGAGCCAAAGTACCGCCCCTGCCATCGTTACTACCGGTAGGAAATTCAGGAAAACTGAAGCCTTTGAAGCCCCGAGCTGATCGACGGCCCGATTATAAAATAACAGGGCAATGAAGCCCGGAAAGAGGCCCAGATACATCAGGCTTGGCAGCTGCTCGCCTAAGGCGAACGAAGGCACGCCGAGAAGAAGCCACTCCATAGTAATAAAAGGAACTAAAATTACAACCGATGCTCCTGTCATTACAAGCAGCACGCCGTAAGGTGGAAACAGGTGCATATAGCGCTTCACAGCGATGGAATAAATGGACCAGCAGGCGACGGCCCCTATCATAATACCGTCGCCGGCGTTCCAGTTCATTTCTGTTATAGCAAATAATCTGCCGTTCATCACCACCCATAGTGCCCCTGTAATCGAGAGCACGACGCCAATCCATTGAATATAGCGAAGCCTTTCTTTTAAAATATATGTACTTAATAAAACAGTTACTGCCGGGATTATTGTTTCCAATACAGAAACGTTAGTAGAAGAAGTAAATTGAAGCGCACCATAGATGAATGTATTAAAAAACGTTACACCTGTCACAGTTAACAGCAACAACGGCAGCTTATGATCCCAAAATACATTTCGTGCCCTCCAGGCGCTTTTCCAGCCCAGGGGAACAATGCACAAAAAAGCAATCAGCAGCCGAAAGAAAGCTATTGTAAAAGGTGGGAGATCATTTATGGCCTTTCCTACCAAAATATTTCCAGAATAAAAAAATACCACCATAATAAGCATAAAATACGCAGCCATGTGTTTGTCCTCCTCTTTCAACCGTACTATTCCAGCTATTTATCAGGAATTTTGAGATTTGCCGACATTCTTTCGTAACTTTCAATACTTTTTTCTTCTTTTACAAGTTTTCATAATAATTATACATTTTTATAGACTGTTAAAGCATACAGGAGTAACGGCGTGTGTTACAATGCCCGGAGAGCATACAATGGAGAGGAGAAATCAGAGTGAGCAAAAAATGGATTCTGAGCACAGGCCTCGCCTTGTCGGTGGCAATTATTGGCGCCTGCAGCAACGGCGACGGCGGGGAAAATTCCTCTGATAATAATAACGGAAACGAAGAACAACAGTCAGAGGAAAGCTCCAATAACAACAATGATAACAACCAGCAGGAAGAATCAGGCGAAGGATCCTCTGATCAACAAGCTTCCGGCAATAACCAAGACTCTGGTAACAATCAGAACTCCAATGAACAGCAGTCTGAAGACTTACCTGAACCGGATTTAAGCGATGTGCCTGATGTAGTCGCTACCGTGAATGGAGAAGAAATCACCAAAGAGGAATTCGAGCCGATCTTTACTACTAACTACGAGCAGTATGCTGCGCAAGCTGCTGCATCCGGTAACCAAAGTAATGAAGAGCTCCAATCAACCCTGAAAGAACAAACAGCTGAATCCCTTATTAACCAGGAACTTTTAGTACAGGAAGCTGAAGCAGGGGATTATGAGGTTAGTGAAGAAGATGTAGAGGAGCAGATAAGCTCTATCAAAGAACAGTTTGAATCTGATGAAGAATATCAGCAAGCCCTTGAAGAGCAGGGGTACACAGAAGAAGAATTACGCGAGGAAGCACGCACCTCCCTTCAGATACAGGCTCTTTTAGATGAAGAGCTTGAAGATGTTGAAGTTACCGATGAAGAAGTAGAAGAAATGTACAACCAGATGACTCAAGGCCAGGGCGAAGATGCTGGCTCTCTTGAAGACCTGCGTCCGCAGATCGAACAGCAGCTTCAATCTCAAAAACGCTCTGAGCAACAGCAGGAATACACCGATCAGCTGCGTGAAGATGCAGAAATCGAAAACAACGTTGCTTCCGAATCAGAAGGAAATAGTAATTCTGAAGAGTAACTGATTTTAAGTCCCGGCCGCAAAGCCGGGGCTTTTTTATATAATCAAAACAGCGCATCCCCTGGACAAGAGGATGCGCTGTGCTTGAACTACTTTTAGAAAGAAACGTAGGAACGCGGATTAACAGCGTTTGATTTTGCGCCGTTCCATGCACCTTCATGTACTTCAAAATGCAGATGTCTGCCCGTGCTTCGGCCAGTGTTCCCCATAACACCGATACTTTCTCCCTGGGATACCGCTTCCCCATTCGAGACATGAATCGAATTTAAATGTGCATAAAGCGTGTTATACGTTTGGCCGTTCAAAGTATGCTCTAAGATAATCGTATTGCCGTAGCCATTCATTGTACCGGCATATGTTACTGTGCCGGCAGCAGAAGCAGAAATACTGGGACTGCCGCCATACCCAATGTCAATTCCGTCATGGGTCCCGCTGCCGCGTTGCCCGTACTCAGATGTTACAGGGCCGGAAGCCGGAAGCGCAAATCCAGAACCGTTATATGTAGACTCTGCGGCTACTGCCTTATTATCTGAATCTTCAGAACTTCTTTCCCCTGTACTCGATTCGCCTAAATTCATTTCCCCAAACGTTTCAGGACCAGCAACGCCATCTACAGATATACTTTGTGCTGCCTGAAAGGATTCCACGCCCTGCTTTGTCAGCGGGCCAAAAATACCATCTACGGGGCCTGCTTCGTAGCCTTTATCATTTAGCCATTGCTGCAGCTCTGAGACATCTGAATCTTTCATTCCCGATTTAAGGTTCTGATCCCCAATCGAAGCATCTGCTACAGAGGGGGCAAATAAAATTGCAGCCGCTACTGCTGAACTCATTACAAACTTTTTCATAAATAGTGCGCGTTGGATTATTAACAGTATTGCCTTTAGGCATGTTGATGGTTCTTATATGTATAAATTCTCCCTGTTAATAAGTAACGCTGTCACCTCCTAGTTTTTTGTTTGTTATGTGTTACTTACGGCTTAGTATACGCAGCGGCTTTCAACCCTACAAGGTCTTACATATTGTTGTTAGAAAACTGTAAACTATTACAATTTTTTGAAATATGAGTGCAATGATTGTCATGCAATAATATTCAATATTTATCCTTTTCCATACTTTTCCTTCATATTTTTCTAATTATATAAGAAATAGCTCCCGGAGACTTTATTCCCGGGAGTTTTCATTTTTTATATTTTGTTTTTGGCTTGCAACAGATCTTTTACCTGTTCCACTAGGGCTTCTGCATCCTGCGGATTATGCACAACGTCCGTCTTATCCATATCTACAATTAAAGTATCACTAGCACTGTAGTAATTTTCCAGCCAGTCGTCGTAACCTTCCCAGAGCTTCCGGTAATACTCCACCAGCTCTTCGTCCTGTTCAAAATCCCGTCCACGCTTAAAAATCCGATCCATGACTGTTTCAAAAGAGCCACGCAGATACACATTAAGATCTGGAGCTTTTTTGTAAGGAAGGCCGTCAATTTCCTTCATCATTTCTTCAAGCAGGCCTTCATAAACAGAAAATTCCATGTCATTAATGTTTCCCAGATCACGATTAATTTTTGTAAAATACCAGTCTTCATAAATACTGCGATCTAAAATCGCATCATCATCCTTATACGCCTGTTTGATCGATTGGAATCTCGTCCGTAGAAAATAGAGCTGGAGCAGGAATGGGTACCGCTTTTCATTAATTTCTTGTTGATCCGCCTTGTAAAACAGAGGAAGAATCGGATTTTCTGATACATGCTCATAGTACACTTTCGAATCCAAGCCATCTCCGAGTATCTGGGCGACACTCGTTTTGCCAATTCCAATCATTCCGCTTACAACAATCACCAAAAATAACCCCTCAATCTAATTATGGATTTGCACACATTGCACTATTATAATATACTTCATCGCGCGGTGGCGACCATTTAATTTTTCCATTCTTCGTTCAGCAGGCTGTACACTACAATATCCACGTACCGGTCCCGCAGCCAGTGTTCCTGGCGCAGTACCCCTTCCTGTTTGAACCCCAATCTCTCAGGCACGGCACGGCTTTTCGCATTGGCGGCAGCAGCTTTAATAACGATTTTATTTAATCCAAGCTGGTCAAATCCATAAGAAATCAAGGCGCCTGTGACCGCCGTAATAATGCCTTTCCCCTGATAATCTTTCCCAAGCCAGTAACCGATTTCCCCGAGATTGTTTTGTTGGTCGAGACGGTTAAAACCAGCTACTCCGATAATGCTTTCTCGAAACACAATAGCAGCAGAAACCGCTTTTTGCTCCGCCCAGCCCAAGCGTGCCTCATGAATGAATGCTCTTGTGTCCTTCTCTTCGTTAGTGTGATCCACCCACGGCAGCCACTCTTTTAGATGTTCCCGGGAGTTGTCTGTCAGCGAAAAAATAGCCGGAGCGTCCGATGGCTCGAGTAATTTTAAATAAAGCTCTTCGTAAATTTGATATGTAAACATAAAAACCTCCTCTCTTTCCCCCTTTTATTATAAAAGTTACTGCCTGTGCGTTATACTGGCTCCAGGATCAAAATTACCGGACTTTTGAAAAAGCGGGGGCCTCCCCCGAGCGTCCCCGACGCCATTTCCGGCTGTCAAAAACGCAAAGGCAAAAAATTTTTGTGCTTGTAACTGCCGCCCGTGCTCCAGTTTATTTTTAAACTCTTAAAATCATCTATAGTTAACAAATAAGGGAGGTGCTCACACTGCCTGGCCTGCGACGCATTGGTGTTATTTGCTTTATAGTTATGCTTGTATTTGGAATGGGGGTGGTCTATCAAGCCCTGACATGGGAACTCGGCGACCGGGCTCATGAAATACTTCGCTTTGGCTTTTACCTTTCAGCGTTTATTACTTTATCTTTTGCTGCAGCTATCACAATCCGTGATCCACGGACAAGAGTCAATACAGCAGCATTACTGGGTGGAGGTCTTTTCGGTATTTTATTCGCTGTAAACGCAGGTATTGCTTTTTATCAGCTTTTTATGTAAATAACCGGGCTGTTAAGCCAGCCTGGTTGTTATTTATTTAGACACCTGGACTTCTCTCGCACGAATAGCGTTTTGTGCCTGCATCATAGCTTTTCCAATCGCTTCAGCATAAGCATAAAAAGCCGGAAGGCGGTTACCTCTATTTGCACTGCGAAAATCATTATTAACAAAAAAAGCACGGCGCTGGGCAGAGCTGATCTCAAGCTGGACGCCTTGAGTTCTCCCGTTTTTGTTACAAATATTCCCACTGTACTTTCCTTTTATTGCCGAGGGCGGCTCAAAATCCACCTTAAAACCTGCAGCGGTCAGTTCGGCACCTATGAATCCCGCGGTAAATGTATCAAGCCCGCCTATATAAGTTTTTTCTTCCTGGTCCCGGTACCCATGAAGAGTAACTGTAAATAACGCCTCAGCAGCAAAGCAGAGAGCTCTTGGTTCATCGAAATGTGTCGAACGGAGGTGCAGAGTTCTGTTATCAGTACGCTTTTTAGCACGAAAATCATATCCCGAAAAGTAATAGCTGCAATGAAGCTCTTCGACCAGTTCGCTGGTCCCTGCTTCAATCGCTCCTCCATGTGGAGCCAGGGCCGCTAGAGAGTTATTTTTTCCTGGCAGCACACGTATTTCGTAATCCCGGCCTTCTAATTCAGAGGCTTGTAACTCAGCATAATCAGCGTACTTCTTTTTCCTCATTTAACTTTCACCACCGCTTCTTTAACAGTAACCGTTCCTTTTCCGGAACGAATATAGTTTACCCTATTCTCGCGTTTTTTAAAATAACATGTGTCGAAACTATTCACAATAAAAAAACCAGCCCGCATGGCGGACTGGCGTTGTTATTGAGTTAATGGAGCTTCCTACCGGATTCGAACCGGTGACCTCATCCTTACCATGGATGCGCTCTACCTGCTGAGCTAAGGAAGCAAATAAAATATTCTAATTATATGTACACTCCTGCATGTCCGGAGCAGACACAAATACTATTGTAAAGAGCTTTGAGGCCATAGTCAACCTTATTTATTAAATCATTTCATATGATAAAAGCCTTTCTCTCCAGTAAGAGAAAAAGGCTTTGGTGCCCGGCAGCGATCTACTTTCACGGGGGGAGAGCCCCCGGCTATCATCAACGCTGAAGAGCTTAACTTCCGTGTTCGGCATGGGAACGGGTGGGACCTCTTCGCTGTTGCCACCGGACCGGCCCGTCGGGCCCTGACAACCAAATACC
>NZ_NPFA01000035.1 GCF_002265875.1 Marinococcus halophilus
TTTTGATGCCTACAATCAAAAGTTTTCCACCCGCTGCCACCTGGGCTTCGCCCAGGCCCAACATCAATTGGAAGATATGTTTCAACGGCAGGGTTAACTTCAAGGCTGGAAAAGGACAGCCGTTTACACAAAATTATTGACGGTCCCCGCTTATCAGCGGGCTGGCTAATATTATCTCTAACCTTTAGGATATAAATAAGAGCAGAGGTGAAATACACCCTTGCTTTTATTGCCTTTTGTCCGGTTTATTTAACTTTGAAGATGCAGCATTAAAACGCCAGCAGCAATCAATACTAAAGATACGAGTTTTTTTCTCGTAAGCGGCTCGTGGAAATAAAGAGAGCCAATGGTTGCCGTTGCTGCGACCATCGCCCCCGACCAGATCGCATACGCGATACTGATGTCCATATATTGAATACTCAACGTCAAAAAATAGATGCATCCAAGAAAGAACAAATAGGCGGCAGCGCTTGGCAGTTTTTTCTGAAACCCTCTGGATAATTTCACCGCCACGTTAGCGATAACAGCAAACACTAAGCTTGTGGTTAATAATAATGCGCCCATCACCAAGCTCCTTTATTATCATGTTGCCGTTCAGGAATGTTTAGGCCTACCATTCCCGCCACTACACATACTACTCCAGCGGCTTTGATAATAGACATGCTTTCCCCAAGAAAAACGGAACCTATCAAAACAACCAGCACCGTACCGCCTCCTGCCCATAAGGCATTGACAATTCCTAACTCATAGTTTTTAGTAAGAATAATGTAGCAGCTGAGCGCGACAATATAACAAAAGGCGACCACCAGCGTCCCTTCCAGATTGGCAAAACCATTCGCCACCTTCATGTAGGCGGCGCCTATCACTTCTAAAATAATAGCAAAACTCAGTAAAGTATAGTATTTTAGCATGGAAACTCCTTTTACTTTCAGAATGGATGTGGACAGATGAATATACGCATGCTGGATTATTTCCTGGCTGTCGCCCAGGAAAAAAATATTTCCAGAGCTTCTAAAAAATTATTTATTTCCCAGCCAGCCTTAAGCAAACAAATTAAACAATTAGAACATATGCTGGGATTCACCCTTTTTGTGCGTTCCTCTCACGGCATGACGTTAACCCACAAAGGAGAAAAGCTATATGAAGATATCGAACCTCTCGTAAGCCAGCTGCAGTCCCGTATGAAAAAACATACAGAAAGCAGAATTATTCACATTGGAGCTGATCCTTTACTGGCTTCGCATTATTTCCCACAGCATATGGAAACGTTCATGCCTTTTCGCATACAGCTTACACACATCAAGGAAGATACGGTCGATCTGCTGCCACTCCTTCGTGCAGGCAGCATCGACGCGGCTATTGTTCAGGACCGCCCCTATTACCAGGGCTTATCGTCTGCTTTTTTATTTCATGATGAATTTTTTGCAGCAATCCCTGCCAATCATCCGTTGGCTCAGTTTGACCGTCTTTCTATGACTCAATGCTTTCAATACGCGCAAATCCTTACCCCATTCACCCCTTTATATCAGCGAATAACCCGCTTGATGGGGGACTTGAATGTTCAGGCTCCTTCTATTATTGAAGTTCCTTATAACGCTATCGTAGGATTTGTAGCCCAGGGGTACGGCATTTCCTATCTTCCTTCTATGATCGTCCAGAAAGTTGACTATCGAGGAGTGGTCTTTATCCCTTTGGAGGACGCCCCTCTCCACCGTGACATGTATCTTTTTGCTACCGACCGGTCCTATCTGGAAATACTGCAGAAAGGCCTCGATCTATAAACAGCGTAATGGTAAATTCGAAACACGCATAATGCTTATCCTTCATATAGATATAACCAAAAGTTATACCTGCCCAAAGACTCTCTTTCCTTATTAAATATAAGGAGCCCTGCACAAAAGCAATACAACACAAAGAACGCCTGCGGGTAAAGCTGCAGCCGTTCTTTATATTCGAAATTAATTTCTCGACTCCCCATCTTCCCGGTACTCTAAAATATCTCCCGGCTGGCACTCCAATGCCCGGCAAATGGCTTCCAGGGTCGAAAAACGTATAGCTTTTGCCTTGCCATTTTTAAGTATAGAAAGATTTGCCATCGTAATGCCGACCTTCTCTGAAAGTTCGGTTACGCTCATTTTCCTTTTCGCAAGCATCACGTCGATATTAATGATCACTGCCAATTCATTCACCTCAGACCGTTAAATCATTTTCATATTGTATATCTATAGCGTGCTGAAATAATTTTTGAAGAACAGCAGCAAAGACTGCTACTACGGCAGGAGCAAATACAAACCCTGCTCCAATAAGGATAACTCCCGGGGCGTCATCTAATTCCGCGAAGATGTAAAATAACGGCATCCCCGCTACATACAGACCGCTGATAACTACCGCGCAGTACTTAATCATTTTCAACGCATTGAGAGCTAATTCCGAAAACGCTTTGTTATTGTCAATGTAATTCAGCAGCTTGAATGCCTGATACAGAGCGATAAAAAAAGGAATTGCTGCCGCATACATTACAGCTAAAATTCCGTACATCACGTAAGCAAACCCTGTTTCGCTTCCCGCTGCTTCTCTCGCAATCACAGGCAGGCCAAACAAACATAAAGCAAGTACCGGAAGTCCAATACAAATTACAGCTATTTTTAAAAAAAGCGTAGAGCCTTTTTTCATGACAAGCACCTCCTTGTTAATGATTTTATTTTATCATTGTTTTTATTGATAATCGATAAATTTTTATTCCTAATCGAATACAAAACACAAATAAAGCAGGACTCGTTTTCATCCAGCCCTGCTTTACTGCAATAAATATTCTTTATCATTTATTCTAGAAGTCAACTATAAATGCTCTTTAATTTTTTGGATAACCTGGTTCGTAGCATCTTCCCCGTCCTCTGCCCGGATCGGGTCTACTTCAATGTAATTGCTGCGGTTAGTTAACTCTTCTGCCCAGCCAATGAAAAGATCTTCTTCATCATCCTTGTCCACAATGGAAATTTCCCAGTGAACGTTTTTGTCCTGCTGCTTCAACTCAAAATAATACTTTGCAATCGGCATTAATTCTGCCCTTGCTTCACCGTCAAACTGTTCTTCTAAACTTTTTGGCTGTTCAGCCATTAAAAATACTCCTCCCATTTGAATGCTTAACTGCGTGCAAAATACTTTGAAACAGCCCAAATATGCCTGCTTCTATTCCTTTATTTCCGTTTATACTTATTATTAATCGTTAAATATGGAAAACAAAACGACAAGCGATTCATTTAAAATTAATCAATACTGCTTTCTTAGATCACTCAGCCGGTTTAGCCCAAACCAAATACAAATATCCCCACTGAGCCTGTTCATATTTTACGATGTGTAGTCGTGATGCCTCAACTAACTTTATAATATCCCGGTCTTGATGGCATCCAAATGCTTTAAAGAAGAAGGGATTCAGCTGACGCTGCAACCATTGAAAGCTCTTACGGTTCATGAGCCCGTGCTCAAGCAGCAGAATTTGTCCTTCATTTTTGCACCATTTATTTAAGAGATTCAATACCCGGATTGGATCTTCGTAGCAGCATAAGGAACCTGTGGAAAGAATCGTGTCAAATCTGTTGGCCGGAAAAGAGAGAGTCTCAACTTCAGACAAAATAAACTCAGCGTTCACCCTGTACTCTTTTGCACCAGCCATGGCCCCTTTGAGCATCTCCGGACTGAAGTCAACGTCGGTATATGCGGCATCGCCGGGCAGAAAAGCATAGTTCATTCCTGCTCCCACAGCTATTTCCAGCGTTTCACCTCTGACAGACCCACATATTCTTTTTCTCCATTTATTACTTGCCTCTTCTTCTCTCTGCTTTTCCTGCTTCCAGGCCCGCCTGTTAAATTTCTGCACCAATTTCTCGTTCTGCATTTATCAGCCCTCCTGTTTTTGTACCTGGGTGGACAGCATTTCGAACCAATTGTTGCTGTAATACGAATGGTTTCCTTATATCTATTATACGCTTCTCCACCAGACTGCCGGGCTTTTATTGTTCTACAGTTGATAAGCTTTTCGCTGCTGAATTAAAAATAGCCCAACACCGAACAGCACAACTAGTCCGCCCAAAACCTGGAGGGCAACGACTTTTTCCCCGAGAATGAAAAAAGCCAGAATGGTGGCCCCGACTGGTTCTCCTAAAATGGTCATCGAAATAGTAGAGGTGTTAATGAAGTTCAGCAAATGATTGTAAATGACGTGGGCAATCGTCGGAAGTATGGCAAGAAGGACAAATATCTGCCATTCTTCTGCACTGTATCCACGTACCGGAACACCGGAAACTGCGTTAAAAACGTGTAGGGAAACGCCGGCCACAAAGAATACAATAAAGCTGTACAGCCAGTGGGAGACCTTTTTCACTACACGCTGGCCAATGAGCAGGTATACAACAACCGCTATTACGCTTAAAAAAGAGAGCAGATTGCCAAGCAATGCGGTACTGCTGCTTCGCCCCAGGTCTCCCAGGCCAATAACTACTACCCCCAGCATCGACAGGCTGATCGTGACTAACTGCGGTACGCTGACTTTCTCCTTATAAATCAAAAAGCCTCCAGCTAAAGCCACTACTGGTTGCAGGGCTAAAATAATAGTAGAGCTTGCTACTGTAGTCAGCTTTAACGACCCAAACCAGAGCGCAAAATGCATACCAAGAAAAATACCCGAAAAAATAAACAGTACCCATTCCTGTTTGTTAATGTTTTTGACGTCGTGCCTATTCAGCCAGACAAACGGCAATAAAAACAGGCTAGCAAGATACATGCGGTACATGCTTAAAACGGCAGCCGGAGCATCGGACCATTTTACAAATATTGCTGCGAAGGAAATGGCGACCACAGAGACTACCAATAAAAACGCTGTGGATTTATTCATTTTTTTCTCTCCATCCTTTATCATTTTCTCCTTATGTTATATATTAAATCGTATCAAACGGGCATTTAAAATTCCGGTATATTATTGCCTATTTCCAGTTACTTTTTTCCGGTGCTTAATTACCCATTATGATTCATGATAGTATCCCTGGTCAGTCTAGAATTTCTTTTTGGAAATCATGAAATTTTATTTGAACATTTATAGTATTTAATATTTTATATTTCTTAAAAATATTATAAAGAATTCTATTCTGTGTAAAAATTAAGGAGACATTCGTTGTGAAGAAAATGCTTTCCGGCTTGCTGGCACTGGCTGTCATTATTGCTCTCAACTGACTCGCTGCCTTCTTTTTTCTGCTGCTTTCATTGAATTTTCGTTTCTCACCGGCCTGGCTGCGGTGATTGTGATCGACTGGTTTACTTCTTCCGGCAGTTTTTCATTGGAGCACGTTCGTATGCAGACCCAGGGAGATGCTGGGATTAGAATGGAGACAAAGTCTCGCAGCGGCCTCCGGTTTTCGGTGCTCTTTTTTGCTGCGTTGATCTATACTCTCCTCACTTTATTAATTACGTTCTATCATTACTGGGATTTTTTTAATACATATTAGCTTTTTTCTTTACTTTCCATACTACCGGCCTTAAACCAAAAAAGCCTTTTCTCAGCTATTCAAACTGAGAAAAGGCTTTTGGTATTGACCAGATTCAACTTTACGTCATTTGCGGCTGTTTCTGGTTCTTCAACCCAAGCGTGTCTTCGGTGGATTTGTGAATTTCTTCGATCATTTCTGGTTGCTCTGAAAGGTTTATGCCGTACGAAGGGATCATTTCTTTTAGTTTCGGCTCCCATGTATCGAGATATTGCGGGAAGCATTTCTCAATGATTTCGAGCATAATGGATACTGCTGTAGATGCGCCTGGCGACGCTCCGAGAAGGGCTGCTATAGATCCATCTTCCGCATTGATGACCTCTGTTCCGAATTGCAGCGTGCCTTTTCCTTCTTCCGTGTCTTTAATGACCTGCACCCGCTGTCCGGCTACAAGCGGCTCCCAATCCTCTGTTTTCGCACTCGGAACAAATTCTCTTAGTTCTTCCATCCGCTGCTCCTTCGAAAGCATTACTTCCTTGATTAAATACTTGGTCAACGGAATATTTTTGAGACCCGCGGCCATCATCGTAAACAAATTATCTGGTTTGACAGAACCCAGTAAATCCATTAGCGATCCAGTCTTTAAAAACTTTGGCGAGAAACCGGCAAACGGCCCGAACAAAAGCGTTTCCTGGTTATTAATATATCTGGTATCCAGATGCGGTACAGACATTGGCGGTGCTCCGACGGGAGCTTTGCCATACACTTTTCCGAAATGTTTGGATACCACGTCCGGGTCCTGACAGACCATAAACTGGCCGCTTACCGGAAAACCACCAATGCCTTTTCCTTCTGATATACCGGATTTTTGCAGCAGATGCAGGCTGCCACCGCCGCCGCCGATGAATACAAAATCCGCCTCGTGCAACTCCAGAGTTTCTTTTTGATGATTGCGCACCTTTACTTCCCACGTGCCGTCTTCATTTCTCGTAATATCATCTACGTCATGGTTATACTTCATTTCTACATTATTCTTTTCCAAATGGTTAAACAGCTGACTTGTTAATGAGCCGAAGTTCACGTCTGTTCCATCTTCAATTTTAGAAGCAGCTATCGGCTCCTGAATTTTCCGGTCTTTCATCATTAGCGGCATCCACTTTTCAAGCACTTCTGGATTTTCGGAAAATTCCATTCCCGAAAACAACGGGTGTGCCGACATTTTTTCGTAACGTTTCCGTAAAAAGGAAACGTTATGGTCACCGCGCACATAACTGATGTGGGGCAGAGGCATGATGAATTCACGCGGGTTTTGAAGCAGATTACGTTTTACCAGATAAGACCAAAACTGCTTGGATACCTGAAACTTTTCATTGATACTGATTGCCTTACTGATATCAACAGACCCATCGGGCTGCTCTTTTGTGTAATTTAATTCACATAACGCCGCATGCCCGGTCCCTGCGTTGTTCCATACATTGGAGCTTTCCTCTCCCGGTTTCTCCAGTTTTTCAAATACTTTAATGTTCCAGTCAGGGGACAGCTCTTTTAGCAGTGCACCTAACGTTGCACTCATAATCCCGGCCCCGATTAAAATGATGTCTTTTTCTCCCTGTGGTTTATTCATTATCTTTCATACTCCCTACATAATAGAAAAAGACGTCTCCGTTTAGCGGAAATCTTCCGCCGGTATTTTATTCACGTCAGGGAGGCATCTTTTTCAGTAATTTTTCACCAAATATAGATTATCATTATTAAGTCCAGATTAAAATCATTATTGTTACTATAATAACCGTTTATTACCTCAGAAAAACAATCAATACCATAATAAGGGCCTCTATGATCTTTTTTGCACTAAAAAAACGGAACCGGGAAATGCTTCCCAGTTCCGGCTAGCTTCTTTTATGGTAATTAGTCGACTACTGTTACTTCAACGTCCTGACGGCCGAATGCGAATGCATCGGATTTCGTTGGTACGTGAATGTCAATGCGGTCATCGTTGATGGCACCGCCTGTGTCCGCTGCTTCATACGTGCCCATACCTTCGATTTTCACTGTGGAACCGAGTGGGATTACATCCGGGTCAACAGCGATGACGTTAGCGTCACGATCGTTGTTCAGGTTAACGCCAGTTGCAGTAATGCCGCTGCAGCCTGCACATTCAGCTGTATACGCCGTAGCTTCCATTGTCATGGTTTCACCTTCACTGCTGCTGTCGGAAGACTCGGAAGTTGATGCTCCTGCTACTTCTTCCTCAGAAGAATCAGAAGATCCGCCAAGTGCTGCCTGAGTTTGCGGGCCAGCTACGCCGAAGTAGTCGCCTGCTGGAGAAGAAATATCGTTAGCTTCCTGAAAGTCTTTCACGGCGCTGAGCGTTCTAGGTCCGAATGTAGAACCAGTATAGCCGTGGAAGTAGCCTTTTTCTTTCAACGTGTCTTGAAGCTCTGCTACAGAGGAGTTAACGTCACCGTAGGACATCGAACCGTGGTCGCTGATGGATGCGTCTGCTGCCTGTGGTGCTCCGAATACGACGCCTGCTGTAATTGCTGTACCGAATAGTGTTTTTTTCATCATAAATAATTCATCCTTTGTGATCATAATATTGTTATCCGCCCTGATGACGAAGTCCATTGAAAAGTTTGCCTATATGTTTACTTGTCTTTGTGCCAACACTGCATGGATTGCCAGGTCGTCTTACCGTCGTTTACTTTTTCTGTGCTTTCTCTCAAACACAACGCTACCGATTATGCCTTGAAAAAGTACAAATGGCAATAACATTAATTTAGTTGTAATCTAACCTTAATAGTTTTTCATATTATGTAAAAATGTCGGGTCTTCGTACGTGTATTTGCCGAAAAAAAACCGTATTTCCACTCATTACTAAACAAAATGCGTTTTAAATATTACGCGTTTATTACAAAAAGCACGTTTTTACGTAACATTATCTGTAGCATAAAGAGAAAATTACTTTTAAATTTTTCAATTACAGGGTAAATTCATTAATTTTTACGCCCGGCTGCAGCCGACAATATTAAAAATCCCTGCAGGCTTTTCTTCTTAGAAGCCTGCAGGGAGCCAATTCTATTCAACTACTATGCAACTGTAAATTCATTATACCTGTTTATATGAAGTAACCTCTAGTTCTTCATCCACGGTGGCTTCGTATGTTTCTACTTTCGTTTTTCTGCCGTCATTGTTCAGCACTTCGATTTTTACATGCCACAGCCCGTTCTTTTCTTCTGTGGAAGTAATACGCTTTGGTTCGGCTACATAGTTTTCGAAAAATGCATTAACGCTGTCCATCACTTCAGTAAGCCGAGGGCCGTTCTGTTTTGATTTTTTCTTTTTAGAAGGCGACGATTTTTCTTTGGAGGCATGATTTGTCGTACTTTCTGCGTTCTTTAATTGTGGCCTGCCTTCTTTTTTAGAAACCATTCTTGCTTTTTTAGGCACCTGTCCTTTATCTTTCTTCTCTGAAGACGAACCTGATGTGCCGGAAAGTTTTGCTTTCGATTTTTCTACGTTCTGCTTTACGCCGTCTTTCGTTTCCCCAGCTTTTTTAAGTGGTTTTTTCAATAAGGAAGCTGTGCCCCCACTTTTATTTTCATCCTCCGACGAATTGTTTTTCTCCTTTTCCGATTCTTCCAAAGACTCGTCCTGCCCATCTTTCTTTTTCATTCCTTTTGTGACCATCGGAATAGCGCCTCCGATCAAACTTCCGGCTGCCATTAGTCCGTAGGTAACTTTATCTTTTTTATCAGTCATTATGTTTGCCCCTTTCTTTACTGTTCGAACTTGAATAATTCTTTTAAGCCTCTATCTGTCCGCACGAGGTTTAATGGATAAAAATTTTTCCCCGGTTATGCTGTTATCCCCGGCGCTTTCTTTAATTTCTCTAACTAAATCCTCCCAGGCATTTTGCATAACATCGTTTTTCACTTGCTGCTTGAGTTCTTCTTTGACCTCTGTGTACATTTCATCCTTCCATTCCAAGGCTATGCTACGTGTAATATCATGGACGAGCGTTTTCTGTGTAGCTTCTGATAGAAACGAGGAGGAGGCCGGGGCTTTATTTTCTGGCAGTGTGTGTTCATTCGGGTCTTCGTTATTATTTTCAGCGGGCGTTTTCTCCGTTCCTTGATACGCTTCACTAACCTGCTTCATAATTTCCTCAATCATCCCGTTTTTATTTTCCGCTGTTACTTGCAGCCCACTGTCTACCGCCAATTTTTTTACAGCCTGCTTTTCCATGGAGTAAAGGTTAACCTCTTCTTCATTTCCCTCTTTATTCGTAATAATGACCCCGGCGTAGTTTTCTTTATTTTTTTGGCTGGCAGGCTCTTCTTCTGTAATACCTGGTTTCTTATTTTGAACTGTCAGCTTAGATCCGGCCGCCTGATTTAGGATTTCATTAACCATATCCTGCTTTTTCGTTGCTTTAATCTTTAAGCCGCTGTCTTTTGCCAATGCTCTAATGGCTTTAATACTTAAAACGAGAAGATTGATTCTTTCTTCTATTCCTCCATTATCGACGATGACTACTGCTGATTGCTGGTCTTCACCGGAAATTGGTTTACGTACAGCCACCGTTATCTCCTCTTTCCCCCCGCTTCTGGGATTTTTCATGAAACCAATTTTTCAGCCAAACATGCTAATGTTCAAAAAACCTCTATAATTTAACAGTCTTTACCTTATATACTCTGGAATCAAACTTAATAAGTACAAAACTTTCTTCTACCCGTATTTTTTAAAGATATCACTGCAAAATAAATTTTATTCCCTTCAAGAGTTAAGTAATCTCGAAGGGAACAGATACGGTAACTTATATTCGTCGTCCGATGGCATGTCGGATGACCGCCCCCATTCCTGCCTATATCACTCTAAAGACATAAGTACTTAAGCCTCTCGACCTTCTCCCTTGTGTACTTTTATTTTTGCCTGTTGTCGGGAACAGAAAGGTTAGACTTCAAACAATATCTTATCGAGCAGAAAGAAGGTCGGCTATTTATGGAAGAAACCAAGTACCGGGCAGTGATGCTGCAAAAGGACGAAACATTGGTAGAGCGGCACTATACGAGGAAACAATTATTTGAAGGCGGAAAAAGCGTGAACCTACGAGAAAGCCATTATCATGTGCTTTCTGACGTTTGGGCTGTCGGGTTTTATGAACTACCGGAGGAAATCGAGGAAGTATGGGCTGAAACAAAAGATGCTTCTTTTCCGCTTCCTGCCATCTTTTTCAGCTACAACCAGCATACCGGAGCCATGACCAATATGAGTGAGACTCTGGTCGAGCAAACAAAAGAAGAAATACAGAAAGCTGAAATCAGTAAACAATAATTCGTGCAAGCAGAAAAAGCAATGCCTCTCCTTTCCCGGACCGGCATTGCTTTTTATTGGAAGTACGCAGGGAATTTAAAGAGGTTTTTCCTGTAATCATTGCTGAAGCATGTTTCATATGCTCCCCCTCGAGAGCATAAAATAGTTTGTGTAAACGATCGATCACCAAAAAAGGAAGTCCTTTTCTAGTAGAATGAAGTTACCGACCACATCCACAGAAAAGAGGACTTCCCTATGAATAATTTTACTACAGATATTGCTCACGCTCTAGTCCAA
>NZ_NPFA01000036.1 GCF_002265875.1 Marinococcus halophilus
CGCCCGGGCGGGCGCGACCCTGGAGAGCGTGTATAAAACCTACCTCGTGGCCTGACCCGCAAAGCCATCGGTTGGATGATATTGTCGATGATTTCCAATATTTAAATCCATGACCAGCATTTGTTTTCAAACCTGCAACAGTAGAGTTATTTCATGATTATTTTCATTATATGGAAATATGAAGGTAGAAAATGATTGAATTTCATCAGCATTTCTATAAAATAAGAGAAGTATTTCTACGTGAATTTGATTAGAAGAGGAGACTCTGATGCTTAAACGTTTTTATTCCTATTACCTTCCTCATAAACAGCTGTTTTTCATTGATTTTTTCAGCGCGATCGCTGTTGCGGCTTTGGATCTGGTTTTCCCGCTTGTGGTCCAGTGGTTTATTGATTCCCTGCTGCCTCAGGAGGATTGGAATCTGGTGGTATGGGTGTCGGCCGGTCTGCTTGCTGTCTATCTGTTCAGTGCCTATCTGCAGTATATCGTCAATTATCTTGGGCACAAGCTGGGTATTAATATTGAAACAGATATGCGGCGGGAGCTGTTTAAAAGCGTGCAGGGCCAGTCGTATCGCTTTTTTGATAATACAAAAACCGGCCATATTATCAGCCGGATCACCAATGACTTATTCGATATTGGAGAGCTTGCCCACCACGGGCCGGAGGATTTATTTATTGCCGTTATGACGTTTGCGGGCGCTTTTACGATTATGTTTTCCATTAACCCGCAGCTTGCGCTCGTAGCTCTTGTTTTTGTACCGTTTTTGATTGCGCTTATTACCTATACGAACATTCAGATGAACAAAGCGTGGACAAAAATGTATGCAGAAATTGGCGATGTGAATGCCCGGGTGGAGGACAGCGTCTCTGGAGCAAGGGTCGTGCAGTCGTTTACAAATGAAGCCTTTGAAATCGACCGGTTTGCTAAAAACAACAACCGTTACCGCCAGGCCAAGCTGTCGGGTTACCGGACGATGGGCTACACCACAGCGACTATTTTTTTAACGACCCGTCTCATGATTCTGGCTGTGCTCGTTTACGGCGCTTGGCTCGTTTACACAGGCGCTATTACAAACGGGGAGTTTGTCGGCTTTATTTTGTATGTGAACGTGCTGTTCAAGCCGATCGAAAAAATCAGCGCCATTTTAGAGCTGTATCCAAAGGGTATGGCCGGATTTAAACGGTTTGTACAGATGACGGATGCAGAAAAGGATATTGTCGATCATCCGGAAGCAACAGAGGCTCCGGTACTTACAGGCGACATTAAGCTCGAAGGCGTGACGTTTGGCTATCATCAAAACCAGCCGGTGCTCCGGGACATGAACGTGACGGTCGAGGCCGGGAAAACCGTTGCCTTCGTCGGCTCCTCCGGCGCAGGGAAGACGACTATCAGCTCGCTGATTCCGCGGTTTTACGATGTGGATGCCGGAGCTGTGACCATTAATGGGATAGACATACGTAATATGACAAAGGAATCCCTCCGTTCCCAGATCGGCATGGTCCAGCAGGATGTATTCTTGTTTAACGGTACGTTAAAGAAAAACATTGCGTACGGGCGCTTAACGGCTGAAGAAGAAGAGATTGAAGAAGCTGCCCGGCTGGCGAACCTGGACGGCTTTGTGAAGGAGCTTCCGGACGGGTATGAAACAGAGATCGGCCAGCGTGGGCTGAAGCTTTCCGGAGGCCAGAAGCAGCGGATTGCAATTGCCCGGGCTTTCTTGAAAAATCCGCCGATTTTAATTTTGGATGAAGCAACCTCAGCACTTGATACGGAAACTGAAGCATTGATTCAACAGTCGCTGACACAGCTCGCAGAAAACCGGACGACCATTGTAATCGCCCACCGGCTTGCGACCATCCGGCACGCCGATAATATTGTGGTAGTAACCAGCGGGCGCATTGCGGAGCAGGGAACATACGAAGAGTTGATTCATAAAAATGGTGTTTTTGCTTCATTGAACAGTGTACAGCTTGAATATCAATAACATGCTTTCCTCTCCTATATACACGGAGAGGATTTTTTTATGCCAACTCGAGGTCATTACCGGCATTGCGAGCCAGACCAATCTGCTTGCTTTAAATGCAGCTATTGAAGCTGCGCGGGCCGGGGAACAGGGAAAAGGCTTTGCTGTCGTAGCGGAAGAGGTCCGGAAGCTTGCAGAGCAGTCCTCCGCGTCGGCAGAGCAGATCGGTACGCTGATTAAAAGTATTCAAAACGACGCAAAACAGTCTGTGATTCAAATGGAGGGCGTGTCAAAAAATGCGGAGCAGGGGCTCACCGTATCCGAGGACACGTCCAGGCAGTTTCAGCAGATTCTTGACAGCATGGAGCACATGGCACCAAAAATTGAAGAAGTGACTGGGACGGTCCGCGATATGGCCGGAAGCGTCGAGCGCATTTCCCACTCGACTTCAGATATTTCTTCGATTGCCTGGGAAAATGCTGCTTCTTCTGAAGAAGTGGCAGCGTCTACACAGGAGCAGCTCGCCTCGATGCAGGAGATATCCTCTGCCGCCGAAACGCTCGCTGCCATGGAGGAAGATCTTCAGCAGGAAGTCAGCTGCTTTAAAATATAAAGAAGTATTCTTTGCAGGCAGAAAATCCTATGGGCTTTCTGCTTTTTTTTATAAATTACAGTTAAAACACGTATTACCCGGGAAATAGAAAGAGGCAGCCATTTATAGTCTGAAACTTCAGGAGGGCCAATGAAAAAATTATCGTTCGACATAGGATTGTTTCGTTTTTTTATCTTTTGGTACATATGCGGCCTTGTGCTGCTTACGTTCGACCTGCTCCCGGAATGGCTGGAGTGGGCAAATGCCGTTTTCTTGTATTTAACCGGAGTAATTGGAGCCTTTTTTTTGATTCGATCCTACGGGGGAAAAACCGGGGGAGGGCTGACTGCCGTTATATTTCTGCTTTCGATGTTTCTTGAAGGGATTGGCGTGCAGTTGAACCTTTTTTTTGGGAGCTATGAATACGCCTCTGATTTTGGCGCGATGATTCTCGGGGTCCCACTGACCATTGGGGCAGCATGGGTAGCTATCGTTTCGGGGTCACATGCGTTAATGCTGTACGTTCTGGCCCTGCTTCCACGCCTGCGCGGATGGGGAGCATTTGTTTTTTATGTGCTGCTTGGGGCACTGTTGGTCACCGGAATTGATTTTGTGCTCGATCCTGTAAATTACCTGGTGCAGGGGTACTGGATATGGAATGAAGGCGGCTGGTATTACGATATCCCGTTTTCGAACTTCCAGGGCTGGTTTATTATTGGCTTTCTTCTGCATACAATTATGTATTCGGTGCTCCGCTTTCAGGGGAAATTGTTTCACGTGTCGGCTTATTGGCAGCCGCGAACAGCCGTTTTGTATATGCTGCTCACCTTTATGTTTACCTTGCTGGCGCTGTTAAACGCTCTTTGGCTCGCCGGAGGCATTGGAATTGGTATTATGATTTTTTGTTCTTTTATTTTTACTGTGGGGAAAATAACAAAACATTAACAGGTTCTTCATACAAGCATTACATTAAGGGGCTAACATAAAAGATGTTGATCCCCCAGGTTCATCTCACTGGATAGGGAACCCCTCTTTGTGCCGCTCCGTATCCCGGGGCGGCTTTTTTTATGTCTCTAAAACGTTAAACAGCCTCGGAAGGGGAATGAGCTCAAGCGCCGTGTCTATCCGGGGATCTGTATTGCCTTTTTCTTCTACTCTGCTGCAGTAAATTAATTGCTCCTCTTCGAGAAAATAGAGAGCGTCCTGTATTTTCTGTTCCTGGGTGCTGGTTAAATATACTACGATCGGTTCGTTTCTTTTTAGTGCAGTTCCAGCAGCGGGAGTTGCGTGTTTGTTTAATTTATGAAATGCACGATTTACTTTAATGGCAAGCATGGCCCGGCCCTCCTGTTTTTCATGTATAGATGTGTTTTCCCTGCGAAAAAGCGTATGAAGCTTTATTTTCGTCCCATCTTTATACGAAAAGCTCTTCCGGAAAAGGAAGAGCTTTTCTTGTTATGCCTGCTGCTTTTCCTCCCAAACCTGCTGAAGGGCCTGTTCAAATGTTTCTACCGGCTGGGCACCGGAGAGAGTGTACGTTTCATCGAATATATAAAAAGGCACGCCGTCAATTCCTATATAGGAAGCTTCCTGTAAATCCTTCTGTACGCTCGGGGTGTAGGCGTCAAGCTCGAGCAGTTCCCTTGTCTCCTCTTCCACGAGGCCGACGTCGCCGGCCAGACGGACAAGAGTATCGATATCCGCAATGTTTTTAGCTTCGGTGAAATATGCACGAAAAAGACGCTCTGTCATGCGGTTATTTTTGCCGCGCTCTGTAGCGAACTGCAGCAGCCGGTGGGCATCAAATGAATTGGCCGGCACCGCTTCATCCATATTGTATTCCAGGCCAAGGTCACGGGCCTGATCGGTGAGCTGCCGGTGAAAAGAAAGCACCTGCTCCCGGTCCATGCCCTTTTGCTCTGAGAGGAAGGTATGGATATCAGAATCGGGATTTTTCGGCATCTCCGGATTTAGCTGAAAGCTGTGATAAACAACCTGTACCTGGTGCCTGAATGACATGTTTTCCAAAGCGGACTCAAAGCGCCGTTTCCCTAAGTAGCAAAACGGGCACATTACATCAAACCAAATATCTACCTGCATGATTTTCCTCCTTTAAATATGCTGTCTCCAGTATGAAGAAAAAATTTTTTTCTGCCTATAGAAATGCTTATAGAGAGCGGTTTTTTCAATATAAATAATAAGTTAGTAAAAAATATCCTTTTTTCGAACGTACGTTCTTGTATAATGGAGGTAATATACTTCTTTCTGAAGGGGACGTGATGCTGATGAACGAAGAACAGAAAACAATCGCCCGTATTATTGCGGCAGAATGGGAAAAGGAGACAGAGGACTGGAAACAGAAAGAACGTCTTCTCCGTAAAGCCTGGGCTGAAAAACACGAATTGAGACTATACTGGAAAAATGAAGAAAACACTGTAGTTACTATAGGTACCTGTACGTATATCGACCATATCAAACGGCTGATTCATTGGAAGGACGAGCAGGGCAGCTACTACAACGTTTCCTTTGAGCAGATTCTTTCTGTAGAAAAGGGGCGTGGGGATTCTTGAAAAACGAAGAAATCGCAGTGCTCTCCGCTTATCTGGATAAGCAGATCGAGCATTTGGCCTTCCGCACGCCCTACAGTAAAGAAGATGATCTTCTTTGTCTTGGCGGCCGGCTTGCTTACCAGCAAATTCGTGCTGAAGTACAGAAAATAGCAGAACAGAAAGAAAATTACTATAAATGAACTAATGGAAAACGGTGAAGAAACAATTTATGGTATTCTGAGAAAAGAAGGTATTCAAAACCACTATGTGGATTTTGTAACCGTTATCTTGATGAACTCAGGCCCGGGAGGGGACACCATGAAAATAGGAATGATTGGCATCGGAGATATTGCCAAAAAAGCGTATCTCCCCATTTTAAGTAATTTAAAAGATGTAGAACTGCACGTGTACACAAGAAATCCGGATACGTTAAAAGAAATTGCTGATACGTATACGATACCGCATACGTACCAACAGATGGACGAATGGCTGAGCTGCGGCATGAAAGCAGCATTTGTGCATACAGCCACCGTAGCTCACGAGCCTATCATAGATGCGCTGCTCGACATGGGCATTCACGTGTATGTGGACAAGCCGATTACGTATCATGCCGAATCCGCCCAGCGATTGCTCACTAAGGCTAAAGAGAAGCGGCTTCTGTTAATGACGGGCTTTAACCGCCGGCATGCGCCTTCCTATCAAAAGCTGATGGAAGCAGAGGATACGAATATGATTATTGTACAAAAACACCGGGGCCATCAGGCAGTGGACGCCCGCACGTTTGTATTTGATGACTTTATTCATGTAATCGATACGATGTTGTATTTGTTTCCCGAAACAATTGAAAATATGACAGTGAGCGGTAAAGGAGAATACGATCTTCTTCATCACGTGACACTTCAGCTTGAATCTCCCAATGTGACGGCGCTTGGGATTATGAACCGCGAGGCCGGCACTACTCTTGAACGTGTAGATGTGATGAACCAGGAGCAGACATTAACAGTAAGCAATGTCCGGGATGTCAGCGTGCATAAGAATAAAGATGTCTGGTATCAGGGAGAAAACGACTGGGAATCCACTTTAAAAAAACGCGGCTTTGAAACAATTATTACAACCTTTCTGGCTTTTGTGGAGCAGGACATTATCCCGGAATATATGTATGAACAGGCATGGGAAACCCATCAAATGGCCGAAGACGTGGTCCGGCACCTTACCAGTTCCTAACTAAAAGCTCTGTCTCTCTGCGCCCGCAGAAAGACAGAGCTTTATTATGAAGGGAAAATAACCTCGATCCGATGCTGCTCGAAAAAATCGAGCCACTCCTCTGAAGGTTTTTTGTTGGTTAAAAGACAGTCCACCTGTTCAAAAGGAAACGTTTTAACCAGGGAAACAGCTCCAAACTTCGTATGGTCAACAAGCAGAATAACCTGCCGGGCCTGATTTTGCATGTACTGCTTTAAATCCGCTTCGGGCTCATTTGTATCCATGATTCCCTGTGTCATTGAAATGCCTTTACAGCTCACAACAGCAGCATCTACATTGTACTGCTGCACCGATCGAATGGCGGAAGGGCCCACCAGGGAGCGTGAATTTTTTCGAAGGCTTCCCCCAGTAGAAAATACATCAAAGGAAGAAAAAGCAAAGTCCTGAAGGATAGAAACACTGTTTGTAATAATAGTGAGATGATCCTTGGACTGCTGAAGCACCTGCAGCGCTTCATATACTGTGGAGCTCGTATCGGCCATAATAGACGAGCCGTCTTTGATCAGCGGCGGCACCAGCTGGGCAATGACCCTTTTTTCTTCTAAATTGATTGTATTTCTTGTCTGATACGGCAGATCCTCGCTCGTTCGTTCATTGAGCGTAGCTCCTCCGTAATTTCGGGTAACGATTCCTTCACGTTCAAGCTTTTCAAGGTCACGGCGGATTGTTTCTTCTGTAACGTTAAACGTTGAAGCCAGGGAAGCGACGAATACTTTTTTTTCACTGTAGAGAGTTGACAGGATTTTTTCTCTGCGTTCAAAAGCGAGCATACACGGTCCTCCTTGTTGCTTAGCATTTGCTAGTTACACTATAAGCATAAATCATGCAAGAATACAGGTTTTTACGCAAAAATCTTTAAAAAACAAAAGTTTTTATACACAAAAGCTGCTTTGTTAAAAAGAAATCGCGGTTTATTTTAGTTTGTGGACATGGAAGCTTGATTAGATGCATAAACGGAAAAGTATGGACGAAAGCTTCTTAACACACAAAAATAATGGTATCATTAAGAATAAATACATAGATAAATGGTAATAATAGTTAAAAGGGAAGTCTTTACTCTACTGTTGCAGGTTTGAAAACAAATGCTGGTCATGGATTTAAATATTGGAAATCATCGACAATATCATCCAACCGATGGCTTTGCGGGTCAGGCCACGAGGTAGGTTTTATACACGCTCTCCAGGGTCGCGCCCGCCCGGGCGC
>NZ_NPFA01000037.1 GCF_002265875.1 Marinococcus halophilus
CTGATTCTTACGCCGGAAGAGCTGGAGCTACGATCCGACGAAATCGGAGCGGAAACGGTCGTTATCATCGACGATATTCCAGCCGAAGAAGAAACAGCATAGCGGACAAAAGGGTGACCCAGCGCAGGGTGACCCTTTCCGCATACATAAAAAAGCACCGCCTCGAAAGACGGTGCGGCGTGCCCAGCCGGAAGAAGGCACAATATGAGCTAGCAGAGAAGGCGCAAGACTCACATAATATTGCGCTTAAGTGCGCTAATCTATATGTATTTTACCACGCTTGCCCGCGATTCCGCTTTACCTATCCTTTGATTCCGTTCACTGCATAAATCAAACTCTCCGCTTCATACAGCGTTT
Organism: Marinococcus halophilus; assembly: GCF_002265875.1. GTDB lineage: Bacteria > Bacillota > Bacilli > Bacillales > Marinococcaceae > Marinococcus > Marinococcus halophilus. The sequence goes on from NZ_NPFA01000037.1 coordinate 358, forward strand.
TTATTCCCTCCATGACTTTACCATCGAGAAACAACGATAAATGCCGCCACACAATCCATGAGAAATTACTTTTTAAAACGTCCGAGCATAGTGATACTCACGCGGTCTACATTTCACGTACTGTACTGAAAACAGGACAACCGTCCAGCTTACTTCTTAAAGAATTTACGAAAGAGTCCTGATTTTTTAGGCGGCGTATTCTGAGCAGGCGTTTCGTCATGATTCGACGTTGTGCTTTCGTTATTTATCTCTTTTCCCTCTATTTCCGGGGGTTCTAGCTTCGCGGAGAGTTCGTCAATCTTTTGTAAAAGAAGCTCTTCCCGTTCCTTTGATTCCGCTTGAAATTGATCGAGGCGGCTTTCCAGGCGTTCATTCTGTTCCAGTAAATGCGTATAGCTGTCATACATCTGCCGGAGCAATGGCGGCGGCGTATCGTCGTCGTCCACCGTCACCGTAATATCATCGACCATCTGCCCGAGGTAGTCGCGTATTTGATCGTTAGTTTCATTCGATTCCTTCAGCCTGGCAATCGTTTCAAAAATGTTTAAGGCCTCCCGCTTATACCGCCGTTGCCGGCCTTCTCCCACCGTAGGAATAAACGGGGAAAATAGTTTCCTCCATTCATTCAAGGTGCTACGTGGCCGATCCATGCTGTCCGCGATCTGCTGAAGCGTATAGAAGCGTTTCTCATAGTCCTGCATAGCTTCCCCTCCTTCCGTTCATTATCCGCTATTATTCGCCTTCGTTACAACGTCGTATTTTCGTTAAAAAATTTTTCTATTTCTGAGAAATGAATGCCACTTCTCTTATATTAGACAAAGTAGGAGGAAATAATAGCCGCCGGAAACGGCCAAATGAACAGGAGGGAGAAAAATGCGCTTGAATATTAAAATTGAAATCAGCGACCGCGCTGTTAAAGTTATCCTGCTTATGGCTTTGTTCCTTTAAGGCAGAGTATTCCCGGAAGGCGGATACAGTCTGACTTCTGCATAATACTGTATGACATATACGATTACTACTTCCGATAAGAATCCTTATGTAAACTAAGATTTTCTTCAAACGCCGTCATAGAAGGGTCGAGGTCTAAACTCTGGCATAGCGGAAGAACAAGATTTATACATATTGCTCTGCCAGGCGTTCCCGGCCGTTGTCTTTTTCACAGATACAGATTTTTGCATAAAGTACGGTGCATGAAATTGCGGAGAAGGCGAGAAAACAGTAAAATTCTTTTATATTTTTTTGTTCGCTTTATTGAAAAATGTACTTAATCTATGTTATAATACTAACGTAGTGTTGTATTTAAAAAATTCATAAAAAAAAGACAGCGCGTAAACCGAATGTATGAATGTAACCAGCATTCATATATTCTACGCACTGCTCCCTCTTTAGTTATTAATAGTGTACGATAAATTTGTCTTGAAAACAAGACATACGTATATATTTTAACAGAAATCTTTCTTTTTGTGGGAGCGGTTTATGCGCTTTACAAGAAGGGAGATTTTTTTATGCAGGCAACCACGGCCGCGCCGCCGCTACATGCCGCAATCGTTCACTCAACAGCCTTCCAGGAACAACCACAGGGGCATGAAATGGGAATAATCACGAACGACTTAAAAAAGGCGTACAGCGAGCGGCTACCGCTTTCTACAATCCTTAACTACTTTGGCAACGGGCATTGCGTCCTGGCCGCTGACGTAGACACAGACGAAAATAATACTATGCAGTTTGTTTCTGCCAGCTTCTTTGCGATCGACGTAGACGACGATAATGAAGAAACGGACATTAAGGAAATTGTGTCCATGCTAAAGGGGAAACTAGCAGGCATATTTCATACCTTTAGCCACGGTATCAAAGGCAACCGTTACCGCCTGGTATTTCAACTCGATCAACGGATCACTAATGAACGGGAAATGCGCGGGATTATTGAAATTATGGTAGATGAGTTAGCCGCTATGGGTATTCCCGTAGATCGGCAGGCTATTCCACCAAAACAAGTTATACGCGGTGGAAAAGCGGCTCAGCTCATTGATGAACAGGCTATGATTAACGCAGGACAATACAAAGATAAAGCCCGGCAGAAAGCACAGAGCAAGCAGAACGCTTTGTTTGATCCAAACAGCCGTAATCATAAGCCGCTCCCGTTCGACGAATTAAAGCGTATGTGCGAAGCGATTGGCCATATTCCCACAAGTGCCGGGCGCGGCCAAGAATGGAATCAATGCGTATATGCGATTAAGCATTATGTAGAAATGAAAATGATTGCTGACGAAGAAGGACGCCAGCTGTTTGATATTATTAGCGGCGGCGAAGCTACGGAAAAACAATGGAATGCGATCAAGCCGCGCGGAGAAGCGACCATAGGAACATTGATCCATAAAGCCGAAGAACAGGGCTTTAAACCGTCAGCACGGACGTTTCAAGCTTCTATATCCTACGGGCAGACGTACACAGCTGACCGCCTTGAAGTAAAAGGATACTTGCAAGCGAAGGATATTAAGCCGCTGATTGAAGAAGGTGGATCAATTCTTTTAGACAGCCCGACGGGGAGCGCGAAAACAACGAGCGTAATTGACGCGTTCCAGGAAATCGCAAGTAAGCAGAAACACTTCTATGTGTTTGCATGTCCGACAGTCGCACTCACAGATCAAGTTGCGAACGATCACAGCTTACGATCCGTGAAGGGACAGACAGAAAGGGTCATGGCAAACGCTATGCGAGACGCGCGGCAAGGCAAGCGGGTGTTTGTTTCTACCTATGATAAAGTCCCAGCCTTGATTGAACATCTGCGCCGCGTCTACCCGGAGCTTACCTTCACGTTAGCTATTGATGAATACCACAAGCTGGTAAGCGACTATGATTACCGCTACCGGGCAATAAGCGATTTGAAAGCCGTCCAGGGGCAGGCGGAAAACGTGCTTGCGTTGAGCGGTACGCCGGAAGACATTGATAAGAACGAGTTTGACCGCGTTGTGAAAGTAAACACCGGCCGTAATGGATCACCTTGTAACGAGTTCGGCGTTTATACCTTTGAATATCGAAAAAATGCACTCACGGAGATTACAGAGCTTCTCAAAGTGAGGGTACAACATCACGGCTGGCGCGTTATCGTCTATATGCAGAGCAAGGCCAACATTGACCGCGTGAAGCAGGCGTTACGGAAAGCAGGCATTAAAACTCACGTCATCGACGCGAGCAAGAAAAGCAATAGCGAGTATAAAAATATTGTCGAAAACGGAACGATCGACGACGACGTTCAAGTGTTACTAACCACAAACGTGATTGCCGACGGCGTGAGCATTTACAACGAGCTGGATTGGGAAGTAATTGCCGTCGCGGACGGAGAACATTCTCCTTTATTTAACGTTTCCGCGCTTAAACAAATGTCGAACCGCTTACGTAATTCTTACCGCCGCTTCTCCGTGTTCACCCTGGAAGCGAGAGCTAAAGAGGACGACTTGTTTAATATTGAGGGAGCTTATCATTACCGGGATAGCATAGCCCGCCGGATCACGGACGAGCTAAACAGTCACCCACTTTTTGACCGCAAGCTATTCGCTCAGAGCCATATTGAACGAAATTACGGCCTTACAGAGGATTGCCTGAACAACTGCCTTACGTATGATAAAGCCTGGAACCGATACAATGCCGCGCTTGACCAGGAGCTGTATTATGCGAAGTACCGTAACGCTTTTCTGAAGGCAACAGAGCGGATACTCAACCTTAACCGCATAGGGACGCTGAATATATCCAAGGCTGTCCGGGATAACAACCTGGAAACAGCACTAACCGAGCAGAGCATAGCCGAGACCGACGAGGTTTTACAGTTAAGCGAAGACGAGAAGAAAGAAAACATTCTGAGCGCGTTCACGCCGAAGGTGTACCACGCTTTCCGAAACGAAGATGAACAGATAATGAATGAATTTAAACGGCAGGTAACAGCGACACATTATGCTTGTTTGAAAGCTCTTGCTCCATATGTATCGTTTGAGACGTGTCAGTCAGTAGTAATTCAAGTGAAGCGTAAAGCAGATACTCACGCTTTTTTTCAAATGCTTATGAGCCGCGTGGAAACAGACTTTCACAGCCAGATTCACCGACCGTCAAAAACGCGTGAAGCGATCCAGGAGCTATTAAAGCTAGATACCTTTTGTCTTAATGACGAGTTCAAAGAAGAAATACAGGAGATTGCTAAACGGATCGGCGTTACTAAAAAAGATGTTGAAGGAGTGCTTAAAATGATGAACGTTGAAAGTAAACGAACAAACCAGGGAAGAATGAAACGAGTAGACGGCGTACAGAGCGTTGACGATATGGCTCAAAAGTTCGGTCTGTCTCACGAGCAGGTAATTGAAGGATTAATTAACATGGCTAAATCAAAGGGCGCACTGTATGAAAAAGCAACGCGAGCAGAGTTAAGAAAGGAAGGCTTCACTGCTTAATAAGCAAAGGCACAGACCATGACACTTAATCCCCTATTTGATTTTAATTATTAACTATCATACTAGGGATTAAACGTCATGGGTAACCTTGATTTGACAGGGGTTACAGGCGTTATGTTTCCTTCACATAGCATTTAGCGAGACACCCCTTCAGACACCCTTCAAACAGGTGGTAATTATCACCCTAAAATAAAGCTGGGAGGCATTCATTTATGAATGAATTTACTATGCAAGAACAAGTGAAAATATTGGTTAGAGCCGTCCAAACACAGTACGGTTTGGAACATCACGACGACCTGGGGAGCTTGCTTCACACACTCCGCGAGCAAGGGCTTGTAACCACAGACGAGCTTCAGCAGATTAACCATCACATTAAAGGGGCGTAACCATGAGCATGAGCGAAGAAGCGAGAGAGGCTAAGCGATCCTATCAGCGGGAATCGAGCCGACGCCACCGGGAGAATAACCGGGAGCGCGTTCGAGAGTACCAGCGTCAATGGCGAGCCAATAATCCGGATCGAACACGGGAATACAACCGCCGTTATTGGGAACGGAAAGCCCAAGAACAAAAAGATAATTCCTAAAGGGAGGTGATTGTATGCAAGCCCAGGCGGTTTATACTGACGCGGATGTAAAAAAACTGCTTCAAACAGTGCGTATCGTAACCGATACCAGGGAGCAGAATAACAAACACATTACAGATTACCTGAACAAGCGGGGCATTGATACGGAAAGCCGCAAACTAGATGTAGGTGATTACGCGGCCTTGCTTCCCGCTGATCCTTCAATGGGGATCGTGACCGACATGTTATTTCCTATGAGGATTGAGCGGAAAAACTCAATAGATGAACTGGCTTCTAGTATCAAAGACCGCACAAGGTTCGAGAGCGAATTAATACGCTCCGGGCCTTTTTTATTTTCCGTCATGGTAGAAGACGAACAAGGCTTTTCCAATATGCTATCCGGGAATTATCGGAGCGAATACCAGCCGCAGGCATTGATCGGGAGCTTACAGACGTTTGAAAGCCGCTATGGGTTTAACACGGTCTATATCGGCAAGCAGGACGCCGGAGCTTATCTGTACACGAAACTTTTGTACCACGCGAGAAATGCGATCAAAAGCAACTATTAAATTATAAAAAAGGAATGATTCTATGATTACAAGCATTAACCAAGAGCGCGTACTACAACCATTTCAAGGCATGAAAGACAGCTACAATAAGGCTATGTACAAATATTGGACAGTTCAGCGGAGTACAGAGGTATATGCCGCCGCCTATATCAACCAGGCCAAAGAAGAAGCAAAGCAGTCCTTCATGCAAGATAAGCGAGAACGCGCTGAGCAGGCTAAAAAGGAATTGAACGCGATTTATCACGAGCTGAAAGACTGGAGCTTTGAAGATCCGTATTTGTCCCGAATTGATAAGCAGGTGATTACCACAGAGGATAAGGTTTTAGCGGAAATGCAACGGGATAAGGAAATGAAGCTCTTAGAAGCGGAAATGCGAGCCACTGAAGAGACAGAAGACTTCCGCCGCCTCTTAGTACGGTACGGCTCCGACAAGCTATTTCATGACTTAATCACGGCAGAAATGAGAAGCCGCGCTCAACGTGCCGGAGATAAAGGGAGCAAGTTTCATTTTCTGCTTACAGAGTTAGACCGCGAGCCGGACGAAAACGCGGATATTAGAAAAATTGAAGTTATGCTTACGAATATTGCAAATATGGAAGCTTACCCGAAAGGGATTGAAGAAGAAGGGAACGTCGAAAGCATTCAGCGTATCCCGCTTTTTGAAAAGGTTGATTAAATGACAAGCCGCGGTCTGCCTAAGGGCGGCCGCTTTTTGCTATCAGATAACGACAGATGAAAGACATTCCTTAGAAATGAGGTGACAGCATGGCAGGAGCAGGACACGGGGAAAAACAGAGCCGTAAACGCGATCAGGCCATTCTTGCATTGTTAAGCGAGCCAACGCTCCGGCAAGCGTCCGAAAAGGTGGGTGTTTCCGAGAGTACGCTATGGCGGTGGTTACAAGAAGACGACTTTCGAGAACAATATCACCAGGCTAAACAGGAAGCCGTCAGTCAGGCTACTAGCCGTCTCCGGCAGAGCATGACAAGCGCGGTAGACGCTTTAGAAGAAATGGCGAGCAATCCGAAAACGCCTGCTATGGCAAGAGCAAGCGCGAGCCGCACCCTATTAGAGTTTGGCTTTAAAGCGCACGAAACAGAAGAAATGCAACGCCGACTGGAACAAATAGAGCAAACATTAGAAAACGACAGCCGCAATCAATGGGGAGGAAAAAGACATGAATCTTCATAAACGCCTGGAACGTATGGAAGACCGCGTAAAATACTACGGTAAACAAGCAGTGCTGATTCTTACGCCGGAAGAGCTGGAGCTACGATCCGACGAAATCGGAGCGGAAACGGTCGTTATCATCGACGATATTCCAGCCGAAGAAGAAACAGCATAGCGGACAAAAGGGTGACCCAGCGCAGGGTGACCCTTTCCGCATACAT
>NZ_NPFA01000038.1 GCF_002265875.1 Marinococcus halophilus
CGCCCAGGCGGGCGCGACCCTGGAAAGCGTGTATGACGCTTACCGCGTGGCCTGACCCGCAAAGCCATCGGTTGGATGATATTGTCGATGATTTCCAATATTTAAATCCATGACCAACAATTGTTTTCAAAACTGCAACATAAGAATTCTTTCCTTTTATCTGTATTTTTCTTCCATTATATCAAATAGAGTAATATGGTCAGTAAAACAGCATTACCATTCACATGTAAAAAGTTAAACTTAGGCACTAGCAGCATCGCAGCGCCTGCCGCTTGTTTTTTACGCCTGACAGGCAAAAGATAAAACAAAGACGCTCCCGCGCGGAAGCGTCTTTGTATATGTACAGACAAAGCCGGAAAGCCGATGGCCTCCAGCTATTTTGTCTAATACTATTTCAGCAGTTCACTCAGGTTCTTGTCGTCCTGAACCATCAGCAATACTTTGCCCTCATCCAGATCGTCCTCTAAATCTTCGGCTTCCTGCTCCGTAAATCCTAGCTCCTGAAGTTTAAAGCGCAGCTCGTCTCCTTTTTTCGAGAAACGGTTTTCGGAATCAACGCCGAATTCTTTATCGGTCGGCTCATTGGTGTCTGCCTTCTCCGCAATCCGGTCGGTGCGGTCATCATCGTGGCTCATGACATAAATATCGTTACGGCTGATACCGTTATCCGTGAGCTTCTGTACGTCCTGCTCAATGTTGTCTTCGTTGGTGTATTCCTGTACTTGCGGCTTCATGCTTGATTCCTCCTTGTGTATTTTCGAGCTTTTGTCTGAAATCAGACGTCTTCTATTCTTTCGTTTTCTGGTATTGCCCAGCAATGCCAAACGAACGGCTAAGAAGAGTGTGCCATAGATGATGATACCCCGTTGTGCCTGTATACAAACTCTTCTTGCTTTCTATTTTTCTGCGAACTTTCGGCTCTTTTTAATTTTTACCCTATCGTTCTAATATAGATAAAAGAGACTACCTCTTTTTTGAGATAGTCCCTCAATTGTTAACAGTTATTATGATTTTATCTAACAAAACAAAGCCGTCCTTACCGAATAACGCGGTTCATCTCTGCCTCCATTTTTTTAAAAACGCTCTTTCTCCTGATCAAGCATCCATTAGCATAACTCCAGGCTAATCCTTCCACACGAAATATTCACTTATGGCTCTTTGCAGGGTGCCGAGGGTTTTAATGTGAGAGCCGCCAACCTCCTGGAACAAAGCGGGCTCCATGGCCATCTCTCTCGAAATTCCGGTTAATACTGTTTCACTTCCCATTAAAGAAATCCCTTCAATGATTCTTATAAAATCCTGTAGCTTCTGCTTTTCCATAGGCTCCGCCCCGGACAGATCAATGATTAACACTCGAATTTTCTGCTCCGCTACATTCCTCAGGGCATTTTCCTGCAGCAATTCAAGGCGCCGCCCGTCTATTAGGCCTATCAGTGGTAAAATACAGATGGAGCGCCCGAGCGGGATGATCGGTGTCGACAGATAGTCAACTAACTGCTCCTGGTTTTGGATAAGAGTTTCTTTGTAGGTGGAATAGCTTTTCAAAAAAGTATGTAAAAAAGCGTCTATCTGGTTGTTTACTTTTCGTTCCCATTGGAAAAAATCATGAAAGTGTTTTTCCCCGGCACGCGTCTGGTAGGCTTCAATAAACAGCCAAATCGTTCGGCGCAGGGCATGCACCCATTCCAGCCTAAAGGATAATTCAATATCCTGCGCAGCCCAAACGATGCCCTCCTGTTCAGCGAACGCTTTCAGTTCTTCTTCCTTTCCTTCTAGAGCCAGAGAAACAAACTGATGGGCGTTGACCACCAGGTCAATATTACCCTGCTGCAATATATCGCGGACATCCTTCTTTACCGTGGCGGCTTCTTCAATCAGCATTTGTTCGAACAACTGGGCGTTTTGATTATAGAAATCCTTTAACGTCATTGAATGATCAAATATATACGTCACAGTATCTTCCTCCCTGTCCCTTCATAAATATTGCCTATGCCGCTCACTAAATAGTCCGGGAAGTATGTACTAATTTTTCAAAAAAGAATGAATTATTTGTATTATATATACATATTTAAAAAAATGAAATGCCAAATGGGGTTCGAAAAGAAAAGAATTTGGGAGAAAAGATGCTTTTGCTGCAATTGTGCCCCTGGGCGAAGCGATATGTCAAATTAACATTAAAAATAAATCTACGATCGCCGCATCCAAATTTTCACGAACGTTACAACGATCGACTTAATATGCTTTCCTATGCGTCCATGAGTTTCAAACTAAAAAACATCCCATTTTGAGTTAAAAATGGGATGAACGGGGCGGTCCGCGCCGGTGATTATATTAATTTTCCATTACTTCTCTTCCGTTAAGCGGCTGGACCGGACGGTGGTTGTCGTCATAAATTTGCTGAAACTCCTTCAATTGATCACTTGAAACAGAGACCGGCTCCCCGTAAACGATCCAGTTCACTCCTTCTGTACACGGCGGGGTCGTTAATGACCCTTCATACTGAAAGTTCGTTTCGGAGAATGGCAGCAGTTCTTCCAGATCGAGGCGGTTCTCGGAAGAAGCCGGGGCTTCTGTTTCGCTTGACGGCATCTTGTCCCAAAATGACGAAGGGAAAGTTGTACCGCCTCCTTCCTCAAGCATAAATGCGCTCACGACAATTTCACCTTCGGAACTTTCGTGTACAAGATGAAGCTCCATATCTTCGTAATCTCCATTGAGTTGATGTTCACTTGGCGCATGGAAATGAAATTGGGAAAGTGTGTACTCCTCCCCATCATAAGTTAATGTATTATTGGCGTTTTCAGGTTCTGCCAATATGGTATGCCCGTCGTTGTTAATGGTGAAATTGGTTGGCTCATAATTCATTTGTACATCAGCACTGCCCCGTTTTGTTTCTGCTTCCCGAAGGTTTACGGGCGATTGGCTTTCTCCCTCGGTGCACGTAGTATAATCAGCGTCCAGGCTCTCCCAGTGCTCCGGCCCCGTTTCACCCTTATAGGACCATTCGGACTTTTTTTCAGAAGAAGGAGCTTTTTCCATATCCAGGGGGAAAAAAGGAAACATACTTACGGCTGTCAAAACAGTCGAATAAATAAAAGATACAGCGATACGGCATCATTCCTTATCAAATTATAGTAAAACGTGAAAACTGCCAGATTTTTGACTGCTTATGGGCCCGGGCTCCGAAGCAGCCACTCTATATCATTGAATTTTTCCTTTTCCAGCCGGTATCAAACGAGAGGTAAGAAGGCTTTTGTTACTCTCCATCGATACTCCTGTTTTGTGGCCCGGCATCAGTCTCTTTACTCCCCGGGCCTTGTTTCTCCCCCAATAGAAGAAAGCTGCCTGTATAAAAACAGCTTTTTCCCGTTGTGCATGATAAAAATAAAAAACCACCAGAGCAATACGAGCCCTGATGGTTCCACGCGAATTTTAATGTTTATTTCGGCTGTTGGCTTTTAGTTTTGTTCATCTGGGCTGGATTAATCAATAGAAGCGTGGCGAATACGCCGTATAAAATCACTGCAGCTATTTCCATTTTATTCTTCCTCTCTTTCTTTGGTCTCTTTATTTTTAACGCATTCTGATAAAAACCGATAAAGTATGGATTTTCCCGTATGACCTGTCTCCAGCCTGTTTGTCACAGACTGCATGGGCCTTATCTCTTTACTATGCTTTCAATAAAAAAAGCCGGAAAAAGAAACGGGGTTCCTTTTTCCGGCTCATGTACTGGCTTATATATCCATTCATTTCCGCCGACCATTTAATTGTTAAAACAGTAAAAGCTGTTTTGGTTTTTTGCGTTATAAATCATATTTACCCGCTTGGTTTCCAAGTAAAACATACCGATCCTTCAATCACTGCTATTTTGAAACAAACTTAAAAAATTTTCTAATTCTTTTACCGGAACCCTGCCACAAAGCACGACGGGTGCTGGTGCTTATACTCGTCCTTCCAGGCAATATCGACCGGCTTCCATATGTCTTCGTCTGTACGGAGGAAAAAGATGCCATGGTTATTGAGCGCGTAAAAAATGCTGGTATCCTTCGGATCCTGGGTTAAGACATGGGCGAAAGACCCTGCCGGAAGCCCCCGGGATATTTCACGGAAAGGTGCTTCTCCCTGCTTACGGTAAATGGCGGAACTGGCGGCATCGGACGAGTGGGCTTCACGCGGGCCTTTAGAGGCGGAAACGAGACGGTCGTCCGCGTCTGCTGCGTTCAGCACCATGTTATAAAGGTATGGATGTTTCTCCAGTCCTTCACTCTTGTAATGCCAATGGGCGCCGTCGTCATCGCTTTCTGCATACGAAAATGAAGCGTTCATAAACCCATCCCCGCAGGCTGCATATAAACGACCGGGAGCGGACGGGTGAGCCAGAAGGGTATGCACATCTCTCGGGCTATGCTCCGGCCGGTCCTGCCAGGTGCTCCCGTGATCCGTTGAAAAAAGCACGGCTCCGTACTCAATGGAGACCGCTATATGATCCGGATCCGCATAGCTTGGAGTTATCCAGCGGACATGATGCGTGTGGGGACGTGGCGGGAACTGCCACTCCGGTTTGGAAGCCATATGCTGGATAGCTGTCCATTCATGCCAATGCTTTCCTCCATCTTCCGAGTAATAAACCGCCGAAGGCTCGGTGCCGGCATACACAATATGTGCCCCCTCCCCCTTTTTCATCGGATGTGTGCCGACAAACGTGATGTACGGTGAAGGGATACCGTCGTCACCCGCTGGCTCAAAATACAATTGCGGCTTTCCTATCGCCTGCCAGCTTTCTCCGGCGTCCTCGCTTTTCCATAATCCATGCCCATAAGTGGCACAATAAACAATGGAATTATCAGAAGGGTCCACCGCCACCCGGACCGGCTGGGTCCCTTTAAGCTTCGTCTTCGTTTGCCATCCCTCGCCGCTCTGTGTGAGTACAAGTAGTTCATTTTCCATACCTGCGTATAATACCCTCATGCTTTTCATCCTCCTTAAAGTATAGTGATATATGTATGGCCAGTAGTGGTCTCTTCCCGTTTTTCCTTAAAGAAATGCCTTTCAAGTCTATATAACTCTAATGAAAAAGCCCTCCGGACTCCTGCCGGAGCGGAAGGCTTAAGCAGTATTCCACTGGTGCTTTTAATCGGTCTGCCGGAACTCCGGACTGCACCATAGCAGCAGTCCGGTTAACAAAAGCCCGGTCACGGCGGTGTACATCAGTACCGTCTGGATCGGGATGGATGCTGCCACTAGAAATGAAATAAGCGCAAAGGCTATAGGCTCAAATCCGCTGGCTGCAAAGTTCACCAGGCTCATCACCCGGCCGAGCTTGTTGTTGTCGGTTTTTTCCTGAATCATGGTAATCGTCGGTAGGTACACGAGCATCCCCGCGCCTCCCATGAGCGTAATCACAGCGACAAGCACAGGGAGCGCCTCCACCTGGCTGAATACAAGCAGGAGAATAAAGCTTGCCCCCATGGCCCCCAGCACCCAGCTTCCTCTTCGCTGCTTCAACGACCACGTAACGAGCAGCACGCTCAACAGAAAGGTGCCAGTCGAAAATCCTCCCTCTAATAAGCTTAACTGCCACGGAGCGCCTCCGAGCGCGCTGATGAGCATCGGAATGCTGATCAGAAGCGGTCCGATCATCAATAAATTAATCGTAATAATCACCATCGTGCCGGCACGGTGGATGCCTGACTGCCGCACGTAAGCGAGGCCCTCCTTCAGATCCATCCAGGCGGTATGACGCCCGCTCCTCGCTTCCGGAATCGGGTCCTTTAAAAACGGCGGATAAATCAGAATGGTCGACAGCGCGATCAATCCAGCCGCTGCGGAAAACGAAAAGGCAAAGCCGCCGAAGGTTAATAACAGCCCTGCCCCCACCGGGCCGATAATAAACATCAGCTCCGTGGAGCCCTGATACCAGGAGTTCGCCTGCTGTAATTGATGCACCGGCACAATACTCGGAATCATGGCCGACGCTGCCGGGAAAAAGAACGCATCCAGGAAGCCAAAGATAAACGCCAGAATAATCAATGAAGTCGTCTGCAGGGCATCCTGCTGCACGAGCACCACCAGGACAATCATCACCGCCACCTGCATCGCATTCGTCGTAAACATGATGCGCGACTTCTGGATTTTATCCGCAAGCACCCCGCCATAAATCATCATGGCCACCCGCGGAATGGCGATCGTCATCATAACAACCCCGAGAATGGCCGGCTGCTGCATTTCATCGACGACAAACCAGGACACGGACAGAAAGAAAATGGAAAAGCCAAGCATCACCGTCATCCCTGAGAGCCATACGAGCACAAACGTTTTATTTTTTAATAATGAAGTCCATGAATCAGCCATCTGTGCCCTCCTGTAAATTTCTGCTGCTTTTATTTATCATCCGGAAGCCTTAATCCCCCGCCAGAAGATTTGCCATATCCGGTCAACGTGGGTGCGGATTTGTTCTTTATTAAAATCGTAATAACGCGTGTCAAAGTCAATGCCGCTCAGCAGGCATAAGTAGCTTTCCGTGATAAGATCACTCGCAAGCGACGTATCAATGGCCCCCTCGTCCTTTCCCTGCCGAATAACGGATTCAATATGCTGATCCGCAGCACTGCCGTGGTATTCCACCATCTGCTGCATTTTCGAAGCGAGCGCTGGAGGTGGAAAAAATAAAAAACGGTAATAAAACTGGCTGATTGTGTATTCGTCGTAATACACTTCAGCGAGCCGGTACAATAACGTTTTCAGCTGGGTCTCCGCCGTCTCTGCTCCCAGAGCCTCTAACTCGCTGCGTACAATCTGGTTGTATTCAAGCACAGCTGTTTTCACCGTGGCCAAAAAAAGCGCCTCTTTGTTTGTAAAATGCGCATACAGCGAAGGCTTCTGCATGCCTATCTGTTTGGCAATCGCTGCAAGCGTCGTGCCTTCATAGCCCCGCTCTGTAAACAGCTCCAGACTTGCTTGGATTATGCGTTCGCGTGTTTCCATCAAATCATCACCTTTTTCATCTCTTTGCCTACCTAACGTTAGGTAAATTTAACATATGTATTGCTTTAATGCCAGCATCATTTTAAAAACCACATACACAAATAAAGCAAGGCTCTTGTACAGAGCCTTGCTTCAGACTGTCGACAATGGCTCTCATTTTAGAGCGTGTCGGCAGTTTTTTTATGCTATGATAAAAAGAAATAGCCTGGAAAGGGGTTATGGCGCATGATGAGACGGGATACGGAAGAAGCTCGTTACCGGGAAGCCACCATTCAGTTGG
>NZ_NPFA01000039.1 GCF_002265875.1 Marinococcus halophilus
ATTTGGTAAATGGTCGTATGTAATTGTAATAATACATGTACGAATCGACTTTTTCGACTATAATAGAAGATGTAAGGGGCATCCGTACGCGGATGCTGAATTCTTCCGACTTTAGCGAGGAATGGAAGGATTCGATCATGGCATTATCAAAGCAGTTTCCTTTCCGGGACATGCTTGTGATAATGCCTTTTTCTTTGGCTGCCTGCTGAAACGCGCGCGAGGTATACTGGGAGCCCTGATCACTGTGCAGGAGGAGACCGTAGGTCTCCCGGCCCCGACAGGCCGCTTCCAGCGTATCAAGCACCAGACTCGTCTCTTGCGTATCCCGTAGCTGATACGCGACTAATTCATTATTGTATACATCCATGATCGTAGATAAATACCACATCTTCTCTCCATACGGCAGGTACGTAATGTCCGTAACCCAGTTTTGGTTGGGACGATCAGCTGTAAATTCCTGCTGAAGGAGGTTCGGCACCGTCTGAGGGGTTTCTCCCGTCGGCTGGGTCCGTTTCTTCGGCTTGGCCTGGCATTGGAGCTGATACTTCTGCATCACGCGTTGGGCGGTTTTCCGATTGACCCTGATCCCGTGGTCTTTTCGGAGAAGAGCCGCCACCTTGCGGTGGCCCAGCCAATAGCGATACCGTCAGCAGAGATCCATAATGATTTGGTGGAGGGCAGGAATCTCACGGGAACGTTTTTTCCACCGGTAGTAGGTGGCCCATGAAATGCCGAAGGCATTACACATCGCCTGCACGGCATAGAGATGTTTATTCGTCTCCATCACTTCGACGGTGACTTCCGGAACCACGTCCTTTCGATGGCATTGGCCTTTCCCATCAGATCATCTCTCATTTCGTAATACGCCACTTTCTTTCGCAGCTGCTCGATTTCTGTTTCCTCGTCAGGCCCTTTACCGAAGATATATTGTTTTCCCGGCGGCTGGGCCAGGCGGTGGAAGGCTCCCTGTTTATACCACCGGACCCATGTTTTAATCTGGGATTCATTTTTAATCCCAAACTGCTTCATGAGTTCCTGGTTGGAGGTTTGCCCCTCCAATTTCAAGCGAATGACTTCGCGCTTCACATCTTCCGGATAAAATCGATTGGTTCCCATCAAAAAAACACCTCCAGATCATCGTTAATACTACATACGACGTTGGGGGTGTTTTTTCCTGTCTCATATTATGGGGTCACTCTAAACTTCCGAAAATTTTCGGAGCTTTTATTTAGTGCCTTTTCACTCAACATCATTGCGCTTATCGGGAGCGGCTGATACCTTCATTTTTGGTTTTAGGCCTTGTACTTAAGGACAAAATAGCTTATTTTTTCGTCAATCCTTACTCATGAGTCGGCCTCGAGGTCGGAGACGAAGAAGGTGGAAACAGGGCCAGAAAAACAACCATCGCAAGAATACAGGCTGCTCCCATCCACTGGAATTCTCCAAACGGCTCCTGATGCCACAGCACGATAGCTAAAACCGCTTGCCAGGGGTTCCAGGCAACCTAACAAACTGGTGGCTTTGGCCTCCAGGTAATTCAAACTGGCAATGTAAAACCAGAAAGCGATCATGGTGCCCCCAACGATCACAAAGAGAAGGTACAGATAACCTTCCAGGGTCAGGGTCTCCGGAAAAGCACGCCAGACGGGATGCCAAAAGCTTAAGACGCCTCCGCCAATCACCATCCCCCACCCAACCACGACCAGTGAAGCAAATCGCTGCAGCAGACCGACCGCGTAAAGGGTATAAAATGCGAGAGCGATGCCGGACAACGTGCCCCATACGACGGCGGAGACGGGCAGCTGAAATTGCTGCAGGGAACCGTTGGTTAATAACAAAAAGCAGCCGGCGTGAGCCAGGGTTAACGTCCACGCCTCCTGACGGGTAAAGGCCGTTTGTCGCCGCAGAAGCAGATACATCATGATAAACGCGGGAGAAAGATACTGGAGCAGCGTGGCTACAGCCGCGTTTCCATCTGCAATGGAAGCCATGTACGTATATTGGACGACTAGCATTCCCAGGATACCAAAAACCAAAACAGCCAAAGCTGTGGAAGGTCGTTGTCATATTCGAATGATTTGCGCCCGCTCCCCGAGTCTTCTCTGGAGAAGTAATAAACTGATGCCGGAAAGGAGCAGACGTACGGCGACCAGCCAGCCGACCTCCAAATGAAAATCCTGAAACAGCTTTTGGGAAACCGTGCCCCCTAATCCCCAGAAGGTAGCCCCTATCGTAACCAACCATAACCCCTTATGTTTTGCTTTCAACATGGTTATTCGCTCCCTATCTATCGTGATATTGCTAGTCTACGGATCAAGACCGTTGGTTTATACCATGATAGTATAGAAAAATATTACATGATTGAGGAGAGATGTCTGTGGGTCAAAACACCATTGCTATCAACCAGCAGTTTCAGGAAATAACGGAGCAACGGTCGGGCGCGCTTCCCGTCCAGTACTACCTCACTGCCTTTCATGCACTGGTGGATGGTCGTCTCCCGTGGCATTGGCACGACGAAGTGCAATGGGTGGTGATGCTCCAAGGAGAAGCTGAATTCTACATCAATAACGATTCATGCACGGTGAAACAGGGAGAGGCCTTATTTATCAATAGCGGGCGCCTGCATGCAGCCCATCATGGCGTCCTTCCTAGTGAGTATCTGTGTATTAATGTGGATCCTTCGTTTTTAATACCAGAGGCGTTGCATGAGACCTATCTCACCCCTTTTATCACCGCAACAAATTTCTCCTGGATTCGGATTCCGGCGGAGTCCCTTTGGGGCAAAACCATCATGAGGTCGCTGTTATCGCTCCAGCATCTGTTAGAGGAAAAGCCTTTCCATTTTGAACTTCAGGCGTTTACCGTCCTGAATAACGTATGGCGGCACACGATTGGGCACGAGCCGATCTTAACGTATCATCCAGCCCAGGAACGCGAAGAACAAGCGATGAAGCAGATGCTTGGATGGATTCAAAGGCATTATGCGGAGAGCCTTCGTTTGGAAGATATTGCCCAGGCTGGATCCTTAAGTCGATCGGAATGTTGCCGGTATTTTCAACGAATCCTGCAAACGACCCCGATGAGTTATGTAAAGGAGTACCGCCTTCAGAAAAGCATGGAGTTGCTTCAGGCATCGAAGACTTCAGTCACCGATATTGCCTTCCAGGTTGGTTTTTCTAGTGCCAGCCACTTTATCGAACCTTTCGTCGGCATAAGCATATGACGCCCCTGGCTTATCGCAGAAGCAAGTTGTTATAAGTAGATAAGTTTTCAAATGAACATAGAATAGATTATCGGAAGTTAATGAATCACACTCAATATAACAAGCAGTTCTCGTATTTGGAGGAAATGATTGGATGCCAATAATTATTAGTAATATTCTTAAATTAAAACAATATCAAAAAACAGGCGGCTAAGATGATAACCAGCCGCCTGTTAAAGTTTTGTTTATAACTTATTTAATCTTTTAAGCCAGATGTAGCTTGGCTGTCCATAATGTAACGTTGAAATATAAAGAATAAAACAACCATTGGCAGGATTGAAATAACCGAAGCAGATAACAGCAATGGCCAATTAATACTGTCAGCTCCGACGATATTTCTAAGAGCGATCTGCAGAGTATAATTTTCAGGACTACTTATAACAATTAAAGGCCATATATAGTCGTTCCAACGCCATTGGAACGAGAAAATGGCTAGGGTGATCATGATTGGTTTTGCTATTGGAAGCATTAATCGGAAAAATATTCTGCCTTCACTAGCTCCATCAATTCTAGCGGATTCCAATAAGTCGTCAGGGACACTTAAGAAGAATTGCCGAAACATAAATATACCTGTAGCTGTACTAATAGAAGGTATAATCAAGCCCGCTAAACTGTCATATTGGTTTAGAGATTGAATGACTGTGAATGTGGGATTCATGATAACTTCGGTCGGAAGCATTGTTGTAGCCAAAATACATATGAAGAAAACAGCAAGCCACTTATATCGATATTTTGCTAACGCAAATCCACATGAAGCACTGGCCAGAATCGTGAGCAAAGTTGTTACTACGGTGACAATACTTGTATTGAGAAAGTAACGAACAAAATTCATCGTCGTCCAGGCATACTCATAATTTTCTACTGTCGGATTTTCTGGTAAGAAGCTTAAAGGATAATCAAATAATTCTCCACCGGGTTTAAACGAACTTAATAGTAACCATAGTATGGGAAATAGAAACAATATGACCATAATGTACATTAATATAGTGAGAAAAGCCGAGGATTGATTCTCTTTAAATTTAAACATTAGTTTTCCCACCTTTTTTCGCCGCGAAGTCGTAATAAAGCAAAACTCATCAATAAAACAAACAAAATCATCGAAGCTGCGCTAGCGTAGCCAATATTTAACTGGTTAAAACCTGTTTCGTAAATATACTGCACTAATAAGGTAGTATCGGAGCCTGGTCCTCCGTCCGTCAGTGATTGAATTAATGGAAATTCTTTCATTAAGTTAAACACGGATAACAGTACGACCATAAACGAAGTAGGCCTTAATGCTGGCAAGGTGATGTGCCAAAATTTTTGTATCGTATTTGCTCCATCAATCATTGCCGCGTCATAATATGTTTTCGGAATATTCACTAGGGCACTCATAAAAAGAAGCATATTGAACGCAGTACCAATCCAAACCGTTGCAAAGAACAGTACGACAAAAGCCATTATTCCGTTGGAAGACCAAGGCACCGATCCCAAACCCAGACTACCGAGAATGAAATTTACAAATCCAAAACTTTCTCCAAAGAGCCAGCGCCATATGACACCAGCAATAATAGGTGAAATCAACCACGGAAAGAAAAAAGCAATCTTCGCTAATCCTTTTCCTCTTGTTTTCGAACTTGTTAATAGCAAAGATACTCCTAAAGATACGCTATAAATCAGAGGGACGCCTATGCCAGCGTAAACGATCGTTCTAAATAGTGCTCCATAAAAACTGGAATCCTGAAATAGTTCAATATAGTTTTCTAGACCAATAAACGAGGCGCTAATACCGGAATAATCGGTAAAGGAATAATAGAGTCCCAGTAGTGCTGGGCCCAAAAAGAAAATTAAAAAGAGTATGATATTAGCGCCAACGAATGCTAAGGCCCATGCTGCATTCCGATTTTTAATCAATTTCTACATCCCTTCCACTACCGATATTCAACTCAGTGTAGGAAATAGCATTGTTAGAATTATATTCTTTTAGTTGATCGTTGATAAAAAACTCATCATTTTTGGTTAATTTCAAATATCCATGTTGAAAATCTTCAAAGGCAAACTCATTATAACTATGGCTTAGAAAAGCGTCTTGAAGACTAGCTTTGAATGTTTCAAACTCACCAATTTCTTGACGAGATGAACATTTAATAACCAGATGTTGTTCTTTACCATAAAATCGTATTTCTCGGTAAGCAGTTGCGTTTTCTTCTAAAGGTACTAATCTTCTATCGGAATAAATCGCCACATAAGCATCATCTTTTCTTACAAACTTTTATGTTGCGGGTTTATTAACAATTATTTCCATTATCAATAAAAAAGAGACAGAATCCCCGTTGATACGGTACGATGACATCGACCAAAACACCATCGAGAAAGGATTCTGCCTCATGTCTACCGTATCATATTCCTCCTGCATC